>JAJRVQ010000117.1 GCA_024277255.1 Acidobacteriota bacterium | reverse complement strand
CAACTGCCTGGCCGCGGCGGCCGCCGCCTGGGCACTCGGGGTCAGCCCGAGTGAGATCGCCCGCGCCGTCCTTGGCGCCGAGGCTCCAAGCGGCCGGGGAATCGTCCACCGGCAGGTCGGCGGCGTGACGCTGATCGACGATTCCTACAACTCGAACCCGCAGGCACTGGAGCTGGCACTCAACAGCGCTGCCGAGCTGGCCGCCCAAATCGGCGCCCCGCGCCACTGGGCGATCCTCGGCGACATGCTCGAACTGGGACGGCAAGCGCCGGCGCTGCATCGCCACTGCGGAGTGTTGGCGACACAGCTCGCTTTCGCTCCACTCGTCGCCGTCGGCCCACTGAGCGAAGCGTTGCTCGACGGCGCCAGAGAAGCAGGAGCCGAGGCGAGCGACTGCTTCCACTTCGCGACCGCCGGCAACGCCACCGACTGGGCCGTCGACCAGCTGCGACCGGGTGACTTGGTGCTGGTCAAGGGCTCGCGCGCCATCGGACTCGAGACCGCGGTGGAGGCGCTACTTGAACGAGCCGGCGAACTCGCAGCGAGCGCGGGAGGACTCTCCTAGATGCTCTATCAGCTCCTTTTCCCGCTGGCCGATCAGTTCCAACTGTTCAACGTCTTCCGCTACATCACCTTCCGCACCGCCGGTGCGACGGTGACGGCGTTGGCCCTTAGCCTGGCCCTCGGGCCGCGCTTCATCCGCTTGCTGCGCCGCCAATCGGTAGGGCAAAACATCCGCGACGTCGGCCCGGAGAGCCACCAGGTCAAGGCCGGCACTCCGACCATGGGCGGCGTGCTGATCCTGATCGCCGTGACCATTCCCACCTTGTTGTGGGCCAACCTCGGCAACGTCTACGTGTGGATCGCTCTGTTCACCACCCTCGCCTACGGCACCATCGGTTTTGTCGACGATTTCACCAAGGTGCGCCAGGGGCGCAACCTCGGTCTGACGGCGCGCACCAAGTTTCTGCTCCAGACGGTGGTCGGCACGGTGACCGGCATCTCGCTGCTCGCCTTGCCGCCGACCTACGGGTTCGAGCCGACGCTCGCCTTCCCTTTCTTCAAGACGCTGGTGTTGAACCTGGGCATCCTCTACGTCCCCTTCGTCGCCCTCGTCTTGGTCGGCGCCTCCAACGCGGTCAACCTGACCGACGGGCTGGACGGGCTGGCGATCGGCGCCACCTTGATCGCCGCCTCGACCTACGCCATCTTCACCTACATCGCCGGCAACCGGGTGCTGACCGATTACCTGCAAGTGCCCTACGTGCCGGGGTCCGGCGAATTCGCCGTCTTCTGCGGCTCGCTGGTCGGCGCCAGCCTCGGCTTTCTCTGGTTCAACGCCCACCCGGCCGAGGTCTTCATGGGCGACGTCGGATCGCTCGCCATCGGCGCCGCCATCGGCATGATGGCGGTGATCGCCAAACAGGAGTTGCTCCTGGTGCTGGTCGGCGGCCTCTTCGTCATGGAGGCAATGTCGGTGATCCTGCAAGTCGCCTCGTTCAAGTTGCGTCGCAAGCGCATCTTCAAGATGGCGCCGCTGCACCACCACTTCGAACTCGCCGGCTGGGCCGAATCCAAGGTCATCGTGCGCTTCTGGATTCTCTCCATCCTCTTCGCCCTACTCAGCCTGTCGACCCTGAAACTGCGATGAGAAGGCTGACCACAAGGGCGGCGACGGCGGCTGTAGAGGCAGCGGCGGAGGTGCGTCATGGCTAAGAAACGAGCCTTCGACAAGCTCCTCTTCACCACCCTGGTCGCCCTGGTCGTCTTCGGGCTGGTGATGGTCTATTCGGTCAGCGCGCCGCGCTCGCGCACCGCGGTGAACGACATGCTGCTAATGCGCCAGGCTTTGGCCGCCGGCTTGGGCTTCATCGCCTTGGCCATCGCCATGCATGTGCCCTATCAGATTCTGCGCAAGCCGCTGGTCGTCTACTCGCTGCTGCTCGGCGCTCTCGGACTGCTGGTCGCCGTGCTCTTCCAGCCGAGCCTCAACCAGTCTCGGCGGTGGATCTTGCTCGGCCCCCTCTCGCTACAGGCCTCCGAGGTGGCGAAGCTGGCGCTCATCCCCTTCATCGCCTACCAGATCGACCGCAAAGAGGGCGCGGTCAACCGCCTTGAGCTGCTGGTGCCGGTGCTCTTCGCTCTCGGCCTGACCGCCATGCTGGTGATCGTCGAGCCCGACCAGGGCACCGCCGTCCTGCTCGTCGGCATCGCCGCCACGATGTTGTTTCTGGCCGGCCTCAAGCTGCGCTGGGTAACCCTGGCCGCCGTCGTGCTGGTCCCCATCGCCGCCTTCCTGGCGCTGTCGGCCGACTATCGGCGAGCGCGGTTGCTCTCCTTCCTCGATCCCGAGGCCGACCCGCTCGGTCACGGCTACCAGGCTCTGCAATCGCTGATCGCCATCGGCTCCGGCGGCATTTTCGGCCTCGGCCCGGGGCAGAGCGTGCAGAAACTCTACTACCTACCGCAGTCCGAGTCCGATTTCGTTTTCTCGATCGTCGCCGAGGAACTCGGCCTGCTGGGAGGCCTGGCGGTTCTGCTCGGCTTCTCGCTGCTGCTGTGGCGCGGCCTGCGCGCCGGCTTGCGGGCTCCCGACCTCTTCGGACGCCATCTGGCCTTCGGCTTCACCCTGCTGCTGGTGGTCCAGGCGCTGCTCAACGTCGGTGTCGCCACCTCCTTGCTGCCGACCACCGGCGTGCCGCTGCCGTTTATCTCCTACGGTGGATCGTCCCTGCTCATGGCGATGACCATGGGCGGCATTCTGCTCAACATCTCGGAGCACGGATGAACGGATGGCCACACTCGACTCTTCCCATGGCGCCACCGCCGCCCCGCCACACGCGCTGTTGGCCGGCGGAGGCTCCGGCGGTCACGTCTTCCCGGCGTTGGCCGTCGGCGCCGAGTTGGCGCGCAGGGGGTGGCGCGTGAGCTTCGCCGGACGACCCGACGGCATGGAGGCACGCCTCGTCGCCACCAGTGGCATGGACTTCCATCCGCTGGCGGCCCGTCCCTGGGTCGGCCGCGGCACCGCCGGCAAGGCGCTGGCGCTGGCGACCCTGGCCGGATCGGCCTTGCGCGCCCGGCGGCTGGTGCGACGGCTAGGTGTCGACGTCACGCTGGGCACCGGCGGCTTCGCCTCGGTGCCGGCGGTGCTCGGCTGCCGCCTGGCCGGCCGGCCGGCGGTGCTCGTCGAGCCCAACGCCGAGGCGGGAACCGCCAACCGGCTGCTCTCGCGCTGGGCCCAGTGCGCCGTGCTGGCCTTCGCCGAGACCGCCGGCCAGCTGCGCTGCCGCACCCGGCTCACCGGCGTGCCGGTGCGGCCCGCCTTCTTCGCCCTGCCTGCGGTCAGCGAGGAGGCGGCCCGCCGCCCCCGTCTGCTCATCCTCGGCGGCAGCCAAGGCGCCCTGCAACTCAACCGGCTGGTGCCCGACGCGGTGGCGCGGGTGCGACGACACACCCCCCAATTGAGCGTCCTCCATCAGTGCGGCGGCCCCCACGTCGAGGCCACTCGGCGGGCCTACGACGAGGCCGGGCTGGGCGGCGACCTGGGTTGCGGCGATAGGGGTATCGAGATCACCCCCTTCCTCGACGACGTCGCCGCCGCCATGGGCCGCTGCCAGCTGATCGTCTCGCGCGCCGGCGCCATCACCACGGCGGAGATCTGCGCCGCCGGCCGCGCCGCTCTCTTCGTACCGTTGGCCATCGCCGGCGGCCACCAGGAGGTCAACGCTCGCGCCTTGGCCGATGGCGGCGCCGCCCGGCTGGTGCTCTCCGCCGAAGCGACCCGCGAGCGGCTGGCCTCTACGTTGAGCGAACTGCTCGCCGATCCCTCCCGGCTGGCCGCGATGGGCGCGGCCGCCCGTAGCCTCGCCCGTCCCGACGCCGTCGCCGCCATCGCCGACGAGATCGAAGCTCTCGCCGCTGGATCCGAGCAGGCCGAACGGAGGAACCGCGCATGATGTTCCAACGTTTCGCCGGCCTCTCGCGCATCCACTTCGTCGGCATCGGCGGCGCCGGAATGTGCGGCATCGCCGAAGTGCTGCTCGACTACGATCTCGAGATCTCCGGTTGTGACCAGGCGCTGGGCGAAGCCACCGCAAGGCTCGCCAGTCGCGGTGTCAAGATCACCCAGGGTCACAGCGCCGACCATCTCGACGGCGTCGATCTGGTGGTCAAATCCTCGGCCGTTCCCGACGAGAACCCGGAGATCGCAGCCGCCCGCGAGCGCGGTATCACCGTCGCGCGCCGCGCCGAGATGCTCGGTGAATTGATGCGCCTCAAGTACGGCATCGCCGTCGCCGGCACCCACGGCAAGACGACGACCACCTCGCTGGTCGGCGCTCTGCTGGTCGACGCCGGCCTCGACCCGACGGTCATCGTCGGCGGCCGGCTGCGGGTCACCGGAACCGGTGCGCGACTTGGGCGCAGCGACTTCCTGGTCGCCGAAGCCGACGAATTCGACCGCAGCTTCTTGCGCCTGGCGCCGATCATCGCCATCGTCACCTCGATCGACGTGGACCATCTCGACACCTACGCCGACCTCGACGAGATCAAGGCAGCCTTCATCTCCTTTGTCGATCGGGTGCCCTTTTTCGGCCGCGCCATCGTCTGCCTCGACGAAGCCAACATCCAAGAAGTCCTGCCGGCGATGCAGGACCGGCGGATCCTCACCTACGGCCTGGCTCCCCAGGCGGAACTCTCCGCCACCGCGGTCGAGCACCGCCCCTTTGGCTGCCGCTTCAACGTTCGGTTGCGCGGAGGCGACGGCGAATCCGAGGATCTCGGCGTGGTCGATTTGCCGATGCCCGGAGCGCACAATGTGCGCAACGCTCTGGCCGCCATCGCCGTGGGTTTGAGCCTCGACATCCCCTTCGCCGCCATCGCCGACTCGCTCGCCGGTTTCGGCGGCGTCCACCGCCGGTTCGAGAAGCTCGGTCACTGGCGCGGTGCCACGGTGGTCGACGACTACGCCCACCATCCCACCGAGGTCGCCGCGACGCTGGAGGCGGCGCGCAGCAGCTTCCCGGGCGGCAAAGTCCACGCCGTCTTCCAGCCGCACCTCTACTCGCGCACCCGCGACCACGCCGAGGCTTTCGGCCGGGCGCTGCTCGCCGCCGACCGCGCTGTGGTCACCGACATCTATGGCTCACGCGAGGAACCGATTGCCGGCATCGACGCCCAGCTGGTGGTGGAAGCGGCCCGCGCCAGCGGCCATCACGACGTATCCCACTGTGCCGACTGGCAGGCCGCTCCCGAGTTACTGGCGCCGCAGATCTCCGCCGGCGACGTGATCCTGACCCTCGGGGCCGGCGACATCTACCGGCTGGCGGCGGAGCTGGTCGGTCGCCAAGAGGGGAGTGAGCCATGAGCCACGCTCGCCCCACTCAACGATGGAATGGGAACGATCCGTTGACCGCCGGCGGGTCGCACTACGGCCAAACGCCGGCGCAGTCGGGTCTCATGGCGGGGCGCGGCCTCTTCCGCCGCCCCACCACCGCACCGCGCCGGCGGCGACGGCACCCTTGGCGGCTGGCTGCTCGCTGGCTCCTGCGCGGCCTCCTGATCACCGCCCTGCCGCTGGCGCTGGCCGGCTGGCTGCTCACTTCGCCGCGCTTCGCTCTGGCGGAAATCTCCGTCACGCCGACGACGCGGGTTCCCGTCGCCTGGGTGGACGGCTCCCTGGCTCCGTTGACCGGCAGCAATCTGATCAGTCTGCCGCTGGCGCGAGTCCACCGCCAACTCGCGGCCCACCCCTGGGTCGCCGGTGTGTCGATTCACAAGGAGCTGCCCGCCACCTTGCGCGTCGAGGTCGAGGAGCGGCAACCCGCGGCGTTGGTCACCTACGGCGAGCGGTTCTGGTATGCCGACGCTGATGGTGCATTGATCGCACCCCTGGCGGCGGGCGAAGAGCCTGACGGACTGCTGGTGGTGCGCGGCTACGACGCGACCCCGGCTGAAGAGGCAGACGCAGAGGCAGGCGGAAAAACAGGTGCGAGAACGACGCGGGCGGCACCGCCGTTGCCACGGCTCGACTACGTGCCGCGGGCGCTGGAGCTGGTCGATGAGCTGGTTTCGCGGCAGCCGCTGTGGGCCAGCGGGCTGATCGCGCTCGAAGCACTCAACGACGAAGACTTTGTGATCGAAACGACGGCCCTGCCCTTCGACTTACGGGTGCGGGCCGGCTCGGTGACCATGCGAGGAGATCGATTACGAGAACTGCTGCCACGGATCGAAGAGCGCTTCGGCGCCGGTGGGCTGGCGATGGTGGATTTGCGGTTCTCGCGACGAATTGTTTTGCAATCGGATGAACCGTCTGACCCGTCCCAGCGCGGACGGACCTCGGACTCAATCAAGGTGAGGTAGGGCGATGGCCAAACCACAGCAGTATTTCGTAGGTGTCGATATCGGTTCCTCCAAGGTGGGGGTATTGGTCGGCCAACGCGGCGACGACGGGGGGATGGAAGTCGTCGGCCGCGGGTTGGCCCCGAACCGGGGGACCCGCCGGGGGAACATCGTCAACGTCGAGGCGACCGTGGAGGCGCTCAAGCAGGCCACCGAGGAAGCCGAGGTGATGGCCGGAGTCGAGATCTCGCGCGCCTACGTCGGCGTCGCCGGCGCCGATGTGCGCAGTGTCAACTCGCGCGGCATGGTCTCGGTGGCGCGCAAGGATCGCGAGATCACCCGCCAGGACATCCGCCGAGTCTTGGAGGCGGCGCAGTCGGCGGCACTGCCCTCCGACCGTGAGATCCTGCACTCCATCCCGCAGGAGTTCCTGGTCGACGAGCAGGGGGGCATCGCCGATCCGATGGGCATGCTGGGCAGCCGGCTGGAGGTCGCCGTCCACCTGGTGACCGGCAACGTGACGCGCTCCAAGACGCTGCTGACCTGCGTCAACCGAGCCGGAATCGAAGTCGTCGAGCTGGTCTTCGAGCCCCTCGCCACGGCCCGCGCCATCCTCACCGAGGACGAGCGCGAGTTGGGGGTGTTACTGATCGACATCGGCGCCGGCACCGCCGAGTACGCCCTGGTGCTCGATGGCGAGGTCTACCACTCCGGTGTGCTCCCGGTCGGCGCCGGCCATTTCACCAACGATCTGGCCATGGTCCTGCGCACGCCGTTCGGCGAGGCGGAGAAGATCAAGACGCGCCACGGCTGCTGCCTGGAAGGGCTAGTCATCGATGACACAGGTATTTCGGTGCCCACCGTCGCCGGCGGCAGCTCCCGGATCGTGCCCAAGCGCGAGTTGGCGGGAATCCTCCAGCCGCGGGCCTAAGAGCTTTTCAGCATGGTGCGCAACGATCTCGCCAAACACGGGTTCGAGGACAGCCCGCGCTGCGGGGTGGTCCTCACCGGCGGCGGCGCACAGCTGGAAGGTCTGCTGGAGATGGCCGAACAGATCTTTGACTGCGGGGTGCGCTACGGCCTGCCGCGCGGCCTCGGAGGGCTGGTGGACGTCATCGGCTCTCCCTCCTGGTGCACCGCCTCGGGCCTACTGCTCTACGCGCTGTCCGCCGAGGAGAGTCAACAACGCGGCCGCCGCCGAACGCTGAGCGTGCGCGCCATGATCAACAGCTTGCGCGGCATGTTCACGGAGTTGCTCTGAGTCCATGCCACGCCTTTTGAGAGTGAGAAGAAACGTCCTTACCCAGGACCAAGGGGGTCGAGATGATTTTGTTTGACGAAGACAACGAGCAGGAGAAACAGCAGCTGCTGGAGGTGGCCGAACGCTCCCCCATCGTGCTGGACGAGAGACTCACCGCACCGGCGACGATTCGTGTCGTCGGCGTCGGCGGTGGCGGCGGCAACGCCGTCAACCGGATGATCGACACCGACTTGCGCGGCATCGAATTCATCGCCGCCAACACGGATCTACAAGCGCTGCAGAAGTCGACAGCACCGACCAAGATCCAGCTCGGCGGTCTGCTGACCAAAGGGCTGGGGGCCGGCGCCTACCCGGAAATCGGTCGCAAGGCGGCGCTCGAAGACACCGAGAAGCTGCTCGAGATCCTCGACGGCGCCGACATGGTCTTCCTGACCGCGGGCCTCGGCGGCGGTACCGGCAGCGGGGCGGCGCCGATCATCGCCTCCCTCGCCGCCGAGATCGGGGCCCTGACCGTCGCCGTGGTGACCAAGCCGTTCGGCTTCGAAGGGCGGCGGCGGCAACAGATCGCCGAGGCGGCGGTCGAAGAGCTGCGCGGAGCGGTCGACACGCTGATCACCATCCCCAACGAACGGCTGCTCTCCTTCGTCGAGCGCGGCACCCCGCTTTCCGAAGCCTTCCGCATCGCCGACGACGTGCTTCGCCAGGCGGTCCAGGGAATCAGCGATCTGATCACCATCCCCGGCGAGGTCAACGTCGACTTCGCCGACGTGCGCACCATCATGACCGGCATGGGCATGGCGTTGATGGGCACCGGTGTCGCCAAGGGCGAGAACCGGGCGATCGAAGCGGCACAGCGGGCGATCAGCTCGCCGTTGCTCGAAGAGACTTCGATCGAAGGCGCCCGCGGTGTCTTGATCAACATCTCCGGCGGCAACGATCTGACCCTACACGAGGTCGCCGAGGCGGCCAAGATCATCTCCGAATCGGTGGACCCGCAGGCCAACATCATCTCCGGCATGGTGATCGACCACGCTCTGGAGGAATCGATGAAGGTCACCGTCATCGCCACCGGCTTCGACGGCAGCCCATCCGCCAGCCACCTACCTGGCACCGCCGGTGACGTGGCGCTACTCGACTCACTGCACAGCGAAACCGATCCGGTGCGCGTCGCCGCCGAACCGATGATGCGCAGCCCACGCTTTCCCGAGCCGGCGGTGCAAGTCGCTGCCGAACCGCAGCCGCAAACCGAGTCCAATGAGGTTCCCTTCTACCGCAAGGCACTGGCTCAAGACATGGGCAACGACTCCGGAGGCTACGGACCCAACTGGTCGAACGTCGATGACTACGACATACCGACCGTGCTGCGCAAACAGATGGACTGACTCACGGTTCATCTCCCTCTTTCTCGGCCGGCGCGGGGCCTCACCGCCCGACGCCGACCGAGTGAGCGTGCTTCGGGTGATACGGAGCCCGGTGACCCCCTGGGCCCCGTATCACCCGAGCGCACATCGCTGCGGTACAGATCGCCTCACCAGCGCCACACCGGAGCCCCCTCCAGGTAGCATCGTGCGGTAATGAGCTACCTACCGCAACGGCAAAGCCAGCTGTGGATCGCCGCCGGCCTCTACCTGCTGTTCATCTACGCCTCGCTGCCCTTCATCCGCAAGGTGACCGACCCGCTGCGCGATGCCGGCTGGCTGCGCTTCACGGTCGGATGCCTCTTCGCTCTGGCCTTCTTCGCTTTCGCCCTATGGCTGTGGCGCCGCTGGCCCGGCTGGCGGCGAGCCTCGCTACTCATCCCGATCCTCGCCATCTACGGCTGGATCCTGCGTCAGGCCCACCAGCCGGAAGAGCAGTTGCACCTGATCGAATACGGCCTCCTGGGGCTGCTCGTCTACGCCGCCTGTCGCCGGCGCCGGCGTGAGCGCGCCGCGGAGACGAAGTCACTCGGCCCCCTCGGTCGCTGGCCCGCGGTCAGCGCCGTGGTTCTCTCTTGCCTCGCCGGCTGGGGAGACGAGGGGATTCAATACCTGATCCCCGAGCGCTACTACGACCTGCGCGACGTCGCCTTCAACGCCGCGGCGGCGGCGCTGGCGATCAGTGTCAGTGCGCTTCTCGGCAGCTCGCCACAGCCAGCTTCTACAGCTGGATGGCGTAGCCTCTGATCTTGTTGTTGAGCGTCTTGACGTCGATGCCCAAGAGGCGCGCCGCCGGTGCTTTCTTGCCTTCGGTGTAGCGCAGCGCCCGGGCGATGTGCAGCCGCTCGATCTCCGACATGGGCAGCGGCGCCTCGACGGACTCGAGTTCGAAGACTTGCGGCGGTTGGATGCTCGGCGGCAGATCTTGCGGCGTGATGAGATCTCCCGGCGAGAGCAGGACCAACCCCTCTATCGCGTTGGCCAACTCGCGCACGTTGCCCGGCCACTGGTACTCCTTGAGCAGGTGGAGCGCGGCCGGAGAGACCGTCTTGACCTGACCGCCGGGAGCGGGAAATCGGCGCAAGAAGTGCTCCACCAACTCCGCGACATCCTCCTTGCGATCGCGCAGGGGAGGCACTTCCAGCCGGATGACGTTGAGCCGAAACAGCAGATCCTTACGGAACTGTTCCTTGTTGACCAGCTCGGAGAGATTCTTGTTGCTGGCCGAGACGATCCGCACATCGGTGTGCCGCACCTGGGTGCCGCCGACCCGCCGGATCACACCATTGTCGAGCACTTGCAGAACTTTGGCCTGCATCGCGGAACTCATCTCCGCCACTTCGTCGAGGAAGAGAGTACCGCCGTCGGCCACCTCGAAGAGGCCCTGCTTGGCGCCCACGGCACCGGTGAACGACCCCCTCTCGTGTCCGAAGAGCTCGCTTTCCAGCAGCTGGTCCTGAAACGCGCTGCAATTGACCACGACGAACGGCTTGTCCCTGCGTTCGGACAGCTCGTGTAGGGCGCGAGCGACCAACGTCTTGCCGGTACCGGTCTCACCGTAGATCAGCACCGAGGCCGATGAAGCGGCGATCCTCCCCACCGTTCGCAGCACGGTGACGATCGCCGGGCTCGATCCCAAGATCGCCGCCAAGGCTCCAGTCTCTGCGGCCGATCGAGAGGCCGAGCCCCGGGACCGGGTGGAAGTGAGGGGCGAGCCGCCCTCGCTCAACATCCGCTCGATCTCGGCCGGGTTCATCGGCCGGGTCAGGAAATCGTAGGCCTCTTCATCTTCCGGGGTGTGGAATGAACCCGCACCGGATTTGCTCGGCGCTGCGTCGGCCACCAGGATCATCTCGCCGTCGGCGCCGCTTCCCCGCAACATGCGCAACGCTTCGTCGCCTTCCGAGCCCGGCACTCGCAGATCGAGCTGCATCACGTCGTAACCGGGGTCGGCCAGCAACGAAGGCAGAGCATCGCCGGCCTTGAGCGCGACGCACACCTGCCCCTGGTGCGGCAGCTCGCGTTCGAGCAGAATCCGCGCCGGCCTGTCACCTTCGACAAGAAGCACCTGGACTGATTTAGGTTCTGGCATGGAACGCAGAGATCTTACCGCAGCTGGCGGCAAGATCTCTTCCGGGGTCACCACGACTCACAATCCAATAGACTAGCCCTACTGGCGAGAAAAAGGCGTCGCGGTGACGGCGACGAGGTGGGGGGATAGCGGTAGATGAAACGCTTCAAGCTGGGTCTGATGACTCGTATCGCACTTGCGCTTGCGGCCATCGGCCTGGTCCCCCTGAGCCTTCTCACCGCCCGGCTGATCGGCATCAACCACGACACGCTCAAAGACCAGGTCCTGGAGACGCACAGCATGGCGGCACGCGCCGCCGCCGACCGGGTTGGAGCCTTCCTAAGTTCACTCGAATCTCTGGCCGCAACCCTGGGGTCGCATCCTTCCGTCCTCAACGACCCGCGATCCAGCGCGGCTCAAGAGTTGCTGGCAGGTACCCTACAGGCGCGACCCGACATCTCCGCCGTCTTCCTGGTCAATGAGGCGAGCGAGATCATCATCGGCGCGCAACGGCGCGACCTGGCGGAGGAATTGGCCCCGGTTCTGGCTCAGCCTAACGCCGCTCAACCGCGAGCCATCGCCGGCCGGGAGCGACGATGGCTGCGACTCGACAGTCCATTGCAGGGTGGCGGCGGCACTTTGCGCCTGATCGCCGACGCCTCCTCGTTGACCCGCATGGTCTCTTCCATCGAACTCGGAGAAGAGGCTGCTCTGGTGCTCGCCAACCGGAAGGGCGAGGTGCTCGCCGGTTCCGTCGTCTCACTCGACAGTTTTCCCGCCGAGCTGGTCGAGCGAGCCGGCGCGCTGAAGGTCGATGGCTCCGGGGAGTTCGACCCCGCCGCCGGCGAGGACGACAGCGTGCTCGGCGCCTTCGCCATGGTGCACGGAGCCGATTGGTACGTCGCCTCCCGGCAAGCTGCGGTGATCGCACGTGCCAACCTCGCTCGCATGCAACGCCAGTCGCTGATCGCCGTCGGCCTCGCTCTGGCACTGCTCTCCGTGCTCAGCAGCTTGGCCTATTTCACCCTGGTGCGCCCGATCCGCAGTCTCATCGGTGCCCAACGCCGGCTCGCCGGCCTGAGCCCGATTCCCACCGGCGGTAACGAGATCGACCAGTTGCGCTCCTCGTTCGCGGTGATCGAGCGCCGCATCCGCGACCAGGAAGCGATGGGCAAGGTCTTCCTCGGCCGCTACCAAGTGATCGAGGTTCTCGGCGAAGGGGCCATGGGAACCGTCTTTCGCGGCTGGGATCCGAAGCTCAAGCGGCAGGTTGCGCTGAAAACGGTGCGACTGGCGCAGGAGATGCTGGACTCGCGCCGGCGTGACCTGGCGTCTCAACTCCTGCGCGAGGCGGCTACCGCGGCGCGCATCAACCACAACAACATCGTCTCGATCTACGACGTGGAAGACTCGCCCGAAGTCGCCTTCATCGCCATGGAATTCATCGAAGGAATCGGCCTCGATCAACTGCTCTGGCGGCGCAGTCCGCTGGCGGCCGATCAGACCTGTGCCTTGGGCCTGCGGGTGGCGCAGGCGCTGGAGGCCTCGCACGGCCAGGGTGTCGTCCACCGCGACGTGAAGCCTTCGAATGTTCTTCTCGGATTCGACGGCAGTGTCAAAGTCGCCGACTTCGGTATCGCGGAGTTCCTCTCGGCGATGAGCAACGAGAGCGAGACTTTCTTTGGCACTCCAGGCTACGTGCCGCCGGAAACGCTGCGCGGCGAAGGGTACGACGAACTCGGGGACCTCTTTTCCCTCGGCGTGGTGCTCTACGAATGCACCACCGGCCGGCAACCCTTCGCCGGCAAAGATCTGCGAGAGACCGCCATCAAGACGCTCAAGCGCAATCCCTCTCGGCCATCCGCACTGCGACCGGATACACCCCCCGGACTCGATGAGTTGATCATGAATCTTCTCGCCAAGGACCGATCGCAACGCCCGCAGAGTGCCCAGCTAGCGATAGAATTGCTGGAAAGTGCAATTCCGGGGCAGACTCTCAAGTGGAGTGCCGAGGATCTCCCTCGGCGCGATGAGAGAGCCGATCCGCAGACGGTGGCTCGCTCCCGGCTGATGCACACTTACGCGATGACCCACTCGACACGAAAGTCATGATGAAAAACCACCATCAGCGACACGCACCTGTTTGTCTCGCTCTCTGCCTACTGGCGATCACCTTGCTCGCCGCCACCGCCGCCTACGGCCAGGCGACCGCGCGGCCGATCGGCTGGCACGTGGTTCGACCGGGCGACACGCTCATCGGACTCAGCCAGCTCTACTCGGGCGACAGCCGATTTTGGCGCGAAAACTGGGCGCTCAACCCCGATATCAAAAACCCGAACTTCTTGAACCCCGGAATGCGTGTTCGCGTCTTGTTGGGCCAAGATGTGCCGCCGGAATCGGCTCGCCTGATCAAAGTCTTACGCCAAGTCGAGAAGAAGCCGACGCCGCAGCCCTGGGACCGCGCCGAGGTCGATGACCTGCTGCGCGATCGCGACGGCTTGCGCACCGGGCGTGACGGCGCCTTCGAGATGCGATTCACCGACGGCACCTCGATGTCGGTGGGCGAAGAAGCGCTGATTTTCTTGCGCCGCCTCGGCAGCCAGTTGCAAGGGGTCTCGCGAGACGAAATCGAGATCGTCAACGGCCAGGCCGACCTGGCGGGCCGCACCATCACCCAACCCACGGACATCGACATCATCGTCGGCAGCGCCCGCGCCACTCCGCGCCCTGACGCCAAAGGAACGCTCCAGACGCGAATTCGCAAGGCCGGCGGCGGCGATGCCCAGTTGATGGTCTACGAGGGCAAGAGTGCGGTCGAAGCGGCCGGAGCCACCGTCGCGGTCGGGGCCGGGATGGGAACTTCCGTGGCCGAAGGCAAGCCGCCGACGCCGCCCGAGAAGCTCCTCGCCGCACCCACCGGCTTGCTGCCGACTGCCGGCAGCAAGTGGGACTTCTCCAACCCGGAGTTCTCCTGGAACCCGGTCACCGGCGCCGCCTCCTACCGGGTCGAGGTTTGCGCGCAGCCGGACTGCCTACAGGTCCTCGGCCGCTACGCCGACCTCACCGAGCCGCGGTGGAGACCCGAGAGCTTGCCCAAGGGTCAGTACTCCTGGCGGGTCAACGCCATCGCCGCATCCGGACTCGACGGATTCCCCAGCCAGACGACGGCCATCCAGATCGCCTCCGAGCTACCCGACCGCCAGCCACCCAGCGCCCAACTGAGCCTCTCGGGCCTCTACATTCGCTATGGAGAGGATCTGATCCTCGGCCCCTACTCCCGTTTCGAAACCGAGGTTTTCGATCCCCAGTCCGGCGTCGGTGACTGGGTCTACCTCCTCGACGGGCAAGCGGTATCGCAACAGAGCTGGCACGGCCCCTGGGCTACCGGCGGCCACCGCGCGGAAGCGATCATCGCCGACCGCGCCGGAAACCGCGCCACCCTCGGCCCCTTCGACTTCGTCGGCGACCCCGACCCGCCACAACTGGATTGGCGCACCGGTGGATCGACCATGGTCGATGAGGGCGGCCTTCCGGGCTGGGACACCACCCCGCTCAAGCGGCGCAGGATCCGAAAGCTGCGCAAGTCCGCGGTGATCCTCGAGTTCTCCAGCGACGGCGCCCGCTGGCTACCGATCCGTCTCACCGCTGCCACCGCCGCCGCTGGCGACCCCGCAGCAGCGGAGCACCGTCGCGTCGAAATCGGCAGCGTCGCCGCCGATCGCGCCCGCATCTTCCTGCGCGCCCCGGCCGCCAACCCCTTCGGGGCGGACAGCCCGGTACAACTCGGAGTGGGAGAGATTCTCGAAGTGCGCAGCGAGGACCCGGGATCGGGCGTTGGGACACTACGCTTCGGCCTCACCCACAGCGACGCCGACCACTATCAGCTGTGGTTCGAAGCCACCGACCTGGTGGGCAACAGTCGCCTGCTGGAGCTGCCGGTAATGCCGAAAGCGAGTTCGAGATAGATCGACGCCCGATCAGGCGCCCACCACCTCTGCCGCCTCGGGCTGCTGCTTGCCCAGGCGTTGGCGTTGATCTTGACCAGGAACTTGCGGCCGATGATCATCGGCTCGAGTTCCGGGTGGCAGATGTTGGCCGGGATGATCGCCCGCCCACGCGCCACCTCGGAGCGAACCAACTCCGGCGAACACTTTTCGCGACCCGCGATGTGCTCCATCTCCTCGGTGACGATCCCCTTGCGAGCGTAGTAGAGCTGGGTTGGAGTGCGATCTCCTCGACGCCGATCGATCCACGCTTGACGCATCTACTGGCCTCCTCGATGTGCAGGCGTTGCGAGTTCGCCAAAGGTCGACAGAGGCTAGGGCAGCATCGCAATTCACGACGATCTGCGGAATCCACCTCTCCGCCTCGCGCTCCCTACGCCGGTATGATCCGGTTCAGGTTCCTAGGGTCTACTCTCAGCCCGGCTAGACAGACAGGCACCCCCTGCGAAACGTTGACTAAGCCGCAACCATCGTACGGCGCCGACCTGCTATTGCGCAAGCCGCTCTTCGCCGATCTCCGATGCCAGTGCTACGATTGTGCGAGACGAGGCCCTTCTGCTCGGCCCTGTCCACCCTGGACCGCCGTACCTCAACCGGCTCAAGAGCTGCCCGGAAACTTGCCTAGAGCCGCTCACACCATGGCCTGCTCCCCCCGACTCCACAAGCTGCAACCCCGCACCTGGGCCTGGACTCTTTGCTTGATCATCGCCCTCACCAGCCCGGCGTTCGCCCAACCGCTCGCCGGCGCCGCGGCGGATGACGAGGTGATTCGTTCGCTCTGCCGGAAGGTCGGCCGTAAGCTCAACAGCGTCAGCTACAGTGAGTGCCTCCGCGCCGGTCTCAAGCCCACCGGAGCGGTTTCGGTGAAGGGAGGCCCGATCGTCGCGCGTGATTTCCTGCCACCCTCCGGAGTGACACCGCGCGCCCGAGTGCTGCTGATCGGCGGCATTCACGGTGACGAGTTCTCCTCGGTGAGCGTAGTCTTCAAGTGGATCGCGAAGCTGGCCAAGAATCGCTCGAACGAGTTTCATTTCCGCATCGCACCGCTGGTGAATCCGGACGGGCTGCTGCGCAAGCGTTCGCAACGGATGAATGCCAACGGTGTCGACCTCAACCGCAATTTTCCCTGTCCGGAGTGGTTCCGATCGACGCAGGACTATTGGGTGCGGCGCACTTCGCGCAACCCCCGGCGCTACCCCGGCCCCGCGCCGCTGTCCGAGCCCGAAAGCCGCTGGCTGGTCAATGAGATCTTCAGCTTCGACCCGCAGGTCATCATCTCGGTTCACGCACCGTTTTCGGTAGTGGATTTCGACGGTCCCAACCAGCCCCCGGACCGCCTGGGCTCGCTCTACCTCAAGCTGCTCGGCACCTACCCAGGCTCCCTGGGCCGCTACGCCGGAACCCGCCTCTCGACGCCGGTCCTGACCATCGAATTCAAGAGCGCCGGCATCATGCCCTCGGCCGCCGAGCAGAGGAACATCTGGCGTGACCTGATCCACTGGCTCGGCAAGTACACCGAAGAAGCACAAATCACCGCCGCCAGCGCGGCGGTAGAGGAGGATGAGGAGGCGGTGGAGATCGGCGGGGGCGGAGGCTAGGCGAGGCGGCACCTTCCCGCACCAAAGTCCTCAACCTAGCCGCTTGGCGTCTCGGGGAGGACGAGAGCTGAGCGCAGCGCGTGAGCCCGCCAGGGCGAACCCGGCCGACTAGGACGGACTGCTTAAGGGTGAGCGCGAAAAACCACGTTTTTTCGCGCGAGGGGATCTCGCAGAGAGATCCCCATAAACAAACGCCGGCCTTCAGCCGCCCTCGTAAACGATCCGCCACTCGCCCTTTTCTCGGCGCCAGTACTGCTGCTTGTTGACCTGGCTGTCGAAGTTGTTCGACTTGTAGCTCTGGGCGAAGGTGGCGAGTACGAGGTCGTCTTCGCCGGGATAGCGGTAGAGGCCGAGTTCGGTGACCCCGACCTCGATGAAGCTCTTGGCGGCGTTGACCCGCCGCTTGTGGGCGAACCATTGAGCGGCGGTCTTGTCGGGGGAGCGGAAGACCGTGGAGTAGTGGTGCAGATAGCGTTCCGTGTCGCGGCTTTCCCAATCGCGGCGCCACGTTTCGATGACGTGGCGCAGGTCAGCGCTCTGTGCCGCGACCTGTTCCGGACTCACCCACTCCACCGAGTTGGCCACGATCACCGGTGTGCGCCGCACCTGCATGTGCGAGGCCATCGAGACGAAATCGGGATCGGTCAGCGTCAGGCACCCTCGGCTGGAGCGCGGTGGCAGCTCTTCGTTGGAGCGATCGGAACCGTGGATCCAGATTCCGCTCCCGGTGCGGCCCAGGCGGCGGTCCCAGCGGTTCGGATAGTCGATGGGGAAGGCGCCGGCACCGTAGATTGCGGGGAGAACTCGATCCGGCAGGAAGGAGTTGGGGAAGTAGACGCCGACCGGAGTCTTCTCGTCGCCCTCGCGCATCTTGTCGACGCCGTTCTTGCCGATGGCGACAAAGTAGGAGCCGCTCTTGGCCAAGCGTTCGCCGTTCTTGATCAGGTAGAGCGAGTTGTGCAGCAAATCGACGACGACCGCGGACTCCACGCCGGACGGCAGTTGCAACAGGTTGGAGGGGACCAAAGCCGTCGACGGTGCGATGGCCGAAGTGCTGCCGGCGGTCTGCTCGCTGACGCTGTAGTCCGCCTGGTGGCGAACATCGCCGTTCTGCGTCGCGGCGTCGTCCGCGCTGCTATTGAAGGCCCGAATGGGAAAGACAAGCACCAAACCGAGCGCCAGAAGAGGTAAGACGTAGCGTACGAGCACAGAGCGCATCATTCCTCCTCGATGATCTCTCGCAGGATTTTCCAATCTTCTCCCTCCCTCACCAGTTCGAATCTCTTGGTCACCACATCCCGGTAGCGATCCGACCGGTAGCGCTGAAGAAAACGAAGGCTGGCCCGGTCTTCAGAAATCAACTCCGCATCTAGAATTGCCACGGCGACCTCAACGGACTGAGGGCGCCGCAACCGCTGTCGCCTTTGCCGTTGCCAAGCTACAAGATCGAGCTGGCCCGACGGTACGAACCGAGTCGAATAATACCTCAGATAGTCGTCGGCGCGCTGCCGCGACCAGGCCTCGCTCCAACCGGTGAGCATGGTGACAAGGGCCGCCTGACTCGCCAGACGCGGATCCTCGCCGACAAGAACCACCGCGAGAGGCTGTTCCGAGACGGTCGCTTGCGCAGCAGTCAGTTCCCGTGCGGCTGGTGCCGGGGAGGCTCGCGGGCTGTGACGCGGAACCACCGGGGTCGGTTCGTCGCCGGCGACTGTGGGCTGCGCGATGACCGAGCTGGCCGTCAGCACGAGAAGCGAGAGCCCTGCGAGGAAGAGCAGGCCGCGCCACACCGCACTGTGGACAGATGCAGACCCGGCCAGGGCCCTCCTCGGTGCATGCTCGGCGGATCGCGTCATGGCATTTTCGTCGTTTGGGGAATTTTCTGCCAGCTCGCACTTATCAATGTTGGTAACCCACTGTGGCTCATACTTGGATTGGCGGCGCGCAACGGGCACCACCCACAAGATGTTCGACTGCGCTCACCGTCGGCGAGCCATCGAGCCACAATCTAGGCATGTCTGAGCAAATCCTACACAAGACGACTCACCCCGAGCAAGCAAGGAGCCGACTTTGCCCGCCTGCACCACTCGCTCCAACTACGCTCTAGACCATTGCCCCAGTGGTAGGATCGCGCTCGGCGAGTCCGTTTTGAGAGGGATGCCAGCTTCGGGAATGATCCTATCGCCGCTGTGCGGGGAGGAATGATGAGCGACGGCTACCAGCAAGCCCGCGAGCGCCGAGGAGCCCTCGAGCGCTTGATCGACAAGATCCCCGGTTTCCGGGGCTACCAAGACCGCGAGTTGCGGCGCGACGTGGACCGCATGCAGCGCGAGCACCTGGCACGCCAGGTGGCAGACTTGAAGGTCACCGCTCGCCAGCGCGCCGGCGCCTACACCGATCGTGGTCGTCTCGAGGATCTGACGCTCTTCGACCGCCTCGATCGCAGGCTCGACGGCCTGTCGCAAAAACTGCGCTTCGCCGATTACGGCTACAGCGGCTTGTTCGACGTGGTCAAGATCCTCGACGACGAGTTGGAGAAGCTCTACCGCTTCGACCTCTCGATGGTCGACGAGCTGGCCCAACTCGCCGCCGACATCGCGGCGATCCCTCTGCCCGGCGAGGACTCGACCGAGACGCCGGACCTACTCCACAAGGCGCTGGATCAAACCCTGGCCCGACTCGCCACCCTGGAAGAGAGGTGGGCGAGCCGCGGCGAGGTGATCAGCGAGGTCGTCAAGAGTTCACCACAAGGATAAACAGTCGCCCGATTAGAGATCGTTCCCCCGCTCGCCCCAACGCCGCCAAGGAGAGACGACGATGCAAGTCATCCAGTACCAAGACACCAGTGGCCAGGTGATGGTCGCTCGTGTTCCCAGCGACGGAACCGCCGCCATCCAGCTCGGCAGCCAACTGATCGTCGAGGAGAGCCAGCAGGCCGTCTTCTTGCGCGACGGCAAGGCTCTCGACACCTTCGCGCCCGGCCGTCACACCCTGACGACGATGAACCTGCCGCTGTTGACCCGCCTTCTCGGCCTACCCTTCAAAGGCAAGTCTCCCTTCCAGGCGGCGACCATCTTCGTCTCCACCAAAACCTTCCTCGACCTCAAATGGGGGACGAAAGAACCGGTGGTCTTCCGCGACAGCGAGCTGGCGATGGTCCGTCTGCGCGCCTTCGGCAAGTTCGCCGTGCGCATCAGCGAGCCGCAACTTTTCGTCAACTCGGTGGTCGGCACCATGGGCCTTTACACGACCGACGGCGTCGAGTCCTATTTCAAAGACCTCATCGTCGCCCGCCTCAACGATCTCCTGGGCGAGAACCTCAAATCGATCTTCGATCTGCCGCGGCTCTACGACGAGCTGGCCGCCGGTCTCAAAACGAGGGTCGCCGACGACTTCAAGAAGTACGGCATCGACCTCGCCGACCTCTTCGTCGGAGCGATCACACCGCCTGAAGAGGTACAGAAGTTGATCGACGAGCGCAGCGGCATGGCGGCGCTGGGCAATATGAGCGAGTACATGAAGTTCAAGGCCGCCAAAGCGATGGGCGATGCCGCACAAGGTCAGGGCGGCGGCGGTGGAGTCGCCGCCGGCATGGGTGTGGGCATGGGCGCCGGCATGGGGATGATGCTGCCGCAGATGATGAAAGAGGCGATGCAAGAGGGCGCCGGCACCACACCCGCACCGACGCCCTCACCGACACCGGCCGCAGCGGCCGCACCAGCCGCAGCACAGAACGAAGCGCCGCCAGCGACCGGCGAGGCAGACTCAGAATCGACTCCCGCCTTCTGTTCGCAGTGCGGCGGCAAATTGCCCGGCGGTGCGCGCTTCTGCCCTTCTTGCGGCCACCGGGTCACGGAGTAGGGGCCGCTGAGCGCTCCGGCCGCGACAGCGGCGAAGCTCGACTGCCCGCAATGCGGCGGAACCAACTCTCTGCCTTCGGGCCGCTCCTTACTGCGCTGTGAATACTGCGACGCGGCCCTCTTCGTCGACCGCTCCGGCCTCGTCCTGCACTACCGGCTGCCGCGCCTGCTCGACCGCGACCAGGCCACGGCGGCGCTCAAGCGGTGGATGGCCGGCAACGAGACGGTCAAAGATCTCGACCGCAAAGCCACGTTGCACGCCGCCACGCCAATCTGGTTCCCGGTGTGGATGTTTCGCCTCGCCGGCGAGGGTGGCGAGGAGGTCCGCATCCAACCCGCGGCGCCGACCCCGATCTCGCAACTCGCCGACCTGCGCATCCCCGCTGGCGAACTCAAACCGTTCACCAACGACGACGCCGGTGAGACGGAGGACAGCGGCTCGCAGCTCGATGAGCCGGAACTTGATCGTCGCCGGCCTTCGGTCCCTATCGAAACTGCCCGCGGCTGGCTCGGTGAGGCCGCACAGCGGGTGCAGGAGACGGCGCGGGTCCATCTGCCCCTCTGGGAGTGCCGCTACCGCTACGAGGACCGCAGCTACATCGCCCTGGTCGACGGCTCCACCGGTGCGGTAATCGCCTCGGTCTTTCCCGCCAAAGCGGAGAGCCCCTTCCGCCTGGTCGCCATACTCGGCCTGATTCTCTTCGCCCTGGCCGGGCTGGCGATCAGCCATCCACTGCTCAAGCTCATGGCCTACGGCGTTCTCGCCGTACCGCTGACCTTTCTCGCCTATTGGGTGAGCCGCAAAGTATGACCACACCCACACCAGCCACCAGCACGGAGCCGCCGTCGCCACCAGCCGGTGAGCGACCGGTCGAGAGGAGAATCACCGACCTCTCCTGTCCCAACTGCGGCGGTGCCTTGGAGGTGGCGGATGGCCTTCGCGTGGCGCATTGTCCCTATTGCGACACTCCGCTACTGGCGCTCGGCGAGCTGGGCGTGCGCCGCTTTTCGATCCAACCCACGATCACCGCCAGCCAAGCACAGGAGCAAACACGGCGCTGGTGGCGACGAGGCTTCAACAAAGATCGCCGTCTTGCCGCTCATGCGCACACGGCGGAGACCTTCCTCTGTTTCCTGCCTTTCTTCCGCATCGAGGCCGACGCGATCGGCTATGCACTCGGCACACAGCTGCGCACGCGCACCGTCGGCAGCGGTAAGAATCGCCGAACGGAAACCTACGAGGTCGACGTGGAAAAGCGGACGCAGCGCCACTTCGATCGCACCTTCCCGGCGGTCAACGTCGCCGAGTGGGGGGTGCGCAAGATCGATCTTGGCGGCGACCTGCTGCGCCCTTTCGACAGCGAGGCCCTGGCCCGTCAAGGTATGGTCTTTCCACCCACCGTCTCCGAGGTTCCGGTGCGCCGGGCGGCGCTCGAAGACTTTCGCAACACCTCGGATCCGGCCCAAGGACTCCACAAAACGCGGTTCCGATTTCTCGAAACCGTGCGCGAGCGCTTCTCGGTCATCTACTACCCGCTGTGGGTGGTGCGCTATCGATTCCGCGGTCGCTCCTACCAGGCGCTGATCGACGGCGAAGACGGCAAGCTGGCCTACGGCAAGGCGCCCGGCAACGACCTCTTTCGCGCCCTGGCCCTGGTCGGTACGGAGGCTATCGCCTGCTTCGCCGCCACCACCGTGCTCCAGTTTTCGTATTCCTCCGACGGGGGCTGCGTGCCAACGCTCATCGCCTCGCTGGTCGGGCTGTGGCTTCTGCGCTGGGGGTGGAAGCGCTTTCGCTACGGCGGCGTGGTCGAAGAGGGTGAGAGTCTCCAAGCCGAGGTCGATCTCCCCGATTCCATTCAGAAAATGTTCGACCTCGGTTCGCTCTCGCCAGCCGCCGGTGGAGAGCACTCATGAACCGTGGCTACCGGCTGCTCACCCTCGATTGCCCGCAGTGCGGCGCCCCGCTGGCGGCCGAGGGCGAAGACGTTCTCTACTACTGCACCGCCTGCTACTCCGGCTTCCGCCTCGACAGCAAGACCGAGGAGCTGAAGCCCTTCGAGGTCTCCTTCGTCGCTCTCAGCGACCGCGTGGCCCATGAATACCGCCCCTTCTGGCGCATCCCCGCCACCATCGAGACCACCAGAGACACCGGTGGCTCGCTGCTCTCGCCGATCGCTCAATTCTTCTTCGGTGATCGATCGACCACCGGTCACGACCCCGGCAAAGGCATCTTCGTCGTCCCCGCCTTCGCCACCCCGCTGGAGCGAGCCACCACCCTGGCCGACCGCTACACCGCCGCCTTCCCGCAACTCGGCGAACGGTTGGGCGAGAAGCTCCTCGGCGGCATCTACAGCCTGGAAGACGCCCACAAGCTGGCCCACTTCACCTTCATCGCCGGCGAGGTCGAAAAACCCGGCATCCTGCGCGACCTCGACTACAAGATCCAGTTCGAAGAACCCAGCCTCCTCGGGGTACCGTTTACGCGCGACGGTAAGAGCTGGAAGGATTTAATCTTCGGGTTGCGCGGGTAGGTGTTTGGGAACTGAAGTCTCGGCGCAAGTACCCGCCATAGGTCGAAGGGAATCGAACGAAGGAAACTGTGCCAAGAAGGTCAGCTGTGCCTCGCTGAAGACGATCTCCAGGCGAATCTCGACTACTTCCTCATGGAGCACGAGTGAGGGTTGATCATGAAGTGCGAGTTCAATGCCGGAAGGTCGGCGTTTACGCAGAATAGTATCGATCATCGCAATGAGTTCTGAGCCTAGGCTTTCGGGTATGACCTCGGAATCGTCAGAGGACAATCCGCTGACCTTCCTTATCAGCTCATCGACTCCCTGTGGCACCTTGCGAGCCAGCAGAGCAGAAAAACCCTGCTCCTGCAATCGGTCGAGAATCGGTTCTCGCTCATACTCCTCAGACGTCTCGTAGGTGAGCGCAACGGCTCTTACGTTAGAGGCTAGGATCGTGATCGTGGCTCTGTCATCAGAAACCTCCTTGGCCTTCGCAACGAATCTAAGACTATCAAGAGCTTCCTTCGAGTTTTCAAAGCGAAGAGCCGTTTGAGTCTTCATTTCGATTTCCCAGCTAGACGTCTCATCTCGAAACAACTCCCGCAACTCGCCCTCCCGCACCTTCTGGTCAGAAACCAGAACAGCTAGATCCGAATCTCTCATCTGCAAGAACAAGACTGAGGCTACGCAAGAAGGGGTATGTCTAACTAAGAGCACCGTCTGAGCGACCTGATCTCCATCCAACCCTCGCCAAAGAGACCACTTGACACTTTCATATTCTGCGACCTGAGCACTCCCACAGGCCGTGACCGGAAACGCCAATAAAGAAGACACCAGCAACAGCATGAAGCACACGAAATATGAACCAGGCCAACAGCTTGTATTTTTCATGGGCACCCAACATTGCAGGGGCCGGTACATTTTGAATTCGCCTTGTCTGCGAAGATATTGCACGCTTTACGCTTTATTGGATTCACTATCTTGTCGCAGCGACACTTCGCAACCTTCAGCTCCTTAGCGCAGCAGTCATTACAAGCCTGCACATTGGATCCGTGAGTCCCGCAACAACCCAGCGACAGATCGAATCCGGGGTGATGGGTCAAGGCACACTTGTTGTCGGCGACCACCGGGCCGTCACCAACGAAAGTGCGACTGCGTTCCGTGCAGTCGATCCACATGTACTGGCCGTCACCGGTAAAGGATACCGTCTGGTTGGTTTCACTGTTGGACCAAACTTTGTTGTAGTTCCATCCGAGCGGCGAGGCGTAGCTTGACGAGGTCGGGAAGGCCGTAAACGGGCCCATCGTGCCTGCACAAGTGTCGATGAACTCCACCGGTACAAAATCGGCCTGGCCGCCCGTGCCGAAAGTGGCGAATCCAGGCTCGATACCACCGACAGGCCATTCCTCACAGCAGCCGAAACAGTTGAAGCCGTAGAGGTCCGAGGAGTCAAGCGGCCGGATCTCTGTACGGGCGATCAATTCCGAGCTGCCGCGCCTCGATAGCCACTGGAAATAGGTCGTCGAGTCTTCCGGCTGGAACAGGCGGCCCCGCAGATCGGCTTCGGCTCGGTGGACTAACTTCTGAAAGTCGATACGATAGGCCGCTCCGGGTGCGATCTTGATCGCCGGCAGTGCGTACTCCCCCAGTTCCCAGGACAAGTGACCGAATAGCTCGGCGGTGGTATCGCCCAGGTTGAGCAGGGTGGTCACGACTTGATTTTCTTCCAGATTGGGAATCGGATAGGTGCCGCTCTGATGAACCTTCTGGCGTTGGATCAGCTCGATATCGGTCACGGCTGACGATGATGAGGCCAATGAGATCCCATGCACCATGACAGGAGCGCCGTCCGTAGTTATCTGTACGCGCAGCCCCCGCTGCCCATTCCCCGCTAAAACTCGCGGCCAGAGCGATCGCAGATCTAGGGAGGTGACCTCGGAAGGCACCATGGATAACTCAGTGCTGGCCAGCGCATTACCTGAGAGTAGATCCACCAAAGCGATGCGTACAAGAACCGGCGGTCCAGAATCTTGGCTCGGATTGAAGAGGCTGAGAATGGGCCGATTCTCACTCCTAGCACCCAACGGTAGGGTCGGCGAGTCATAGCGATTGAACTCCATGACTGAAGAGCTGCTCACCAGCGGAAGGGATGCCAAGAAACGAGGACCTTGCAGGTAGCCCGTGGCCATGACTTGCCCCGGCGCGCCGTCGTGCTCTATCTGCACCGAGCCCCGGCTTGGCGAGCTATCGCCCGCGGGCTGCCAAAGATAGGTGCCCAAAGCAGGAATCTCAATCTGCGAGCGCTCACCCTCCTGACCGGGGATACTCAGATCGAAAGTCAGCTTCACCGGCGTCGCTTCGATATTGACGAAGGAGAGCCTTGGTTTCGCTGGTTCAACTTCTCCATAGAGCCGAGTATCCCAGAAGGAGATCCACTGCCAGCTTGACTCATCGGATTGACTGGCGAGAGGTGTTTCCAGCAAGCCACTCCACCCCGATGTCAGTAACCAGGCTTGGATCATCTCCTTGTCGCCAAAGAAACTAACCTGCACACTGGACGGCTGGAATCGATGCCCCACTCGACTCAAGGCCGCGAGTAGATCAACCTCCAGCGTACTTCGTGGTTCTAGATATTCATTGGCGACGACGAGTACCTCGCCCGACAAGGAGGTCATCCGAACCTCAAGTGGCACCGCCTCCACGAAACGGCTGTTGAGCAGCAGTCGAACTTTCATTCCGTCTCTCAAGAGAGGAAGCGCGGCGACAAAACGCTGGCCATTGGCCCTGCTCCACCGTATTGACCGGGCAAGGGCCATCCCTTCCGCCGCAGCCAGGCGACTCTCTTCCGAGGTCGTCGGTTGCGCTAGGAGCTGAACCGGCGTAGTCGAAACCAGAATCAAACAAATAACGAGGGGGATCCCAACCAAGGCAATCGTCGGGAAATCTGGAACTCTCACGAGTCTTTCAGCCATCTTGAACAACCTTTCTTCTCCCGAGCGCAGACCTGTTTCTCGCACAACCATACACGAGCATTAAAGACAGTGCAATCGCAAGCACGATCCTCAACGCGAAATTCCGTCGTGCCGCCAGCTCGCTTCCGTGCCTGTCCATTGCAGATCAGCGACTTCAACTCCACCAGCACTACCGCGAAACTGGGCGACACAACCGGTTCGAGTCACACTAGAATCAGCTCTCGCGGCCCTCTTCCCCAACTTCCTTCTAGCGCACAGGATGGCTCGATGACCACCTACCCCACCGGCACCCTTCTCGACGGCAAGTACGAGGTGTTGCGAGCGCTGAATAGCGGTGGTTTTGGCGAGGTGGTTTTGGTGCGCCATCTGCACTTGCAAGAGCGGCGGGTGGTCAAGATCCTGCGCCCGGAGAAGGCGGCGGATCCCGCCGCCGCGCAGCGGTTCTTGCGTACGGCGCGCATGGCGACGCAGATCAAGCACCCCAATGTCGCCATCCTCCACGACTACGCGCAGTTGCCCGACAGCCGCTTCTACATGGTCTGGGAATACGTCGAGGGCGAAGAGCTCGGCCAGCGCGTCGAGCGCGATGGACCGCTGCCCACCGAGTTGGCGGTGGAGCTGGGGATCCAGACCTTGCGTGGTCTGGAGGCGATCCACACCGCCGGTGTGATCCATCGCGACATCAGCCCGGACAATCTGCTGCTCACCCTCGATGCGCGCGACAAGCCGCGCATCAAGATCATCGACTTGGGGTTGGCCAAGAGCCTCGCTCACAGCCCGGAGGAGAGCATCACCGAGCGCGGCATGTTCATGGGCAAGCTGCACTACTGCTCGCCGGAACAGGCCGGCCTCGAGGAGGGGGTCGAACTCGACCGCCGCACCGATCTCTACTCCTTTGCCATCGTGCTCTACGAGTCGATCTGCGGCAAGCCACCTTTCGAGTCCAAGTCGCCGCACGGTGCCCTCTTCATGCGGCTCAACGAGGATCCGTTGCCGCTGAGCGGTCGGGTGCCCGGTATCGACGTGCCGGAGAGTCTGAACCGCGCCGTGCTGCGCGGTTTGGCCCGCAACCGCGACGCGCGCTTCCCCTCCGCGGTCACCTTCATCCAAGCACTGGAGAGAGCCCGCGACGAATTGACCGCAGCGACCGGCGTCGCCCATTTGCCCGAGATCCACGCAAATTCCCCGGCACAACCCGCGGTGGCGGCGTCGACCGCTGCCTTTCCGATGCCGGAGACCACCGAGTCGAGCCCCATACACTCGGCCGGCCCCCGGCCAGCCGGCACGGCACCCTCGGGTACCGACAGCTCCGCACCGGCCCAAGCCACTCTCGACGACCACGCACTAGCCGCCGAGCAACTGTTGGATCAACATCTCGACCACCGGCATCTACCCTTGGCACGACTCGCCTTGGAGAATCTGCTCGATCTGGTGCCCCACCACCCGCTACGGCGCGACTACAAACGCCGCGTCAAGGCTCTGGCCGATGAACTGACCAAAGAAAACCGGGTGCGCGAAGTGCTGGACGCCGGCCGCGAGGCGCTGGCGCGCAGAGACCTGGCGGCGGCACAACGCAAGCTCAACGCCATCGAGCGTAGCGACCCGACAGGCCAGATCTCCCTCGCCTTTGCCCGCGAGCTGGCCCACGCGGAGCGGGAGCTGAACGACACAGCGCATCTCGACGAGCTGACCGATCGCTTCGAGTCGCTGCTCGCACGCGGCTTCATCAGCGAGGCCGAGGCACGACTGCGGGAGATCGCCGATCTCAAGGTGAGCAAGGTGACGCTGGATCTCTTTCGCGGACGCCTCGCCGAGGCGCGTGCGAAGCGTCAAACGGTGGATGTCGTCACCCGCTTCGAGGAGATTTACCACCGCCACCTCGCCGCCGGCGACTGGGCTGCGGCGCGCGAAGTGGCATTCGAGCTGGGGCGGTCGGTACCCACTAGTGAACGGCCCGCGGAGATGCTCGCCGAGATCAGTGAGCGGGAGCAACGGCGGCGCCACTCCACCGCGATCGAACAGGGTGTCCAGCAGGTCGAAGAGCTACTGGACTCTGGCCAGAGCGAACGAGCAACCTTGGCGTTGTCGGTGCTCAAACGGATGGCCCCCGACCACCCCCGCTGCCGTGAACTCGAAGAGCGGTTGCGCGCCTCCGGCGGATAGCCGTTCCTTCTCACCGATTTCGTCACCTGTGACTTCGAGCAGCGGGTCAATGCCGCCGCCCGCAAAAACCTCGCCTACTGAGAGTCCTCCACTGGCTTGGTGAGCGTCGCCGGCCGGGAATTCTCCTTGATCTCGCCGGTGCGGTAGCCCATCCAGAGGAAAGCGACCGGTCCGTCCGGCCCGGGGATGGGGGCCGCCAGTTCGGTGACACCGCGGGTGTCGCCTTGACGCGAGATAATTTCGCTCGCCGCCAGCGCCCAGGCGGCGCGCTCCCCGGCATTGCCGGCGGAAGTCAGCTTGCGGTCGCTGCTCGATACCACTTCGCCGTTGGGCCGCAACAGGTGGGCGAAATCGACCCCGGGCAGATCCAACAGGGAGATGAGCCCCAAGTCGGCGCTGTCGTTGCGGCCACCGAGCACCGCCGGGCTGACCCCCGCGATGAAGGCGCGAAACGCCGCCTCCGCCTCGCCCGCCACCAGCTCGGAAGCCCAGAAATCGCTCTTCACCCGCAGATCGCTGATCTCAGCCTGGAAACTCTCGCGCTGTTCGGCGAGCGCCTGCTCGGACTGCCTTCCACCCCACCACCAAAAGCCCCAAGCCACAGCGGCGAGCAGAAGACAGAACACAATCTCGATCAGGGTACGACGCATCGCAGCCTCCTTTCGCGGAACCTCTATTCTACTCCGGCGCAGGAACGAACTTCGCCGGAAGCGAGGTCGGTCGCGGCGACCGAGCGAATTCTGCCCTCCACCTCGGGCGCGATTCCGCGCTCGCCCACGGCTGCCAACGCCGCCAAGGCGATCCGCTTGAGGTCACCGGTTTGCGCCACCACTTGTTCCTCCGAAAGCATGGTGTAGCCGTCCTGGTCGCGCTTCGGGTTGACCAGATAGTCGACGGTGACGGCGAGGATCTGTTCGTCCGCCTCGACCGGTCGGGGGCCATCGGGCGTCAGCAGGGCCAGTTCGGTGGCGCTCGCCGCTTGCGGATCATGGAGAAAGGTGAAGCCGGCGATCTGCAACCAGTGGCCGGAGCCGGGCCATTGCTCGACGGCACGATCGGCGACCTTCTGCAGGGTGGCGCCATCGATGCGCAGTAACCGCAGCGGCGATGGGTACTGGAAGATGCCCTCCATGTCCGCCAGGCTGATCGGCCCCGGCACCACATCCTGGTTGAGCCGAAGGGCTCCCGAATTGATGAAGGCGACCTGTGCCCCCTGGTCGCGGAATGCGGCGAGCATCAGATCGGTGAGCCAGTTGCCGAGCGAGGTCTCGTAGGCCCGGATCTGCGTTTCCTCCGCGACCAGCACGGTGCGGGTGGCTCCCACCGAATCGCTCAGACACCCCGGCGCCTGGTTGTGTGAGGCACAGTAGCTCTCGTCATGGTCTCTCTGCCACCGGCGCACTCGCTGCTCCACCTGCGGATCGCCGGCAGGCGAGTCGCCGGCAAGCTCGATGCGGGGTGCCGGCTCGATGGAGAGACGGTCCGCCTGATCAATGGAGATGCGAACCACTGTGGCCGAACGGGCGTCGGCATCGGCCTTGAGCAACCAGCGCTCCCCGGCCCGCCAGCGCTGCTCTGCATGCTCGTGACCGCCGAGGATCAAGTCCGGTCCTTCGTCGCCGAGGGCGGTGAGCAGGGCACAGTCCTCCTCGACGAAATGATGGGTCAGCCCGATCACCACCTCGGCACCCTGCCGGCGCAAAGCCGCGGTGGCTCGCCGGGCAGCCGCCGCATAGTCCCCGATCTCCACATACTCCGCATCCACCAGCCCGGGTCCGAGCAGACCGAAGATACCCACCTGGATACCACCGCTCTCCACCACCGACCAGGGCACCAGGTGAGGCGCGGCGACCAGCGGTTCACCGTCCGCTCCCGCCTTGAATTCGAGGTTGGCGGCCAGCCAGCGAAAGCGCGACTGCTCAACCCGCTGATCGACGATCGCCGCATCCTCGAGATCCGACTTGTCGAACTCATGGTTGCCGAAGGTGAGAAACATCCGCTCGTCCAGCGAGTCGTCATCCCGACCGTCCAGCAGGTTGAGTACGTCGATCATCTGCTCGCCGTCGTAGGTCCGGCTCATGAAAGAGGGATAGATCGCGTCACCCGCGTGCACCACCAGCAGCTCGGGAGCCTCCGTCTCCAGCTCGCGGCGCAGGGTGCGCACCCGGGCCAGACCGCCCGCGGCGCCGTTTTCCAACCCCGCGATCCGGTAGACGTCGTTGATCGCCAACACCAGCGTGGAGCGAGCGCCCCGCGGGGCCGGCGGAAGCTGATACTTCTTGGCCACACTGGAGGCCGCACCCGGATCTACACCCGTCCCTTGATCGGAAAGCGGTCGGGGCGCCGGACCCGTCGAGGTGCAAGCGGTCATTCCGGCGGCGAGCGCAGCCACCAACCAGGCTCGGCGGCAACCCAACGCGGGGAGTCGAATCGAGATCATGAAACCCTCCTTGATTGTCGGAAGGCCCATTCTAGCGCGCACCTCCACAAACCAACGAGGGCGCCCGGAGGCGCCCTCGTGACCGCGGAAAGCTACGAATCGCTATTGGTCTTCGTGCAGGCGAGTCAGCTCTGCGGACAGTTTCTCAAGCCGCTCTTCGAGCTTCTTGAGGCGCAGCTGAAGCTCTTCGTTGCGCGGGCCGGAGTCCCGCGCCTCGGCGGCCACGGTTTTCCAATCGATCTTCTCCAACGTACCGCGTAGCTTTTCCAGCCTGGCTCGATCCATCAAGCCATCGGGCAAGTTCTCCAGCGCATCTCCATCGAAGCCGATCATCCATGGCCCATCCTCACCCTCGCGACGCCAGGACAGGTGCTTGCCCAGGTCGACCATGGCGCGATCGCGTTCGGCGAGCGTCACCTCGATCAGCTGGCGGCGGCCATCGCGGAAGATCTCCAAACTCACCTGCTCTTCCGGCTCGTGCTGGCGAACCTGCTGGGTCAACTCCCACGACCGCTTCACCAGCTCGCCGTCGACGGCGGTGATCACGTCGCCGACCTGCAGACCGGCTGTAGCAGCCGGGCTGCCATCGACCACCCGGCTGACCATCACTCCGGCGTCCTCGGACTCGGCGAAATGAGCCCGCAACTCAGGCGTCAGATCGGTCAGGCTCACACCGAGAAACCCCCGACCGAGGAAGGTGCGCAGCTCAAAGGGCCCGTCCGAAGAGAAGAAAACACTACCCGGTTCGGCATTGGACATGACGAAGGCACGTGATCGCTCATTCTTCTCGTCGCCATCTCCGTCTCCCGCCCATGCCGGAATGGCAAGGGACAAGGCCAAGGCGACGGCTAGCCAACAGATGGCATGTTTCTTCATCTCGTTCTCCTATCTATCTGCTGTGATGGGCTGTCCCAGTCTTGAAAAAAGGGGGTCTCTAAAAAGTCTTGTTTCGCGCGTCGGATCGGCGCACCGACGGATGGGTGGAACTCGCAGGGCGTCGATGGGCGACCGCAGCGAGATCGACGACCAAGTCCACCGATTCATCCCCACCGAGGTAGAGCATCGGCCGGGGAGCCTCAGTCTCACGGCGGAAGCGCTGGAGTTCCAGCAGAATCGCCTCCCGCTCAGCCAGCAGCCGGTGCAGGCGGGGATCCTCGGAAGTGGCTACCCGCTGAGCGAGCTTGCCGGCACCAGCCCTTGTAGACAGCTGTGCCGGCCGCGGCTGATCGCCAGCCTGAAGGCCGGCAGCAACCTCAGCGCTCCGCGGCATGGGTGTATGGGTGCGCAGGAGGCCCGGTATCGTCAGTGCGACGATCACCGCCGTGGCCAGCGTGATCGCCGCCAGCCCCAGATACAGCCGCGGCAGCGAGCGGGGTGCCGCGGGCCGCTCGGGCAACCGATTCATCACCCGGCGGGCGAAACCCGCTCCCGACTCGACGCGGGGCAGCGACTTGAGCGCCCGGCGGAGGGTCTCGTCATTGATTTCGTTCATCGTCTCTCTCCTGCGACCGCGCCGGCATCGCTGTCTTGCCAGTAGGGTGCGAGATGGTCGCGCAGCCGCTGGCGCGCCCGGTGAAGGCGGGACTTGACCGTCCCCTCCCGGCAGCCGAGCAGCGCCGCAATCTCGCGGTGCGGTAGCTCTTCAATCTCGGAAAGCACCAGCACCGAGCGGTAGGTCAACGGCAAGGCGGCGATGGCTTGCGCCAGCAACCGCTGCCGCTCCCTGTGCAGCAACAACCCCTCGGCGCTGTCGCTCGCCCCGCCGCTCCACCAACAGGGCGTGTGGGCGGCCGCATCGGGCGGTTCCATGCCCTGGGAAGCACCGTCGGCCGAGTGAATCGACGACGCGGAGGGGGACAAGATGGTGCTCAGCCGCCGCCAGCGCTTGGCCTTGCGCTCCTGGGAGCGCACCAGGTTGGTGGCGATACGGAAGAGGTAGGCGCAGAAATATCCGCGATCCTTGTATCCGGCAGCGGCGCGATAGAGGCGCAGAAACGACTCCTGCGCCAGATCTTGAGCCCGCTCGGAGCAGCCGGTCAACCGCGCCAGATAGGCGACCAATGGGTTCTTGTAGCGATCTACCAGCATGGCAAAGGCGTCGCGATCGCCGTGTGCGGCGACGCGAGCCATCAGTTCGGCGTCGGGGTCGAGCCCGTCGCGGACCTCGGCCGAGGCTGTAGCACCCGGCAAAGAACCGCTCCCGGCGGTGGCCATCGCAGTAGCGGTCGTGGTGTAGCTCTCGATCATCGGGTCTCCGCAGAAGCATAACGCCCGACCCCCGCAACGGTTCCCAATGCGCCGCGATCTTTCCGCGCTCCTCTTGGTAGGCTGCGCTCGCTCATGCGTCCGCTCACCCTCATCCTGCGCCCCTTCGCCGATCTGATTCGCGGTCTCGACCAGGTGCTGGCGGTGCGCGGCGGTCCCGGCTTGGTGTGGACCCTCGCCGGCCTGCTCGCCGGCTTCTGGATCTACGTGCCGTTGCACGAGTTGGGCCACGCTTTCGCCTGCCTGCTGGCCGGTGGCACGGTCAGCGAATTGGAGATCTCACCGCTCTACGGCGGCTCCATCCTGGCCCGCTGGATTCCCTGGGTCACCGCCGGCGGCGACTACGCCGGGCGGCTATCCGGTTTCGATACCGGCGGTAGCGATCTGGTCTACCTGGCTACCGATCTCGGCCCTTTTCTGCTCACTCTGCCTGGAGTTTGGCTGTTGCGCCGCGCTGCCCGCGGTGCGCGTGCCGCCGGCGCCTTCCACGCCGTCCTCTTCGGCGCCGCACTCAGCTTCGCCATGGCGCCCTTCCTATCGCTCACCGGCGATGGCTATGAGATCGGCTCCATTCTTGTCACCCGGCTGGCTCCATGGTCGCCGGCCACCATCCGCACACTCCTGCGTGGCGACGATCTGGTGCTGCGCTACGCACAGCTGCGCGCCCACGCCACCGCACCCTGGATGGGGTTCTACATGGCCTCCGGCCTCGGCCTCGCCTGGGCCTACCTGACCTACTGGCTGGCTGACTACGCCGCCGGCCTCCTCGGCCAGAAGCCGCTCGCCCCCGTCCCGACACGGCGCAAGAGATGACGGCCAGTCCGAGGAGGAGTGGAATCTAGCGGCCCCGCCGGCCCGCCAGCGATACCTGACGCGCCGCGGCCAAGAAACCGCGGCGCCCGAAAACCTTCAAGTACTTCCTGATTCTGCTCAGTCGATGACGAAGGTGACCTTCATGTTGACGCAGTACTCGGTGACCTTGCCGTCTTCGCAGTTGACTTTCATCTCGTTGACCCAAGCGCCCTTGATGTTGCGAAGCGTCTTACCGGCGCGGGCGATGCCGCACGCGATGGCGTCGTCGAAGCTGGTGGGAGACGTGGCGGAAATCTCTGAAACCTTGGCTACGGACATAGGAAAATCCTCCTTGAAAAAGCGAGCTCTCGCTCGGTCCTGAAAGAATCGGTCAAAGCCGTCTCCACGAGCACTACTCGATGGACCGGCCTCCGACCATGGTGAGCTAGATATCGTACCTTGAAGGGGTACCGGACCCCAACAAGAGCCACTGCACACTGACCCGCACCACTCACGACTTTGCCCGGAATCCCTCACCACTGCATAATCAGCCCATGGCGAAACGGATCAAGAATTCCCCGCGGCGCGGCGCCACCCGGCAGCTCTTGGGTCTGCTCGGGGTGGGCTCGGCCGCTCTGCTCACCGGCCTTTACGTGGTGGGGCGCAAGGAGCAGCAACGCAGCAACCGGCAAGCCGAACGAGACACAGGGACGAAGAGAGCCGAACCGCGTGCCGAGCCCAACGTGCGTGAGATCGCCGGACCGAGCGGCGGGCTCGAAATCCTCGAAGTTGGCCAATCCACCGCGCGGCTCCCCGTGCTCTTCGTCCACGGCCTGGGAGGCAACGCTCACCACGGCTCAGCGCTGCTCGATCAGCTCGGTACACGGCGCAAGGCGGTCGCCCTCAGCTTGCGGGGTCATGGAGCCTCGCAAGCCGGCGAAGACTACTCGATCCCCGCCCTGGCCGGCGACGTTCGAGCGGCTCTCGACGGCGCGCGGCTGGACCGCTGCCTGCTGGTTGGCCACGACTTGGGTGCCGCGGTGGCCGCCGCCTTCGCCGCCGATCATCCCCAACGCGTGGCCGCCCTGGTACTGCTCGACCCCAACGGCGAGCAAAGCCGCTTGCCGCAAGAGCAGATCCGCCAGTTCCTCGACCCGGTGGAGAACGACCCGCACGGAGAATTGCGCTTCCAGTTCAGGCAACTGCTCGCCGGCAGTGCGCCGGAGACCGCGGAGACGATCCTGCAAGCGCTCGCCGCAACGCCGGCCAAAGCGCTGATCGGGCCTCTCCGATCCGCCGCCGTCCATTCGACCACCGAGGATCTCGAGCGCTATCCGGGGCCCGCCTTAAGTGTCGTCACCCCTCTCAACAGCCTACCGATCAGCCTGCATCGCCTGCTGCCGCAACGGTTGCCGGGAACGACGCTCCTCGACAGCAGCCACTGGCTGATGTTGGATCGACCACGAGAGGTGGCGGCGATCCTCGAGCGGTTCCTGAAGGACATCGAGCACGGCTGACCTTGAGGAGGCCTCGTTGTAAGAATCCGCCCAGCCCAGCGTAGTGATGGTTGAAGACGGTTCGGAACGTTCAATCCGGCCGCGCCTGCGAGGAGAAACCCGTGGCGAAACCCGGTCCCCAGAAACCTGAAGCAGCTACAGCACAAGCCGGTAGTTCTTTCCGGCTGCCCTCTGCCTGGACCCTCGAATAGCTGTATCGCGAGCATCATGGGCGCGTCTTCAACGCCGCCTACCGCATCACCGGCAGTGCCGCGGACGCGGAGGACGTCCTGCAAACCGTCTTCTTGCGTCTCGCCCGGCGACACGATGACCTTGCCCTCGACGATGGTGCAGCCAGCTATCTGCACCGCGCCGCGGTCAACGCCGGGCTGGATCTCCTGCGCAGCCGCAAACGGGCCCGCGCCGTCGACCTCGACAGTGTTGGCGAGCAGCTCCGGGAGGCCGACGAGATTGGCCCCGGCGCTCGCAGCGAAAACAGCGAGCTGCGCCGCATCCTCCGTACCGCCGTGGCGCGACTTTCACCGCGCGCGGCCGAGATTTTTTCCCTGCGCTACTTCGAGGGCTATGGCAACCTGGAGATCGCCGACATGCTCGGTAGCTCGCAGACCGCCATCGCCGTCATCTTGCATCGCGCGCGCCACAAGCTGCGCAAGGAGCTGCAGCCGTTGGTAGGAGCGACCTCATGAAAGCCCACAAAGAAGACTTCGATACTTTCCTCGATCGCGCTGTCGCAGCGGTCCGTGAGGATCACCCCGACCCCCAGATCGTCCGGGAAGCGGGCGAGCGCGTCTGGCAGCGGATCGAGAATGAGGCCGCTGACGCGAGTCCGAGTGAAGTGGACCGCGAGACGGCACCGGCCGCCGAACCCACGGCCGCGGCGCAGGCTCGCATCCGCTCGCATGAGGACTACCTCGGCTTGATCCCCGCCTACCTGGCCGGTGATCTACCGCCATCGAGCGCATTGCTGGTCGAGGACTACGCCCGCGAGTCGATCCCCTTTCGCAAAGCGCTGCACGAGGCGCGCAGCGGCCGCAAGGCAAGCACCTTGAAGCCGCGGCGTGCTCGCCTGCCGCGAATCTGGGTCGCACTGGCGGCAGCCTTGCTCCTCGCCTTGGGCGCTTCCACCTTCATGCTGCTGAGCAACCGCTTCGCCGCCGCCGGACCGCAACTGCGAGTCCTCTCCGCCGACGGGCAGCTCTGCCGCCTCGACGGCGACCGCTCCGTCGCCTTGACCCCCGGCGCCACCGTGCGCCAGGGCGAGAAGATCCGCACTTCGAAAGAGGGCGGCGCGGTGGTCGAACTCAACGATGGCTCGCGCGTCGAGTTGCGCCAACGTTCCGAGATCTCCGTGGCTCGGCGCCGTGGCGAGACGACGATCCGGGTCGCCCACGGCAGCATCATCGTCGAAGCGGCCCCGCAACACAGCGGCCGCCTCCATGTCTCTACCGACGATTGCCTGGTTTCCGTCACCGGCACCATCTTCTCGGTCAACCACGGCACCAAGGGCTCTCGCGTCTCGGTGATCGAGGGCGAAGTTCGGGTGGACCAGGGGCGCACCCGCACGGTTCTCGAACCCGGCGACCAGATCGCCACCAATGACTCGCTAGGTGCAGTGCCGGTGGCCGACGAAGTCTCGTGGAGCCGCGACGGGGAGCGCTACCGCGCCTTGCTGGCCGAGCTGCGCCAACTCAACAGCGAGCTTGGCAAGACGCTCGCACGCACCCAGTTGCGCTACGAGAGCCCGCTACTGGCGCTCGTCGCGCCGGAAACGGTGATCTATCTCGGTCTGCCCAACCTCTCGATCGAAGTCGGCGAAATGCAGGAGATCCTGCAACAGCGGCTCGCCGAGAGCGAAGTGTTGCGCCAGTGGTGGCAGCAGAATGTCGACCAAGGCGGAACCGGCGAACAGATCAACGATCTGATCGATCGTTTGCGCGGCTTGGGTCAACACCTGGGCAACGAAGTGGTGGTCACCGTCGCCCGCGACGCCGAAGGCGACCTCGATGCACCCCTGGTTCTGGCGGAAGTGGAGCGACCCGGTGCCTTCGCCGCGGTCCTCGCCGCCGAAGTCGAGCGCCTGAACGCCGGCTCCAACGACGGCCATCTGACGATCATCAGCGATCCCTCCGCGGCGCTTCCGTCGAGCGACAATGAGAGCTTCCTGTGGTTGGCCGGTGATGTCTTCGCCGCCGCCGCCCACCCGCAACAGCTGCAACAGCTGGCGGCGCGCATGGCGCAAGCGCCCGGCGCCGGAACCTTCACCGCAACCCCCTTCCACGACCGGCTGCTCGAGTCCTACGCCCAGGGCGCGCAGTGGATCGCCGGCCTCGACGCCGCCAATGTCCTGGCTACGGTGAGCGAGGAAATTCCTCCGCGGGCAATGCGCTTCTCCGGCCTGGACAATGTCGAACACCTGATCATCGAACGCAAGCACGGAGACGAAGTAGTCCACACCGGAGCGGTCCTCACCTTCGCCGATAAGCGCACCGGCGCACTCTCCTGGCTAGCCGAACCGGCGCCGATGGGCAGTCTCGATTTCCTGTCCGCCGAGACGACCTTCGCCGCCAGTTCAGTGGTGGACGACCCGGCGGCCGTCGTCGCACAGATCCTCGGCTTCCTCGACGAGATTCGGCCTGGCGCGCGGAGCATCCTCGCGGGCTTCGAGGAAGGCTACGGAATCGATTTGGAGAACGACCTGGCGGCGGCGCTGGGCGGAGAGGTGACGGTCGCCTTCGACGGCCCGGCCCTGCCCACTCCCTCATGGAAGATCGTCGCCGAGGTCTACGATCCGGCCCGCTTGCAGAGCACCCTCGACCTGATCGTCCAGAGAGTCGGTCAGACCTTGGTGATCAACGGCAAGCCGGTGATCCACATCGAAGAGGAGATCGCCGGCGGTCGCACCTACTACTCCATACCCGAAGTTGCCGAGGCGCTCGGCAAGATGGTCGCCGGGCTGCACTTCACCTACGAGAACGGCTATCTGTTGATCGCGCCGAGCCGCGCCCTGCTCGACCGAGCCATTCAAGTGCGCGACAACGGCTACGGCCTGACCGACACCGACCGTTTCCGCGATCTGCTGCCTCCGGATGGATACGTCAACTTCTCCGCCATGGTCTTCACCGACATCGGATCGCTCGGCGAGACCCTCGGACGGTTGGCCTCGGCAGCGGCCGCAAACTTGCCGGCCACGGATGACGATCCGCTCGGTGAGCTGGACGCGACGCTCGCTCCTACCTTGGCTTGCGCCTACGGTGAAGTGGACCGGATTCGCTTGGTTTCAACCAGCCAGGGCGGCGCCTTGGCTCCCCTCCTCATGTCCATGCTGCAGCACGGCGATCCAACCCGTTGAGCCGCCAGCCCGTCGAGCCCATCTGCCGGCCAGGGTGCAAGGCTGAGACGAGGACGTATGACAACCAATCGCCCGCCACTGCGTAGTGACCCTCGAGGAGGAACTTGATGATCTCTGAAACCGTAGCAAAGACCGGCGATGCGGCTACACCCGCGGCGGCTCCCCACCTGCCGGCAGGCGAGCCCGATCATCAGCCGTCGCGAGAACCGCCGCTAGAGCCCGCCGGCCAGCCGGTCGTCGAGTTCGATGGCCTCGGCATGCGCTTCGGTAGCCAGCAGGTCTTGGACGACCTGCGCGCCTCGCTCTGCGGGCGGGCCATCGGTCTACTCGGTCCCAACGGCGCCGGCAAGACGACGCTGTTGCACACCCTGCTCGGCTTCCACGCACCAACCAGCGGCACGGCGCGCGTCTTCGGCCACGACATCCTCACCGACGCCAAGCCGGTGCGTTCGATGATCGGCTACATGCCGGAGCGCGACTCGTTCATCGCCGGCATGAGCTGCGTGCGATTCGTCCGCTTGATGGCCGAACTCTCCGGCCTACCGGCCGACGACGCCATCGAGCGCGCCCACGAGACTCTCTTCTACGTCGGCCTGGGCGAAGCCCGCTACCGCAACCTGGAAACTTATTCGCTGGGCATGAAACAACTCGCCAAGCTGGCACAGGCGCTAGTCCATGGCCCCAAGCTGCTCTTCCTCGACGAGCCGACCAACGGGCTCGACCCACCGGCGCGAAGCCGCATGCTCAACCTGATCCGTGAAGTGCGCGACAGCGGCACGGCGCGGATCATCCTCTCCTCGCACCTGCTGCGCGACGTCGAAGAGTGCTGCGAGGAGGTGCTGGTACTCAAGCAAGGCAAGATCGCCGTCTACTGCAACTTGGAGGAGGAGCGACAGGCCAACCGCAAGTTCCTCGAGTTGGAAATCCGCGGCGGCGACCCCGGCGCCTTCGCCAGCGCGGTGGAGACACTCGGCGTACAGTGCGCCATGGCCGGCGAGTACCGGCTCAAGATGGTGCTGCCCGAGGGGGTGGCGATCCGCCACCTCTACACCGTGGCGGCGGATCAAGCCATCCAGATCCGGCGACTCGACTACAAGAAAGACTCACTGCAAGACATCTTCTTGAAAGCGATGGAGGATTGAGATGGCGGTCTACGAACGCGCCTACCGCACCTACTCCGGCCCCCTGACGCCGCAGTGGTCCCGCTTCTTGGTCCCCGCCAAGTACGCCTTCAAGAACGTCTTCAGTTCGCGGATCTTCCTCGCCTTCTTCGTCCTCTGCCTGCTGCCGATGTTGGCTTGGTCGGTGTGGATCTACCTCTTTCACAACATCAGCGCGCTGAAGATCCTCGGCACCAATGCGGACGCTCTGCGCCAGGCGCTGCCGATCGACGCCACGTTCTTCTATCGAGTGCTGCGCGTGCAGGGCTGGTTCGCCTTCTTCATGACCATGATCATCGGCCCGGCGCTGGTCTCCCCCGACCTGCGCAACAACGCCCTGCCGCTCTACTTGTCAAGGCCGTTCAACCGTGTCGACTACGTTCTGGGCAAGCTGAGTGTGCTGGCGGTGCTGCTCTCGCTGATCACCTGGGTTCCGGGGCTGGTGCTCTTCCTGTTGCAGGCCTTCCTCGAAGGCTGGGAATGGTGGAGCGGCAATCTGCGCGCCGCCCTGGCCTTCTTCGTCGGTTCCTGGATCTGGATCCTGGTCCTCTCGATGCTCGCTCTCGCCGTCTCGGCCTGGGTCAAGTGGAAGCCGGTGGCGCGGATGATCTTTCTCGGCGCCTCCTTCTTCCTCACCGCCACCGGTGAGGCGATCAACCAGATCTACCACGTGAGCTGGGGTGGAGCGCTCCAGTTCCCCACGGTAAGCAATACCCTCTGGCAAGGGCTCTTCGGCCTTCCGGCCACGACCGATCTTCCCATCGCCACCGCCTGGATCGCGCTGGCCGGTGCCGTCCTCACCAGTTGGTGGATGTTGTCGCGCAAGCTGCGCCCCTACGAGGTGGTGAAATGAGCGATGCCATCGTCTTTTCCAACGTCTCCAAGTTCTATGGTGAGGTGCTCGGGGTCAACCGCGTAAACCTGCGCATTCCTCCCGGCATCAGCGGCCTGGTCGGCCCCAACGGCTCGGGCAAGACCACGCTGATGAACCTGACCACCGGGCTGCTGCGACCGACTAGCGGCTCGATCGAAGTCCTGGGGATGACCGCCGACGAACCGGAGCAGCTCTTTCGCCAGATCGGCTACTCGACGCAGTTCGACTCCTTTCCACGCGGCGTCACCGGCTACCAGTTCATTTACTCCTACCTGCGGGTCGCCGGTTACGGTCATGGCGACGCCGATGCCTTGACCGCCCGCGCCATCGCCCGCGTCGACCTGGTGGCGGCCGCCGATCGCAAGGTCGCCGCCTACAGTAAAGGGATGCGCCAGCGCATCAAGCTCGCCCAGGCGCTGGCCCACGATCCCAAGGTGCTGGTACTCGACGAGCCGCTCAACGGCCTCGATCCGATGGCCCGCGCCGAGGTGATCGAACTGTTCACCGGCCTCGCCGCCGAAGGGCGTCACATCATCCTCTCGAGCCACATCCTGCACGAGATCGACATGATTTCGGACCACGTCATCCTGATCAACAGCGGGTATATCGTAGCCGAGGGCGACATTCAGGGAGTGCGCACCGAGATGCACCAGCATCCGATCCAGGTCTTCGTGCGCTGCGATCAACCTGAAACGCTCGCCTCGCACCTCTTCCGGCAGGATCACCTTACCGAAGTGAAGATCCACAACGACCGCATGGGGCTGCACGCCCGCACCCGCGACGCTGACCGGTTCTACCTGCTGATCAACCAGATCGTGCTCGAACAGGGCATCAAGGTCGAAGCCATCGGTCCGGCGGACGACGATGTGCAGGCGGTCTACGACTACCTGATCGGCTCGCAAGGAGGGGTCCAATCATGAGCACCGCCCCGATCACCTCAGCCACCTCACCCATGGTCGAGCGCCCAACGAGCGGCTGGCCCCTGTGGCGGCGCCAGCTGTTGGCCATCTTCCGTATGGAGAGTCGCAAGAGTACGTTCACCCCACGCGCCCTCTTGCTCTATCTGCTGGCGGCGGCGCCGGTCGTGCTCGTCGGCGGTGCCAGCCTGATCAACCTGTGGTACGGCCAGGAGATCACCGCCGGGCAGTTGGTGAAGATCTTCTCGGTCATGTTTCAGGTCTTTTACCTGCGCGGGGTGATTTTCTTCGGTTGCGTCTGGGTATTCACCAACCTTTTCCGTGGCGAAGTCCTCGATCAGAGCCTGCACTACTATTTTCTCTCCCCGGTGCGCCGTGGTGTGCTAGTGGCCGGAAAGTACCTCGCCGGCCTGGTGGCCACCGCTACCCTCTTCGGCCTCGGCGTCATCGTCACCTACTTTCTGATTCACCTACCGGTCGGCTGGAGCGGCACCCAGGAGCACCTCTTCAACGGCCCTGGCCTCGGCCATCTGACCGCCTACGTGAGCATCACGCTACTCGCCTGCCTGGGCTACGGCGCCGTCTTCCTGCTTTTCGGCCTCCTTTTCCGCAACCCGATCGTGCCGGTCGCCGTCGTCTTGCTGTGGGAGGGCATCAACTTCCTGCTACCTCCGCTGCTCAAGAAGATCAGCGTCGTCCACTACCTGAACTCCTGGATGCCGGTGCCCATGCCGCAAGGCCCCTTCGCCATCGTCTCCACCCCGCCCCCCGCCTGGCTCTCCACCCTCGGCCTCCTCACCATGACGGCCGTACTCCTCGGGCTGGCGACGCTCAAGCTCAAGCGGACGCAGGTGAGTTACGGAGAAGAGTAGGGGGGCGAGACAGGGGGGTCTTGCGCCCGGGATCGCGTTCGGGAGGGATTCCCTCCTCCGCGCTCACCGGCAGTTCAAGGCCCGATGACATCCACGGTCGGGAAGTAGGTTCGATAGCGAGCTACATCCCGGGTCAACAGCGAGTGGCCGCGAACCGCGGCGTGAGCACCGATGTAGAAGTCGGGCAGCGGCGAGGATCGAGCCCCGCCTCTGCTCCGGTATTGAGTAAAGCACTTGCCCGCCAGGAAGCCAGCTTCCCAAGGGAGCGGCTCGCGCCTGAATAGGGCGGTCGGAAGAGCTTCTTCGAGCGTCTCGATGGATTCGAAGCGCACCGAAACTTCGGCGTAGATCAGCGGGTTGATCACTGGAACTCGATGTTCAGCGGCCACCTCAAGCATCCGCGCCGACACGGAGTACCAATCCGGGTCCTGGGTCAGGATGTCGAGGATGACATTGCTGTCGACGAGAACAGCGTTCACGGTTCCCCGCGAGTCAGCGCCATGATCTCGTCGGTCGTCATCTTCACGCTTCCTCGGCCGCGAAGATGATCGACGATCCGCCGGCCGCGATTCATGTCTCGGCTTTCGGCTCGGACGATTCGGACCGTCTCTCCATCCACCACGAAGCGGACCTCCGTGTGCGGCAACAAACCCAACCTCTGTCGAATTTCGATCGGAATCGTCACTTGCCCTTTGGACGTAATGTGCACCACAATCTCCGATAGGAATCTTACAAGTAAGACGCCTACCTAGGGTACCAGATTCGTCTCAATCACGATGCCAGGGAAGGAATCGGCAAGCCGTCAGCCTGGAATCAAGCCGCTCTGCTGTTGATTCCAGCGCCGCCGCAGGTCCCAGGTGAACAGCCCGAGGGCAACCCAGATGAGGACGAAGGCGGCGAGGTGGCCGCCGGTGAAGGTCTCATCGAAGACGAAGACCGCCAGGAGGAACTGGAGGGTCGGTCCCAGATACTGTAGAAAGCCGACCGTGGTCAGCGGCATGCGGCGCGCTCCACGGGTAAACAGAAAAAGTGGAACCGCGGTCACCGCACCCGAGGCGACCAGCAAGAGGTCTACCCTGAGTTCTTGCGAGCCGAAAGCGCCCTGGCCTACACGGGCGGCATGGACCAGATAGAGCAGGCACAACGGCGACAGCAAGGAGGTCTCGATGAACAGGCCGACTTCCGCTTCCGCCCTCACCGTCTTGCGCAGCAGGCTGTACAGACCGAAAGAGATCGCCAACACCAGGGAGATCCAGGGCAACTCCCCCTGACGCCAGATCAGCACCAACACCCCGATGGCCGCCAGCACCAGAGAACCGACCTGTGCCCGGTTCAACCTCTCGTGCAGAAAGAGGACTCCCAGCAAGACCGTCACCAGAGGGTTGAGGTAATAACCCAAGCTCGCCTGAAGCACTTGGCCGGCGACGACGGCCCAGATGTAGACCGACCAGCTGATCGCGATCAGTACCGTGCTCACCCCCAGCGTGGCCAGGGTGCGCGGCTCTCCTACCGCGCGGCGCACCTCGCGCCAACCCGCGCGCAAGGTCAAGAAAACCGCCAGGATCAACACCGCCCACAGGGTTCTGTGGGCCAAGAGCTGGACTGTAGGCACGGCCGCCAAGAGCTTCCAGAAGAGGGGTGAGAAGCCCCAAATCCCTTGTGCCGCCAGGGTCAACACCAAACCACCGCGATCTATCTTGGAATGGGTAGTCATGGTGGCCGATGAATCCTGTCACACCTGGCCAAGGTGGTGACCGGGGTAGGCAGCCCGCTTGGCGACGCGGCTAACGCGGGTCGACGGCGGAGGGGAACCAGCCACGCGTGCGTTTGGCGAAGGCGACGAGCGAGAGCATTACGGGGACCTCGATGAGCACCCCGACCACGGTCGCCAGCGCCGCACCCGAGGAGAGGCCGAAGAGGCTGATGGCGACGGCCACCGCCAACTCGAAGAAGTTCGAGGTGCCGATCATCGCCGCCGGTGCTGCCACGGAGTGCGGCAACTTGAGCCACCGCGCCAAAGCGTAGGCGAGGGCAAAGATGCCGTAACTCTGGATGAGGAGCGGCACAGCGATCAACAGGACGCGCCCGGGTTGCTCCACCAGGGTTTCGGCTTGGAAGCCGAAGAGCAGCATCACGGTGGCGAGCAGCGCCATGATGGAGGTCGGTTTGAGCCGCCCCTCCAGCCGCTCGACACGCTGCTTGTGCAACCAGCGCTGGGTGAGCATGCCGGCGGCGAGCGGGATGACGATGAAGACGACTACCGCGGCGATCAGCGTCTCCCAGGGAACCGCGATCTCGGTCACTCCCAGCAGCAAGGCCGCCAGCGGCGCGAAGGCGAAGACCATGATCAGATCGTTGACCGAGACCTGCACCAGCGTGTAATTGGCGTCCCCATCGGTCAGGTGGCTCCACACGAAGACCATCGCCGTGCAAGGCGCCACGCCGAGCAAGATCATGCCGGCGAGGTACTGCTGAGCCTCCTCTACCGGCAGGAGCCCGGCAAAGACGACCTTGAAGAAGAGCACCCCCAGCGCAGCCATGGTGAACGGCTTGATCAGCCAGTTGATCACCAGAGTCAGCGCCAACCCCTTGGGACTCTTGCCGACATCTTTGAGGCAGCTTGGATCGACCTTGAGCATCATCGGGTAGATCATTAGCCAGATCAACACCGCCACGACGAGGTTGACCCGCGCCCATTGAAGGTCCGCCACGACCGCGAAGAGGCCAGGCACCACCAGCCCGAGACCCACACCCGCCACGATGGCCAGCGCCACCCAGAGCGAAAGAAAGCGTTCAAAAACGCCCACGCGTGGCCACCTCCATGCATCCACAGGTCGAGCGCAGGTGCAGGTCGAGCGCCACACCGTTCACGGCAGTGTTGATGAGGATCAAACCGCGCTCTCCTCGCTGCAACAGGTGTCCTGGCAGCAACCGTTCGCTCGCCCAGCGTCGGGGCCGGTGTCTGCCTGCTTGACGACAAAGATCTCCCAGGCGTGGCCGTCGGGGTCCTCCGCCCAGACTTTGTCTTGGAGGGCGTAGCAGCAGTCGGTGTCTCGCTCCTCGCGAGTCAGCAAACCGGCACGGGTAAGCCGGCGGGCGGCGCTATCCACGCTCTCGGTCGAAGCGACCTGGATGCCGAGATGGTTGACGGCGCCAGCGCTACGACGGCTCGGCCGATCGCCCTCTGACGTCGCCTGATTCAGGGTGAAGTTGAGCGGCGGATCTTCGATCTCGAACTTGGCGTAGTCGGCTCGAATCTTGGCCGGCTCCTGGCCGAAGAAGGCACGATAAAAGGCGACCGAACGATCGATGTTCGAAACGTTGACGGCAACGTGGGCCTTGAGTGGAATCGACATGGAATTTCCTTTCTTTGTTTCTAGCAGAGTCGAATCGTATAGCGACAGCAACCCGTACTCCACACCCCTTCAGTTCAGCTCAACAGCAGCCCTGAAGGGCGGAGACCTTCACCACCGAGGAACGGCCACAACACTCGGCATAGAGAAAGCCGAGCAGCTCCGTAAGCCCCTCGGTCGCCGCGCGATAGCGCAGGAAGCGACCTTCGCGATGCTGCTCGATCAACCCCTCGCGGCGCAAGGCATCGAGGTGATGGGAGAGCGTCGAGGCCGGGATCTCCAAACGCGCCTGGATTTCCCCGACCACCAGCCCTTGCGGATGGGAGGTGAGCAGAGCCCGAAGAATCCGCACCCGAGCCTCATGGCCCAAAGCGGCAAACATGGCCGCGAAACGGACGGCAGCGGGGTCACTCATAAATCGACTATACGAGAATCATGGAAACATTGTCAACCCCAAAGGCCAGAGGTGCCACCCCAAAGTTGAGAGGTGCCACCCGACTATCACAGGAGGATAGATTCCATTCATAAGCCATTTATAATCAATCTCTTACGACAACTAACCACCTGAACATGCAGTTCGGTCACGCCCCAAACGTCACCGAGAACCCAGACAATAGGTAGAATCTACCTAGAAAGGTGGTAGGCTACCTTCATGGCACTGAGCATCAAGAATCCCGAGGCCGAACGGTTGGCGAGAGCCTTGGCAGAGGAAAGCGGCACCACGCTTACCCGCTCGGTGATCGTGGCTCTCGAAGAAGCGCTGAGGAGACAACGCGACCGTAGGACGGCTCCGTCTGTCCGCGAGATGATTCTCGAGATCTCGGACCGCTGTGCCAACCTCCCGGATCTCGACGAACGTTCCGCCGAGGAGATACTTGGCTACGACAACGACGGCGCCTTCTCCTGATGGTCATTGATACGTCGGCCATCCTTGCCATCCTCTTCAAGGAGTCCGAGTGCGAGGACTTCGTCGACGCCATCGCAACGGCGCGTGTTCGGCTAGTCAGCAGCCTGAACGCCCTAGAGGTCGCGATAGTTGTCCGCGCTCGCAAAGGACCCTCGGCCATCCGCGAGTTCGACCTTCTGTGCCACTACGCCGGTTTCGAGATCGTCGCTTTCACCGAGGAGCACTTTCTCCTGGCGCGACGAGCCTACGAGAAGTTCGGCAAGGGCCGCCATCCAGCCAAACTCAACCTTGGCGATTGCTGCGCCTACGCTCTCTCCCAATACTCGGGAGAGCCATTGCTCTTCAAGGGCAGTGACTTCACCCGCACCGACATTCTCTCCGCCGTCTGACTCCCCCTACTCACTGGCAATCGCCTCCGTGTCGGCGACACTGGCCAGGTTGCCCTGTGGGTTGATGAAGGTCTTGACGAAGCCGGTCTCGGTGTCGGTGATGCGAATGGTGTACTCCACGTTGGACAACGCACCGTAAAAGACCCAGAAGTGGCCGTTGATCGTGCGGCCGTCGAGGATCTTGAGGACCAGCTCGATATTGGATTCGTTGAAGAAGTAGAAGTAGCCGGTGTCCTTGGTCAGAACCTCGGCCATTCCCAGGCCGGTTCGATCCTGCGGATCGCGCCAATCGACCTCCACCTGGAAGCGACCGTCACGCAGACAGAGAACCGTGTCGCTGGGGAGGCAGTTGCCCTTCAAGGCGCCGGAGGAAAGACCAGAGGGGGAGAATGTCGGCAGATCGACCCCATCCAGTTCCGCCAGGAACGGGAGTTGGGTTGCGGCCACCGACTTGTCGGCTTCCGGCGGAAATGCCGAGGTATCGGCGACACTCGCCAGATTGCGCGGCGGGTTGTTGTAGCTCTTGAGCCGCCGGCTGACCGTATCGAGCACCCGCAGTTCGTATTCGACGCTCGACAGAGCGCCGTAGAAGATCCAGAAGCGCCCGTTGACCGCGGTGCCGTTGAGCGCCTTGATCACCAGTTCGACGTTGGTGTCGCGGAAGAACCAGAAGTAGCCCGTGTCCTTGGTCAGCAGTTTGGTGTGGCCATACCCCCTCTTGCCGGCGAAGTCGCGCCAGTCAACATCGAGAAAGAAGCGCCCCTCCCGCAGGCAGAGGACACCTTCGCTCGAACATTCTTCGCCGCCCACGGTGGTGGTGGCGACCTGGGTCCCGGAGGCGCGAAGGGTATGCCCTCCGGCCGTACCGGTTTCCACCACACCGGCCGGCGCCGTCTGATTCTGCCCATCGAGCGCCAGGGTGCCGCCGCTGCCGGCGTAGGCTAAGAAGGTGCGGCCCGGTGCGCCACCGCCGAAGGAGGACAGCACCGGCGGCACGGCGAGCACGCTCCCCTGTCGCGGCGCCGTCACCAGCCTCGAGTTGGCCACCTGGCTCTTGTCGGTCGAGGGCCCCGCGCCCCTCTGCACCACCATGGCGTTGAGCTGTGGCGCGGTCGAGCCTTGGCGGTTGAAGACGATGTTGACGAAGACCTTGTCACCGAAGGTTGTGGAGTGAAACTTGTTGCCGTCGTAGGTCACCCGGTTGATCGCCTTGTCGACGGTATCAATCTCGAAGACGGGCAGGCCGACGTTGCCGGTGAAGAGACAGTTGCGAACCACTCCCGATGCATCGGCTTCGCGACCAGGCTGCGCGGCGGGGTTGCGAGGCGTGGTCAACAGGCCGGCGCCCCGCGATTGGCTCACCGGCTCGGCCACGCCGGGACTGACCTCGTTGCCGATAAAGACGCTGTCGGCAACTTCCAAGTTGGAGCCTGACCAGAAAAACCCACCACCCGAGAACCCCGCCTTGTTGCCGGCGAAGGTGGTGCGCAAAACCCGTCCACTCGACTCCTGGAAGACCGCCAGCCCTCCTCCCACTGCACCCGCACTCAGGGCGTTGCTGGACAACACCATACTGTCGGCCATGTCGAGGTCGACGAAGCGCAGGCTGAGCGCGCCGCCGAAACCGGCGCCCCCCCCGATCGCCTCCGCATCGCAACCCTCAAAAACGACGCGATCGAGCACCACCTTGGTGCGGTTCTCGGCATTGGTTCCCGCCGCCGAGACCCCGCCGTCACCAAAGCGACGGTTGAGGTCGCCGGAAGCCGACAGGCAGCCGCCGTCGGCCGCTTCCGGTGCCGGTGTGAGGTCACCGCGCATGAGTGAGCGGCGCACGATCAAGCTCGGTGAGCGCCGATTGATCGCGCCGAAGTCCGTCGAAGAATCGGCGAAGTCGCCGGCCGCCAGCGAAATCGCCCCGCCCGAAGGGACCCCGGTGGTGTCCTCGATCGCCACGTTGCCGTCAAAGACCGAACCATCGATCTCCAGTTCGGCTCGGTAGTTCGAGATCGCACCGCCCTGCGCCGCCTTGTTGTCGGTGAAGCGCGAACCGAAGATGCGCACCGTGGTGTGGTCTTCGGCGTGGATGGCGGCTCCTCCGGTCGGGCCGGGAGGACAGCAGATGTCCTGTCGAATCTGGTTCGACAGGAAGGTCGAGTTTGCGATCATCAAGTCGGACGCCGGATCCCGCACCTCCTCGCCCCATATACCGAAGACGAAGATCGCGCCGCCAACCCAGGCGGCCTCGTTGCCCTCGAACTGGGTATCGTAGATGCGCACCCGGCTGTCGAGGATACTCATCGCGCCGCCGTGCGCGTCTGAGCGGTGGCCGGGAAGGTTGACCCGATTGTCGACCAAGCGCCCGCCCTGAAGATAGACCAGGGAGTTGTTGATCTCCAAGCCACCGCCGCGCAACTGTGAGCTGTTGCCATCGAATAGCGAGTCGAAGAACAGTGCCTCGGACCCCTTGCCGATCAACACCGCGCCACCGCCGCTGCTCGTTGCGGCGGCGCTGTTGTTTTCAAACCGGCAATCGGTAAAGGACGCCTGGGCGGCAGAGAGGGTCACCGCGCCGCCGACGCCCCCTTGGGTCGATGCCCCGTCGCGGAAGGTCAAACCGGAGAAGAACACCTGCCGGCCGCGCGAGCGATCGCTGTTCTCGAAGCGCAGAATCGGGTGATTGCCCTCCCCATCCAACACCACGCTTCCCGGCGCGGCACCGTCCGCGGCCCGAATGGTGAAACCCTTGCCGAGGTTGGTCAAGCGAAAGGCGTTGGGCGGAGCCGGGTAGCGACCGGCGGCGATCTCGATGACCCCGCCACCGTCCGCCCGGGCAATCGCTTGTTGTAGAGTCGCATCTTGGGGAACGCGGACCCGAGGTACCGCCACGGCGCATTGGGGGATCAGGCCCATGAACAGGCCAACGAGCACTACACTGGGAAGCCGATTTCTTTTCCGCACGTCAGTTCTCCTTGGTTCCTGTTCTTTCCTCCCACCCGGCTAGCTCTCTCTACGCCCACCCGTATTCCGCCCCAAGCACTTACATCCTCGGCGCGCCATGGCGGTCAGCTCCTCGATCGATCGTAAACAACGGTACCACCTCGGCCACTCGCTGCTCAGAGCCGATCGGGCTGACCAGCGCGGTGCACTTAGAAAGATGGCAGCATGTAACCAACCTGGCCCACGGACGTATCATCACTGGAACCACTACCAAGAACAGGCTGCGCTCGTGGCCGCATCTCAACTGGAGGAGGCGAACAATGGCCAAACATCGTTGGACCCTAGCCATCGCTCTGAGCTGGTTGATCGGCGCCCTGGGTTGCCTCCCAGCATTCTCACAGCAGGCGACCGCGCCACCCTCGGACCTATCCGAGACCGACGGGCCTACAGTCGCCCGAGAAGTGCCCTCCAACCCCGGCTTAGCCACCGCGCCCCGCCAGCCCTTCGATGTCGACGCGGCCACCGAGACCTACCTCGCCCGGCTCAGCGGCGAGGAGCGCGAGCGCTCCGACAGCTACTTCGTCGGCGGCTACTGGCTGCTGCTGTGGAACTTCCTCTTCGGACTCGCAGTCGCCTGGCTGCTCCTCGGCACCCGACTTTCGACCAAAATGCGAGACCTGGCCGGGAAGGTCTGGCGATTCAAGGCGATTCACACCGCCCTCTACACCGTTCAATACCTGTTACTGACCACCGTGATCAGCTTCCCGCTGGCGCTCTACCAAGGCTACTTCCGCGAACACAAATACGGCTTGGCCAACCAGAACTTCGGCGGCTGGTTCGGTGACCACCTGACCGGCTTGTTGGTGGGTCTGATCATCATGCCCATCGCCATGGCGGTGCTCTACGCCGTCTTCCGCAAGGCGCCGAGGACCTGGTGGATTTGGGGCGCCGTGGTCTCGGTAGCCTTCATGGTGGTCGTGCTCCTGCTCGCACCGGTGTACATCGCGCCGCTATTCAACGAATACCAACCCCTCGACGACCCGGCGACGGTCGACCCGATTCTCTCCATGGCGCGCGGCAGCGGGGTGGAAGTGGACAAGGTCTACCAATTCGATGCCTCGAAGCAGAGCAAACGGGTCAGCGCCAACGTCAGCGGCATCTTCGGCACGATGCGAATCTCGCTCAACGACAACCTGTTGGAGCGCTGCGACCTGGCGGGTGTCAAGGCGGTGATGGGCCACGAGATCGGCCACTACGTGCTCAACCATGTCTACGAGGGGATCCTCTTCTTCGGCGTGCTGCTGGTGGGGGCCTTCGCCTTCGTCCGCTTCACCTTCGACCGTCTGGTCGCTCGGCGGGGCAAGCAGTGGGGAATCTCCGGCATCGGCGATGTCGCCGGCATGCCCTTGCTACTGGTCCTGCTCTCGGTCTACTTCTTCCTCATGACCCCGATCCTCAACACCTACATCCGCACCAACGAAGCCGAGGCCGATGTCTTCGGTCTCAACATCGCCCGCGAGCCCGAAGGCTTCGCCGAGACCGCGCTGATGCTCTCCGAATACCGCAAGATCGATCCCGGCCCGATCGAAGAATGGATCTTCTTCGACCACCCCAGCGGCCGCGCCCGCATCCACATGGCGATGCAGTGGAAGGCGGAGAATCTGGAGAGGGAGTAGGTGGCCGCCCATCTTGACAACTCCTTGCATCTATGGTTTTCTGATTAGGCGTCTGGGATGAGTCGCCAAGCGTCTCGTCTTGGGGCCTAAGGCCCCAAAAGCCCAGTCGCTTTTTTTGTACCCTCTCGAGTCGAAGCCTTGTATCTCTGCTACATCGACGAATCGGGCACTCCCGGTCTCCCAGGCAACACCTCGCACTTCATCTTGGCTGGGGTTTCGATTCCCATCTGGCACTGGAGAACCGCTGACGCTGAAATCTCGGCGGTCAAGACTCAATTCTCCCTTTCCAGCGTTGAACTCCACACCGCGTGGCTACTAAGAAAGTACCTAGAGCAGGCGCGAATCGCGAACTTTGAACTACTGGATCATGCTGAGCGGCGCCGGCAAGTGGTACAGCTACGACACGCCCACCTTCTCCAGCTGCAAAAGATCGGAGGCAAGGCGTACCGACAGGCCAAGAAAAACTATGAAAAAACCAACGAGTACGTTCATCTGACCCTCGCCGAGCGCACCGAGTTCGTGCGCCAGGTTGCCAAGACTGTTTCGGCCTGGGGTTTCGCGCGAATCTTCGCCGAGTGCATCGACAAACTCCATTTCAATCCTGATCGGAGTGCGCGCTCGGTGGACGAACAAGCCTTCGAGCAGGTGATCTCACGTTTCGAGACCTACCTGCAAAAGACAGACGGCAATAACGCACAACGCAACTACGGGCTTGTCGTGCATGACAACAACGAAACCGTCGCGCGAAAACACACCCGCCTCATGAGACAGTTCCAAGCCCACGGCACCCAATGGACTCCTCTTGAGAGAACGATCGAAACGCCTCTCTTTGTGGACAGTAGCCTTACTAGCATGGTCCAAGTGGCCGATCTCTGTGCCTATGCTCTGCGTCGGTACGTGGAAAACAATGAGACCGAGCTATTTGAGCTCATCTATGCGCGAGCGGATCGCAAGAATGAGGCAGTTGTCGGAGTCCGCCACTTCACGAAACCATCTTGTACTTGCGAGATTTGCCGAAGGCATCGGTAGTCCGGGGTAACTGGCCCTCGCCCTACTACCCGCAGGGCGCGAAGTGACCTAGAAATTCGCGCAGGGCATTCTCGTCGGCGGGGGGTGCCGGCCAGGTCGGCTTCGGCACGCGACTCAAGAAGACCGAACTGTTTTGCTATTGACAATACTCCTCAACCAGTATACGGTTTTGAGCAACGATGCTTTGATCTTCCTTTTTCCCAGGAGAAGCACCATGTCTCAGCTCTGGCGGCGTCTACTGTTGTGCATCATTCTTTTCTTAGGGGTTGGCGTCGCGGGCCACGCGGAGACCGAGGTCTTGTACGGGACGGTGGTGATTGACGCGGTCCAGGACTACGGTATCGGGATCGCGCTCGACGAAAGATCGTTTCGTAGCGAGCCAGACGGCACCTTCGACCGGCTCTTCGTCTTGGAGACCTATGGCCTCATCCCCGATGAGTTTCCCATCACGATCAACGACGCCCGCCTGCTGATTCGACCGGATGGCGTAGTGGCAACCGCACGCGACAAGGCCTTGGTTCTGGGCTTCTTCCTAACGGAAGAGCCAGGCGCCAGCGAGGAACAACTTGGCTCCTTGGTGATGGAGAACGGGAATCGGCCCATTGCGGAGGACGCCCTCTTCGTCTATTCCGGCTTCGGTTTTTCCCAGACACCCGGAGAATGGCAACTACCGCTCGACAACTCCTGGATGGGCGCACCGAAAGAAGCGACTTGTACCAGTGGCGGCATAGGATCCACAGCTTGTAGTCAGACCTGCGGTCGTAGGAGCTGCTCCATTTCCTGCGCTACTGGCTTCTACTCCTGCTGCACCTGCGGAGTTCTCCTGGCGAACTGTAAGTGCATTTCATTAGGAGGAGGAGGAGGCTGGAGTGGAGGGGGCGGCATCGGGCCTGGAGCCTCCTCGTGTGGCGTTCCGGCAGGCGGCTACTGCCCGGTAGACTGCGTTCGCTGCTACTTCGTGTACTGACTTACCGTCCACGGGTAAGGGCTCGGCTGAAACGCGCCAACCCCCGCCCTCTATCCGCAGGGAGCGAAGTGGCCCAGGAATTCGCGCAGAGCAGATTCGTCGGCGGGGGTGCCGGTCAGGTCGATTTCCGCACCCTCTTGCCTCTCGGGCTCGGGTGTCCACCAGATCCCGATGCGTTGCGCCGAACTCTGATCGTTGGGGCATTCGACGAGGACCACGGCGGTGATCCCTTGGCTGCGACCGCGCCCCATCACCACTTCGCCCTGTTGGGCGATCCACCGCACCCCGAAGGTGTCGAGTTCGAAGGAGCCGCGGTCGATCAGCTCACCGCGCCCCAGGTTGATGTTCGAGCGCCGTAGTGCATCGAGATCGTCCGTACGGCCCTCGAAGAAGTCTTCTAGTTGCTGCCGCTTACTGCGCCGCGAACGCATGCGCAGGTAGATGAAGCCGCGCTCTCCGATGTCTTCGATCTCACCGCTCTCACCGGGCGACTGGTCGCTGAGCATCGCCATCTCCACCAGGAATGGGATCTCCACCCCGACCACCGGATAATAGCCGTCGGGGATGTCGCCGCCGAGCACCTTCTCCACCCGCTGCTGGCGAGACTGCGGGTCCTTCATCTCTTCGCTGAACTCCCGCGCCTTGCGCGCACCGTAGAGAAGCAAGCCAACCAGGACGACAACGACCAGAATCGCCGCCGCGCCACAGCCAAAGGCGACGTAGACCCACGAAGAGGTGTTGCCCTTGCGTGCCATCGCCAGCTAGCCTCGCTGGTGAATCGACCCGACGCTGGAATTGCCGTACATCATGGGTAGGTACGGGCTCGACGGAAGAAAGTTATCGGAAGCCGCGTCGCAGTTCGCGCTTGAAGATCTCGAAGGTCTCTTCGTTGTAGAGCGCGAGCACAACCCGCTCCAATTTCGAGCCGCCTTGCAGATAGCGATGCACCTCGGTCAGTGTGATGCGAGCACAACGATCCATCGGAAAGCCGAAATCGCCGGTTGAGATCGCCGGGAGGGCGATGGTGCGCAAGCCGTTGCGATCGGCCAGGGCAAGGGCCGAACGCACCGCCGAGGAGAGCTTGCGATCCTCATCGCCCTCACCCATATGTGGCCCCACCGCGTGGATCACCTGCTTGACATTCAACTGGCCGGCACCGGTCATCACCGCGCTACCCACCGGAGTATGGCCAATCCGCTTGCACTCCTTCTGGATCGACGGCCCACCCATTTCGAGGATCGCCTCGGTGACTCCGGAGCCTAGCTTCAGATCCTCACTGGCAGCGTTGACCACGGCGTCGACCTTGAGATCGACAATGTCAGTCGCAATCAACTCCAGTTCGGTCTCGCTGAGCTGGATGACCAGTTTTCGCGCTGCCTTCTTGGTTTTCTCAGTCATCGATCCAAAAATCCCCTAACCCATCAATAATATCAACCTTTGGCCTTCGGGAGCCAAGATTACAGATCATCGGCTACGGCCCTGATCACGACTAAGCACCGAACTTTTTTAGCCGACCGGCATTGGCCAGCATCAATGCCATCAGATCTTGTGCCGGAAAGGTCCCAAGATGGCCGCCGATTGCCGCCGATTCGTTGAACATGGTGCACTCATCGGTGAAACACCGCGCGGAATTGAGTAGGAGCGGTACAGGGTGCCAGCTGTGCGCCTTAATCGGCGCGGGGGTGGAGTGATCGCCGGTAATCACCAGGACATCCGGCTCCAGGGCCAATAGATCCGGCAGTTGCGTGTCCACCTCTTCGATCACCGCCACCTTGGCAGCCAGGTTGCCATCTTCGCCCGCGGCATCCGTCTGTTTGACATGCAGGAAAAAGAAATCGAACCGGTCCCAGTGGCGCTCAGCCTCGGCCAGCGTATCGGCGAAGCTCTTGCCACAAGGTACGACCTCCATACCGCAAGCGCCGGCCACCCCGCGGTAGAGGGGATAGCCGGCGAAAGCGCCGCAGCGCATCTGGTGAACATCCCACAGCTGCGGAAGGTTGGGCAGCACCGAAAAACCTCGCAGCAGCAGCCGGTTCGCCCGCGGCTCCTCAGCCACCGCCGCCTGTAGGACGGCGAGCACTTGATTCAGCTTGTCGACGGTGGCCTCGGCTTCCGACTTGCGCGCTTGCGGCTCTAGAGGCCGAACCCCGAGTTGCTGAGGATCCGTATCCCGGATCTCCGGCGACAGCCCTTCGCCGCGCAGCAAGAGGACGAAGCGGTGGCCTTCGCCGGCGGTCAGCTCTACCTCGACGCCGGCGATCGGCAGCGCTTCGATGGCCGCCTGGAGAACTCTCACCAACCGTTTGCACTCGGGGGTCGAAATGCGTCCGGCGCGCCGATCGGTGATCAAGCCTTCACCGTTGGCAGTGGCGAAGTTGCCGCGGGCGGCGACGTCACCCGGCCGCACCTCGACACCGGAACCCAGCGCCTCGAGAACGCCACGGCCAATGTCGGCCTCCGGCGTTCGCGGGTCATAGCCGAACAGGGCGAGATGACCGGGCCCACTGCCCGGAGTGATTCCATGGCCCGCCGGTACGATGCGACCGAGCGCCGAGCGCCGAGCCAAAGCGTCCATGTACGGAGTCCTGGCCGCTTCGAGCGCCGTCTGCGGCTGCTCGAGGGTGCGCAGATCGCCGACGCCGTCCAAGACCAGCAAAACGATTCGGCTATCCGCCGGCTGGGCGAGACGTGCTAGAAACTCATGCTGATCCACGGTTCCAATCCCAAGAATCCTAAGCGACCAGGTAAACGCTGGCGCGCAGCTGCAAGCGAGCGCGAGGCTCAAAGCCGCTGCCGTACACGGCGAACGAGCTGGTTTCCGCCATCACCGGCAAGACCACCCAGCCGTCGAAGCTCTCGCCACCGGAATATGGAGGGACCACGGGCTCGATTTCGGCCAGCTTGATCCAGTGCTCATCGTCCGGATCGAAGCAAGCCCGCAGCTCCACGTAGGCCCGATCCAGATCGATAGTACGTTGCGAGGAAGGGTGCCACAGCGAGACCACGAACCGCCCCTCGTCATAGGAACTCGTCTCCAGTGCGCTGTTGCCATCGACCTGCAGAGGAAAGAGGAACGAGCCACTGGTTCCGGTGGCGAAGATCTCCGGGGTGGGCGCGAAGCGGACGTGCCGCGGCGGTGTGCTTGGGGAGTTCACCACGACTCCTCACCCCTCGCCAACGGCGATGTTCGGCCAGCGCAGGAAACCCCAACAACCCCGACAACCGGGGCCACGGCGATGCTGGCGAAAACCCCGGCGCGGGGGCAAGAAGAGCTGATCATCGAGGGCTCAAGTCTATCACTAGCGGCGGCTCGCCACACCCCAATAGATGAGCCTCGCCTTCGCGTCACGCTTTGCCGGACCGGGGTACTATACTGATCAGAGAATCACAAACATGAGACGAGACCCATGACCCTTCCTCTGAGCGATCTCGAAGCGCACGACACCCCTTCGCTGACCACCCTACGGCCGGATGTGGAAGAGGAATTGCGGCAGGTGCTCCTGCGCTATCACATCCCCGAACTGGATGCGGAGATCTTGCTGCGTGAAACGGTGCTCGAGATGATCTACAAGGCGGAAGGTCCCGACGACTTCGGCCGCCGCGTCGGTCCGGTCTTGCAGGCGAAGTGCCGAGCCTACTGGCTGACCCGCCGCTGGCGCCGATTCAACACCTTGGCCGAGGATTTGGCCAAGACGGAAGTCCGGACTTCGACCATGCCGAGTGAAATCGCGCCGCCTCCCAAGATGGCCGGCCGAGCGACTCTCGGTAGCCGGTTGATCGCTGCCTGGCGACGCGCGCGATAACCATAGGCTGTATCCATGAAGACCGGATTTCACCTCGACGCGGCCACTCTCGAGGGGTTTCTGGCCGGGTCGCTGCCGCGCCGGCGCGACCGCCGCATCGCCTGGCATCTGACCAGTTGTCAGAGCTGTCGCGACAAGCTTCTCCAGCATCCGCAGGGCGAAGCGCTGTTGGACAAGATCATGGCCGCGCAGCCGCGGGAAGAGGAAGCGAACACGCAGCCCAGCTACGAGGCGATCATCGGCCGCAGCTACGGCATGCTGATCGACCGCGAGATCGAAATGCGCCAGGATCGAGAGAAGGCTCACCACCTGTGCGCCGAGCTGCTGCGGCACCCTCCCGCCAGGCGCAGGGTGTTGATCGACCATGTCCGTCAGTATCAATCCTGGGGGCTGTGCGAGCATCTTCTCGGCCTGTGCAGCCGGAGCCGGGACGACGGAGGCGAGGAGCGAATCGAGTGGGCACAGTTGGCCATCGCAATCACCGAGAAGCTCCCCGCCGCCGAATTGGGAGCCAGCCTGCTCAACGACTTGCGAGCCCGCTCATGGGCACAGCTGGGTGACGCGCAGCGTATGGTGGGCAACTGCGCGGCGGCGACAATAGCCCTGCAAACCGCCCAGCAGCTCCTGAAGCAAGGCACCGGAGACCCATTGGAAAAGGCGAGAGTACTGAGAATGCTGGCCTCGCTGCACCTCGACCAGGGCTCTTTCGACGAGGCCGATCCGCTACTGGCGGTCGCCCAGCGCCTCTATCGCCGGCTTGGAGAGAATCAACAACTCGGCCGAACCTTGCTCGAGAGGGCGAGAATCCACCGCCACCACGACCGTCCGCCAGCCACCATCGCCACCCTCCGCGAGGCCCTTGAGTTGATCGATCCCAGCCGCGAACCACGGCTGTGGGAGAGGGCCACCCTCAGCCTCGCCGAAGACTACTCGCTCGCCGGCCGGTTCATGGAGGCTCGCGCCCTGCTGCGCGACGGCCGCGCACGGTTTGCCACCGCCGTTGACCGTCCTCGCTACCTGTGGATCAAGGCGCGGGTCGACCTTGGGCTCGGCCAGGTCGAAAACGGCCTGCGCGGGATGATCGAGGCCCGCGACGGGTTTGCCGCTGTGGACCAGCCACGCAAGGCGGCTGCTGTCGGCCTGGAGCTTGCCCGTAGCTATGCACAACGCAACATGGCGGACGAACTCTATCGGCTGGTGTGTGATCTGGTGCCGCTCTTCCAGGCCATGGGGCCACACCCAGGCCCGCTGGCGGCCACCGCGCTGTTGCACCAGGCTATCGAGGTGAAGAGCTTGCCGGTGGCGAGGATCGAAGAGTTGCAGCGCCACTTGGCTGGCGATTCAACGTCCGGCTAACGGTTGAGCGCGTGGAGGCTGCGGCGGCAGATTCCACGCAGAATCGCCACTTCCCGTTCGCTCAAGCCACTGCGGGCCGCCAGACGGCGTAGGTCGCGCAAGACCGCTTCGAAGCTATCGTCGCGGGCAAAGCCCACTCGCCGCAAGACCTCTTGCGCCTGCGTAAAGAGGCCCTCGATCTGAGCCGTCTGCGCCGGCGCCGGCTCGCCGTCGGCGTGCCGCCTATCAGCGCCGTCTTGACAGAGTTCATAGGCGACCAGAAGCACCGCCTGACTCAAGTTGAGGGTCGGCTGACGAGCCGCGCAGGGGATGGTCACCAGGCAGCTGCACAGCGCCATCTCGTCGTTGTTCAGCCCGCTCGCTTCCGGGCCGAAGACCAACGCTGTTTCCACCCACGGCTCGCCATCAGACCGCTGCTGAGACCACTGGCGGGCCAGCTGCCGGGGTGTCACCACCGGCTGCGCCGCGCTGCGACTGCGGCCCGAAGTCGTCCCCACCACGCGACGAAAGGGAGCCAGAGCCTCGGCCAGAGAGGGCACTCGCCGGGCCGAATCCAAAATATAGCCCGCCTTCACCGCCATCGCCCGAGCCTGATCTCCCAAAGCCACCGCCGGCTCCACCAGCAAGAGCCGTTCGAGCCCCATGTTGGCCATGGCGCGAGCCACCCCGCCGACGTTGCCATCCGCTTGCGGTCGCACCAGCACCACGGCCGGTGCCGGCGCGGGACTGGACGCAGGATCAACGCCGGCTCTCTCTTTCACTTCGAGTCTCTTCCTCTCTCCGCTTTCGTGCCGAACTCGGTCATCTCCAGACCGAGTTGACCAAAAAGCCGGGCGGTGGCGGGCAGCGGCAGCCCCACCACGTTGGTGTAGTTGCCGTCGATCTCTTCGACGAGGAGTGCGCCGCGCCCCTGAATCGCGTAGCTGCCCGCCTTGTCTAGCGGCTCGCCGGTAGCCACGTAGATCGCGATCTGTTGCGCTGACAGGGCGCCGATCCGCACCCGCGTACTGACTACGGTCACCGCTTCCTCCTCCTCGCCCTCAGGCAAGACCAGGGCGACAGCGGTCAGCACCGTGTGCCAGCGGCCCTGCATCCGGCTGAGCATTCGGCGGGCATCGGCGGCGTCCTCCGGCTTGCCGAGAATCTCGCCGTCGAGAACGACGATGGTGTCCGCAGCCAGCACCACCTCGCCGATTTCGGCACGCGCCCGTGCCTTTTCGCCGGCCAACCGCTCCACGTAGACCGCGGGCTCCTCGCCGGGTAGAACGCTCTCATCCAGATCCACCGGGCGCACGGCGAAATCGAGCCCCAGGCCCGCGAGCAGATCCCGGCGACGCGGGGAGCCGGAGGCCAGTATCAAGTTGAGTGGATGCAAGGGTAGCGGCTCCGCGTAAGGCTTGTAGAGAAGTTGGCCAAACTAAGGATAGTAACCGCGGATCGTCTTCGCTTCCACCCCCGGCCTGTTGACCTTGACCTCGACGCGACGAAAACCATTGCCGTCGCCCCGGCCTTTGCGCTGGCCTTTGCGCTGACCCTTCATCTGTTGACCCTCACCCCGGTCCAGGGGTGTCGATTGGTAGGCCAGCAGGTACTGCGTGCGCAGTTCGTTCTCGATCCGTTTGTAGATGCGCTCCAGTTCGCTCGCCTGTTGAACGAAGAAGGCCTGCCCTCCGGTCTCGCTCGCCAGCCGGCTCAACTTGAGCCGCACGTCGTTTTGCTGGCTACCCAGCTTGAAGCCCACGGTGTAGAGGGTCACCCCGGAGCGGCGCGCGTACTCGATGACGTCCTGATACCGGTAGCGACTTTCGACATCCTCACCGTCCGAGAGCAGAATCAAGGTCCGTTTTCCCCGAATCTCGCTGAAGTAGAAGAGGGCGTAGATCAGGCTGTCGTAGAGCGCCGTCTCCCCCTCGGCGACCAGACCCGCCACTCCGCCCGCCAACACCGCGCGATCGTTGGTGAAACGAACGACCAGGGTGGGATCGTCGTTGAAGGTGATCACCGCGGCACGATCCTGCGGTCGCAACACGGTGTCGAAAAAGGCGAGCGCTCCGCCTACCACCTCGTCAATTTCCTCCGCCATCGACTGCGAGGTATCCAGCAAGAGACCGGCGTAGATCGGTAGATCCTCCACCAACTCGAAGCGCCGCACCTCTTGCTCGACACCCTCTTCGAAGACGGTGAAGTCGTCCCGCGTCAGCCCTTTGACCGGTCGGCCTCGCCGGTCCACGGCCGTGGTGAAGAGTTCGACCATGTGGACGTCGACCTCACCTCCAGCCTGCGGCGAATTGACGATCACCGTGTCCTCGCTGTGGCTGCCATTGGCCAGGTAGGCCACCGCGCGCACGTAGTCCACATTGCCGGCGGTGCTCGGCAACAGGATCGGCTGTACAAAGGGCGGCTGATACAGGACGCCCATCAGCACGTCGTTGAAGTAGATCTCCAGCCGTTCGAGCCGCTCCCCCTCGGGAACCTCGACCGCCGCCTGGGCGCGCAGACTCTCGACGTACTGCGCCCCCGAACGGGGCTCCACCAGGCGCACCGCGAAGCGGTGTGGCCCCGCGTTGATCGCCACCTCGTCCGCCGCCAGCACACCGCCGGATGAGTCGAGCGCGGTGGCTCGCAAGGTGTGCAGCCGGGGGGAACTCCCGAGGTCGAGTTCGACGCTGTAGGGTGGCCGGGTCTTGGCCAGAACCGGTTTGCCGTCGAGGTGGAAGCGCACTCTTGCGATCCCCTCCCCGCGCGCCACCGCCTCGAAGCGCGCCTTGCCGACAAGCAAGCGGGCGGGCGGAGAGAAGATCTCGATCGAGAAGTCGCGATCTTGCAGAGAGGAGTTGGCCTCACCGAGACGCCTAGCCACCTCCGTACCCGGCGCCGCTTCTTTGCCTTCTGCGCCGAGTTCGGCACCGGCCGAGGCCAAAGCCTGGGCACTCGGCACTTCGACCTCCATCTCCAGCCGGCACAACCGTCCCGAGGCCAACTCTTCCACCTTGACGATCAGCTGATAGGTGCCCGGGCGCAGAGTACGCTGAAAGATCAGCGGCAAACGGCCGGCCACCGCCGCCGACTGCTGCAGCGGAAAGCGGTAGCGGAATTGCTCGAAGAGTTCTCCCTTGCGCAACACCTCGCCATCCAAGACGAAGCCGCCGGTCTTCGACTCGCTCGCCGGCAGCGCCTCCGGCGCCACGCTCAGCACCCCCTGCAAGACGGTGCGACTCTGGTGGCGGCCAGGGTAGCTGATCGCCAACTGCGCGGCAAAGGTCTCAACCCCCGCGGGAAGATCGGTCGAGCGGGCCAGAAAGGTCCGCAACCACTCCTCACCGGGATTGGGGACCACCGAGGTCGCCTCTTCCACCCGCCCCCAATCGGCGGCGGCAGAGAGACCGGCCAAGATCCCCTCGCTCCTGGCACAGCGATCACTGATCAACGCCGCGAGACGATCATCGCCGCGATTGGCGATCCCTCCGCCGAGGACTCCCCGATCTTCCGGCAGCAGGGACACATTGAGCATCAACGGCTGAAGACCCTGGCTCGGGTACCACAGACGATACGGGCCCCGGCTGCCGCCGCGCGAGTAAAAAACCAGCGCAAACGGGCCGCGAATCAACTCCGACCCCGAGTACTGCCAGATCTCCAGCGGTCGAAGCAACTCGGCACAAAACATCTTTGCCGTCTGTTCGGCTTCGCCGTTGAACAAGAGCATCCGCGCCCGATCCCCCTCCAGATCACCGAAGAGGTCCTTGGCCAAGACCAACCGTTCCTCCCAGCGCTCCTTGAACTCGTTGCGCCCGGTCTGCGGGAACGGATCGCGTGAACGCCAGAAGCGAGAGATGAAGGCATCCCGCTGGTAGTCCTTGGGCAGCTGCAAGAAGGCGGCGCGCTCCGCCTCGGAGGTCAGCAGCTCGGTTTCCTTGAGCCAGTTTCGGTGGCGCGGTCGCAGATGGGAGGCCGGATCCACCGGCTCGGCTCCACCCTGCGCACTCGCCCCCGCCCAAGGCAGCACGATCCCGAGGAGAAGGCAGGCCAAGACTCGGTGCATCATGAGATCGATCCTACGCCAACAGCCCGTCGTGAAAGTCGCGATGCGTCAGGGAAAGTACCCGCGCAGCGTCGAGGCTTCCAGGCCCCGCCCTTCGACATCCACCTCTACGACGCGGAAGCGGTTGGTGCTCTCGCTATTGGTCGACTGATACGCGATCAAGAAACGCGAACGAAGCTCTTTCTGGATCACCTGATAGACCTCGGTGAGCTGATCGACTGAATCGATGAAGAAGCCGCGGCCGCCCGTCTCTTCGGCCAGACGGCTCAGCCGGCGCCGGATGCCGGTTTCGCGCCGCGCTAGATCGATCCCGATAGTGTAAATGGTCACGCCGGCGCGATGGGCATATTCGAGGGTCTCTTCGAAGTCGTAGCGACTGCGCTCGTCTTCGCCATCCGAGATCACCAGCAGCGCCCGTTGGCCTTGGACGCCGTCAAAATAGAACAACGAATAGATTACGCTGTCGTAGAGTGCCGTACCGCCTTCGCACTTGAGGCCAGCCAAGCCACCACCGAAGGCCGCCAAATCGTTGGTGAACTTGACGGCTAGGTGTGGACGATCGCTGAAAGTGATCAGCCCCAGCCGATCGCGCGGCTCGACCGTTTGTTCGAAGAAGGCCAGCGCCGCCTGCTTGGCGGTGGTCAGGTTTTCTTCCATCGAGGCTGATGTATCGAGCAGGATGGCGGCTCGGATGCTGCGATTCTCCACCTGCTCAAAACGGCGGATCTCTTGCGCCACACCGTCTTCCCGCACGGTGAAATCGGCCTGTTTCAGGTTGGTGACCGGCCGGCGATTGCGGTCGAGTACCAGAGTGTAGAGTTCGACAAACTGAACATCGACATCCTCCACCAAGCCGGGAGCGTTGATAAAGGCGGCGTCCTCGACCTGTTCGCCATTGGCCAGGTGGGCGACCGCGCGCACGTAGGAAATCTCCTCGTTAGGCAGTAGGATCGTTTGCACCAGGGGCGGGCCGTAGAGAGTTGCCACCCGATCTTCGTTGAGGAAAAACTCCACCCGCTCCAGGACCTCACCCTCGGGGACCTCCACCGTCGCCCGCGCGCGCACCGCGCCGGAATACTGACCGCCGCGCTTGGGCTCCACCAGCCGCACCACAAAGCGATAGCCACCAGCGTTGACGATCAACTCGTCGCTCGCCACTTCGTTACCGGCGGCGTCCAGAGCGCTCGCTCGCAGGTTCAGCAATCGTGGCAAAAGGCCAAGATCGAGTTCCACCGAATAGGGCGGTTGGGCCTTGGTCAGGATCGGTTGGCCATCCAGTGAGAAGACCACCTTGTCGACCTGGTTTCCGATCACCTGAGTATCGAAACGCATCAACCCGGTCAGCAACTCGCCCAGCGGTCTGACCAGACGGATCGACGTCTCACCGGCGGCGATGGCCGCGTTGGCCTCGGCGAGCAGCCGCGCGGTTTCCGGGTCGGCCGTCGCCAGCCCGGAGAGCGCCGAGGTCTGCTCGGGGAGGGGTACCGACAGCGGCCGCTCCTGGCGGTAGAAGCGGCCGGTGGAGAGTTCTTCCAGGCGCAGAACCAGTGTGTACTCGCCAGGGCGCAGGTAGCGCTGGAAGACGAGCGGCAGACTCGTCGCGGTCACCGAGGCCGCGGGGATGTCGAATCGATAGCGGAAGTGTTCGAAGAGTTCCTGGCCGCGGAGGATCTCGCCGTTGAGGACGAAGTTGTAGGCTCGGTGGCCCCCCAACTCGGTCGCTTCGACCTCGCTGAGCGCAACGGTGACCACCCCTTCGAAGATCGTGCGTTGACCGTACCAACCGGGAAATCCGAAGGCCAAGGCGGCGTCGAAAGAGCGACTCCCTTCCGGCAGCTCGGTGGAAAACGCGGTGAAAGTCGGCAACCACTCTCGATTGGGTGGCGACGGCGGAGTCTGGATGCGGGCCAGCACCAGTGAGTATTCGAGGCAGTTACCGGAGTGGCACATCGACTGGATCATCTTGCTGGCGGCGGCCTGAGCATCCGAGCAATCCTCGGGGATCTCCACGCCGAAGATCTTCTGTAGCGCTTTGCCAGCGATGGTGTTACCCGGCCGGTCCCTGGGTTGTACGACACCGATCTGGAAGTCGCCGTCGCCGCCCCGCCGGCCGCCTGGACCACCGCGGCGTTGGCCTCCTCGCCCTCGACCTCCCGGACCGGCGCCGTTGGCCCGGGACAACCACGGCTCCCAGAACTCCCAGCGACGGTGCTGAGCGTCGCGGAAGAAGATCAACGCAAACTGCCCCGAGTAGCGCTCGCTGTATCGGTAGAACCAAATCTCCAACCGCTGCGACTGAAACTGCGAGCCGATTTGCTGACAGCGTAGCGCCGGCGCACCGTTGAGCAGCAGCACGCGAGCGCGCAGATCGAGGACTGACCCAAACCACCGCCGCGACAACTCGACACGATCCTCCCAGCGATGGCGCAGCTCGTTGCGCGCCGTATCGGGATAGGGATCGCGGGAGCGCCAGAAAGTGCGGATGAAGGCATCCCGCTGATAGGCGCGCGCCAGGGTCAAGAACGACTGACGCTCTTCGGCGGTGATCAGCAACTTGACCTCTTGCAGCCAACGCAGATGATCCTCAGAGATCTGCTCAGTGATCTTCGCTGTGGTCTTCGCTGTGGTCTTCGCTGTGGTTGTCTCTGCGGCGACTTGGGACGGTGCCGAGGGTTCTGTTTTCTCGGCCGCCACCGGCTGATCGAGCGCCTGGGGAGCCGCAGAAAACGGCAGCACCGCGGCGACGATCAACGCGGCGATGGCAGCTGTCAAGGGTAGTAGCCCTTCAAAGTAGAGGCTCGCAGACCGCGAGCGCCCAGCTTCAGCTCCACCAGGCGAAACTCGGAGTCCGGGTTGGTGTTCGTCGACTGGTAGGTGATCAGGTACTGAGAACGCAGCTCCTGTTCGATCGTCTTGTAGATCGCATCGAGCTCACTGGGATTTGCCACGAAGAAGCTGCGGCCACCGGTCTCTTCGGCGAAGCGGGTTAGCCTTCGACGTGCCTCGCCTTTGGGCAGATCGAGGCCGATCGAATAGACCGTCACCCCCGCCCGACGGGCATACTCGATCGCCTCGTCGAAGCTGAATCGGCTGCTGGCATCCTTGCCGTCCGAGAGGACCAGCAGGGCTCTCTGCCCCTTGATCCCACTGAAGTAATAGAGGCTGAAGATCATGCTGTCGTAAAGCGCCGTCCCGCGTTCCGCCTTGAGCCCCGCCAGGGCCGAGCCCAGTTTTGAAAGCTGGTTGGTGAACTGCACCGCCAGCGTCGGCCGATCGTTGAAGGTGATGACCGAAGCGCGGTCCTTTTCCTGGATGGTCTGCTCGAAGAAGCGCAAAGCGGCGTCGCGGGTGCCCACCAACCGACCATCCATCGACGCCGAAACGTCCATCAGGACGGCGGCATGAATCGGCAGATCCTCCACCTGCTCAAACCGTTGAATGGTCTGCGGTATATCGTCTTCCAGTACCGCGAACTGATCGCGCGTCAGATCGCGCACCGGCCTGTCTTGGCGATCGAAGACGGTGGCAAACAACTCGACATATTCGATGTTGATCTCATCGCCAAGACCGGGAGCGTTGACGAACACCAGATCCTGGGTCGAACTGCCATCGGTCAAATAGGCCACCGCCTGGACGTAACCGACAAACTCCGTGCTCGGCAACAGAATCGGCTGGGCATAGGGTGGCTCGTAGAGGGTGGCCACTGTATCCTCGTTGAGCAGCAGTTCAACGCGTTCGACCGCCGCCCCCTCGGGCACCTCGACCTCGACTCGGGCGCGTAGACTCTGGCGATAAGTGGCGCCGCGACTCGGCTCGACCAGACGGACCCGGAAGGTGTGCCCCACGGCGTTGATCAACCGCTCGTCGACCGCCAGTTCGCGACCGGCGCTGTCGAGCGCTTCGACGCGCAGAGTGCGGGGCCGCGGCAGGTCACCGAGATCGAGTTCGACCGAGAAAGGCGGCGTCTTCTTGGTCAGCACCTGTTTGCCGTCGAGCTTGAAGACGACCTGGGTAGGATCGCCGGTGATCAGCGTGTCAAATCGATGCATTCCGTTGAGCAACTGGCCGACCGGTTCGATGATGCGCAGCGTTACCTCGCCGCTGGCGATGGCGGCGTTGGCCTCGGCCAGCAGCCGAGCCGTCTCCGGGTCGGGTGGGGGCGGGGGCTGAGCCTCGATCTGCGGCACGGTGAGTTGGCGATCGAGGCGAAAGAACTTGCCGCTGTTCAGGTCCTCGAGTTTGGCCACCAAGCGGTAGTTCCCCGGCCGCAGATAGCGCTGAAAGACCAACGGCAACCGCTCCCCCTCGGCCTGCACCGACGGCGGATCGAATTTGTAGCGGAAGGTGTCGAACAGTTGCCCTTCCATCGACAGCACTTCGCCGGTCAAGACGAAGTTGTGGGAGCGATAGCCGGCCAACTCGACAGCCCCGATCTCGGAAACCGGCAAGCTGATCAAGCCTTGCACGATGGTACGGCTCTGGCGCCGGCCGGGGAATGAGATCTCGATCTCACCGTCGAGAGTCTCCGCACCTTCGGGCAGATCGGTGGAGTAGGCATTGAAAGTAGCCACCCACTCGCCCTCGGGTTGGTCGGGTTTTTCATCCACATCGGCCAGAACGGACAGGTAGCCGAGCCCCTGACTCACGATGTTGCCGATGACGCCGGCCACGATATCGCCGCGGTAGCACTGATCTTGAATCAGAGCCAACGCGTTGCCGCTACCGCCTCCACCGAAGCCGTTGCGGGTCTGCTGGATCAGCACCTGGACACCGGCACCCGGCTCCCAGCGGCGAAAGGGACCGTTGGCCCAGTGCTGATAGAAGACCAAAAAGAAATCGTACCGCGCCTGTTCGCTGCCTCCGACGTAGAACCAGAGTTCGGTCGGCCACATCAAGGTGCCGCACTTGACCTCCATGATGTCGACCGGCGGTCCGTTGGTCAGCAGGGTCTTCGCCCGTTCGTCCTTCAGATCCGGGTAGCGCAGCCGCGCCTCGCCGATGCGACTCAGCCAACGACTCTTGAACTCATTGCGCGCGGTGTCCGGGTAGGGATCTCGAATGCGCCAGAATCGCTCGATAAAGTGGTCGCGCTGGTAGTCCTTCTCCAGTGCCAGAAAGGCTGAGCGCTCCTCGTCGGTGATGATCACCTCGACCTGTTGAATCCAGTCCCGGTATTTGAGCGGTAACGCCTCGATAGCCTGGCGCACCGCCTTGTCCTGCGCCCGGCCGGCAAGGACCGGCCCGGCCGACCCCACGACCAGCAGGAGGACGGCGATGAAGAGAGGGGCGAGACGACGTAGGTGGTGAATCATCAGCACGATTATAGGTACGCGGCAGACGCGTCGGATGAACCGGCATGAGCCTGCAAGAAATGGACCGGCCACCAGCCGCCAGCTGACCATCATCGCGTCCTCCTACAGCAGCAGTAGCGTCCTTCATCCAGAGCATGGTGAACCGGGTGAGAGCAGTCCGGGTCAGATAAACTGGGAGGTTATGACTGCCATCTACCTCGACAACAACGCCACGACTCCCCTCGACCACCGTGTCGCCGACGCGATGCGGCCATGGCTGTGGGAAAACCACGGGAACCCTTCCTCGATCCACCAGTTCGGCCGCACGACGCGGGAGGCGGTTGAGAATGCACGCAGCGCCGTCGCCCAGCTCATTGGTGGCGCGGCGCCGGAGGTGGTTTTCACCGCCTCCGGTACCGAAGCGACCAACGCTGTCTTCTGGTCGGTGGGTAGTGCCGCCGAGTTCCAAGGCCATGTGGTGCTCTCGGCCTTTGAGCATCCGGCGGCGCAGGCTTCGGCCGACCGGCTGGAGGCCTTCGGGATGACGGTCACCCGCGTGGGTCCGGGCAGCGACGGTGTGGTGCCGGCCGAGGCCGTCGTCGCGGCCTTGCGACCGGACACCCGTTTGGTCAGCTTGATGCTGGCCAACAACGAGCTCGGCACTCTGCAGCCGGTCGGCGAGGTGGCGACCGCCTGCCGATCGCTCGGCGTGCCGGTATTGACCGACGCGGTGCAGGCGGTGGGCAAGGTGGCGGTCGATGTGGAGCAGTTGGGCGTCGATTTCCTGATTCTCGGCGGCCACAAGTTCCACGGCCCGTTGGGTGCCGCGGCGCTGTGGATCCGCAAGGCAACACCGTTCGACGCCTGGATGGTCGGCGGCTCGCAAGAGCGCCAGCGCCGCGCCGGTACCCACAATGTGCCGGCGATCGTCGGTCTGGGCCGCGCCGCCGAGCTGGCGCACGACGAGTTGGTGCCGCGTCAACGGCAATTGGCCGCGCTGCGCGATCGGTTTGAAGCGGGACTCTCAGCCATCCCCGAGTCGCGGATTCACTGTCGCGACTCTCCTCGCCTGCCGCACACCTCACACGTCGCCTTTCTCGGCGCCGAGGGCGAGTCGATGACCATCCGCCTCGATCTCGCCGGCTACGCGGTATCGACCGGCGCCGCCTGCTCATCGGGAATCGTCGAGCCCAGCCGCACGCTGCTGGCCATCGGCCTCAGCCCCGAGGAAGCTCTGGCTTCTCTGCGTATCAGTTTCGGCATCAACAACCGCGAGGAAGAGATCGAGGGCTTTCTCGTCGCCTTGAGCGAGAACGTCGAGGCGCTGCGCGCCGTGGCGCCGCTGGCCTCGACCCCAAGCGGATGAGCCCTGAACGCTCCAGCCCCGAGCAGACGAACCGGCAACGACCGCTGACCGCCGTGGCGATGAGCGGCGGCCTCGACTCCTCGGTCGCCGCCTGGCTACTCGCCGGCCGGGGCGAAGCCTGCATCGGACTCTCGATGCTCCTCTGGGATCACTCCGGTGACGCGACTCACGGCCGCTGCTGCGGCGCGCTCGACCTCGGCGACGCCAAGCGAGTGGCGCAGCAGGCCGGCATCGCCCACTACACCTTGCGCATGGACGAGGAGTTCCGCAGCCATGTGGTGGACCCGTTCGTCGACGACTACCTGGCCGGGCGAACCCCCAGCCCCTGCGTGCGCTGCAACACCTGGCTGAAGTTCGATCTGCTCCTGGCGCGAGCGCGCGCCCTGGGCGCCGACTGCGTCGCCACCGGCCACTACGCCCGGATCATCGACGGGCCGCACGGCCCCGAGCTGCACACCGCCAGAGACGCGGACAAGGACCAGAGCTACTACCTCTTCGAACTCACCGCCGAGCAGCTGGCCGCCGCCCGCTTCCCGCTCGGTGAGATGACCAAACTGCAAGTCCGCGAGATGGCTCGCGAGGCCGGGCTGATCGTCGCCGAGAAGGCGGAGAGCATGGAGGTCTGCTTTGTCTCCGGCTCGATCCAGGAGTTTGTCGAAGGTCAGGTTGCGGAAAATCCCGACCGCTTCGGCGCCCTGCCAGCCACCGCGCCGGCCGCAGCGGTGAGAACCGACGGCCGGCCGCTCGGCCCCAGCTCCTCGCCCTACTTCCGCTACACCGTCGGCCAACGTCGCGGGGTGGGAATCGGCGGTGGCGAGAAGCTCTATGTCATCGGCGTCGAGCCGCGCAGCAACCAGGTCACCCTGGGCTCGCAAGACGAGTTGCTCGCCCCCGGCCTCCTCGGCGAACGGCTCCACTGGATCGGCCCGGCCCCAGCCGCCGAGGCGGAGCATGGCGGCGCCAGGCTCACCGTCAAGATCCGCTCCCACCATCCCGGCGCGCAGGCCACCGTCCGCGAAACCGGCGGGGGTCTGGCCGAGGTTCGCTTCGATGAGCCCCAACGCGGCATCGCCCCCGGACAGGCCGCCGTCTTCTACCGAGGAACCCGAGTCTTGGGCGGCTGCTGGATCCGGTCGAGGTTGTAGAGGCCCTACCTGCCGCGCCCCTACGCCGGCCCGACCACCAGCACCATCTCCCCCTTCACCGACGGGCGCGAGGCCAGTTCGACGGCGATCTCGCGCAGAGTGCCGCGGAGGATCTCTTCGTGGAGTTTGGTCAGTTCGCGGGCCAGCGCGGCAGGCCTGTCGCCCAGTTCGGTGGCGGCATCGTCGAGGCTGGCGACGATGCGATGGGGCGACTCGAAGACCACCAGGGTGTGCGACAACACGGCCAGACGGCGGTAGAAAGTCCGTCGCTTGCCGCTCTTGGGCGGCGCGAAGCCGGCGAAGGTGAAAGGGTAGGGCGGTAGCCCGGAGGCGATCAGCGCCGCCACCGGCGCGGATGGGCCGGGGATGGGTTCGACCCGCACCCCGGCGGCGACCGCCTCGCGCACCAGGAGGAAGCCCGGATCCGAGATCAACGGCGTGCCGGCGTCGCTGATCAATGCCACTGTCTTGCCGGCCTGCAACTCAGCCAACAGGCCGCCGAGCCGGCGCCGCTCGTTGTGCTCGTGCAGCGATATCAACCGCTGCTAGATCCCCAGATGGGCGAGCAGGCGACCGCTGTGACGGGTATCCTCACAAGCGATCAAATCGGCTGCCGCCAGCGAGGAGCGCACGCGCGGGGAGAGGTCCTCCAGGTTGCCGATCGGCGTTGCGATCACCAACAGCCTTCCTCTCGGCTCGCCTTGGGTCTCAGTCCCCTCCGGGGTCACCTCACTGTCCACTCGCATCGATGATCGGATGCTAGCATCTCCGCAATGATCGCTCGACAGCTCCTTTTCGCACTGTTCCTAGTCGTCCTCACCACCTCCGGCCTCCCAGCGCAAGATCTGAGTGCGCAGGTTCAACAGAGCGCCGAGGGCGGTGTGCTGGCCGATCGAATTCTCGCCGTCGTCGACGAGGACCCGATCCTCGCCAGCGACCTCCGGCAGGTGGTGGCCCTGGGCTTGGCGCAGCAGCAAGAGGGCGAGAGCGAAGAACTCTTTCAGCGCCGTCTGCTCGATCGCCTGATCGAAGATCGGTTGCGCTTCCATGAGGTCGATCGCTTCGGTTTCGAGGCGGTACCGGCCAGCGAGATCGACAACCAAATCGAAGCGATCGATGAAGCGTTCACCACTCAACAGAGCACTGTGACCCAAGAAAACGGCCCACAAACCTTCGACCAGCGACTAGAACAGATCGGTATCGACCGCGCCACTCTGCGCGAAATCGTCGCCCGCCAGCTGATGATCCTCGCCTACGTCGAAGAGCGGCTGGGGGCCAGGGTCTTCGTCAGCCTGGCCGACATCCAGAATTACTATGACAACGAGCTGGTGCCCGAGATGGAGCGACTGCACACCGACCCACCAGCACTGACCAGCGTGCGCGAGGAGATCCGGGCCCTGTTGCGCGAGCAGCGGCTCAACGAGGAGATCGACGGCTGGACGCAGGAGCTACGCGAGCGCGCCGACATCCTCGACTATCTCGACAGCGAGCATAGCGAGCTGCCGCCGGTGATCGGCACCTTCGACTCCCCCGCCTCCGACGGCTAGCCGCTAGCCCGGACCGGGCAGCTGGAGCTGAGCCTGGCTGCCGGTGTTCAGCTCGCCGTAGATCTCCTGGTACTGAGCCCAGCTGCTAAACACCTTGCGCAGGTAGTTACGCGTCTGGTCGAAGCCGACCTTGGTGTAGTACTCGGCCAACTCGCGGCTGTAGCAATGGCCCAACCAGACACGCGCCTGATCTTCACCGGCGTTGTACGAAGCAACCACCGCGTGGTCGGCGCTGCCGAATCGACGGCGCAGCTCGCTGAGATAGGCGGCGCCCAACGGTATGGAGACCTCCGGTCGATAGAGATCCGCGGCTGTGAAGTTGTCGATGCCGAGCTGGTCGCCGAAACGCCGCGCCGTCTGCAGGGTGAACTGGGTCAGGCCACGCGCCGAAGCGTTGGACAACGCCTTGGGATCGAAGCGACTCTCCTCGCGGATCACCGCCGCCAGCAACAGCGGATCGATAGCGCCGGCGACAGCAGCCTGGGTCAGCGTCTCGCGGTAGGGCAGCGGATAAAGCAGCCGGCGGTACTGCGCCGGCAGCAAGACCGACGGCACTTTCGCCGGCAGCCGTTGCGCCAACACCTCGGCGATGGTGAGCGCCCGCCGCGTCTGCCCCGAGCGGGCCAACAGCAGACTGCCAGTGAACGCCAGATCGGGGCTGGAGACCGGGAAAAAACGGGAGATCACCGCCGCCCCTTCATCCCACAGCCCGAGCGCCAAAAGCTCCTGCTCGGGACCCGCCGAGGAGGACTTCCACAAGACCCAGCGCTCGATCGGCGCTGGTCCCATGCGCAAGAAAGGGCCGGCGGCGGGATCGCGAGCCAATCGTGATGCCAGCTTTTGCAGCGCTCGGCGACCGTCGGGATCGATCCCACCGAGGAGAAGCCAGGCAGCGTAGAGATCGCTCTCGCGGCTACCGCGTGACAGGCGAAGAGCTTCCGAGCGAGCCACCTTCGCCAGTTCGCTTTGGCGAAGGCGCAAGCGCGCCGCTTGCGCCAACGGATGGTACGGAGCCGCGCGAATGGAGGTCAGATAGGCGGCGACGGCAGCGGCCGGGGTCGCCGAGCCACTCCCATCTGCCAACTGAGCCTCGGCCAGGCGACCGCGCCAGTAGGCGACCTCCACCACGCGAGCGCCGCTACGCCGCGCCTGATCGAGCCACGACTCGGCTCGATCGCCGCGGCCACGCACCAGATCGGAAGCGGCGAGAAAAAGAGCCGCCCGGGCGGTGTGGCCTCGCCAGGAGCGCTTGGAGCGCAGCAGCTGGTACAACTCGAGAGCCGGAGCCTCTTGACCGCTGCGCCATTCCAGACGCATCGCGGCCAACAGGCCGGCCGACGCCCAGTCACCTTGCGTATCCGTCGCGTAGGCTCGACGATAGCTCGCCGCAGCGGGCGTCCACTCGCCCTCGGTCTCCTGGCACCGTCCGACCTGGAACCACGCCTTGGCTTGCTGCTCCACTTCACCCGCCAGGGTCGCCAAGCGGGTAAAGCCGGCGCCGGCTTGGCGGTAGTGGCCTTGCCAAAAATCGTTGCGCACCCGCGCGTAGCGACTGTCGAACTCACCGCGGCTCAAGCTGCCGTCAGCGGCCTCGGGCGGTGAGGCTGAAAAAACGGTATCGAGAATCCAACTCGACTGCGAAAACTCACGATGATCGTGGAAGGTCAAGCCGACCAGCAACGCCAGGTCGGTATCGCCGTTGCCGCCACCCACCTCCAACCGGCGAACCGCCAGCCGCGCCGCCTCGCGACCCGGCTCGTCGCGGCGATTCTCCCGCAGCAGGGTCAGCACCAAGCGCGATGCCTTGTCCACCTCACCGCGAGCGACCGCGCATTCCGCGCGCGCCAGCTGGATTTGACGGCGTGCGTCATCGGCCATCGACGCCTCGCGAATCGCCGCCAGCACGCGGCAGTCACCGCCGTCGCGCAAGACCCGGCGCAGCAGCGCCGAGGCTTCGCCGATGCGATCAGCCGGCTGTCCTGCCACCACCACCTTGGCGGCGAGTCCGGCCGCCATTTCCGGATGACCCAGCCGCTCGTAGTCAAAGGCCAGGCGTAGAAAGCTGTGGTAGTTGAACCGCGGACTGGCCGACACCGCCTCCAGAAAGGCGTCCGCCGCTTCCTGCGAACGGCCCAGCCGGTCGAGCAACCTGCCGCGCAGGTAGGAGAAGCCCAAACGAGCACCGGTCTCCGGATCGAGCGCCAGTAGACGCTCGGTGGCCGTCAGTGCCGCGGCGACCTCGTCGTCCATCATCAGTTGCGCCACTTGCGCCCGCGGATCCGAAGCGGGGGCTGCCAAGAGTGAAAGAACTAATAGCCAACTCATGGGTGGAGTAGGAAGCCGGGCCCTCTTCGGTGGTCAGTCAGACGGACATATCCGCATCGTCGGCGGAGTCGATCCGCCGCACCTGAGCACCCAACTGCTGCAATTTCAGTTCCATACGCTCGTATCCGCGATCGAGGTGGTAGATGCGGTCCACCCGCGTCTCGCCACCGGCCACCAAACCGGCGAGAACCAAGCACGCTGAGGCGCGCAGGTCGGTCGCCATCACGGTGGCGCCGGAAAGGGCGGTCGCGCCGCGAACCCGCGCAAAGGTGCCGTCGACCCGGATGTCGGCACCCATTCGATTGAGTTCGGGTACGTGCTGGAAGCGATTCTCGAAGACCGTCTCGCAGATCGTCGCCGAGCCCTCCGCCTGGGTCATCAGCGCCAGGTATTGCGCCTGCAGGTCGGTGGGAAAGCCGGGATGGGGTGCGGTAATCACATCCCGCGGCGCCAAGGGACCTTGGTGCGAGACTCGGATCCGGCGTTGTTCCACTTCGACACGGGCGCCCGTTTCCGCCAGTTTTTCCAACAGAGGCGCCAGATCGGCCGGTTCGGTGTCCACCAACAGCACGTCGCCGCCGCTGATTACGGCACCGATCAGGTAGGTGCCACCCTCGATTCGGTCGGCGATGATCTCGTGCTCGGCGACACCGTGAAGCTGGCGCACGCCCTCGATGGTGATGGTCGATTCTCCCGCCCCCTCGATCCGCCCTCCCATCGCTGTCAGCAGGGCAGCCAGGTCGGCGATCTCCGGCTCGCAAGCGCAATTCTCCAGCACGGTGGTCCCCTCGGCCAGCACCGCCGCCATCAGCAGATTCTCGGTGCCGGTCACCGTGGCGGTGGTGAAGGCGAAACGGGTTCCGATCAGCCGGCGCGCCGAGAGGTCGACGTAGCCGTGCTCCAGCTTGACCTCGGCACCGAGCGCCGCCAAGCCGGCGAGGTGCTGATCGATCGGCCGCACACCGATGGCGCAGCCTCCCGGCAGCGAGACGCGGGCACTACCGAAGCGCGCCAAGAGCGGACCGAGAACCAGGACGCTGGCCCGCATCGTCTTGACCAACTCATACGGCGCCTCGGCCGCCGAGCGATTCGGCCCGGTGCGGCGCAGGCGCAAACCACCCTCGTGCCCTTCACAGGCCACCCCGAGGTGTTCCAGCAGACGCACCATGGTTCGGATATCGCGCACCGCCGGCACCCGGCGCAATTGCACCGGCTCGTCGGTCAGCAGGCTCGCCGCCAGGGCGGGCAGGGCGGCGTTCTTGGCACCGCTGGCCCGCACCGTCCCGGCGAGGCGGTTGGGGCCGATGATGTGAAATCTTTCCACAGGCGGGGTCTCCGTGTTGCTCGGTCTATCTCGGCTGTCGTCTGAGTATCACAGTGCGGGGCTTGCCCGCGTAGTCTTTGCGCACCTCGGCCCATTCTAACTCCGGCGCCACGCGGGCAAAGCCGGAGGTGAGAGCCGCGATCTGCCCATCGCCGATCTCACAGGCCAACCAGCCTCCGGGAACCAGGCGACGGGCGGCGAGGGCCGCCAAGCGCAACAAGATCGCCACCCCCCCCTGTTCCGCGTAGAGGGCTTGAGGAGGCTCGAAGTCGGTGATCTCTATCGACAGCCGGTCGCGATCCCCCTCTGCCACGTAGGGTGGATTGCTCAGCACGATGTCGAAGAGTTCCCCCTCCCCCAGCGCCGCCTCGAGGTCGGTGGCGACGAAGCTCATCCGAGCGCAGGCACCCAGTCGCCGAGCGTTACCAGCCGCCACCGCCAAGGCCCCCGGCGACAGATCGGTCGCCACCACTCGCGAGTTCGCCAGCTCGAGCGCCAGAGTGACCGCCAGACAGCCGGAGCCGGTGCCGATGTCGAGCAGTCTGGGACGCTCCGGCAAGGTCGACCGCCGTTCGAGCAACGCCTCGACCAGATGCTCGCTCTCCGGACGAGGGATGAGGACCCGCCGGTCGACGCGGAATGAACGGCCGTAGAACTCTCTTTCTCCGAGCAGATAGGCCACCGGCTCGCCGCGCAGCCGGCGCTGCAACAGGCGTCGAAACCGCGCCGCCTCCCCCGCCGTCACCACCCTCTCGCCACGGGCGAGCAAGGGCGCCTCGTCGAGCCCGAGAACGCGGCCCAGAAGCAGCGTCGCCTCGCGTAGCGACGGCGTAAACGGCGCGGCGCTCAGCTCTCGCCGCGCCTCACGCAATAGCTGGTCGGCCCTCTCTTCGGGGGGTCCCGTCACTTCCTCCGGCACTAGTTCACCGGTTCGCTCTCCGGCTCCTCTTCAACCTCGGCGGCGCCCGGCAAGAGCACCGATTGGCTGACCGTCTCGCCGTGGAGGGAGAACTCGACGAGAGGTCGGCGCAGCGGCTCGATGGTGTGATCTCGATGGTAGATCATGCCACCGCCGGCGGGGATGCCGTAGCCGCGCGCATGACCGCCGAACCGGCGCACGGCAGCCGCCAGTGGTCGCCAATCCTCCGCCTCTTGGTGAGCGCCGATCAAGTGGGGCACCAGGCGGAAGGTTTCGAGGGGTTCGATCGCCTGGGGTGAGGCTGCATCGTCCTCGGCGAGGACGGTTCCCAGCCCCAGTTGCACGGCTCCCGCCGAGATCCCCATCAACAGCGCGCCCTCGTAGTACCGGCGCATCAGGATCTGGCTCAAACCGTTCTGTTTGAAGGTCTGCCAGCCGCGCGCCACGTCACCGCCGGCGAGGACGATCCAGTCGGCGCGATCGACGAAGTCGAGGGCCTCGGCGTCGAGTTCGGAGAAGATCATTCTGCGACTGCTGATCGCCGCCTCATCCATCGCCGCCTCGAAGATCGAATAGAAGGCCGGGTCGTCCCCGTTCGAGGCACCGATGTAGGCCGCCGCGGGCTCCACGGTTTCGAGCCGTGCTCGCACCGTGTGCACAAAAGGCTCGCCCTCCTCGTCCTTCCAGAAGAGCAACTGGCTGTCCGCCAGCAGATAGAGCGGCTTGAGCTGCTCACTCGGGGTGGCGTACTCGATGCCGTGCAAGCCCTCCTTCAGCTCCTGGGACTCGCAGCCACCCGCATCCTCCGGCTTAGACTTCATGGCTCAGCGCTTCGCCGCTGCCGACTCGCCCATCCGCTCCGCCTCGAAATGGGTGACCAGCGGATCGACCAGGGAATCGAGGTTGCCCTCCAGCACGCTCGGCAACTGGTGCACGGTCAGCCCGATTCGATGATCGGTGACGCGGTTCTGCGGAAAATTGTAGGTGCGGATCTTCTCCGAGCGGTCGCCGCTGCCCACCATCTTGCGCCGTTCGGCGCTCAGCTCGCTTTCGGCCTTCTCGCGCTCGATCTCCAGCAGGCGCGTCTTGAGCACGCGCAGCGCCTTGGCCTTGTTCTTGATCTGGCTGCGCTCATCCTGGCAGGTGACGACGATTCCTGTCGGCAAGTGGGTGAGGCGCACCGCCGAGTAGGTGGTATTGACCCCCTGGCCGCCAGGGCCGGACGAGCAGTAGCGATCGATGCGCAGGTCCTTTTCCGCCACATCGATCTCGATGTCGTCCGCCTCGGGAAGAACGGCGACGGTCACCGCCGAGGTGTGGATTCGCCCCGAAGCCTCGGTGTCCGGCACGCGCTGCACGCGGTGCACCCCAGCCTCATACTTGAGGCGACTGTAGGCGCCGCGTCCCTCGATGATCGCCGAGACATCTTTGTAACCACCGACCGCCGACTCCGACAGATCGATGATCTGAACGCGCCACCCCTGAGATTCGGCGTAGCGGTTGTACATGCGGAAGAGTTCGGAGGAGAAAAGAGTCGCCTCGTCGCCACCGGTCCCGGCACGGATTTCAAGCACCACGTTGCGCTTGTCATTGGGATCCTTCGGCCGCATTTCGTGGCGCAGCTTCTCCTCGATCTGCGCCTGCTGGGCGACGAGTTCCTCCTTTTCCTCGACGGCAAGGGCGCGCAGTTCGTCATCCTTGGCCAAGGCGGCCAGCATCTCTTCGGTCTCACGCAGCTGTCGCTGCACCTCTAACAGCTCCCGATAAAGCTGCACCGTAGGCACGATCTCGGCCAGTGCCTTGCTGTGCTCGGTATAGAGCTTCGGGTTGGCCAGCACCTGCGGATCGGCGAGCTTGGAGGTCAGCTCGTCATGGGTGCGTTCCAGTTCGGCCAGCGTCTCGATCATCGCGCCCTCTTCCTACAACAAATCCGGCTTGATGCAGCAAACCCGGAGCCGAACCACGACTCCGGGCAGCCAATCCCCGCTCCAACCAAGGGCCACCATGGACACAGCGGGGAGAATGAACTGAGTTACGAAGCCTTGCCGTAGCGGCGCTTGAAGCGCTCAACTCGTCCGGCGGAGTCGATCAGTTTCTGCTGGCCAGTGTAGAACGGGTGGCATTCGTTGCACAGCTCCAGACGAAGATCCTTCTTCGTCGAGTGGGTCTGAAACGAGTTGCCACAGGAACAGGTCACTGTCACCAGGTGCAGTTCAGGGTGGATTCCTTCTTTCACGGCAATATTCCTTCCAAAGCTCGATGGCCTCTCTGGCTGCTAGCAGAGCCATCGAATGGCGGGTGGTCAAAAACACGGATGATCCGGCCCGAACTCCGTCGGATCCCCGAAGGTGCGCTCAATCACCTCCACGGATGCGGGCTCGATTCGAAACCAAGAGCACGACAGTTTAACTGGGAGTGCCCGGCCTGTAAACACCATCCTGGCAGCGGAAGATTCCCACCGCTGCTTCACCGGCTGTGCACTCAAGGATACGACGGGGCGAACATCACGGCGTTCAGCAGCAGCGGCATCGTTCCCCGCCACAGGCCACGGAAGGCTGGATCCTGTGCGAAAAGGAGGATCCGGCCGTTTCCGAGCCGTTCTTCCCGGATCAAGACTGCACCCTGCAGCCGCTGCTTGGCCTCCTCCCAAACGTGGCCCGCCAGCACCGGGTCTTGCGCCTCCACCACCAGCAGATTGCCAGCCGGATCGTCGCCGGGAAGATAGAACTGAGAGCCGCTGAACAAGGTCGGCGGCGCATGGGCGAGAGCGGCGCTCAACGGATGCACGGTGCGCAGCCGAGTTCGCACGACGGCGCCCGGGATGAACAGCCTCTGCTGGCTCAGATCGGCGCTCGCGGTTGAATGGGTGGGTGAACCGGCGACCGTGCTGCTCGCAGCGCGCGTGCCGTTCCCGGTCGCGGTCGAATCCTCAGTGAGTTCAACCGATTCCGCCTGCCATTCGTCGAGTTCCACCAGTTCCACATCGCGCAGCCAGTCGACTGCATCCGCCACGGCGATCAAGGTGCCACCGGAGCGCACCCAGCGCTCGATCGCCTCCACATCCTCCTCGCCCAGTCGTGCGGAGTAGCCGGACCCCGACGGCAGCACCAAGACCTCCAGACCACTGAGCCGATCCGCCAAGCCGTCGATCTCCACGCGATGATGCGGCAGATCGATCACCTCGTCGAAGAGGTGCCAGAGGGCGCCGGTGGCCGTCGGGCTCACCCCGGGGCCGACGACCAGGCCGATGGTTGCCGGCTGTACCCGCACCATCTCCGCCGAGCCGAGCGAAATGCCGCCTTCGGAGTAGGAAGTTTCCGCACCGATCAAGGCCACCCGGCACTTTCTTGCCAACTCGCCCAGCCGCGCTTCGAGCTGCGGCGGGTTCTCGCGGCGCGGTATGAAGATCGTACCGGCCGGTAGCTCACGCCCGGCGAGGTTGAAACTGCCCAGCGCCAGCCGGTGGTGGATACCCTCGCGGCGAAGCGCTGCGGCGAAGCGGTAGCCGGCGAGCCCTTGCGGCGCCATCAAGAAACCGACCCTGCCGGCCCCCTCGATCTGCGCCCTCTCCTCCGCGACGAAGGGAACCAGACCGGCGGGTCGTCCCTGTGTTTGCCACATCTCCAGATTGAATGCCAAGGGCAGCGACCAGGCGGTGATGTCAAAAAACTGCGGCCGCTGCTCTTGCGCCAGCCGCTGGCGCTGGCGATCGAGGAACGCCTCGCCGAGATCCGCTTCGCCTTCGAGCAGAGACTGAGCCAGCTTTCCCAGCGGCTGTGCGGTGGAGACCACCAGCGAACCGGGCTTGAACTTGCGGCGCACCGAGCCATTACCACCTGGCTGTTCACCACCCAGGGGATGAACCGAAAGTTCCGTCTCGGCTGCGAAACGATGGACCTCGATCCCATGGCGAACCAGCAGCTCGGCTAGCACTCCCGCCTCGGCTTGATCGGCGCCCCACAGGAAGCTCTGTCCGGGAGCCCCGGCCGAGGCTCGGCGGAAGGCGCGAAAGTCGGCCAGCAAGGAGCGGCGGTGGTGAGCCGCCGTCTTCACCGTGGCCAGTGAGGTGGTGATGTGACGGGCAACGCGATCGGCCAAGGTCAAGCGAGTGCCATCGACACGCTCGAAGACGGTGCCGGCCCGACCGCCGCCGGCCATCTCATAGGTCATCCCCACCGCACCACCGAGGCTCGGGTAAGAGTCACCATAGGCCGGGTAGAAGAGATCGAACAGCTGCCCCTTGTAAAACGGCCAACCGTGCTCGTCAAAGGCCGCCGCATTGCCGCGACCGAAGGTCTCCAGCCAGTCGACCACCCGCCGGCTGATCGCCGGGTGGATCGGATCGGCGGCAGGCGGGAAGAAGTAGGTCGAGCCACTGCCCATCTCGTGCAGGTCGACGTGCACCTGGGGCTCCCAGCTGCGAAAAAGCGCCAGCCGCGCGCGCGTTTCGCGTTGCGTCGCCCATGCCCAGTCGCGGTTGAGGTCGAAGAGATAGTGGTTCTGCCGTCCACCCGGCCAGGACTCGGAGTGCTCGTAGCTGTCCGCCCGCGGATCGGGAACCAGCCCTCGACGCTGCTGATAGCCGTGCACGTAGCGGGCTCGCCCGTCCGGATTCAACAGCGGATCGATCAGCACCACCACCTCGCGCAACCGCTGGCGCCAACTCTCCCCTTCCACCGCCGCCAAGAGGTAGGCGACCCCCAGCGCCGCCTCGGCGGAAGAAGACTCGTTGCCGTGCACACCGTAACCCAACCAGACGATCACCGGGTCATCGCCCACCGGTGCCGCCGAAGTGAGTCGCTCCAGATGTTCGCGTCGCAAGTCGTCGAGGCGGTCGATATTGGCCGGATCGCTGATCGCCAAGAGCACCAGAGGGCGTCCCTCGTACGTCTCGCCGTACTGTTGGAGTGTGACCCGGGGCGACGACGCCGCCAGCCGTTCGAGATAGTCCAAGAGCTGGTCGTGGCGGGTAAAACGCTCCCCCAGCGGCACCTTGAGGAGCGACGACGGAGGGGGTATCTCCGCATTGAGCTGAGCCGGCCCAATGCGTGCGCCATCGCTGAGCGGCGCCATCCAATCGCTGGCCTGGGCCCACGGCGCAAGAGAGACCAAACACAGAGCGGCAACAGCCGAACGGACGAACAGCGGCCAAGAAAGAGGCGAGCGATGCATCGGCGATCCTCTCGGAAAAGATGAAGGAAGCGCTGAGTTTAGCGCGGACCGGTGCCAGTCAGTAGACTAAGAAACCAGAACGCTCTCGGCGGAGACGTTCAGCCGCTTCATCATCTCGTGCAGGGTCGTCGGCTTGACCTGTAGCATCTCCGCCGCCCGCTTTTGCACGCCACCGCAAGTTTGCAGCGCCTTGACGATCAACTGGCGCTCGTACGAGGCCACCGCCTGCTTGAGTGACATGCCGTTGATGCTCTGGCTCGGAGGCTGACTCGGTAGTCCCGAACCCGGCTGCCGCACCGACTTGGGCAACAGCTCCACATCCAATTCCAAACCCGACGATAGAACGACCGCCCTCTCGATGGCGTTCTCCAGCTCTCGCACGTTGCCGGGCCAGGCGTAGTCGACGAGCAACTGCATGGCACGGGGCTGTATCGCCTCGAGCGGTTTTTCGTTCTCCCTGCTGTAGCGGGCGAGGAAGTGTTGCGCTAGAAGCGGAATGTCCTCCGTGCGACTGCGCAACGGCGGCAACTGAACGCTGATCACATTGAGCCGGTAGTACAGATCTTCACGAAACCGGCCGCCTCGGACCTCGACCTCGAGATCGGCGTTGGTCGCGGCGATGATCCGCACATCCGCCTTCAACGTTTCGGTCCCACCGAGACGCATGAACTCTTTCTCTTGAATCACCCGCAGTAGCTTGGCCTGCGTTTCGAGCGGCACGTTGCCGATCTCGTCAAAGAAGATCGACCCCTCATCGGCCATCTCGAAGAGGCCCTTCTTGCTCGACACGGCGCCGGTGAACGCACCCCTGACGTGACCGAAGAGGTTGCTCTCCAGAAGATCGGCCGGCATCGAACCGGAATTGACGGTGACGAACGGCCCGTCGGCCCGCCGTGAGTGGTGGTGGATCGCCTTGGCCACCAGCTCTTTGCCGGTTCCGCTCTCGCCGGTGACCAGGATGTTGCTCTTCGACGGCGCCGCCAGCCGGACCAGGTCGAAAACCTCCTGCATCGGCTTGCTCTTGCCGATGATGTTGTCGAAGCCGAAGCGCTGCCGCAGCTGCGCTTTGAGGGCGCGGTTCTCCTCGCGCAGAGACTGACGCTCCAGCCCCTGGCGTACGGTCAGCAAGACCTCGTCGTTCTTGAACGGCTTGGAGATGTAGTGGAACGCACCGGCGCGCATCGCCTCGATCGCACTCTCGACCGACGAGTGAGCGGTGATCACCACCACCACTTGTTCCGGGTACTTGGCGCGGATCTGCAGCAAGACCTCCTGGCCGCTCATCCCCGGCAGCATCAGATCGAGGAGAACCAGGTCGATCTCCTCGCGATCCAGCATCACCAGCGCCTCTTCGCCGGTTCGGGCGCTGACTGGACGGTGGCCTTCTTTGCGGATCAACGAGGCAAGGATGTCCTGCAGGACCTCCTCATCATCGACAATCAGGATCCGCCTCATCCCGCCACACTACTTTCCGCCCCAAAGTTGAGATTCGCCTCTTGCCCGTGCCGTACCTCCGCGGGGTGTTGCAGAGGCAGCTCGACGACAAACCGGCTCCCTTCTCCCGCCACGCTGCTTACTTTGAGTTCGCCGCCATGACGGCGAACGACCTCGTAGCTGATCGAGAGGCCTAGACCGGTACCGCCCGAAGCCAGCTTGGTGGAGAAGAAGGGCTGGAAGATCTTCTCCATCTGCTCGCGGCTCATCCCCTCGCCGTTGTCGCTGACCACGACCTGAGCCAGCTGAGCGCTCACTTCCACAGTGACCGAGAGTTGGCCCGCGCCCGGCTCCAGGGTATCCATCGCGTCGAGGGCATTGACCGCAAGGTTGGTGAAGACCTGCTGTAGCTCGGTGTCAGAACCTTCGACCGGGACCTCCGCCTCTGGGAGGCGCAACTCCAGGGCGACCGCCGACTCATGGATGCGGTCAGCGAGTAGGTCGAACGTCTCGCGCAGCACCGCGCGGAGATCCAGCGTACGCACTTGCTCTCTGCGATCGCGCGAGAAGTCGAGCAGACTGTTGACAATCCGCGATGCCCGGAAGGTCTGGCGCTCCACTTTGCGCAGCAGGCTGTGGCGCGGATCGTCGACCGGCGTTTCTTCCAAGAGCATCTGGGCGTAACTGGAGATTCCGGTAATCGGCGTATTGACCTCGTGAGCCACCCCGGCGGCCAGCATGCCGAGCGAGGCCAAGCGGTCCTTTTTCTTCAGCTCCTTCTCAAGCTCGACCCGTTCGCTGACATCGTGCACCATCAGAATCCGCTGCCGCTCTCCATCCAAGGCGCCGAGTTCGGCGACACTCAACTGGAACGAACTCTCCTGCCCCTCTTGCAGAGTGATCTGCTCTTCGACCAAGCCGCTCCCCGGCGAGGGCAGAGCTACCGGGAGAAGGTCGCCGATCGCCTGGCCTCGCACTTGTGACCTCTGCCTGGCCAGCAGGGCGGCGAAGGCCAGGTTGCAGGAAGCCACTCGATCGTCCGCACCCAGCACCGCGATACCGGCGGGTGAAGATTCGATGATCCCCTGGTTGTACTGCTGCAGGCGAACCACCTCATCCAGCCGCTGGTGCAATTCTTCGAGCAGCTGGGCGTTTTCGAGCGCCAGTGCTGCCTGGTTGGCAACCTGGCGCACCAGGTCAACATCCTCGCTCGACAACGGCACGACGCCCTGCTTGTAGCCCACCAGCAACGTGCCAACGCGGTGGCTACGAACGCTCAGCGGAAAGGCGTAGCGATACCCGGCCATGAAGAGGCGCTGCACCGGCGACGGTTTGCCGCTGGACAGCTCCGCGCTGGGCACCGCTTCCACGTCGCGCTCCCAGAACTCGTCACCGAGCGCATCAAAAGACAGCCGCGCCGGTAGGTCGACCCGTGGTCGCACCGCCACCTGAACCTCGCCCTGCGACAAGTAGAGGTTGAGGTCGCCGAGTTGCAGGCTCTCTTCCAGCCGGTCGAGCAGAGTCGAGCACAATGGGTCGAGGCGGCGTTCATGGAGTAGCTGATCCGCGAAGCTCAGCAACGAGCGGCGCTGTTCGTAGTGGCCGCGATGCTGCCAGCGGTCGAGCGACGAGGCGATGGTCTTGCGGGTCGGCACCAGAAGGCCGGCGATCGACAATCCAGCGATAAAGGAGAGCAGGTGGCGCGCCGTCACCAAATCTTGCGGTACGCCGCGGCGCAGACCCAGGTTGATCAACGCAAAGCCGAGCACACCGATCAACAGGGTCAGCGAATAGGCGATGGTGTCGCGAACGACGATGTCGAGATCCCACAGCTTGTAGCGCAAGATGGCATAGCCGAAAGTCAGCGGCAGGAGAGCCAGCGGTACCACCGAGGCCAATTCGAGCACCTCGAAGCGCGGCAGCGACAGCGCCGTCGGTACAACATTGAGCACAATGTACGGCAGGTACCCACCGGCAACACCGAAGGCGATCCAGCGCAGCTGGCGCTGCTGGCCGACATCCAGTCGGCCGCTCAGCCGGTAGGCGAGAACCAACAACGAGGTTAGGACGAAGGCGACCAGATGGTAGATCTCGAGCCGCCCCTGCAAGAGCAACGACTCAGTGCTCGGCGGACCGGAGAAAAAGCGGCCGGCGAAGAGCCCTTGATCGATCTGAACAGCTGCCAAGAACACCGCAGGCAGATAGAGTAACGGCAGGAAGCGGCGCAGCTTTCGCCCCGCGCCGAGCACGGTCGGAAAGACCAGGAACAAGTGAAGCGTTAGCGGAGCCAGCAGTACCAGCGCCCAGCCGTCGGCGAGAAAGATCGCCTTGCCTACTCGGTCGAAGATCTGCGGCTTGGTCAACAGATAGACCGCCGCCGAGGTCACGCACCAGAGGAAGAAGAGCAGCCCCGGCCGCCGCCGGGAGCGGACCAAGGTGAACAGACCGATCAGCAGATAGGCCAATCCGAGTAAGACCTGCACCAAATAGGGCCAATCGAGATCGAGGTTGGGCCGCCGATAGGTGACCGTGGTCATCGTCTCATCGCGGAGCACTACCAGCGCGACGTCCGGCGTGGCGATCAGTCGCTCGCGGACCTCCGCCGGAACTCCAACTTGCGCGCCGTCGACGAGGAGAATCTGATCACCCGCTCGCAGCCCGGTGGCCGCCTCGGGCTCACCCTCGATCACCCAAGCGCCGGGAGCGCGGCGCGCCTCGAAACCCAGTGGTTGAAAGCTCTCCACCTTGCGCAGAATGGACAGACCGCCGAGAGCCACGACGACGGCCGTCAACAAGAGCGGCAAGATCCACCGACCCAGCTTCAGTGCTCGCTGCCTGCTCATTGCTGTTGCCTGCTCATTGCTGTTGCCTGACCCTTGTTCGCGAAGTACTTCCTAGAGACTCATTTGGGAGCAAAGCACACTGCGTGCCACCAGTACAAACGATTGAATCGGCCCTCAAGACCCTATTCCGCTGTAGTTTACCGCCAAAAATCCAATCGATTGGACGGCATTCGGAAAATCGAATCCAACGACCTGAGCTTTGAGACGAAAGACGAACGCACCGCCAGAGGCAAGTCGGCGGAAGGAAGGCGGGGGTGGGGAGAGAGAGGAGAGAGGATTTACTTGAGCTTGACGCGCAGGCTGCCGATAACGCGACTACTCACCGCTTCGTGGTCCCGCACTCCCGGGACCCCCTTCGCTAGCTCCATGTTGAGCTGCAACGCCCAGTCAGCGGGAAGATCGAAGAAGGCGTTGAGACCCTGCGCCACCTTGAGTTGCAAGCGGTCGATATCGAGCTGAGCAAGCTCCGCCCGCCCGCCGACCAATGGGCTCAAGCTCTGCTGCAGGTGTTGGAATCCCAGAAAGATGCCGGTGGACGTAGACTGGAATTGGGTGTCGATCGAGGTGATGATGTAGCGCACCACGTTGTGGTAGAGATCGCGGTCGGCGGCGTAGAAAAGACCGCCACCACCACTGGCCACGTTCGACTGAAAGCGAGTCAGCACATTGGGCGAGAGTCGCCGGCTGACCGCCAGTTGAAGCTCCGGCAAGCGATCACCGGGAACGACGTAGAGGCTCTCGAGATTGCGGAAGTAACCGTCGTCGAAGTAGAGCCGCAGGGTCTTGCCAAATTCGCGCTGGATCGCACCGAGCGAAAGGACATTGTCGTCCTTGGTGCGCGAGAAAAAGATCTTGCCGCAAAAGCGCTCGTCCTGCTCACAACTCGATGCTTCGTCGTAGTGGTGAGTGGAGAGGAACTCCAAGGTCGGATTGGCGGTCGCCTCGTTGAGGCTACCGCTCACCTGCGTTCCAATCTGCCAAATGGAGTTCAGCTGCATGACGATGCTGCCCTGCGGCGAGAAGGTCAGCTCATTGTCCTGCAAGACCGAATAGACTCCGTATTCGAGCAAGATCGCCGGCCGGACTCTCCAGCCGCTTCGGCCGTAGACGTCGATTCTCTCACTGCGAGAGGTCAGCCCGCCGAAGGAAGACTCACCGTCCTGAACGAACGGATTGGTGGCCGAGCGATCATGAACGCTAAAGCCGGTTTCCCAGACCATCCGATCACTCATGGCGTAGTTGAGGTCACCTGCGAGCGTCACAGTCCGCGACGGCCCGCTGTCACCAAACGGCACCAGGCTACCGGCGACGGGCGAGAAATTCTCAGCGACGACGTGGGCCGAGATGTTGTAGTGGCTCTTGCTACCCAAATCCTGCTGCCAGTTGACGAGGGTGGAATCGAATTCCTGGCCCGAGATTCCGCCGAAGGCGGATAGCTCGTCGCTACGCGTCTTGATCGACAACTGCACATCCGGTCCGCGACTGACTCGCAGATCGATCGTGCTGGCACTACCCTGCGGACCCTGCCCCTCCACCGTGGGAGCAACGCTCTCATAGTCACCATTGAGGACGACATCGATGCTGCCGACCCTGGTCACCATACCGAACTTGCCGCCCTTGACCGTTCCCTCTTCGCCGGACAGGGTGTCATCCGTGCCCATGACCGCCTCGAATCCGGCGCTAAACAGGCCGACATTGTTGAGCGCCCAGGCTGCCGACTGCGAAGTTTGCGCGAGGTCGTCGATCTCGATCTGCCGCAGTACATTCGAGTCCATCTTCGCCTGCAAGCTCCAGTAGTCTTCGCCCTGCCGCAGGTCACCGGGAACCAGACGGGTCAGCTCCAGCTCAACGACCTGCCGTTTGGTCGCCGTTTCGCGAGTCACCGGGACGATCTCGGGCAAAAAGCCCGTCTTGTGAGCTACCAGTTGATACTGGCCAGCCGGCAGTTGCTCGAAAAGGAAGCGGCCCGCGGCATCGGTGAGCACCCGGGTCAACTTGACTCCCATGGGCGTATCGTCTTGTTGACTCTCCAGTTCGCCGAGGCGATAGACATAGACCATCACACTGGCCAAGGGCTCGGCATTCTCCGCCACCACTACCAGACCGGAAACCGCCGCCTGCGGCAGCTCAGCCGAAACCACACCAGGCGCGCAGATCATCGCCGTCATCGCGAGGATCGCGGCGAGGTTGTGTGACCTACGCTTCGCTCTTGCCAGCTTCATAGCTTTGTGTTTCTTGCCCAACCCTACCGTTCAGGATGGCTCTTCAGACGACATCCCAGGCAGATATTAATAGTCCATACTAGGCCCTGCCGCTGCCCACTGTCAAACGATCCCATGACGGAACCGGCGCAAGAAGGGCGTCCGTTCCAGGTTGGGAGGCTGGATCGGAGGAGCTTCAAGAGACGTGCCAAGCCGCTGTGCCGCCGCCAGAGGAAGGCGATCACGCCGCAGTCACCCGCCAGATACAGTGGCGTCCCCCGAGAGCGACACCCACCGCCCCGCAGCTTCTTCGATCGTTGGAGTCCGCGCGGCAGCGACGGCGATCACCTTGAGCGCACCGCCTCGGATCAACACCCGCGCCGCCGCGTCGAGCGTCGCGGCCGTGGTCACCACGTCGTCGACGAGCAAGACCGTCCGGCCGGCGACTCGACTGCACCGGCGGAGACGAAAGGCGCCGCGAGGGCTGCTCAGCCGGGACTTGCGGTCGAGCGCGCTTTGCGGTGGCGTGGCCCGTCTGCGAGCCAGAGCAGAGACCAGCGGCAAGCCCAGAGTGGCGGCCAGAGGCTCAGCGATCGCTCGCGCCTGATCAAAGCCACGAGTCCAGCGGCGGCGCCAGTGGAGCGGAACCGCCACCACACAGTCGCACTCACCCAGTTCACCGCTCAGCCTCTCGGCCATACCGTGGGCGAGATGACTCCCCAAGTACTCCAACCGCTCAAACTTGAGGCCGCGAATCACCGCGTCGATCGGCGGCCCGTAGACCCACGCGGCCCGCAGCCGCTCAAAGGCCGGTGGTTTCCGGCGGCATGCACCGCACAGATAGCCGACCGGCAGGTGAGCCGCGGCCAGCGGCCGAGCACACCGATGGCAAGCCGCGCGGCTGGTGACCACCAAGCGACCGCGACACGGCAGGCAAAGCCCAAGCGGGTGTCGGCCCGCCCCCAACGCTCGGCCGCACCCCAGGCAGCCGGAGGGGAAAAGCCACCGCGCGACGGGATCCCACATCGCCCGGAGCCAGGACGGACTCCCACGGAAAGGGCTCAACCCTGTGACAACGAGCAGGACCATTGCGTATACCGCTGTAGCGGCCCATAAATAACCGGCGCCCATACCCCTATTGACGCAAACTGGAGCGGTATACTCGCGCCACATTTGCCGACCGCGAACTTCGATGAGGACGGAATCTTGAGCCGAATTCACTCTACGACGACCCTGAACCGAGCCGCTTACCTGGTGGCGTTGGCCACCGTGGCGACGCTCCTTCTTCTGCCCCCAGCGGTGGAGGCTCAAGAGAGCTACACCTTCACCCTGAGCGCACTCGGCGGAGTGGGCGGCGCGACCAACGCCGACAAAGGCGACGGGATCGACAACAGCGGATACCAACTTGGCTTCGCCCTGGTCACCCAACCCAAGACCCACGTCGGGCTGCGCATCGGCACCCTCGACCTGGCGAGCAACGAAGGTTTCGGCGGTGGTGGTGCCTTCACCAATGTCGACCTCACCTACGCGACCCTCAGCGGCGAATATCGCTACAGCTACGAGTGGTATGAGTCCGGTGTCTATTTCGGACTCGGCGCCTACAACCTCCAGGGCCTCTCTTTGCTGGATGGTTCCGACTTCGACTCCACTTCGATCGGTCTGGTGATCGGCCTGACCGGTGAATTCAACCTCACCCGCCACCTCGGGATCCTGGTCGAGTTCGCCGGCCACTTCACCGATCTCGACGAAGCCAGCACCTTCATCACCGCCAACGCCGGCATCGCCTTTCACTTCTAACCGCACAGACCAATCAGCCCGTTGACAGCCTCGCCCACCAACCGCTATATTCCGGCGTCTTGACCCTGGGGCCGTAGCTCAGTTGGGAGAGCGCCTGAATGGCATTCAGGAGGTCGTCGGTTCGATCCCGATCGGCTCCACCAGTTTCAAGTCTCTATGGATCGTGTAAGTTAGAGTCGCCTTCTATGGCGGCTTTCTTGCGTCTAAACGGCGGCAAGTCAGCTATAAGTCAGCACGAGCGGTGCCAACAGTCTGAACGCCGAAGGTCGCCTTGACGCCGCTTGGCGATCAGCTACACTGAAGGCATGGAGCGTCCACAACACACCTACCGGATTCACTTTGAGGCCGAACCCGAGGGCGGGTATACGGTGACCGTGCCGTCTCTGCCTGGCTGTGTCACCTGGGGCAAGGACTACGACGATGCCGTTGAAAAAGTCCGCGAGTGCATCGAAGGATTCCTGGAAGCCCTCACCATGGCTGGTGATCCAATCCCGGCTGGCGAGCCCGTGGAGCCTCCGGTGGATGCGTTGATTCAGGTGCCTCTCCCGACCCCTGCATGAGTCGGCTGCCGGCGGTCAAGCCGCGGCAAGTGGTTCGCGCCCTGAAACGGGCGGGCTTTGAGGAACACCACCAGCGCGGAAGCCATCTTTATCTGCGGCATCCAGATTCCCGACTGATGACCTCGGTTCCGATGCACCCCGGCGACCTCCCCAAAGGGACGCTGCGCGCCATTCTTCGCCAGATCGAGATCAGCGTTCAGGAGTTCATTAAGCTGCTCTGATACCTCGATCGGGTCGGCCTCCCATCCAGCTCAGTCCTCGATATCCAGATAGTGCAGCACGGCCGCGCGCATGATCTTGGACTCTTTCCGCCGTTCCTCGAAGGCCAGCTTCCGCAGAGCCTCCGCCTCGTCGCGGTGGAATCAGATTGCCTTGCGCACGCCAGACTGACCAAGGTCCGGGAGAGCCTGCCCGTCTCCTTGACGTGCTGGCGCGATTCCAGGGACGCGAGCAAGGGCGCTTTGCTGTCGAGGTAGGACAGCCCAGCATCTTGCAGGAAGGGTGCGACGCGACTGTGGAGCTGGTTGGCAGCGTGCGAGATCTTGAAGTACTGATCTGGGTAGAGATTGCAGGTGATGCGGTGGGTGTAGGTTCCGTGCATTTGGAATGGGAAAAAGGACACGCGGCCATGAGCGAGCGCCCACGAACACTGCGCACCCTACGGCTCATCGCGGGCTGCTGAAAGAGCTTCGGCTGCTCGGCAGCCGGTTTGCAACGGAAGTGCGGATGAATTGACGGTGGGAAGCTGGCGGGCAGCGGCGTGGGCGAACTTCGAGAGCCGCAAAGTACCAATGTAGCGGCGACCTTGTTTAAGATTCCATTAATCATTCCGCGCCGTCCCTGCTCGCAGCTCAACGGCTTCGGGGGTCGTGGGGGCAGCGCCCCTACGCAAGATAGGACGCTCTGCGGACGGTGCAATTGGGCGGACGAGCTGTGCTCGGCTGCCAAATCGCAATCTTGCCCCCGCTCTGGGGCCACTGCTCAGGGCTCATTTGCGCACGGCTCAGCTCAGCCTTCTCCAGAGTCGTCCTTCTTCTTGAGCTGGAATACGCTTCGCGTTTCGGTAGCTGCCGTTCTTCCCTCCTGGAGACCGCAGAAATTATCAAACACGCACAAGCTGTCGTCCTTGTGAACCAACGGGCCGATTCTCCATCCCGTTTCCTCTTCGCAGAACGTGACCATGGTCTCTGATCCATCAGTCACGATTGCCCCTCGATCGATCAGTGAAAGCAGTGGCTGTGTACGATTGAAGCGGCCTTGTTCTGCGAGCCGGAAACCAAACTTAATACTTGTCATCATTGCCGGGTAGAAGAGAGAGACTAAGCTCGTTGGGTGGTCAAAAAAGTGTGAGGCAGTAGCAGAGACGATTCCGCAGACATACCCCTCTTCGTTGAAGACTGGACCGCCACTCATCCCAGAGGCGACCTCGGCATCGATCGAGAAACAAGCCCCTCGCAAATAGCTTGTGGTGAACTCCTGGGTGAAGATATTCGTGACAGCTCCTTCGACCACGTGCAGGCGATGCTGGTAGTAGGACGACCAGTCGTCAATATCTCCTTGTTTGATCCTTTCCAAGGAGAGAGCCGCGGCGGCGAGTTTCGTATCGCGATACCCGACGCAATAGACCTTCGATCCAATCCGTGGAAGCGCCAAGCTGATTGGCAGCGGAAGATAGGGAAACTCCTGCTGAGGGTTTGGGAAGCCAAAGAGAAGATCCGTTGGCTGCGCGCCTTGCGCTCCTTCAAGGGGACGAATGTTGATTCGGAGCTTGTCTTTTGCGCTCACCGAGTTGTGGAGGACAGATAGGCTCACATTTCCCAACTCCACATTGGAAGGCAGGTCCTTCATCTGAAGAAGTCGACTGCCACGAGGATGGCGCTTGATGGCCTCGCGGGCGTTGTGGGTGGCAGTGGCAACGAGGCCGATGCGACTGATGCAGAAGGCGGTTCCGATAGGAATGAGACGATCTGTAAGGTGAATCAGCAGTGGGAATACCCTGCAGCCGATCTTATGACCCCAGGGAGGAAGATCCCAGGACGTTGCACTATCAGGTCTCCCATCAAAAATACTGATGTCACCTTGCGCGCCACTCTTGCCCTCAGCCACTGGAATACCTCATCGGTGCGCCTCCATGATCTCCATCCGTTCGGCTGGTGCTTGAGTGTCGCCGGCCGGCGGTTCGGCACCATGAGGGTAGGTCGGCATCAAGTAGTAGCCCGTGCCGCATGCCCTACAGAGACTCGGGCTGTCCGGATGAGAGCCTATCCTGCCGCGTTGATAAACGAAGAGAACCGCATGCCCACAGGGGCAAGTCCAAGACGCGTTGTTCCCGTCTGGGTGAACATGTGCCGATTCTCCCCGAAACCAGAACTCCTCTACCATACTGAGCGACCAACCCATCTCCCCTCCTCATGTGCGGAAAATCTGAACGTACGAAACCTTCCGACAGCCACTACTCATGATCGACCAGCGCCGCTGTAGGCCAGCGTAGACGATGAGAATTGACCCCAGCTCAAGAAATCATACATCTATCCCGTCAATTCTTGTAGTCGGCGACAGCTTGCTGCGCCTCTTCCCAGTCCATCCTGAGGTCAGCCAATCCTGGCCTCGTTCCGAGTGTTTCCATTGCGTGGGAATGGGCGTCTGTGACACGGCAGGCCTTGTCGAAGACTCGACAGATGACTTCGCTGGCAGCAGCAAGCCGTTCGAATCGAATCTTCCGCAAGTTGCCCACCATGATGTTCGCCCGATACCTCTGAGAAAGCCCGAAGAGTAACTCTTGCTCCGCAACAGCCTCGCACCATGACCTTAACTTGCTGTAGGCGCTCTCGATCAAAGCGTTGCGCGTTTCTCCTGTCTCAGCTTCAGCGTTCTGGACAATTGTGTTGATGCGGCCTCGAAGCTTGGATGGAGTGTCAAGGCGGGGATGCGTGCCACCAGAAATGTATCCCGGCTGTTCAGCAGGTCCGAGGTCGACGCTGTAGAAGGAACAAGCCTTCGCCTCCTTGGTGCTCTCGAACTTCGACAGGAGAAGACTTGCAAACCAAATATTATGGGTGAAAACGATGACTTGATGGATCGCTGCAAGGGTATGAAGACGCTGGACAATATACTCAATGCGCTTGTAGTCGAGACTGTTGACTGGGTCGTCAAATATGATGGGCGCTGATCCTCCGCGAATAGCCGCCTCAGCAAGAAAGTCACTCAGCGCAATGACTTTCTGCTCGCCTTCCGAGAGGACATCACTCAGGCGGTGATTCTTCGGTAAAGACTTGCGCCGTGCAGCCTCCCCCTGCCGCCCCGGGAACAGAAGCCGAACGGCAGGCGCGCGAAGGGAACTGCGTTCCTGCTCGAAGAGTCTCTGAAAGTCGGAGTTGAGCAGATCCTCAGAGGCAGTTTTCATCTGCGCGGTCAAGCTTCTCTTGAGCGGAGGAAACCGTTTTGTCTGAAGCTTCCCAGCGCGCTCTGCCCATTTCGCCTTCTCGACGGCGGTTCGGATCTGGCTGAGGAGGGCTTTCAGCGTGATTCGATCCTGAAGGTCTTTGAGTCTCTTCTCGGCCTCCGTACGAGCGCTCTGCCGGTCTGCGCTTTGTTGCTGGAGGGCAACGATCAAGTCTTTGGTTTGGCTAAGTACAGTGGCAGCAAGAGTCTTGAGCTTTCGAGCCTGGGCAATGGAACCTCCCGAATCAATAGGTTCGCGGTTTCTGACAGCTTTGATGAGCACTGGTAGATCCGACAGAAGAGCACTTGCAGCCAGGTACACCGGAGCCACTTCGGTCTTATCATCAACGGAGACCTTGGCTCCAACTCCAGACACCAACGAATCCAGACTCAATGAACGAAGAGCCTCCGTAAGATCGTCGAGGTCATCACGGGCCTCGTCAACGGTTCTCTTGAGAGTGTCGTTGCAGAAGTCATCGTACTTTCTCAGCAGCGCGATTGCGGCGAAACCAAGCTCTTGCCGGCAGTAGAGACACTTATCCTGCTCCTCGGGGTACGATTCCAACTCGAGATCCTTCAGGTAGGCATCCCCAGCAGCGACGAACTCACGCCATGCGTCCGTCAGCACGCCAGGGATACCCTCGTCCGCGAAGGCTACCTCGGTGGCCTTGTGATGTCTCTCAACCGCATCGACCAGCTTGACCTGCGCCTTCGAGTAGGAGTCTTGGTTGAGGTCAGCCACTGAACTGGCCGTTTCGACAATTCGAGTGAGAAGGTCGCTGTCGCCCCGAGCAAGCGATAGCCGTGAGGTAACAAGCTCAGGGTTCAGCGCCTCACACTGCTGTCCCACTAACTCGACCAAGAAAGGTCTGATTTCCTAGTCCTTTGTTACAATGGAGGTGCAAGCCAAACCGCTGACAACAAAGAGGAAACCAGACCTTGGCTCATCATTCTACCGTCT
>JAJRVQ010000116.1 GCA_024277255.1 Acidobacteriota bacterium | reverse complement strand
GATCTTCCACATGGCGGTTCTCGAACCCAAGCTGGCAGTGCTCGATGAGACCGACTCCGGCCTCGATATCGATGCTCTGCGCGTCGTCGCCGACGGCGTCAACGCCCTGCGCACCCAAGATCGCGGCTTCCTGGTGATCACCCACTACCAGCGCCTCTTGCAGTACATCGTCCCCGACTTCGTCCACGTGCTGGTCGACGGCCGGATCGTGCGTTCCGGCGGCAAGGAGCTGGCGCTGGAACTCGAAGACAAGGGCTACGCTTGGCTCGAGAACGAGGTGGCGGCCACACCGAAGGTCGCCGCGCCGGTCGGCGGCTAGGAGGGGACAAGCGCGATGACCATCACTGCCCTGGACCGTGGCTATGCAGACCGAGCCCACCCGGACTGTGCCCATCCGGCCTACCTTGACGATTTCGAGGAGTTCGTGCGCTCCTTGCCGGCGAACGAACCGGCGAGGATCCGTGCTCTGCGTCGCACGGCGATCGAGCGTTTCGCCGAGATCGGCTTCCCCACCACCAAGCTCGAAGAGTGGCGCTTCACCAATGTGGCGAAAGTGGCGGCGACCGACTTCGCCCGTTCGTTGCCCGGAGGCGGCGAAGCGACGACGGCCGATGTCGCCTCTCACCTCTTCGAGAGCGGCACGCGGATGGTCTTCATCGACGGCCACTTCGCGCCCGAACTCTCGTCGCTCTCGGGCCTGCCGGAGGGGGTAGTGGTGGACAGCCTGGCGCACGCCCTGAGCGCGACCCCGGAGCGAGTGGAACCCCATCTCGGCCACTATGCTCGCTTTGAAGAGCACGCCTTCGTGGCGCTCAACACCGCCTTCATGGCCGACGGAGCCTTCATCGAGGTGCCGCCCGGCGTGGTGATCGAAGAGCCGATTCAACTGCTGTTCGCCGCCACTGCGGCCACCGGCACGACCTCTTCCGACGGTCCGGCTAGGCCGCTGGTCTCCTATCCGCGCAACCTGATCGTGGCCGGCGAGTCGAGCCAGGTTCAGGTGATTGAAACCTACGTGGGGCTGGAGCAGGGAATCTATCTGACCTGTCCGGTGACCGAGGTGGTGGCGGGGCCCAACGCCTACGTCGACCACTACAAGGTCCAGAAGGAGAGCATAGAGTCCTACCACCTGGGCACCTTGCAGCTCTATCAGGATCGGTCGAGCAACGTCTTCGCCCATTCGATCGCCACCGGTGGTGCCGTGGTGCGCAACGACACCAATGCCAATCTCGACGCCGAGGGGTGCGAGTGCACCATGGACGGTCTCTATGTGTTGCGCGGTGACCAGTTCATCGACAACCACATGCGGCTCGACCACGCCAAGCCGCACTGCCACAGTTTTGAGCTCTTCAAGGGCATTCTCGACGAGCGCTCGCGGGCGGTCTTCAACGGTCGCATCTACGTCGCCAAGGACGCTCAGAAGACCGATGCCAAGCAGTCGAGCCGGGCGCTGTTGCTGTCCAAGGAGGCCCTGGTCAACTCCAATCCACAACTCGAGATCTTCGCCGACGACGTGAAGTGTACCCACGGTTCCACGGTCGGCCAGCTGGACGACGACGCGGTCTTCTACCTGCGTTCTCGGGGCATCGGCGAGGAGGCGGCGCGCAGTATCCTGACCTACGCCTTCGCCAGCGACATCGTCAACCGGATCCGGATCGAACCGGTGCGCAAGGAGCTGGAGGAGTTTCTCTTTACCCGCTTGCCCAAGGGCGAAATCGTCCGCCAGGCGGTGTAACGGTGGGAGGGGGCTAGCCATGGGTACTTCACTCACCACTGACTCTGCACCTGCCTCCAGTCCTGGGGTGTTGCCCGCAACGGCCTACGACGTGGAGCGGATCCGAGCGGAGTTTCCGGCTCTGGCACAGGAGATTCACGGCAAGCCGCTGGTCTACTTGGATAGCGCGGCGACGGCGCAGAAGCCGCGTGCCGTCCTCGACGCGGTGGCTCGCTTCAACGAAAGAGATTGCGCCAACGTCCACCGCGGGGTCTATCTGATGGCCGCGCGGGCGACCGCCTCCTACGAGGAGGCGCGCAAGTCAGTGCAGCGCTTCGTCGGTGCCGAGTCGTCCTCCGAGATCGTCTTCACCCGCGGCACGACCGAGGCGATCAACCTGGTGGCGCAGAGCTTCGCGCGGCCGCGTCTGGCCCCCGGTGATGCGGTGCTGATCACCGGACTCGAACACCACTCGAACATCGTGCCCTGGCAGTTGGTCTGCGAGCAGACCGGGGCGCACCTGTTGGTGGCTCCGCTGGACGGCCGCGGCCAGGTGGTGATCGAGGAGTTCGAGCGGATGCTGGCGGATCCGTCCAATAGCGGGCGGATCAAGCTCGCCGCCTTCAGCCACATCTCCAACGCCTTGGGGACGATCAACCCGGTCGAGCGGATGGTCGCCGCGGCGCACCGGCACGGGGTGGCTACCTTGATCGACGGCGCCCAGGCGGCACCGCACATGCCGTTTGACGTCGGCGCCATCGGGTGCGACTTCTACGCCATCTCCGGCCACAAGGTTTTCGCTCCCACCGGCATTGGCGCGCTCTACGCCAAGGGCAAACATCTAGCCTCGATGCCGCCGTACCACGGCGGCGGCGAGATGATCCGTTCGGTGACCTTCGAGAAGACCACCTACGCCGAGCCGCCCCACAAGTTCGAAGCCGGCACGCCCAACATCTCGGGCGCCATCGGCTTGGGGGCGGCGGTGGAGTACATGATGGCGCTGGGGCGCGAGGCGATCGCGGCCCACGAGGCGAGGCTCCTGGCCAAAGCCACTGAGGCTCTGGCGGCGATTCCTGGGCTCGACATCTGGGGGAGGGCGGAAAATAAGGCGGCGGTGGTCTCCTTCACCCTCGACGGGGTCCACCCGCACGACATCGGCACGTTCCTCGACGGTGAGGGAATCGCCGTGCGCGCCGGTCACCATTGCGCCCAGCCGGTGATGGACCATTTCAACTTGGCGGCGACCGCACGGGCCTCCTTTGCCCTTTACAACACCGAGGCTGAAGTCGAAGCGTTGGCCGAGGGCATTCGTAAGGTGCAGGAGTTCTTTTCTTGATGTGTACGGTGGTGAGGCCGTTGTCGTGAGGATGGGGCGATGAGCGATCTGCGGGAACTCTACCAATCGGTGATTCTCGACCACTCCAAGGAGCCGCGAAATTTCGGCCGGCCGGAGGCGGTCAGCCATCACTCGCGGGGTGACAACCCGCTGTGCGGCGACAAGGTCGAGATCTTCCTCGACGTGGTCGACGGCACGGTGCGCGATATTGCCTTCGAGGGCACCGGTTGCGCCATTTCCACCGCTTCGGCGTCGATCATGACGCAGGCGGTCAAGGGCAAGAGTCTCGAGGAGGTCCGGCGTCTGTTCGAGGGCTTCCACGAACTGGTTACCGGCGATCCTTCGGTAACCGCGGTGGCGCCTGGCGAATTGGGCAAGCTCGCCGTCTTCTCCGGCGTGCGCGAGTACCCGGTGCGGGTCAAGTGCGCCACCCTGGCATGGCACACCCTCAACGCCGCACTGCAAGCCCAACCTGAGGAAGCCGTCGTCAGCACGGAGTAGGCCGAATAGGCGAAAAGCCCGGGGCACCGCGTGGTGCTCCAGGCTTTCATACCGTCTCGCTCGCTGAGCGTCTAGCCGTCGGTGCCGGGCGTCGTCGGCTTCGCTTCCGGAGCGTCGGGCTTGATGATCTCGAGCAGCTCGACCTCGAAGACGAGAGCGGCGCCGCCGGGGATGTTGGGCGGCGCGCCTCGGTCGCCGTAGGCGAGTTCGGCCGGGCAGACCAGCTTGGACTTGCCGCCCACCTTCATCTTCTGCACACCCTCGGTCCAGCAGCCGATCACCTGGTTGAGCGGGAACTTCGCCGGCTGGCCACGATCGACCGAGCTGTCGAAGACAGTACCGTCGCGCAGGGTGCCGTGGTAGTGCACACTGACAGTGTCGCTGGCCGCCGGGCTCTCACCGGTGCCGGGGGTGATTTCAGCGTAGAGCATGCCGGACTCGGTCTTGGTCAGACCCTCTTTTCCTTCCATTGAAGCGAGGAACTTGGCCGCTTCTTCCTTCTCGATCGCCATCGCTGCTTCGGCCCGCTTCTGGGCGAAAGCCTGGAGCTTGGGACCGTACTCTTGGAGACTTACCTTTTCGTCGCGCTTCAGGGCGCCGTCGGTGAGACCTTCCACGACGAAAGCGAGTTCTTCTTCGCTGAAGTTGATCTGACTGAAGTTCTTCGCCACGGCGAGGCCGATGGCGTAGAGGACCTTCTGGTCTTCGGTTTGCAGCTCGACCGCCGCGGCCGGCTCCGTAGTCGCCGCGCAGGCGAGCATGACCGCTGTCAGGCCAAGGGCGGACAACATTGAGAATGCAGCTTTCATCGAACGAACTCCTTTTCCGTAACGCCTGTCTTGGGGCTGAATTTGTGCTGAGATTCTAGGGTGGAGACACCCTTTTCCCTGTGGGAATGGGGACCTTACCAGGGCTTTCGGAGCCCTGTCGAGTTGCCGGCGGCCTCTCGGCCTTTCTGCGCTCGAAGCCCGGTCGCCCTCGCTACCGGCGAAGAGTGCCCCCCCTGGCCTAAGACCCCTGCGAAGAGGTGTTGGGTCTCCTGAGAAGAACGAGCTAAGGTTAGGGGCCCATCGCGGAACCTCGAATAGGCCCACCGCGCAATCAATACAGTCAGGAGAAGAGATCGATGCAACTAGCTGGAGCCAAAGCGCTGATTACCGGCGGATCGTCGGGAATCGGTCGTGGAATCGCCGCCGCCCTGGTGGCGCAAGGCAGTGACGTGGTGATTACCGGACGGAATCGACAGGCGCTGGAGGCGACCGCCTCCGATCTCGGTGTGGGTTGGACGCAGGCGGATGTCGGGGTTGAAGCGGAGGCGGTACGCACGGTGGCGGAGTTTGTAGAGCGCCATGGGCGGATCGATATTCTGGTCAACAACGCCGGTTTCGGCCGCTTTGCACCGCTGGTCGAGATGGAGCTGCGCGACTTGGAGGCGGTCTACCGCACCAATGTCTTCGGTGCCTTCCTGATGGCCCGCGAGGCGGCGCGCCAGTTCGTGCGCCAGCAGTCGGGAAATCTGATCAACATCTCGTCGACCTCGGGTCTCAAAGGCGGCAGCGGCAGCACGGCCTATTCATCGTCGAAGTTTGCGCTACGCGGCATGACCGAATGCTGGCGAGATGAACTGCGGCGCCACAATGTGCGAGTGATGCTGGTCAACCCGAGCGAGGTGATGACCGAGTTTGCCGCCAACGCCGGCTTCGAGCAGCAACGATCGGACAAGAAGCTGCGCGCCCGGGAAATTGCCGATGCGGTGGTCGGTGCACTGCAAATCGACAGCCGTGGTTTCATCCCCGAATTCGCCGTCTTTGCGACCAATCCGTTCTAACGCTCAGCGGGCCGTCAACCGGTCACCCGCTGCAACCAGTCGCCGAAGCGGGGGGTGAGGCGGCGGGTCCAGGCGAGGAGGCGCATCATCGGCGGCAGGGTGACCAGGCTCTGGTTGCGCTCGACGGCGCGCAGCGCCTTGCTCGCCACCTCGTCGGCGTTGAGTGTGCGCACCAGCCAGCGGGCCAGTTTGGGTAGGTCGTGGCTGGGATCGAGATCGGCTTTGTCGAGGAAGGGGGTTTGGACGACGCCGGGGCAGATCCAGCTCACTCCGACCCCGCGGTCGAAGACTTCGAGGCGCAAGGCGGCGAGGTACTGGTTCGAAGCGGCTTTGGAGGCACAGTAGGCGGAGCCACCCTTGTGCGGGATCAGCCCCGCCGAGGAGGTCATGCCCACGATGTGTGACGGCGCCGCCGCCAACAGGTGCGGCAGGGCATGGCGCACGGTGCGGGTGAGGCCGAGGTAGTTGACCCGGATGGTGGTCTCGGCATGGTCCGCCGGCTGCTCTTCGACCGGTGCGTAGAGGCCGAGACCGGCGTTGGCGACGACCAAGCGAAGGCCGCCGAAAGCGTCGACCGTCTGCTGGACCGCCGCCGCGACTTGTTCCTCCTCGCCGACATCCGCCGTCACCACCAACCCCTCGCCGCCGAGTTGCGCCAGCTCGGCGGCCAACGCTTCCAGGGGCTCGCGGCCCCGGGCCACCAGCGCCACCCGGGCCCCTCGGCGGGCCAGCTGGCGGGCGATTTCCATGCCGATGCCGGAGGAAGCTCCGGTGACGAGGCAGGGCAGGCCGGGTGTGATCTTCATCGGGATCCTCTCCTTGCGGCGGCATCGTTGCCGGTGGAACGGGGGCGTTGGTCGCCGCCGTGTACGATAGGCGGCTATGGAGCATCTGGTCGATTCTAAAGCCAAAGCGCCGCCGGCTGAAAACCGGCTGGCGGCGCTCAGTCTCGGGGTTGGGGTGGCCGCGCTGCTGGCCAGTCCGCTGTTGATCGGCGGTCTGCTGGGAGTCGTCGGAGTGGCGTTGGGTTTGGCGGCGCAACGCCACAGTTCGACCCGTCCGGTGCGCGCTCAATGGGGTATCGGCCTGTCGACGGTTGCGATCGCGATCGTGGCTGTGCTCTTGGTCTTCAGGATGCCCTGGTCCAGCGGTGGGACGGGGGGAAGGCTGGCTGCGTGGGAAGGGGTGACGGCACCCGAGGTTACCTTCACCACGCTGCAAGGCGAGAAGATTGCCCTCAGCGATCTGCGCGGCAAGCGGGTGGTGTTGAACTTCTGGGCCACCTGGTGTGGCCCTTGCCGTCGCGAGATACCGGACTTGATCGAGGTGGCGGCGGATTCGGGTGAGCAGCTGGTGATCCTCGGCATCAGCGACGAGGCGCCGGAAGTGCTGCGCCCCTTCATCGACAAGGTGGGCATCAATTACCTGGTGGTCGCCGCCGATGCCAACAGTTGGCCCTCGCCCTACCGTGACATCCGCTATATCCCGACCAATTTCATCCTCGATCGCGAGGGAGTGATCCAGCATGTCCGTGGGACGATCAGCGCCAAGACACTGAGCAAGCTGTTGCGTTCTCCCGGCTTCAAGGGTGCGCCAAAACCGGCACCGACTGGGTAGATTCTTTCAAGCGTGCCGTGGCTGAGTGGTGGTGAAGAGCCATCGCGATGCCGTTGCACAACTGCCGAACGCTCTGTGCGAGGAAGCGAACATGGATCAGCTCTTCAGTCTCCACAACTTCGTCACCCTTGGCCTGCTGGTCTTGTTGCAGGCTGTTCTCGGGTTCGACAATCTGCTCTACATCTCGCTCGAATCCAAACGAGCCCCGGCCGAAAAACAGGTGATGGTGCGTCGCCTCGGAATCGGTCTGGCCGTCTTCCTGCGCATAGGTCTGCTGCTGGTTTTGATGAAGCTGATCAGCTACTTCCAGGAGCCCATGTTCGGCTTCCAATCTTCGTTTCTCTCCGGTGAGTTCAATCTCCACAGTCTCATCGTCTTGGCCGGAGGTGTCCTCATCCTCTACACGGCGACCCAAGAGATCTGGCACATGATGAGCATGGAGAATCTGGAGCATGGCGAGACCAGTGAACGGCCGGTGGGAATGATCGTCTTTTGGATCGTGGCGATGAATCTGGTCTTTTCGTTTGACTCGATTTTGAGCGCGATGGCCCTCTCGGATGTTTTCTGGGTGATGGCGGTGGCGATCCTGTTCAGCGGCGTGCTGATGATCTGGCTGGCCGGTCGGGTCGCCGCCTTTCTGGAGAAGAACCGGATCTATGAGGTCCTCGGCCTCTTCGTCCTCTTCATCGTTGGAATCATGCTGCTGTCAGAGGGGGCCCACCTGGGTCACCTGAAACTGCTGGGCAATGAAGTGACGGCGATGAGCAAGACGACCTTTTACTTTGTGATCGGCGTGCTGGTGCTCATCGATATCGTCCAGAGCCGCTACCAGAAGAAACTGATGCGGTCGGTGCGAAAGAGCGAGTCCGTCCGCGACGGCTGAGTGGTGCGTTGCATCGGCACGCGGTCAGCCGTCGCCGCCGGCACGTTCTACCACCAGATTTTGGCCTCCGGGTTCTCCCAGCTTTTCTTGGCGAATTGCTCGGGGAGAGTGCGGCGGTGGTACTTGCCCTCAGCCTGGCGTTGTTCCTCGATCCGGGCCAAGGCCCGGGCGATTTGCTGCCTCTCGCCGTCGCTGAGCGGGCCTCCTCGGCTTTGTGCGTCGCCGCCTTGCGCGTCGTCGCCGGTCTGTGCGCCGCCTGAGGGATCTTGGCCTTGCTGACCCTGCCCACCGCTTGAGTTTCCTCCACCGCTCCCGCCGCCTCCGCCACCACCACCGGTCTGGGGCGGTGTGCACTCCTCGGGCGGGTTGGCGATCAGCGCTTCGATCTCGGCGATGCGGGCGGTGACGAATTCGAGGTTGGCACGGGCGTCGCTCTGCAAAGGGCCGTCGGGTGGTTGCTTGGCGCTGTGATGGAAGCGGCGTTGGGCTGCCTGGAAGAGTTCGAGAGTTCGCTCCAACTCGCAGCCGCGCGGGTCGCGTTGTGCCTCTCCCCACTCGAACAGGGTGATGCCGTCGCCGTAGTGAGCCTCGATGAGTGTGGGCGCCAGTTTAATCGCACGTTGGAACAGCCGGTGCGCTGCCGAGAAGTCCCCGGTCAGGGATACCGAGCGAGCGAGGTTGTGGGTCGGTATTTCGGGTTTCACGCGGTAGGCGTAGCTGCGCTCGTAGTGGCGGCGGGCCGCCTCCCGATCGCCGGCGGCATCGCTGGCGATGCCGAGTTCGTTCTGGCGGTGGGCCCGCTGGGTGGGCGAATCGGTGCAGGTGACCAACGATCCGCTGAGCAGGACTCCGGCGATCAACAGGGTGGTGCTGGCCGTTTGGCGCGCTGGTGGCCGTTGCCCTGGCGGCTTTTCGAGCCAGTCCCATGCAACCCGGAAGGTACCGCGCCGCCCGCGTGGTAGCCAGAGGCGGTCGATCAAGAAAATGATCACAAACAGCCAGAGGGGCCAGAGGCTCAGGTCGCGGTAACTCTTCGCGCCGGCCGGTGAAGGCAGTGCCGCGGCGCGCTGGTGGAGTTGTTCGATCTCCTCCGCCAGCTGAGCGACCACTCCAGTGTTGCCGAGCGCGAAAAGGCCGCCGCTCTGGCGAGCCATTCGTTGCAGGTGGTGGTCCACCCGCTGGGTGGTGAATTTCTGCAAGACGCGCTTGGTCTCTTTCTTCGCCACCACGTCCCGGAAGTCGTAGATGATCCGAGCCTGGCCCTCACTGCTGCCGATCGCCACGCAGTGAATCGGCACGCCGGCTTCGCTCAGCGCCGCCAGCGGCGCGGCGAAATCCTCGGCGTACGGCGATTCGCCATCGCTGAGCACCACCACCTGAAGGCCCGCTCCCTGGGTGCCCTCGGTGGGTGCGGTGAGGAAGTGCAGGGCGCTGTCGAGGGCCGTGGTGAAACTCGAACCGCTGCTGTGATAGTGGTCGTGGAGTTCCGCCACGCGCAGCGCTTCGTCCACCAGCGAGCGATCCGCGGTCATCGGCAGCTGAACGGTCGAGACGCCCGAGAAGATGGCCAGGGCGAAGCTGTAGCCGTCGAGCCGCTTTACCAGTTCGCTGGCGATTCGCTGGCCGGCGGCGAAGCGGTTTTTCGGTGGCTCGCCGGCGTCGTCGAGCCGCGTCGCATCGGTCGCGGCCATGCTCGCCGAACCGTCCAGCAAGAGAAGGATGCGCCCTCGCTCGATCTTGGTGGTGGTTTCGCCGAGGTACCGTGGCCCAGCGGCGGCGGCGATCAGTGCCAGGCCGCTCAGCGCGAGCAGCGCCGAGTGCGCGGCGAGGCCACGTCGGCTAGAGATGGTCAGGGCGGGGCGGAAACGGGGCGCGACGTGGCTCTCGATCCAGGAGAGTGCCGTGGCTTGCCAGCGCCACAGTGCCAGGCTAAGCAGGAGCCAGGGTAGCGCCAGCACGGCGATCCAGGGGTGGGCCAGGCCGATCATGCCAGTGATCATGCTAGTGGCCGCCGCAGCGCGGAGCTGAGGGCGATCAGCGCGGCGAAAAGCACCAGGGCGAGAGTGGCGATGGGCGGTGTCAGCGTGTCGCGGTGCTCGATCCGGCGCACGCCCAACGGGGCGCTCGCCAAACGGGACAGCTCGCCAAAGATCTCTTCCAGCGCGCCGGCGTCGGTGGCTCGCCAGTAGCGACCCTGGGCCGCCTCGCTCAAGGCGCGCAGCTGGCGGTCGTCGAGGAAGGCTTGATATGGCCGGTCGCCGCCGATGGTGCGGCCCTCGAAGGTGATGCCGATCGGCGTTTCGCCGCCGACGCCGATGGTATACAGGCGGATTCCCTCTTGGTGCACGGAGCGCGCCGCGAGCAGCGGATCGATGCCGTCGTTGCTCTCGCCGTCGGTGATCAGGATCAGCGCCTGGTCGCGGCCTTCGACTCGGCTCGCCCGCAGCCGGTCGCCGGCCACCAACAGGGCATCGCCGATCGCCGTGCCGCCGCTCTCGTTGCGGTTGAGTGCGTAGACGGTGACCCCTTGGAGAAGCTCGCGGAGGACGAAATGGTCGGTGGTCAGCGGGGTCTGCACGTAGGCGTCTTTGGCGAAGATCACCAGGCCGATCCGCTGGCCGCCGGCACGGGCGATGAAATCGCCGGCGAGGTTGCGTAGCACCGCCAGCCGGTTGGGAGTGAAGTCCTCGGCGAGCATGGAGAGGGAGACATCGAGCACCAGCATGACGTCGATCCCGTCGTCCTCGATCAGTTCGACCTCGCTCTGGCGGTAAGGGCCGGCGAGGCCGAGGATCAGAAGGCCGAGGAGCAGCAGTTCAAGCGGCAATTCGACAGCGGCCAGACGCCCGGGCCAAGGCCGGCGCGAGGCGTATTGAAGCGGAGCGAAGGCGACCGCGCTGCGCCGCACCAGTCGCCGGCGCAGCCAGCCGTAGAGCGGCAAGAGGGCGAGGGCGGCGAATAGCCACGGGCGGGCCCAGCCGATCGCGCCGAGGAAGACGAGGCTCACGTTGTCTTCCCCTTGGCGCCCACCACCGCGCGCACCCGGTCGCAGGCGTCGTCGAACGCTTGGCGGTCGGCTACGGCGCGGCCGAAGCGCAGGTCGCTGAGCAGCAGCAAGCAGCGGCTTTGCGCGCTGTCACCGAGGCTCTGCCGGCTCTCCCGGGCCGTCATCCGAGTGAACGGTTGTCCCTTGCGCCGTTCCAACTGTTGGCGCACCAGGGTGGAGAGTTGGTAAAAACCGTCGCGCCGCCGCGCCTTGTAGCGGTACTTCTCCTGGATCTGATCGATTCTGCCGTCGATATCGGTATCCGCCGGTCGCGGCGCCGGGCGTGTCGACGGCCTCTCTCGCCACCATCGCCGCCACCATCGCCACAGCCCTGTGGCCGCCGCCAGTAGCAGCAGAGCTAGCGCCGTCCGGTACCAGATCGCCCAAGCGGAGGGCTCGAGGATGTGGAGCGGTTCGGCGTAGCCACCGGGTAAGACGGGTAAGACGAGTAGGACGGGTCGTGGATCGGCCATCGATTCAGCGGACCTGCCGGCGTTTGCGGTGGAAGAAACGGCCCAATACCAGATCGACGGGGTCCGCCGTGGACAAGGACTCGACGGCGATGCCATAGCGGCCGGCTTCGCGGCGTAGCAGACTCGCCGGCTGATCGGCCTGCCGCGCGGTGGTGCCGCGATGCAGCCTTAGTGGGTAGGAATGGGCTCGATCCGATCGTTCGCCCTCCGGCGAGAAGGCGGAGAAGCGAACCGGCGCCGCGATGGCTTGCTCTACCGGATCCCAGACGTGCAGCAGCGACACATCGTGGCGTGCCTGGAGATACTTCAAGTCCTCCGGCACGTCATGGTCGATGAAGTCGGAAATCAGGAAGACGACAAAGCGACGGCCGCGGTGTTTCTGGATGGCGTGCACGGCGGCTCGCGGATCGGACTCCACGACCGGCCGCTCCCAGGGTGTGCTGTGCTCGACCAGCGCTCGCAGGGTCTCGAAGAGGCGGCGCGCACCGGCTCGGGGACGGCGTTGGGTCAGCACGCGGTCGGCGAAGAGCAGGTAGCCGAGGCGGTCTCCCCCTTCGATGGTGGCCAGCGCCAACGTTGCGGCCAGTTCGATCGCCACCTCGATCTTGAGCCGGGAGTGAAAGCCGGTGTGCATCGACGGGCTGATGTCGAGGGCTAGAAAGATGTCGCGCCGTCGCTCTTCCCGGGAGACCTTGACGTAGGGCTCGCCCAGGCGGGCGGTGACGTTCCAGTCGATCCGGCGGGCCGGTTCTCCGCTGACGTAGCGGCGCAGCTCGTGGAAGAGCATCCCTTGGCCGCGCACCGCGCTGCGGTAGTCGCCGCGCTGCAGCCCCGCCACGTTGGCTCGGGCGGCCAGCTCCAGCAGACGGATGCGGCGCAGCAGGCGGCCGACCTCGGCCGAGGCGCCGGCCTCGGCGCTCCTCTTCATTCCACTCACGGCGTGGGAACGGCGGCGAGGATCTCGCTCACCATCTGATCGGTGGTCACCTTCTCGGCTTCAGCGTAGTAGGTCGGAATGATCCGGTGGCGCAGAACCGCCGGCGCCATCGCTTTGATGTCGTCGGGCAGCACCGAGTCCCGGCCGTCGAGCAGCGCCGCGGCACGCGCTGCCTGGGCCAGCCCGATCGAGGCTCGCGGCGAGGCCCCCACCTCGATGTAGCGGTCCAGTTCCAGGCCGGCCGCGCGCGGGTCACGGCTTGCCACGACCAGGCGCGTGGCGTAGCGGATCAACCGCTCTTCGACGAAGACTTGACGGGCCAACTGCTGGAGTTCGACGATCTCGGGCCCCGAGATCACCGGGTGAAGAGTCGGTGTTTCCGTCTCGTCGATCACCATGCGCACGATCTTGTGCTCGTCTTTGGGGTGCGGATAGCCGACCACCAGCTTGAGAAGAAAACGGTCGAGCTGCGCTTCGGGTAGCGGATAAGTGCCCTCTTGCTCGATCGGGTTCTGCGTCGCGAAGACGAGGAAAGGCAGTTGTAGCTTGCGGCTCTCCTTGCCGATGGTGACCTGCCGCTCCTGCATGGTTTCGAGCAGCGCCGACTGCACTTTGGCCGGCGCTCGATTGATCTCGTCGGCGAGGATGAAGTTGGCGAAGATCGGCCCGGTCACCGTCTCGAACTCGGCCGCTTGCTGGTTGTAGATGCGCGTTCCGAGAATGTCGGCCGGCAGCAGGTCAGGGGTGAACTGAAGCCTCTTGAAGCTCAGGCGGCTGGCGCGGGCCAGTAGATTGACCGCCCTTGTCTTACCCAGGCCGGGGACGCCTTCGATCAGCACATGGCCGTCGGCGATCACGCCGATGAGCAGGCCGCGCAGCAACTCCTGCTGGCCGAGGATGCCGGTCTCCAGAAGGCGCAGCACTTTGCTCGCCCGTTTTCCCGCTTCCTGGATCGACGTTTCGATCTCCGCCATCGCAGCCATCCTCCCCGTTGGCGCCAAGACCGGCGCATCGCATCCGTATCGACAGACAAAAGAGGCGCTGAGTCTACTCCTTGCGCGTGGCCTCGGCGACGGGGATCTCGAAGGTGTTCAAGACCAGGGTCGAATCGGCCATCACCGAGTTGCGGGCGATGAAGGCGGCGGGTCGTTGGGGCGAGGGGAAGCCCTCCAACTGCGGTAGCTCGAACCAGTCTCCCAGGACGTCGAGAGAGAGGGTCGCCGACGCCGGAACCAGCTCAGCGGAGATCTCGATACCTTCGCTCGGCGGCGCGTAGTAGCGCACCAGCGTTTTGAAGCCCGCCTCCGGCGTGGCGTCGTCCAGTCTCTTGACCTCCTGGCCATTGACCGTCAGAGAGCGGATTTCGCCGTCGGACTCGAGAACGATGATCGAGCGGGCGGGTTCGTGTCGCCAATCGATGAGCAGATCGACGACGCGCCTCTCCTCGCTGATGCGCTGGTCGAGGGTTTCAACGGTGGAAGGCTGTGGTCCATCCTCGCGAATAGCCAGCGCCGGCGCCGGCGCACTGGGTACCGCGTTGTGGTGGAAGAAGAACTTCGGGAAGGCAACCCAGTTTGGTGTCTCACCGACAAACTGTGCAATCCAGCTGTCGATCCGAGGGTCGAAGGTGACCCAGTTGGTTTGGCCGGAGTCTGCGTTGTAGATGTAGATCAGGGTGTCGGCACTCGGGTTGTCGTCGCCGTGGCGTGAGGCGGCGCGAGCGCCAAAGCCCAGGGCCAGGCCGGCGACGATGAGACCGATGGTGAGGGTGAGGCCGACACGGCCCGCTGTGGCAAGTCGCATCGTCGAGGCCAGGAGGCCGGCGAGCAGCACAGAGACAGCCCCACCCACCCACAGGGCCGCGCCCGCGTGCAGAGCCATGGCCGCCATCGCCAAAGCGGGAGCCCAGAGCAGTGCCGTTGCGGCTACGGCTACCTCGATGAGGAGAAACTGGCCCAGCCCCAATGCGGGCTTCTCGCTCACCCGTGCTGGCAGAGCTGCCGCCGCATGAAGCTCGACGAAGAGCAAGGGAAGGGCGAACAGATAACTGGCCCCGGGCGAGCGCAGGCTGACGATGACGGTCAGGCAGGCCCAGAGCAACATCCCGGCCGCCGCGAAGTTGGCCGCGCCACAGAGTCTCACCAACCATCGTGAGATCAGCAGGGTGAGGCCGGCCGCCATCAGAGCTATCGCCAGCAGGGTCACCGCGTGGCTGTCGCGGCTCCCCCAAATCAAGAAACGGTAATAGCGTGAGGGGATGAGAAGTCGACCGGCGAGGAAGGAAAAACCGCCGACGGCGGCTACGGTGAGGAGGATCGAAATCACCGCCATGGCGAGACGTCCGGCGGAGAGCTGCCAGTGAACAAGGTGTCGCCGGCTGAAGCCGAGCGCGATCAGAGTACCCACGCCGAGCACCAAGGCCACGGCCAGCAGTAGAACGAGACCTTTCGGGTAGGCGATCAGCCAGCGGCCGAGAAGGGAGAAGAAGACCCAATCCTCACCACGCCAGCTTCCGCCAACACCGGTCTTGTCGATCTGGCGCACCAGATCCACGGCGCTTTCGCCGCCGTGCTGGATCGAGTTCGCCTCGATCCGGTCGAGATTGTCGAGGGGGGTGTGATAGCCCATCGGTCCGTCGACGAGGGCGAAGTTGTAGCCGGCCGCGCCGCCGCGGCGCAAGATGGAGAAGTCCGTTTCGTTGGGAAGCCGACTGTAGATCTCGTTGGTGAACGAGAAGGCCGTCGGATGATCGACCACCCGCCTCAGTTGACGAATCAGCGGCCCGTTTCCTTCGGTGGTCTGGAACATGATGGCCGGACCACGCACGCCGAGAGCGTCGTAGTTCATCAGCATCTTGACCTTGGGGGCCCAAGGGTGTTCGTCCATGAAGGCCTGGGCACCGAGCATTCCGAACTCCTCGGCGTCGGTGAAGAGGAAGATGACGTCGTTGCTCAGCGCCGGCCCTTCAACCAGCGCGCGCATCGCCTCGAGCATGGTGGCGACGCCGAAACCATCGTCACCGGCCCCAGGGCTGTTGGCTACCGAGTCGTAGTGGCTCGACAGCAACATTGGACTGGCGTTGAGCTTGCCGCGCAGGCGGGCGATGAGATTCTCGATCGTCACCAGCGTTACCCAACCCTTGCGCGGAGTGGCCTGTTGCGAGGTGGAGGTTTGGATCTGGGGCTTGAGTCCCAAGGCGCGGATCTTCCTCTGCAGGTAGGCGAGACTCGCCGCATGGCCGGGTGAACCTACCGACCGAGGGCTGACGGCAAGCACCTGTAGGTGCTGCACGGCGCGGGCGGCGGAGAACTGGTCCGCGGCGGTATCCGTGGGCAAAGCCGCGGGCGGATCCAAAGAGCTGATCGCCAGCCAGCTGGTCGCGGCGCAGATCAGGGCTAGCAGGAGTCCGGCAGCGGTGAAGGGCTTCATCCTTGCGCTCTCTTTCTTTCCAAACGGTGCGTCCTGGCCAAAAAAGCCGCGGCGTTGGCGTCAGTGTGTCGACCTGCTTTGCGTCCTATTCAAGTGCAGCGCAAGGTCGAAGGGGGGCAATTCTGTCCAAATCATCTCAGAAAGGAGGTCATTCGTTGTTCCAGGGAAATTTGAGAAAAAGAGATATTCGCGCGATCGAGGGGGCCGAGGAGCCGATCGGAGTCGCCTGGCGTCATTTGCGCCGGGGCAAGATAGAGGCGGCGATCACCATTCATCAACGGCTGTTGACCATCGATCCTGGACCGCAGCTGCGCAATCGCACGGGCGATTTGCTGGTCAGAGCCCAACGCGCCAAGGCTGCGATCGTCCTCTTCCTGGAGGTCGCCGAGGAGTATCGTGAGAGCGGCTTCCTCGACAAGGCTCGGGCGATCTACCGCAAGATCCTGCGTGTCGAACCGAGCCATCGGGCAGCTCGCAGTGGGCTAGCTCAGTTGGAGAGCGAAGAGCGCGCGGCGAGCGGCTGGTGAGGAGCCCATGTCATCGCAGGCTGGTGGCGTTGTCGTCGAGAGATCACCGGGACGGGGCGTACACTTGGGACGGCGATGGGTGCAGCGAAGACATACCGGGGATTCATCCTCCAACCGACCTACCGAATCGAGTCCGGGCGGCCTGTGGTCCATCTCTACGGTGTGCTGGAGGGCGGCGGTGGATTCTTGGTGCGCGACGCTCGCCGAGTGCCGCACTTCTGGATCGAGGAAGCGGATGCGCGGCGGGCAGCGGCGCTGGGTGTACGACCGCTGACGGCCGGCGACCGAGTGACGATGAGCGGCGCGCCGGTGGTCAGGGTGGAGGTGCGAATTCCCTCCGACACCCCGGCCGTTCGTGACCGCTTGCTGGAGGCGGGGATCGCCTGCTACGAGGCCGACGTTCGCTTTGCGGTCGGCTACCTGATCCAGCGCGGTATTCAGGGTGCGGTGGAGATCACCGGCGAGGCTCAGCGGCGCGAGGGAGTCGGCCTGGTCTTTGATCAGCCCGAGCTGGCCCCGGCGGACTTTTCCCCCAAGCTGTCGGTCTTGTCTTTCGATATCGAGACCGACCCGAAGGCGCGACGGCTGTTCTCGATCGCCATGGACGGCTGCGGCGTTTCGGAGGTGATGATCTTCACCCCCGCGGGATGGGAGGCGCCCGAGGGAGCCGTTTCGTTTTCTTCCGAACGCGAGCTCTTTGCGGCATTCTGCCGGCGGGTGCGCGAGCTGGACCCCGACGTGTTGACCGGGTGGAGCGTCATCGACTTCGATCTGGCGACCTTGGCCAACCTCGCCGAGCGCTTCGGGATGGCGTTTGAGATCGGTCGTGGCCCCGGAGCGGTGCGCTTGCGGGAGAATCGTGCCGGCCGTGAACGGTTGCAGGTTACGGTTCCGGGCCGGGTCGTGCTCGATGGCCTGCGGCTGTTGCGCGGCGCCTTCGTGCGCATGGACAGCTACGCGCTCGACTTCGTCGCCCACCAACTCCTCGGCGAAGGCAAGACGGTGAGCGGTGACGATCGCGGAGCCGAGATCCTCGACATGTTCAAGCACCACCGCGCGCGGCTGGTCGACTACAACCTCCAAGACGCCAAACTGGTCAGCCGTATTCTCGACAAGTTGCACCTGGTCGAGCTGGCGGTGGAACGCAGCCGGTTGACCGGCATGGCGCCCGATCGGGTGGCGGCGTCGATCGCCTCGTTCGATTTCCTCTACATGGGCGAGCTGTGTCGCCGCGGCGTGGTGGCGCCGACGGTGGGAGCGGTGCCGCCCGGCGGGGCGACCACCGCCAACTTCGGCGGTCACGTTCTGCAGCCCAAGCCGGGCCTGCACGAGAACGTTCTGGTCTTTGACTTCAGAAGCCTCTATCCGAGCTTGATCCGCACCTTCCAGATCGACCCCCTCGGCTTTCTGCCGCCGCACGAGGCGGGAGCCGAGGCGGATCCGATCGTGGCACCCAACGGAGCGGCCTTTCGACGCCAACCGGGAATCCTCACCGCGATCTTGGATCGCCTCTTCCCGCGTCGCGAGGAGGCCAAGCAGCGCGGCGATCAAGTCGCCAGCCAGGCGATCAAGATCTTGATGAATTCGTTCTACGGGGTTCTCGGCACACCGGCCTGCCGCTTCTACAATCCGCTGATCGCCGGGGCGATCACCAGCTTCGGCCGTGAGTTGCTGATCTGGATGCAGGGACGCTGTGAGAAGCACGGTCATCGCGTGCTCTATGGCGACACGGATAGTCTTTTCATCGAGTCCAACCTGGAGGAGCCCGAGGCGGCGCTGGCTCTCGCCGAGGATCTCGTCAGCCGACTCAACAGGGAGCTGGCGAGCCATATCGAGCGCACCTGGCGAGTGGAGAGTCGGATGGAGCTGGAGTTCGAGAAGCTCTACCTGCGCCTGGTGCTCCCCGCCTTGCGCGGCGGCAAGGGGGTTGGCCAGAGGGTTGGAAAGGGGCGCGGCGGTGCGGCGAAGCGTTACGTGGGGCTGGTGGCGGCAGGCGGGGAGCGACCGCCGGAAGTGGTCTTCACCGGCATGGAGTCGGTGCGGCGAGACTGGACCGAACTCGCCAAGGCGGTGCAGCGGGAACTCTACGAGCGGCTCTTCCACCATCGGCCGGTGGAGGACTACCTGCGCGGCGTGGTGGCCAGCTTGCGCGCCGGTCACCACGACGAGCGGTTGGTCTACCGCAAGCGGTTGCGCAAGGATCCGGACGCCTACACCGCGACCACCCCGCCGCATGTGGCCGCGGCCCGCCGCCTGGCCGCCGCCGGCCGACCCAAACGGCGCGGTTTGATCTCCTACGTGATGACGCAAGGCGGAGCGGAACCGATCGAGTTGCCGCGGCAGGCCGGTCTCGACTACGAGCACTACGTGGAGAAACAGATCCGGCCGGTCGCCGAACCGGTGCTGGCCCTGCTGGGTCTCGAATTCAAGCGGGTGGTCGGTGATGAGAATCAGCTGGCTCTCTTCTGATCCGACGAGGGCTCCTCGTCCGCTCCATCTTCGATAGTCTCGCGCCATGAGAGTGATGCCGCTGAACAAGATCCTGCTGCTCGTCTGGCTGTTGTTGGCCATCTCGGTGAACCCCATCGTTGCCGCCGAGGTTGCGGCTGCACAGGCGGAACCGGTCGACGAGATTGCAACCGATCTCGATGTGTTGTTCGCCTTCGCCTACCCGGAAGATGCGCCGGGAGCCGCTGTCATCGTGGTGCGCGATGGCGAGACCCTGTTGCGCGCCGGCTACGGGATGGCCAATCTCGAATTGGGCGTCGCTATCGAGCCCGACATGGTCTTCCGCATCGGTTCGGTCACCAAACAGTTCACCGCCGTGGCGCTGTTGATGTTGGTCCAGGAGGGCAAGGTCAAGCTGGACTCACCGCTCACCGACTACCTGCCCGACTACCCCACCGGTGGGCGGACGATCACTCTGCACCACCTGCTGACCCACACCTCGGGCATTCGCAGCTACACCCGGATGGAGAATTTCCTCGACGACATCGAAGAGGAACTCTCCGTCGCCGAGATGATCGACCGCTTCAAGGACGAGCCGTACGAATTCGCTCCCGGCGAGAGCTATGCGTACAGCAACTCGGCCTACTTTCTTCTCGGCGCGGTCATCGAAAAGGTCTCGGGGCTGAGCTATGAGCAGTTCGTCGAAGAGAGGATCTTCGCCGCCCTGGGGATGGAGCATAGTTTCTACGGCGACCATGCCGAGATCATCCCGCGACGGGTCGCCGGCTACGCGGGCAAGCCCAGCGACTATCGCAACGCTCGCTACTTCAGCATGAGCCAGCCCTACTCGGCCGGAGCGCTGCTGTCGACGGTGGACGACCTGGCGAAATGGGATGCGGCGCTCTACGGCGATCGGTTGGTCGCCGCGGAGAGGCTGGAGCAGGCGTGGACGGCGGCCGAACTCAACGACGGCCGCTCGATCCACTACGGCTACGGGTGGTCGATTGGCGAGTACCAGGGGTACAAGATACTGCGCCACGGCGGCGCCATCTTCGGTTTCGCGGCGCATGTGGTACGTATCCCCGAGGCCAAGATCTTCGTTGCGGTCTTGTCGAACAACCCGGTGTTGCCGCCGGGTCCTGCGGAGCTGGCGCTACGCGCGGCCGCCATGGCGCTCGGCAAACCGCTCGAAGCGCGGCCCGAGGTCAAGCTGGATAGCGCCCTCCTGGACGAGTATGTGGGCCGCTATGAGATCGAAGGTGAGGTGGAGAATTGGCGTGCCGTCACCCGGCGAGGGGATCGCCTGTTCACCCAACGGCGCCGTGGACAGCCCTTTCCCCTCTTCGCCGCGGGGAAGGACCGTTTCTACTATCGAGATTCGATAGGCGTCATGCGCTTCGTGCGCGGCGACAACGGTGAGGTCTTGGCTATGGAATGGACCGATGGGCCCGGTCCGACGGAACGGGCGCGCAAGTCGCAGCGCGAGCCACCGGCGCCGCACCTGTGATCGCCGGTCGGCGAAGCAAGCAGCGCGATAAACTGGGACGGTGAGTGATGCACGAGCAGAGGAGGCGCCCCGGCGGGTGATCGAAGCGGAGGTCATCTCCGAGCAGCCACCTCCCCGGCAGCAGGAAAGCTCGCAACCTCTGCCGCCGGTCTTGGCCGGCATGCTGCTCGATCTGCTCGATTTCTTTACCGCCGGCCCGGTCGGACTGTTTACCGGTCTGGCGGTTGGCGGCGTCGGAGCCTACCTCCTGGGCTCGCTCTATAGGCTGCCGCGAAAGCAAAAACTGTGGCTGGCGCTGGCGGCCGGCGTCTACTGCTCGCTGCCGGGTACGGCACCGATTCCTCTTGGCACTTTGGTCGGCGCGTGGTTGGGAATCCGCGGGGACGAGCCGAGATCTCCGGAGGTGGGCCGGTCGCGCAGGAGCGAATAGGGGCCGCCCTGCCTATCCGGCCGGGATCGACAGCCGCTGGCCGGGAAAGATGCGATGGGCGCTGCGCAGCCGATTGGCGGCCTTGATGGCGGCGATGCTGATGCCGTAGCGCGCGGCGATCGCCGTCAGAGTATCGCCGGAGCGCACCACATGGACGGTCGCCCGCGTTCGCGTCGAGCTTGGGGTCGACTGGGCTACCCGCGATCGGGTGGCACTGGTGGTGCGCCGCCGCGAGGTTCGCCCCGGAGGCAGCCAGAGGACCTGACCGATGCGCAGGTAGTGGGCACTGCGCAACTTGTTGGCCGCTCGTATGGCGGAGACCGTACTGCCGTAGCGGGCGGCGATGCGGCCCAGCGTGTCGCCTTTGCGCACCCGGTAACGCATCCCGGCTTGTCGATCCGACTTCGCCTCGGCCGGCAATTCCTCGTAGCTCTGTTCAAACAGCGCCAGCTGCCCGACCGGTACGCGTAGCGGATAGCCACGGGGCAGCCACAATGTCCCTTGCCAGACCGCGGGGGTGAGTGCGGGGTTGAGTTGGCGCAGGTCGTCGAGAGCCGTCTGGGCGCCTTGGGCCAACTCCTTGATGGGCAGGTAGTGGTCCGCCGCGAACTGCTCATAGGCTACCGGCGAGTTGGGCCGGATGCCGGGGAAGTAGTGATCGCGGTTCTCATAGACCTGTGCCGCGGCGAGGAACTCGGCATAGAAGTTCTTCGAGGCGAAGCCGAAGGTCCGCCCGCTGTGGCGCTCGATAATGACGCCGAAATCCCGCGTCCCAAGCCGTGAGACGGCCCTCTTGAGCCCTCCTGTGCCGTAGTTGTAGGCGGTGATCGCCAGCGGCCAGGTGTGGAGAAGCTGGTAGTTCTCCTTGAGGTAGGCGGCCGCCGCTTCGGCGGCGAGAATCGGGTCATAGCGTTCATCGACTTCCGGGCCGATGTCGAGCCAGCGGCGGCCGGTCGAAGGCATCATCTGCCACATACCGCCGGCCGCGACTTTTGAGGTGGCGCCGATCTGGAACATCGATTCGACGAACGGCAAGCGGGTCAGCTCCCAGGGCAGCCCACGATCGGTGAACACCTTCTCCATGCCGCCGAGGTAGCGGCCGGAACGCTCGATGGCCGCCTGAAAAACCTCGCGCAGCCCTTTCTGGCTGCGCAACCGGTGCGCCGCCTTGCGGTACTTGGCTCGACCCTTCGGTTCCGCCGCCAGTAGTTCGACCACCCACAACGCTTCCTTCTCATGCTTCGGCTGCTTGCCGGCGGCCAGCGCCAGGAGAATCTCCTGGTACTTGGCCTTGGCCTTGTTGATCGCCTTGCGCCGCCGGATCTCCTTGGCGGCGTCAGAGATCTCCAGCTTCGCGAGCGCTGAGAAATCGAGCACGGTGTAGATGCGCTCGGGGTGGTCCTCGTCGTGCAGGATCGACTCGTAGTCGTGGTAGCGCGAGAAAACATCGGTCCAGAAGGCGACGTTGGGCCGCAGCGGCTCGGGCAGCGGGAAACGGTCGGCATCGAGCACCGCCAACGAAGGCGCGGCGTCGGCGGCGCTCAGGGCGGTGGGGAGTGCGGCGAGAGAACAGGCGATCGCGGCGCAGAGCAGAGTGGTGAGTCGTAGGATTCGAACTCTCATTCGTGATGATGACCTTCCTAGTTGATTGTACGCGCGAACGAGGGAAGACGGACGGCTTAACGCCATTCTAATGTGGAGAACCGCTTGGGGGTGGTGGAGGCCTTGAGCGAACCCGGCCGCGCCCGTCCTCAGGTCACATCCCCGTAGGGGCGCAATTCATTGCGCTCGCTCCCCGTCTCAGGGGCCGATGTGGCGCAATCGCACCAAGGGTCCTTCTAAACTCTGCCCAGCCCTGAGATCCACGTCGCCCGCGAGGTGCCAGAGGTCGTCGCCTTGGGGGTCCAGGAGGACTTGGGTGATCTTCCACTGGCGGGGGGCGGTTTCTTCGATTCGGGTGCGGTGGGCTTGCCGGGCTTGCGGGGTGAAGACCAGTTCGCCATACTCTTCCAGGAAGGGTGCCAGCGCCGCTTCGAGCCGTTCGGAGGTCCAGGCGGTCTGTGGCTCTTCGGGGTCGATCCGGAGGCCCTGGGCGGCCTCTTGGTAGTGGCCTTTGGACAGGTCGCGCACCACCTGGTGCATCTCGTTGCGCACGCGGGCGGCGAAGGCTTTGGGGTCGTGGAGGAGTTCGTAGGCGAGGAGCTGTTCGCGGGTGGCTTGGGCCTCTTCGCGGTCGGCGATGCGCAGCTCGGGGTGCAGCAGGCTCTGCCACTCTTCGATCAAGCTGGTGTCGGTGCGTTCCAGCATCGTGCGCAGGTAGCTCTCGACATCGTAGATCTGCTCGTTTTTGCGCCGCTCGGGGACGCTTTGGATCAGCGTCTTGTAGAGCTGCGAGAGGTAGCGCAGCAGCACCCCTTCGCTGCGTTGGAGGCTGTAGTTGCGCACGTAGTCGGTGAAGCTCAGGTAGTTCTCGTACATCTCGCGGCCGATCGACTTGGGGCGGATGCCGTGATGGCCGACCCACGGGTGCACCTCGCGGAAGGCGTCGAAGGTCGCGTAGAGAAACTCGGCGTTGGGCTTCGGGTGGGTGACCTGGTCGAGCTTTTCCATCCGCTCCTCGTAGGGAACTCCTTCCGCTTTGAGCCGCGCGATCAGGTCGGACTTGAGCTTGTCGACCTGTTTGCGCAGGATCAGATCGGGGTTCTCGAGCACCGCCTCGACCAGGGTGAGGACATCGAGCCCGAACTCGGGAGAGTCCGGCTCGAGGGCGTCGAGCGTTTCGACCAGGTAGAGCGACAGCGCCTGGAAGAGCGAGAAATCGGTCTGTAGCTCCTGGTTGATCTCGACCCAGTAGTAGGCGGTCTTCTGGTCGCGCACCATCTTGATCAGGCCGGCGCGGTAGAGCGAGCGCACCAGCTGTGCCGCCTCGCTCAGCAGCGCCGGCTTGGCCCGCTCCTCTTCGTGGCATTTGGCGATCAGCCGGCGCAGCGAATGGAAGTTGCGGTGCTCCGGGTTGTCCACCGCGGCGTCGTGCTGCAACAGGTTGAGCACCATGCCGTGGCTCACCCGGAACTGGGGTTTGAGCATCTCCGGTGGTTTTTCGGCCAGTTTTTGGAAGCTCTCTTGCGTCCAGCTGACGAAGCCTTCGCGCGGCTTTTTCTTGTGAGCCGGCTTCTTCTTTCCCGAGGAGGAGGCCTTCTGCGCTTGACGCAGATTCTCGATCACGTGCTCCGGCGCCTGGCAGACCACGCTGCCCGCCACGTCGAAACCCTTGCGCCCGGCGCGGCCGGAGATCTGCCGGAAATCGCGCACGGAGAGCAGTTTGGTGCTGTGGCCGTCGTACTTCGAGAGCTTGGTGAAGACCACGGTGCGGATCGGAATGTTGACCCCGACGCCCAGCGTGTCAGTGCCGCAGATCACCTTGAGATGTCCGTTCTGTGAGAGCTGCTCGACCAACAAGCGGTACTTGGGCAGAAGGCCGGCGTGGTGGATGCCGATGCCGAAACCGAGGAACCGCCGGACATCCTTGCCGTACGGGGTGTCGAAACGAAAGTCGCCGATGGCGGCGGTGATCGCCTTGCGTTCCTCACGGTCGGCCAGCTTCATGCTGGTCAAGCTCTGTGCCAGCTCGGCGCATTCGCGTTGGGTGAAGTTGACCACGTAGGCGGGCAGCTTGGCGTCGGCGTGGAGTTCCTGGAGGGTCTCGTGTAGCGGCGTCTTGCGGTACTCGTAGTCCAGCGGCACCGGTCGCTCGTCCGAGCGCACGCAGGCCACCTCGACCCCGCTGTCCGCGGCCAGCCGCTCCTCGATCGGAGCCGTGTTGCCCAGCGTCGCCGACATCAGCAGGAAGCGGGTGTAGGGCAGAGTGATCAGCGGTATCTGCCAGGCGACGCCGCGCGCCCGGTCGGCGTAGTAGTGGAACTCGTCCATCACCACGTAGGGCGCGTTCAGCCGGTCGCCTTGGCGCAGCGCCATGTTGGAGAGCACCTCGGCGGTACAGCACAGGATCGGAGCCCGCGGGTTGATGCTGGCGTCGCCGGTCAGCATGCCGACGTTGTCCGGGCCGAGGTCCTTGCACAGGGCGAAGAACTTCTCGCTCGCCAGCGCCTTGATCGGTGAGGTGTAGAAGCAGACGCGGCCTTCGCAGAGAGCTTTGAACTGCAGGCCGAGAGCGACCAGCGATTTGCCCGATCCGGTCGGTGTATTGAGCACCACGTGGTGGCCGGCCATCAGCTCCAGTAGCGCCTCTTCCTGCGCCGGGTAGAGCTCGAATCCGACATCGTCGACCCAACCCAGGAAGAGGTCGAGAATGGTGTCGGGGTCTCGCACTCCGCCCTCCGGGATACGGCTGGCGAGGCTGGCGACCGGTGCGGCTTCGCCGTCTGCCGGTGCGGTGACGGGTGAGAGTTCGGCGTTGCCGGCGGTGGTTGATGGATTCATGGTTTAGTTGAGGAAACAGTATTATGATGTGGTGCTATGCGGCGCCGAGCTTACCTTGTGAGCAGCCTTGTGCTGCTGTTGTTCGCCTGCGCAGCTTGGCCGATGGCGGCGAAGGAAGGTGTGGTGGAGATCCAGCCCATCGCGCCCTGGGAACGGGTCGCGGTCGAGCTGGCGGTGGCCTACGCGGAGTCGGGAGCGAGCGCTTGGTGGAATCGACTGGCGGCGGATTCACCACTGGCGGCCCTCGGACGGCAGCGTGCCGTGGCGGAGATCGCAGTGCGCGCCGGTCCGTCGGCGGGAGCTTTCTGGCAGTTGCAGACACTCATCGCCGACTCCAAGGAGCCGCCCACTGCGCCGGAAGGTGAGAGGCGGGGGCGGCAAGTCGCGGTCTTTGCCTTGCAGTATCCCTCCGGCCTCGACGAAGCGTTGGTCTTGGAGTTGGTGGAAACCGGCGGCGAATGGCGGCTCTTCGATCTGCGCAGCTGGGCGGAGGCGCCGGCCTTGGCCAAGGCCGGCGATGCGAGCCTGGAGGCGCCCGCGGAGGTGGACCCCGCACAGCCGGAGAGGCAAGCCGCGAAGTCGCCGGTGGTCACCCCCTGGCAACGGGTTTTCGGACCGTTGGTGGGTATGGTGCTGTTGATCGTGGCGGCTTCGCTGCGCCGCCGCAGCCGAATTCTGGGCTGGCTGCTCTTGGTGCTGGGTATCGCCTCGATTCTGCTCTCGATCTTCCTGCCGGGCCCCATCTCGTGGACCATGCCGATCCCCTGGGCGGAGCCGAATTCCCCGCCGGGGCCACAGCCGGACTCGGAGGTGGGCGGGGCGGGGTCCGAGGAGGGGCTGACGGATGGCGACTCTCTGGTGGCGCTGGCCCCATTGCGTTCGGCATTGACCACGCTGGCTCCGCGCGACGAGATCGATCGTCTCTTTGCCCGAGTCACCGGCGCCCTGGCGCCCGAGGGTCCGGTAATGGCAACGGCGCGCTTGTGGCGGGCGCAGTTCGAGTTGGCCGAGGGCAACCTGCCGGCGGCCGACGCCCTGCTGGCCGAGTTGCCGTCACCCTGCACGCAGCCGCTCGGAGATCTCTTGCGGGGTCGATTGGGGGTGATTCGCGGCGAGGGAGTCGATGCCGTCTTCGGCTATGAGCGGGCCATCGCCGCGCTGCCGGACTTCGATGGTCTGTTGCTCGAAGCGGGCGAGGCATTCGTTGCCACCGGTTTCGATAAACGGGCCGCAGGGCTCTTCGATCGGCTGGCCGCCAGCGGCTCCCGGCAGGCGAGGATCTACGATCGCCTCATCGATCAAGCCGCTATAGGCGGTGACGAAGAGGAGGCCCTCGGCTTTTTCAACACCGCCTGGAGGTTGCAGCCGGCGGAGCGCTCACAGCTACTGGCCGATCCGGTGCGCTCCTTTCTGGTGCGCAGGTATGGCCTGTTCTCTATGCTCGATCTGGCGCAGCCAAGCGAGCCGGCGCCGGTATCCGCCGAAAATGCTCAGGCCGCCCGGTTGGAAATCCCTGAGAGCTTCGTGGCCACTTACAGCGGACAGTCGCTGCTGCTGTGGCGTGGCACGACCCAGGTCGAGATTCCCGGCGGCTTGAGCTTGGCTCCGGCGGCGGCCGAGGCCGAGGACGCGAGCCGCCGCCGGCTGCACATCGAAGAGCGGGTCCTGGGTGACTGGATGGCGCCCGAGCTTGCAGCCGGCGCAGGGCGGGTGAGTGCGATCCGCGACCTTCCCCCGCTGGGTCAGCCGGTACGGCGTGCGCAGATGGAGATGGCGGCTTCGGTGCTGGCGCGCGATCATCGCTGGGACGAGTTGCTCGATCTCACTGCGCCCTTCGCCGCCCTCGCCGTCCCCTTGCCGCCCTCGGTGGGAGCTTTGCGCGCCGAGGCGCTGCGCCGGGCCGGCAAGGTCGAAGAGGCGACTCGTCTGGTGGTTTCGATCGCCAAGAGCAACGTCGCCGCGGGCCGTAAAGCGCCGTACTCACTCTTCCAATTGGCGAGGCTATTGACCGAGGTTGAGGAATGGGACTATGCGATTCGCGCCGTGCAGACGGCCGAAGAGCAGATGCTCGAAGCGCCCTTGGTCTCGATGATCCCGCGCATCCAAATGGAAAAGCGGCTGGCCGAAGGATATGAGATCCACCGCAGCCGCCATTTCGAAGTGCGCTACCCGCGCGGCACCAGCCGCTACTTCGTAGAGCAGCTGACCGAGGTTCTGGAGAAGGAAACGGCGCGCCTCCAAGAGTGGATCCCCTTCGCGCCGCACGAGCCCATCGAGGTGCACCTGTTCCCGTTTCATGAGTTCTTCAGGCTCTACTCCCAGGGCGGTGCGGTGGTCGGCCTCTTCGACGGCAAGGTGCGGGTACCGATGGCCGAGGTACAGAGATTGAGCCCGGCGGTGGTCGCCATCCTCTCTCACGAGCTGGCTCACGCTCTGATCACCGGCGCCACGGGAGACCGGGCGCCTGCCTGGTTTCACGAAGGGTTGGCGCAGCACGTGCAAATGCTGCAGGGCCAAGTCAACCCGATCCCGGATTACCTGCGCCAAGGCAAACTGGTCGCCTTCCCGTTGCTCGATCCGATCCTCGATGGGCGCAGCGATGCGCAGCTGGTCCAACTGGCCTATGACGAGGCGCGATGGGCGCTCCACTACTTCGAAGTGCGCCATGGCCGGCGCTCGATCCATCGGCTGTTGAAGGCGTTCGAGCGCCGCCGTTCCACCGAGCAGGCGATTGCCGAGGTCACCGGGATGACCGTGGTGCAACTGGACGCCGCGATGTGGGACTGGGCCAAAGGGCGCAAGAGCTGGGAAACCGAAGTGGTGCGCTACGACCGCTAGCCGGTAGCTCTCGTAGGCGCAACGCCGCCCTCGGCGCGGCGCAAAGTTGGTTCCAGTGCGGTTCCGCCCCGGGTTGACCGGGTGCGTTGCCGATCGACCTGCGTTCTGAACGACGATTCCGCGGGCGGTTTGCGTCAAGAGAGAGCAGGAGGTAGCGCGATGATGAAGGACGCAGTCGGCGGGTCGGATCTCTCGCCACCAGTAACCGCCGCGATGGAACGCCCCGATGGCCGGTGGGGTCACATTGTATGTACGACCGCCCATTCGGCGGAGAGGCTGTTCGAGCCTGACCTTCTGCTGGCCGAAGCGGAACCCTCGCGACGAGTGACGAGGATTCACCGGCGCTCAGCCGATGGCGGCGGCGAGAAGGGAGGTCTGAGATGACCAACGAGGTGACGCTGTTCTTGACCCAGCGCTGGTGGAGACTGGTGCGGCAACTCGACGACTGCTATTCCGGCCAGAGCGTGGTCATCGCGGAGTCGGCCACCCAGCCTCTGTCGCGACGTACCGCCCGGCTCCTCTTCGAGGAATGCGTCGGCGATCGCGCGCGGCGCGATTTGGCGATGCTCTTGCCGCCGGGCTGGGCGCGCTTTCTCGATCTTGACCGGCCCGATACCTGGAAGGTGCTCGAACGACTAGCGGCATTGCCGCCGGCCGGTCGCTTTGCCGAAGCGATGCGCGGCGAGATCACGGCCACGACCGACCTGGTCTTCGCCGTGCTCGATCTTGCCGAGACGGTCGCCGCCAGTGATCGGGCGTCGGCCAGCTCTCTGGCTCAGACCGCTCTGGCCCTATCCCTCCGGTTGGCCGGGGAGGGAGCCGATTGCCGGCGGGTGATCGACGAACAGGCTGTCTATTGGATTCGCGACGCTGAAGAAGAGTTGTTTCACGATCGCATCCACCGCGTCGCCGTGCGGCTGGACCTGGCCCAGTCTCTGATCGAAGGCGGGGCCGGCGATCCCACCTTGGCGGCACGGCTGGGAATTGTGCGAGCCCAGTTCTTTTGGCAACAGGCGCAGATCGAACCCTGCCTCGTTGAACTCGAAGCAGCGCTCCTCTTCTGTGATGCCGCCGGGGACCGTGGCCTGCGCGGCTGCGCCCTCTTCTTGCGGGGAGTCACTCTGGCCACGGTCGGTCGCCTGGGCGAGGCTCGACTCTCTTTCGAAGAGTGTCTGGTGCTGTTGCCCGGCAGCCGCGAAGAGTGGCTGATCAGTGGCGTGGAGGAATACCTACATCAACTCGGCTGGCCGACCCTTCCCGGTATTCGAGGCTAGTCTTGCGACAAGTAACTCCGCGCCTCGGCCAAGGTCGGGTTGGCGGCGTCGGCCTGGCTCAAGTTGTTGCTCAGCTGTGCGTAGAACTCCCGCGCCGCCTTGTCTTGGCCCAGCGCCTTGGCGGCGCGGGCGGCGCCGAGCAGGGAGGCGGTGCGCTTCGGGGTGCGTAGCAGCGAGCGGTGAAACTGCTCCGCCGCCTCTTCATTGCGCCCGGCGGCGAGCAGCAACTCGCCGTAGAGTTCGTGAGCCGGCTTGAAGTTTCCGGGAGGTCCGGAAGGGGGAAGATGGGTCAGCTCGACTTCGATCGCCGCGCGCGCCGCCGCCAACGCCGCCTCATTGTCGCCGTTGGCCGAAGCGGTGACCGCGGCGAGAAGGTCGACCAGAATCCGACTGTCGGTGTGGTGAACTCGGTTGGTGCCCAGCGCTTTCAATTCAGCCAACGCCTCTTCGGCAGTGTGGGCATCGCCGTTGAGGGCCGCGGCGTAGCCGACACCGAAGGCGGTCAATGTGTCGCTGGCGGCGTTGCCGTCTTTCTCCGCCACTTCGAGCAGCGGACTGCCCGTTTCGACGGCCTGGCGGGCCAACATCCCGCGATAGGCCGAGCGTGTTCGCTGATCGTCGGTTTTGAGGGCGACCGGACGGATGATGTCGATGCACTCGCTGGCTTTGTCGAGGCGGCCCTGTTGCAGGTAGGCGTAGTGCAACCAGGGGAGGCTGTGGAAGTCGCGCTTGTAGAGCGGGTGGCCGCGCCGCTCGACCCAGTCGACGGAGGCGTTGTAGGCGGCGAGGTTGGAGGTGGCGACCCGTTCCCACATACCGAGTTGGACAAAGATGTGCGAGGGCATGTGCAGTGCGTGGTTGGCGGCCGGTGCGATTTCGGCATAGACCCGCGCGGCGCGCAGGCCGAGCGGTGCGTGCACCGGGTCGTCGTAGGCATGAATCAAGTAGTGGGCGGCGCCGGGATGGAGAGGATTGAGCGCGAAGAGTTCTTCCATCAAGGCGGCGGAGCGCATGTGTTGGCGCGCATCGCCGGTACGCGGCAGACCTTGCAGCGAGAGGGCGTAGAAGGCCTTGGCCTCGGTGTCTTGCGGGTGCTTCTCATAGACCCGTTGCCAGGCCGCGGAGTAGGCGCGGTCGCGCGCCGCCTTGTCTTGGTGGGAGTCGTCGAAGAGAACCTCGGCCGTCTCCAGGTAGTCCCGCTCCATCTCGGTGCCGGCCTTGGCCGCCCGTTCGGCCGGCGTGGCGGCCAGGTGAGCGAGCGCGGCGCGGCCGCCCTCACCGTCGTACTGGCTCCACAGCGGGTGGTTGTAGGTCAGCGCCTCGCCCCAGTAAGCGAGCGCAAAGTCCGGGTCGATGGTCTGTGCTTCGCGAAAGAGATCGGCCGCTTCGTCGTACCAGAAGCTGTGCAAGGCGGCGAGGCCGCTCAAGAAGGCCTTCTGTGCCTGCTCCGCGCCGCTGTTCGGCAGCTCGACCCGGCCGAGGAGATCGGTGCCGTAGGTCGCTGCCTCCTCGTCGGCGCTGGCCTGGTCAAAACCGGCGGTGGCGAGCGGCAAGAGCGCCAGAAGGAGAGCCAGCGGAGCAAGGCTGAGTGCGGTACGAACTTTGGGCATGACGGGAACCTCCTGCGACCAGTGGCCGGTGACCGGCAAGACTGTGGTTTTCCATTCCGGCGCTCAGCCAAAAAGTGGAGCGAAATGGTGGCTCAGTCGCCGAGAGTACACCTTTGCCGGCCCTCTCTACTACGGTTGTCAGTTGTCTTGCGGCCCCAAGCGGCGGATAATCTGCCTACTTTTCAGGCCGAACTCTCAGTTGAGGACCTTGTTGATGCGCTGCTACCGATGGCTGACCGCTTTTCGTTCGATGCAAACCTTGTTTCTTTGCCTGCTGTTGGTGCCGGCTGGCCTCTGTGCCCAGTCGTCAGCCGAGGAGCTGGCTGAAACTCAAACTCAGCTGCTCACCGAGCAGCCCCCCGCCGCGGCGCCCCCTGCCGAGGTACAGCCGGCGGTGGCTCCTCCTCTTTCCGTCGAGGTCACTCTCGAGCGCATCATGGCCCACCCCGACTGGATCGGCAATGCACCGGAGCGAGCCTACTGGGCGGATGACGGCAACTCGATCTACTACTTTCAAAAGCGGCCGGGCGAAGAGCATCGCGACCTGGTGCAGATCGACCTGAGCGGCCAGGTGTTGCGCACGGTGGCGGATGAGCACATGGGTAGCGCTGATCACCCCGGCGGTGTACTCAGCCCGGACCGAAGCCGCAAGGTCTACTCCCGCGAGGGAGATCTCTACGTCAAGGAGTTGCCCAGCGGCGAGGTCCGGCAGCTGACCCGCACGGCGGCGCGAGAGAGCCGACCCGGCTTCATGGCGGACGGTCGCCGCATCTCGTTTCAGCGCGGGCAGGTGGTCTACGTGCGCGATCTGGCCAGTGGCCTCGAGGCGCAGGTGGCGGAGCTGATTCTCGAAGAGGACCCGGACGAAAAACAAGAGGAGCCCGACTACCTGCGCGATCAGCAGCCACGCTTGCTCGACTTCATCCGCACCGAGAAGCAAAAGCGCGAGGCGCAGATGCGGCGCGAGATGCAGCAGCGCAGGGTCGATCCGACCCGCGTCGTGCCGCCTTTCTATCTTGGCGACGACGTTGAGACACACGGGCTGTCGCTGTCGCCCAACGGCCGCTGGATGGTGGTTGTCCTGGGCAAGAAAGAGGAGGACCAGGGCCGGGCTGGCACGATGGCCTCTTGGGTCACCGAGAGTGGTTACGTGGAGGTGGAGGAGGTGCGACCCAAGGTGGGAACCGGGGAGGGGGCCGGGGAGCGGCTGATGCTGCTCGACCTGGTGGCGCACGAGATCCATGAGCTGTCCACCGAGCCGCTGCCCGGGATCGGCGACGATCCGCTCGCCGACTTGCGCCAGGCGGCGCGGGATCGCAGAGAGCAACGGGATCAACAGGGCGACGAGGATGAGATTGAGGAAGAAGAACTTCCTCTTGAACAGGCGCCCATCGCGGTGCTGGTGGCGGAGCAAGCCGAATCCGAGGGCGAGGAGCGATCGAGCGACGAGGCTGAGGTCGTGGAGATCGAGGCCGAGGCTGGAGACGTTCAATCCGCGCAGGCCCAGAGCCAACCGGAAGGCGAGGAAGAGGAAGAAGAAAGAGCCGAGCCTCGCCCGGTCACCTTCGATTCGATCGAATGGTCGCAGGATGGCTCCCAAGTCGCGGTGATGGCCTTCTCCGTCGACCACAAGGATCGCTGGATAGCCACCCTGGACGTCACCGAGAAGATCTCTGAACCGGCGCTGCGACCCCTCCATCGGTTGCACGACGAGGCGTGGATCAACTGGAGCTTCAACGACATGGGTTGGCTGCCGGACGGCGAGCGGTTCTGGTACCTGTCGGAGGAGAGCGGCTACTCGCAGCTCTACCTGGCCGAGCCGCGCTACGCCACCACTCGCCAACTGACCAGTGGCTCATTCCTGGTGGACAACGTGGCGCCGAGCCGCGACGGCACCTGGCTCTACTTCGACGCCAACCCCGACCATCCCGGCATCTACGACACCTATCGAGTCGCGACCAGCGGCGGGGAGATGGAGCAGATGTCGACCCTGGGCGGCCGCACCACTTCGGTGCTCTCACCCGATGGGTACCACCTCCTGCTCACCCATTCTTCGACCACCCGGCCACCGGAACTCTTCCTGCAACTCAACGAACCGGGTGCCGAGGCGGTGCGGCTGACCGAGACGGCCAGTGCCGAGTTCCTGGCCATCGACTGGGTGGAACCGGAGATCCGCGCCGTGCCTTCCTCGCACGTCAACCGGCCGATCTACTCGCGGATCTACCGGCCGCAAGGTGCGATGACCGAGCCGATGGGCCGGCCGGCGGTGGTCTTCGTCCACGGCGCCGGCTACCTGCAGAACGCCCATCAGGGCTGGTCGGGCTACTTCCGTGAGTTCATGTTCCACACCCTGCTCACCCGTGCCGGCTACACGGTGCTCGATATGGACTACCGCGCTTCGCGCGGCTACGGCCGGGACTGGCGCACCGCCATCTACCGCCAGATGGGAACCCCCGAGCTCGAGGACCTGCAAGACGGTGTCGAGTGGTTGGTTCACCACGAGGGGATCGACCGGGGACGGATCGGGGTCTACGGCGGCTCCTACGGTGGCTTCATGACCTTCTTGGCCCTGTTCAAGGACCCCGATCTCTTCGCCGCCGGGGCGGCGTTGCGCCCGGTGACCGACTGGGCCCACTACAACCACCCCTACACCTCCAACATCCTCAACACGCCGGACATCGACCCCGAGGCCTACGAGCGCAGCTCGCCGATCGAGTTCGCCGACGGTCTGGCCAAGCCGCTGTTGATCTGCGCTCCGATGCAAGACGACAACGTCTTCTTCCAAGACACGGTCCGCCTGGTGCAAAGGCTGATCGAGCTGGAAAAGGAGAACTGGGAAGTGGCAATCTACCCGGTCGAGCACCACGGCTTCCGCCAGCCGTCGAGTTGGCTGGACGAATACCGCCGGATCTTCAAACTCTTCGAGGAGAATCTGAAGTAAGGGAAGTCGGGAAAGTTGGGGCTGGCCTCACCGGTCAGCCCTCGCTGCTCAACGAGGTGGCTCACTCACCGCCCGCTGCAGCCATGCGGCGGCTTCCTCCCGGCGCTCCAGCGAACCGGCCTTGCCCTGGAAGATGGAGCCGGAGCCGCCGCCGCGGCCGGCGAGCAATTGGGCTACATGGCTGCCGGCGGCTTTGAGGTCGAGGGGGCACTCTGCGCCGAGGGCGAGAAGGAAGAAGGCGCCACCCTCGGTGTCGGCGGTGAGCAGCGCGGCGCCGTCTCGGGCCTGCGCGGCGAAGGCTCGGCCCACCTGCTGCAGCAAGCTCGGTCGCGCTGCCGGGAAGTGGCGTGAGGCAACTCCCTCGCCGGCTTCGGTAGCCAGGGCTTGGCCCAGACGCTCGGCCAGCTGCCCCTCGAGGTAGCGCGCCCGGCGCCCTTCCTCCTTGAGTTGCGCCAGTTTGCCCGCGATGACCTCCGGCAGGTCGGCGTCGGCGGCGCCCACCAGGTGGCGCAACGTCTCGATCAGCCCCTCGCGCTGCCCCAGCCTCTGCCGCACCCGGTTGCCGGCCAGCCAGTAGAGACGGGTGCCGCCGCGCATCGATTCGCTGTGCAGCAGCTTGACGCTCTCCAACTCGGCGGTCGAAGCGACATGAGTTCCGGCACAGGTGTTGAGATCGAGCCCCTCGATCTCGACCAGTCGCACGGTGCCGCTGTGGCCGGCGGGCAGGCCGCGGGTACGCACCGAGAGTGTCTTCAGGGCCTCGGGAGCCACCCGTCGTGCGGTGATCGGTCTAGCGGCGCGAACTTCCACCGCGATCGCCTCTTCGAGCTCGCCGATCTGGCGCGGCTCTAGCGAGGCGACGTCGAGTTCGATATCGCAGAGGCCCTCGCTGAGGTGGAAGGAGGTGGTCTTCCAGCCGAAACGGTCGGCCGCCAGGGCGCTGATCAGGTGCTGGGCGCTATGTTGCTGCATGTGGTCGTAGCGCCGCCGCCAGTCGAGCCGCAGCTGAACCGGACCGGGCTCGACCGTTTCGCTCAGGAAGTGGCGGATCTCACCTTCGTGCTTCTGCACATCGACCACCTCGCTGTCGCCGATCCACCCATGGTCGGCGGGCTGACCTCCTCCCTCGGGGTAGAAGATCGATGCGGAGAGCAGGGCGTAGCCACGCCCGTCCAGCTCGCCCGTGGCGATGACCTCGGCGGAGAGCTGCTGCAAGTAGGGGTCACGTTCGTAGGCGGGAAGATCCATCATGGAGGAGATTTTCTCACGCGCGGGCCGCAAGGCCGCCGATTTGAAATGCAAATACTGCACAGATAAAATTGTCCTTTGCCGCGGAGGACACCAGGTGACGAAGAGGCAGTGCTGGACAAGGTGTTGGAAAAGATGCGGAACCAGGAGGCCGTCAGGGCTCAGCGCTTGGATCGTGGTGGCGATGGCCCTGGCATGCGTGGCGATGCCGCTGCGCGCCGATACCGCGGCGGTGATCGAGGCGCTGCACTCGGTCCAGCTGGAGACCGGCAAGGCGGTAACGATTCAGGACTTGAGGCTCGACCTCGGGATGGCGGCACTGCACATCGAGGATGGCATCTTGATCCCGACCTCACCAGCCGGCCGGGCGCGGGCACCGGAGATCGTCTTCGTCGGCACGGCCCGTCTGCTCTTACAGGCACCCGATCAGATCGAAGCCGGCCAGCTAGAACTCTTTGCCGGGAGCGGCAACCTCTCCGAGCCGACGACGGCGGCCGTGCTGGCGATCGGCAGCAACGCGGCGGTGGCGGCGCTGCTGGATCGTCCTCCCGTCACCTCTGTCGACCCCGCGATCCTGCGTCAGGCGGAGGAGCTGTTTCGCGGTTGGCGGCAGAGCCCGGAGCGGCGTGTCCTGGGGATCGAGGCGATGCAGCGCTTGGACGCACTCGGCGATGCACCGGCGGAGGGCTTCTTCGCGGCCCGCCTGGAGACCGAGGAGATGGGCACGCTGCTCTATCTCGTGGAGCCGGAAGCGCGCGAGCAGGTGACGCTCGGCCAGTTCGTAGTGGTGGAAGCCTCGCGCAAGGAGCGCAAGAAGTTGGTGCGCGCCTTGGGGCGCGAGCAGCGCCGCGGCCGTCTTCTCAACTTGACCGTCGAAGACCTGGGCGATTGGGATACATGGGTGTCGACCTCGTTGCGCGATGCACAAGGAGCGCCGCTGCCGGGCGGTCCGAGTTTCGAGGTCGAGCACACCGACCTCGACATTCGCTTGACAGGCCGTAGCCTCGACCTGGAAGCTTCGGCTCGGCTGGTGCTGCGCGCCACGCACGGTTTGAGCCGCTTCCTCCGCTTTGCGATGCACAACGATCTGGTGGTCCGTCAGGTGCGCGACAGCGCGGGTCAGCCGCTCTTTTTCCACCAAGAAGGAATGCGCACCCTGGTAGAACTACCGGCGATCGTGTCGGCGGGCGCAGAGGTCGTCGTCGAGATCGAATACGCCGGCAACTTGATCGAACGTCTGCGAGGCAAGAGTTCCGCCCTGCGCGCCACCGTGGGTTGGTACCCGGAGGTCGATAGCGACGATCTTTCGACCTTCGATGCCACCTTTCACTGGCCGCGCGGCTTTCAACTGGCGGCGCCGGGAAGGGTGACCGGCGACAGCGAGGAGGGTGCGGCACATCCCTGGCGGCGTTACTCGGTCGATCGGCCCACCCTTGGACTTACCTTCGAGGTGGGCCGCTTCAAGAGCTTTACGACCCACGCCGGAGTGGACGACCATATAGCGGTTACCGTCCATTTCGACCAGGGCACCTGGGATTTGCTCAAGGACAACCGCGAGCAGATCGTCTCGACCGTTGCCGATTCCCTCACCTATTTCGAGGAGACCTTCGGCCCCTATCCGCTGGATGAGATGCAGGTGGTCACCACGCAGCGCGGCTTCTCGCAGGCGCTGCTCGGCTTTGTCACCCTCTCGGCGCTGATGGTCAGCGGCGACAGCTATTACTCCTGGTTGCTCGGGCTGGAGGATTCACGAACCGTGATCGCCCACGAGGTCTCCCACCAGTGGTGGGGACACATGGTCGGCTGGAGTAGCTATCGCGATCAGTGGATCAGCGAGGCGATGGCCAACTTCTCGGCCGGGCTCTTCGCGCGCCACCGACTCACCGGTCAAGCTGCCGCGCAGCGCGGGCCGACCTCCGGCTGGCAGTTGTCGCTTCGGGCTGAGTACAAGGATGGTCACAGCATCGAGTCGGTGGGGCCTCTGGTGTTGGGCAGCCGACTGATCTCCAGCGTGTCGGATCGCGCCTAGCAGGCGATCGTCTACCAGAAGGGTGCGCTGATTCTGGAGATGCTCTCCCGGTTCTTTGGCGAGGAGACCTTCCTCAAGGTCCAGAAGTCGTTGGTCAAAGCGGTGGGCGGCAAGCAGATCTCCACGGCGGAGTTCATCGGCTTGATCGAGCGCATCACCGATCAGGACCTGCAGCCGTTTGCCAACCAGTTCATCTACAACACGGGTCTTACCGAGGTCTTCTACGACTGGCGGACACATCAACTCGAGGGCGGAAACTGGGAGGTGCAGGGGGTCGCTCATCAGGTTGCCAAGTATCGCTACAACCATCGGCTGGTGCGGCGCGAGGATGGCGGCATCGACGTCGATCGGCTGGCCCGACGTGAGCTGGACGTGGCCAAGTCGGTCTTGATCGTCCCGGTGGAAATCGACGTCTACGACCCACAGACGGCCGACAAGGATGGTGAGAAAACGAAGCGCCGCGGGGCAAAGAGCGAGAATCCACCGGCCGCCAACAAGCGGCTTGCGGCGACGACGTGGGTGAGCGGAGTGGAGACACCGTTTCGCTGGGAACTCCCCTTGGAGCCACGCAAGGTCCAGTTCGATCGCAAGGCTGAAGTGTTCGGGGTCTTTCTCAACCAGCGGCGCTTCCCCAAGCGAACCCTCTACCTGCGCGCCATCGATCGTTTCGCCGACGCTGACGGCGCGGCGGCTCTCGACTTGCTCGATCAAGCCAGAGAGGCCGAGGTGTTCGTCGGCTCTCTCTCCTCTGGAAAGCTCGACGAAGCGGCTCTCTCGAGTCGCGCGAGACGCATCGACATTGGCATCGACCTGGTGCGCGCTCGATGCCTCCTGATGCTGGATCAGGACCGAGAAGCGGGCCAAGCCGTGAAGCGCGCGGAAGGGCTGCTGCATAGTGACGATGGGCGTTGGTACCGGAGACGGATCGCCGTTCTCAAAGCTCGCATCGCTCTGCGGGCCAAAGATCCGCAAACCGCCTACGACCTTCTGCGCAAGGTGCTACGCAAGCGCAATAGCGGAGACACCGAAGGCCAGCTGCTCTACGCCGCGGCCGCGAAGCTGATCGGCCACTCCAAGGAATTCGAGGAAGCCAAAGCCAAGGCCCTGTCTCGCGGTGCTGATGTCACTGTCCTCAAGGATCTCTGACGCTGCAAAGAGTAGGCGAGAAACCACGCAGAAAAAAGAGGGAGCAGCGCGCCGGCACCACTCCCTTGGTTGGCTCCGCGGGGGCGGAAGCCAAGGAGGATTTACTCGCGGACATTCCCTGGTCGCAACCTGGTTCTCGAGGCCTTACTCAGCCGGAAAAGAGCCTCTCTAACGCGCAGCTGGACAAGCTGAGATCGATACGCATCTTGGCTCGCATAGCCGGGGAATCGTGTTCACAGCCTCTGGAAGCCCCGGTTTGGTGCTTGCCGAACTCCTGCTTCTCAGTGCACGCTGCACGGTTGGCCGGGACAAAGGGAGAGCAGAAACGGGTGGTTTGGCAAGGATCGCGCGTATCGGCGGCCAACTGCTATCGTTTGGCCCTGGAGACACCGATTGCCGGATGAAACCTCTGCGTCCCTATTCCATGCGCGACTTCCTGCGCCACCACTACCGCCATTTCAACGCCTCCACGGTGGTAGCGGCGGCTCAAGGGTGGTGCGATCAGTTGACGGCGGGCAACCGCATGTTCTTGACTCTGGCGGGAGCCATGAGCACGGCGGAACTCGGCCTGTCGTTGGCCGAGATGATCCGCCGGGAAAAGGTCCACGCCATCAGTTGCACCGGCGCCAATCTGGAAGAGGACCTGTTCAACCTGGTGGCGCGCGACCATTACCGGCGCATCCCGGATTGGCGTTCCCTGAGCGCCGAGGAGGAGTTGCAGCTGGCCGGGCAGGGGCTCAACCGGGTGACCGACACCTGCATCCCCGAAGAGGAGGCGATGCGGCGCATCGAGGGGTCGGTGCGAGAGCGGTGGAAGGCGGCGGCGGCAGCCGGCCAACGCTACCTACCGCACGAGTTTCTCTATCAGGCGCTGCTCTCGGGAGTTCTCGAAGAGCACTACCAGATCGATCCCGCTGACAGCTGGATGGTGGCGGCCGCCGAGCGCGATCTGCCGCTGTTCGTTCCCGGCTGGGAAGATTCCACCCTGGGCAACATGTTCGTCGCCTGTCACCTGCACGAGGGTCTGAGCCTCGACACCGTTCTCGGCGGCACGCACTACATGTGCCGGCTGATCGATTGGTATCGCCAGGCGACGCGAGACTCGGCGGTCGGCTTTTTCCAGATCGGCGGCGGTATCGCCGGTGACTTTCCGATTTGCGTCGTGCCGTTGATCGCCCAGGATCTGAAGGAAGAGGCCGCGCTGTGGAGCTACTTCTGCCAGATCGGTGACAGTACGACTTCCTACGGCTCCTATTCGGGGGCGGTGCCCAACGAGAAGATCACCTGGGGCAAGCTCGACAGCCGGTCGCCGAAGTTCATCATCGAGTCCGACGCCACCATCGTGGCGCCGTTGATCTTCGCCTACGTCCTGGAAGAGGCGCCCTCAGCCGAAGGTCTTACTCAAGTGTAAGACGGCCTGGCGCTGCCACCACACCCAGTTGTGGGAGACGTCGTGGCCCCAGATGTCGCGCTCGTGGCTGATGCCTTTGGCTGCCAGCAACTCGGCGAGCTGGATGGTCTCCTCGATGCACCCTTCTTCCCATGGTCCCTGGCCGCAGACCAGGGCCAGATGGGTGTTCCTCTTGACGCGCTCCAGCGGTTCGCCGTGGAGGTTGGGTACGAAGGCGATGGGGTTGTTGAAGTAGATCTCGGCATCGGAGCGGCCATCGGTGAACGCCGTCATCTCGTAGCGGCCGCTCATGCACAGCGCGTAGTGGAAGGTGTGGGGGAATTTGAGCGCGAAGTTGGCGGCGTAGAAGGCCCCGAGGCTACAGCCGGTGGTGGCGATCCGAAGCTCCGGGTCGCGGCAGTCCTGGCGGATGAAGGGCACCAGCTCGTTGCGCACGAACAGTTCGTAGGCCTTGTGCTGGTGCAGCCGTTGCGCCGGGTCACCCTCTTTGTCGGTCCAGGTGCGTGAGATGTTGGACTCGGCGCAGTAGAGCTTGAGCTTGCTGTCCTCGATCAGCGGCGCAAGCGCCTCGATCATGCCTTAAGCGTCCCACTCGTGGGCGAAACCCGCGGCGGAGGGAAAGACCAGCAATGGAGCTCCCCAGTGGCCGTAGCACCAAACGTGCATCGAGCGCCCCATGGGTTGGCTGGGGATCATTTCGTGTCGTCGTTGCATCGCGGAATCGTTCCCGGAAGTTGGCTCGGCGGATCGGATGTGAGGTCGGCTAACAACCCGGCTGGCGATCATAACGCGCGACTCACCAGGCTCTCACCATGGGGACAAAGGGCGATGGTAGCCTGATCCGATGAACAGATCACCGATCGCCACTCGCCGTCGCACCGTCTCGCATCTTCTCGCCTCGCTCAGCTGTCTCGCCGCGCTGATCGTGGTTGGCTGTTCGCCCGGCGCGATCGACAGTGCCACGACTGAGGATCCGGCGAACGACGATACGGCAACCTCCGACACGGCAACCTTCGATACGGCAACCTTCGACGAAGGGAGCTATCTGGAAGAGTTCGAGGCTTGGCATCGCAAGCGCGACGAGCGATTGCAGGCCGAGGGTGGCTGGCTGAGCGTGGCCGGCCTCTACTGGCTCGCGGACGGGGAGAACCGGTTCGGCACGGCGTTGGACAACGATGTGGTCTTCCCGCCGGCCACCGCACCGGCGCACGCGGGAACCTTCCTGCTGGCGGATGGGGTGGTCACCGTCCGGGCCGAATCCGGCGCAGCGATCACCCGCGACGGTGAACCGGTCACCGAACTGGCACTGGACACCGATGCCAAGGGCGAGCCGACCGAGTTGCGACTGGGCAACCTGACCTTCTATCCCATCAAGAGGGTCGACCGGATGGGTATCCGGCTGAAGGACAGCGAGCGGGCCGAGCGCAAGAACTTCCGCGGCAACGAACTCTATCCCGTCGATCTGGCCTGGCGTGTCGAAGCCCGGTTCGAGCCCTACCCGGAGCCGAAGGCGATCAAGATTCCGAACATCTTGGGTACCGAGTTCGACGCCACGGCCCCAGGCATGTTGTTCTTTGAAGTGGCGGGCGAGAGCTTCCAGCTCGAACCGACGGGGGAGCCGGAGGAAGGGTTGTTCGTCGTCTTCGGCGACGCCACGAACGGCCTCGAAACCTACGGCGGCGGCCGTTTTCTGGCCGTCGACGCTCCCGTCGACGGCAAGGTGATCCTCGACTTCAACCGCGCCTACAACCCACCGTGCGTCTTTACTCCGTTCGCCACCTGTCCGTTGCCGACGCGCGAGGCCAAATTGGCCATCGAGGTCAGAGCCGGGGAGAAGATGTACGGCTATGCCCACCATTAGGTGGACGAAGATCTCGGCGGTCTGGTCGGCGATCGCTCTGGTTGTGGTTTTCGCCGCGCCTGAGGTGCGAGCCGAAACGGCTGAAACCGCCCGGTTTTCCACCCGCGTCGAACTCTACTATCGGCTGACGGCACAGATCGCCACTACCCCCCTCGACGCGCGGGTGGAGGCGGGAGCGCGACTGTTGATGGCCCGTTCCCTGGAGGAGCACAGGCTGTCGTTGTTGCGCCCGCTGGAGCCGGCCTGGAAGTTCTATCGCGTCGATCCGTTGGGGCCGGGCGGCGAAGCCAAGATGGCGGCGGTGGTGACTTTGGCCGAGGGCAGTTGGCAAGAGCTGGAGGCAGCGCGAGCTGAGGTGGCCGCGGATGCCGCCGCGAGGTGGGCACGATGGCAGGAGGCCGGTCTGGATGCGGGACAGAACTTCGACGGCAGCTTTGCTTACCTGGTGCTGGGGCCGGCGGAGGGTCGCTTCGAGGTCGAGATGGCCGGCGACGGGCGCGTTGAGAGCGTCTCCAACCGGCTGACCGATCGTTGGCTGTCGGGTCCGCTCGGCGAGCTTTTCGAGCGCTGGCAGCGCAGTGCTCAGGCCGGTGAGCGTCCCCCCGCCGGCTATTGGTTCTGGAACCCTGGCGCCAAACCCTTCGCCTGGGAACCGCACACCTATCACGCCTTCGTCACCGCCTTGCAGCTGATGGAGGCGCCGTACCTGCCCCCTTCCGGTCCTGCTGGGATGAGCCCACCGCCGCCAAGCTGGGAGCATTCGCCACCGGGGTTGGGCGAGAAACTGGCCGAGGTGCTCGCGGTGTTGACCCCCAAGGCGCGCGGCCGGCTGCGTCCCGGCAATGCAGGCCCGACCCGGCTGCAATTCACCGCCCGCGCCCTCGACGACCATCGCTGGTGGATCGAGGGCAAGACACCGCCGAGCGTCAGCGCGAAGGGTCAGCGAAACTCACTGACCCTTTCGCGCCAGCTGATCTACGATGCCGAGCGCCAAACGGCGGTGACCGATTCTCTGCGGGCGACGATGGAGACCAAGTCCGGGCGGGTGACGTTGCACGTCGGCTTCAAGCCGGCCGACACTGCCACGCAGAACCAGCGCTGAAGCGGGTGACGAATCCGTCAGCCCACGAACCGGTAGCCGAAACCGCGCACGGTGAGGAGAAACCGTGGTCGCGTAGGTTGGACCTCCACACGCTGGCGCAACCAGGCTACATGGACATCGACGGTGCGTTCGGCGGGTACCGAATCGGGGCTCCACGCGCCGTCGAGGATCTCGCTGCGCTTCAGCGTCTCTCCGCGGTGTTGGATGAAGAACCGGAGCAACTCGAACAGGCGTGGTGAAAACTGGAGAGGTTCACCGGCTCGCAGCACTTCGACCTCTCGAAACCGGACCTCGATGTCGCCGAATCGATAGGGATCGCTGATCATCAGGGAGCCGTGGTTGGGCGGGCTGGCGCGCCGCAGGAGAGCTTCGATTCGGGCCATCAACTCCACGGTTGCGAAAGGTTTGGTGAGGTAGTCGTCAGCCCCCACTCGCAGTCCCACGACCTTGTCGACGACATCGCCCAGCGCCGTCAGCATGAGAATGGGAGTGGCGACGCCGCGGCGACGCAGTTCGCGGCAGACGGAGAGGCCGTCCCTGCCGGGTAGCAGGAGGTCGAGCAGAATGAGGTCGAAGGGTTGGCTGAGCCCTAGTCGTAGGCCGTCGGTTCCGCTGGCTGCCGTCACCACCTGGTAACCGACGGAGGCCAGACGATCGCTGATCATGATCGCCATGCCGCGTTCATCTTCCACCAGAAGAACGCGTTTCATCGCGCCGTGCTCAAGAGCGGTAGGTGGAGGGTGAAGGAGCTTCCTCCCTTCGGTCTGGATTGGATCGAAACCCGGCCGCGGTGGGCCTTGGCCACATCCGCCACCACGGCCAGTCCCAGCCCACTGCCCTTGATCTGTGCCTCTCGGGCTCGTCGGCCGCGGTAGAAGGCGTCGCAGAGTCTGGGCAACTCCGCTTCTTCGATACCCGGGCCGCGGTCATCGACGCGGATTCGAACCTCCTCGTGACCCGTCTTGCCCGCCGTCAAGACGGAGATACGAAGCCACCGCGCGGGCCGGCCGTATTTGACGGCGTTGGAGATGAGGTTGAGGATCGCGGCCTGCAAGGCTCTCGCATTGCCGAGGACGCGTATCGCGCCGGGCTGGATTTCTTCCTCAACCTCAAACTCCGCCTTCTCAAGTTGGCGTTTCGAGCTTCTCACCGCCTCCTCGACCAGTCGGGCGATGTCGAAGGGTTGCAGGGGTAGCGGCGGTGCGGGGGCGCGTTGTCGCGCCACATGCAGGACGTTTTCCACCATCTCGTGCAGGCGCAGGGTTTCGTCCTGAATCACTCGGCCGTAGTCCGCTAGTTGCTCGCTGTCCGTGACCAGGCAGTCCGCGAGGTTGTCTCCAGCGGCGCTCAGCACCGCCAGTGGAGTGCGCAGTTCGTGGGACACGCCGGCGACGAAATTCATCTGCTGCCGAGCCAACCGCTGGGCCCGCCGAGCGAGGACGACGATGACCGTGGTGGCGGTGCACAGCAAGATCAGCAGGCCGAAGGACGTCCGCAAGGTGCGCAGGCGGGCCGCCGCAACCTCGTCGGCGAACGAGACGCCGCCGCGCCGCACGAAGAGCTGCCAGTAGCCCGAGTGGAAATTTCGGGCGTAGAGATCGCGGAACCAAGCGTGGTCCGCCGCGGTGTTCGGGCGGTTCCAGTTGGCCCTGGCCTCTTGCCCTCGCGCAGCGCGCATGTCCGCAATGCGCGGAAGCTCCTCGCCGTCGGTCCCGGCGTCCACCAGCCCATAGGCGACGTCACTGCGACCAAAGTCGTCGAACGAGTCGATCGACAAGGTCGAGAACAAGAGATCACCGCTCGCGGTCTCGACCACCGCCAGTTCGACGTTGTTGAAGTTGGGCGGCGAGAAGAAGATGGAGGTGAGTTCGGGAAGGAACTCCGAGCGCAGGTACTCCTTGTCGAGGCGTACCACCAGCCACGCTGGTTCGAGCATTGCGCCCAGTTGCGCCTGAACTTGCGTCTCGATGAGAAGGGCGGGAACGCTCGCCACGACTCTGGAAGTGGACCCTTGTCGAGCCGTCAGGCCCGGCCAACCCTCGGCCAGCAACGTGGAGGTCGCCTTGCGTAGAGGCTCCAACTCAGCGGGCCACTCCACAAGTTCGAATGCCTTGGCGACGGGATTGTAGAGCTCGATGGAGGTGGAGCGATCGTCGTTAGACGAAATCAAATAGAGATCTTGCAGGAGTTCCGGCCAACGGTTCCCTTGTCGCCAGTCTTCCCGTCGCAGGTGGATTTGCTCGGCGATCTGGGTGCGGCGGCCTCCCGGCGCTTGAAAGCAGCGCTCGAGACTCTCGATCTCGTCATCGAAGGCGGTCTTCAACGTCCATGCGGTCCTACCCACGACATTCCTCACCCGCACATGCTCGTAGTTCTCGATCGAACGCAGCCAACCCCACTGGAGCTTGGCGAGGTAGGCGATCGAGAGCACCAGAATGAGCGACAGAGCCACCGTCGAAAGGGTGAACCGGTTCTTCATTCGAAAGCCAGGATATCCCTCGCCGCGCCATCGGAGGCGATTCCTTAACGTTCTTAACCTGCTCTTAGCGCGCCCTTTGCCATGGCGGTCGGCGGAGTGGCTAGGGTTGCCGCGCGGGGGATTTGGCTCGACCTGGATGATGGACCGAGGGAGGTGCAAGTTGCGCTCGAAAGCTCTGCTCAATGGTTTCTTCGCGGTGGGGATTCTCGCCTTGGTGGTTCACGGCTGCGGTGGCAGCGGGTCGTCCGGCGGGCCCACGGCGCCACAACCTCCCCCGCTGACAGCCCTGGGTTCCGCCAGCTTTCAAGTCCGTGGTGCGGGCTCGACCCAGTCGGTCAACTACGACAGCCTCAGCAATACCGTCTCATGCAGTCGCAACGCGGGTTGGGCGACCCTCTTTGTTCGCTTTGCGCAGCAGTCCGCCGGCAACGGCGGCAGCGGGCCTCGAATCGATCTCGACCTGTGCAACCACGCCGGCGGAGGGGTCTTCGGCCCGATGGATCCGAAAGCCGCTGTCTGCGCCGGAGGCAAGACGTTTGATATCTGGTGGCATGCGGCGGACGGATCCGTCTTCGTCAATACCGCCCAGGCTCCCGGCTGCGTTCTCATGCTCACGCAGGAGGCGCAGCGCATCACCGGCACCTTCGAGTGCCAGGATCTTGCTGAGGAAGGTGGTTTGCGCACGGTCGATATCCTGAACGGATCCTTCGCCTGTACGGTCGTCTGATGTAACCGAGGGGCCGGTGATTCCTACTTCTCCTCAACCGGGGACGGGCTGAACGGATCGCGAGTTCACCTCGTTGGGCGGGCGGTACTGAAACGTGGCGAGACCGCAACCTTCGGCTGCCTGCGCGATGAGCTGGCGCGGGCGTACAATGGTGGTGTGAAGTGCTCTAGAGTCTTTCCGCAATCGTGCAGCGCCAGGTTGGTGATGGTGGTCGCCATGGTCGTTGTCGCGACCTCGATGGCGGTCGTTGTGCCGTTGCGAGCGCAGTCGCCCACGGCCTCTGCCGCGGTGTCTGCCACGGTGTCTGCCACAGTGTCGCCCGCGGTGGAGCGGCAGCCTACGCTCGAGGTGGAGAAGTTCCACTACACCTGGAAGCTGTCTCGGTTTCTCGGCTGGATTGCCGGTTTCTTTCTGCCCAACCGCGGCCACGGCACACTGACCTTCGAGCCGCTCACCGGCCACCGGATGCGGGGCGAGCTGATGATCACTTCGCAAGACTCGGGGTCGGGCGAGTTTTGGGGGTATGAGACCGAGATGGACCTCGAGTCCGGCCACACCGTGCGTGCCGGCAGTTCCTATTTCTACAACGGCAAACAGCGCCAGCGCCGCGCGGAGATCGGCGATGAGGGTGTCTTCGATGTCGCCTCGACCATCTACTGGTTGCGCCGTGAGCTACCTCTGCGCCCCCGCCACATCGAGGTCTGGTCGGATGGGAAGATCTACCAGGTGGTGGTGCAGCCACGGGGGTCGTCCAAACGCAAGGTCGGCCATCAGCGGATTGCAGCGCGTCGCTACATGATCGCGGCAGCGCCCGGCGCTGCACCGCGATGGAAGGGCAAACTGGAGTTGTGGATCGCTGACGACGGGCGGGCGACGCCGATCGAGATCGTGGTTCATCGCGGCGGCGCCGCGGTGCGCATGAGACTCGCCGAGCCGAGTTCGTCCGCCCGCTAGAGGGCTAGCTAGGCTATCCTTGGACGAGCTTCGCCAGAATATCGGGGTTTTTCAACTTCCCACCGGGATCCAAGGATGGACCCAAGGAGAAATTCCATGCTGCGTCATCGAAACTTTTTCGTCCTATTCTCACTGATCGCGCTCGCCACCCTGATGGCGTGCTCTTCCCCTGAGCCGGTCGACGAGCCGGAGCCGGCGGCCGCCGAGCCCGCTCCAGTGGCGGCTGCGCCGGCTACCGCCACCGCGGCCCTCAACGGGCGCGAAGGCTCGGGCATCAGTGGCACGATCACCTTCACCGAGACCGCCGAGGGAGCTTCCTACGAAGCCCACATCGACGGCCTCTCCGGGGCGGGTAGCCACGGTTTCCACATTCACGAAATCGGCGACTGTAGTTCCGAGGACTTCAAGTCGGCCGGCGGCCACTTCAACCCGGCCGGTACCGTCCACGGTGGCCCCGGCGACGCGGAGCGCCACGCGGGTGACCTGGGCAACATCGAGGTGGACGAGAGCGGCCACGGGTCTCTGAGCGGCAGCTCGGAGCTGATCACCGTCGGCCCTGGCCCCAACTCGGTCGTCGGACGCGGGATCATCCTCCACGAAGGCACCGACGATCTTGTTTCGCAGCCGACGGGCGCCGCCGGAGCGCGTTTGGCCTGCGGCGTCGTGCAAGCCGACTCTTGAACTCATCCAAAGCGCGCGGTGGGTGGTGGCTGGTCTTGCCGCTCGCCGCCTTGGCTCTCTCCTGTGGAGGGGGTGACGCTGGGCGTCAGGAGCTGGCGTCCGGCGCAACTCTCGTTATACCCGCGGCTTTCGCCGACTCGGGGGTCGAGGTCGACCCGCCGGCGGTGGAGGGTGCCTTTGCGCCCGAATGGAGTACCGGCGAAGGCTTGGCCTTGACCTGGATCGAGCCGGCCGCCGAGGGCCACCACCGGGTGCGCATCGCCCAGTGGAACAACACGGGGAGCGCCACCGGTTGGGACCCGCCGGTGACGGTGACCGAGGGCGATCGGTTCTTCGCCAACTGGGCCGACTTTCCGGCCGCGGTGGTTGCCGCGGATGGCACCCAGGTCGTTCACTGGCTGGAGAAAAACGGCGAGGAAACCTATGCCTACGGGCCGCAGTTGGCCCGCTCGATGGACGGTGGCACGAGCTGGCAACGGCTCGGTCCCCTACACGACGACACCAGCGAGACCGAGCACGGCTTTGTCTCTTGGTTGGCCGAAGAGGACGGCTTGCGCGCCTTCTGGCTGGACGGCCGGGCGATGGCCGATGGCGGGCCGATGGCGATTCGCACCGCCTCGCTATCCACCGGGCGTGCGGCCGATTCGCCGCCACCGGTCAACGAACTCTTGGACGAGAGGATCTGCGAGTGTTGCTCGACCAGCGCCGCGCTCGCTGCTTCCGGCTCGGTCGTCGCTTACCGCGACCGCTCGGCGGAGGAGATTCGCGACATCCACCTGGTGCGCCGCGTGGAGGGTGGCTGGAGTGAACCGGTGCGTGTCGGGCCGGACGATTGGCGTATCCCCGGCTGTCCGGTCAACGGTCCGGCGGTGGACGCCGACGGTGACTTGGTCGCTGTCGCTTGGTTCACTGCGGCGGAGCCGCAACCGCGGGTTCAGCTGGCCTTCTCGCGCGACGGCGGTGCCAGTTTCGAGCCGCCGATCGTGGTCGACGACAGCCGGCCGCTGGGGCGCGTCGACCTCGCCTTGAGCGACACGGGAGTGGCCATCGTCACTTGGCTGGCGGTCAACACTGACGACACTTCCAAGGCCGATCTGCGCCTGGCTTCGGTGGCGGTTTCGGCCACCGACCTGGAGGCCGTCGAGACGATCGCCACCACTAGCAGCGCCCGAGCCAGCGGTTTTCCGCGCCTCACCCGCAGTGGCGACAGCCTCTACGTGGCATGGGTCGAGGTCGGCGAGGACCGTTCGCGCTCGCGGGTACGAGCGTTGCAGTTGAGTCTGGCGGGAGATGGGCCGGGATGAAGCGCTCGGCGGATTCAGCCGCGCAGCTGTCGACCGGGGCCGACCCGGTCGAGCAGATCGCCCTGCGTGCCAGCCGTTTGTCGGCTCGCGTCGTTTTGCCCGAGGCCGGGGACGCGCGCATCGTCGAGGCGGCCCGGCGTGCCGCGGCGAGCGGCTTGTGCCGGCCGGTTCTGGTGGTGACCAAAGAGACACCGCTGCTGCCCGATCTGACCGGGGTGGACGTGGTCAGTCCCGACGGCGATCCCCGGCTCGCCGAGCGCACCGAGTTCCTCCGCGCACGGCTTGAGAAACTGGACCGCGAACCGCACAGGGCCACCGAACTGGCCAGCGATCCGTTGTATTACGCCGCTCTGCTGGTCGCCCAGGGAGACGCCGACGGTGCGGTGATGGGAGCGGCGGCGACCACCGCCGACACACTGCGCGCCTGTCTACGCGTGGTCGGTCAGCGCCCCGGTCTGCACTGGGTTTCGTCCTGCTTCTTGATGGTCTTTCCCGATGGCCGGGCGTTGATCTATAGCGACTGTGGCGTGGTGCCCGATCCGACCTCGGAGGGGCTGGCCGATATCGCCGAAGCGGCGGCTGCGAGCTGCCGGCTGCTGTTGGAGAAAGAACCGCGGGTGGCCTTGCTCTCTTTCTCGAGCCATGGCAGCGCGCACCATCCGAAGACGGAGAAAGTGCGCCAGGCGACCCGGATTCTGCGCCAGCGGGGGGTGGATTTCCTTTTCGACGGCGAACTCCAGGGCGACGCGGCTCTGGTCCCCGAAGTGGCGGCGCGCAAGACGCCGGAAAGTCCGCTGATGGGAAACGCCAATGTACTGATCTTTCCGGATCTCGATGCCGGCAACATCGCCTACAAACTGAGCCAGAGGCTGGCCGGTGCGAGGGCTATCGGTCCTCTGCTCCAGGGGCTGGCGGCGCCGATTCACGATCTTTCGCGGGGCTGCACCGTCGAGGACATCTTGAATGTCTTGGCGGTGGCGGCGTTGGGCAGTGGAGGTAGCGGGCAATGAAGGTACTGGTCATCGGCGGTGGGGGCCGAGAGCATGCACTGTGTTGGAAGCTCAAGCAGAGTCCGCTGCTCAGCGAACTGTACTGCGCGCCGGGCAACCCCGGAATTGCCGAGTTGGCCGATTTGGTGCCGATCCGGTCCGAGGACTTTACCGAACTGGCTGAGTTTGCCGCCGGGTTAGGGATCGGTCTGACCGTGGTGGGGCCCGAAGTACCCTTGTCGATGGGGTTGGTCGATGAGTTTCAGCGTCGCGATCTGCTGGTCTTCGGACCCACCGCACGTGCCGCTGAACTCGAAGCCAGCAAGGTGTTCGCCAAGCAGTTCATGCAGCGTTACGACATTCCCACCGCCGACTTCGAGGTGGCGCACAATGAGCGTGAGGCGCGCAAGGCAGCCAAGCACTTCGGCTTCCCGGTGGTGCTCAAGGCGGATGGGCTGGCGGCCGGCAAGGGGGTGCTGATCGTCTCCGACAGGGCCGAGTTGAAGGCGGCGCTGGCGGCTTTGTTTGATCAACGCCAGTTCGGTTCGGCGAGCGAACGGGTGGTGGTCGAGGAGTGTTTGCAGGGTGAGGAGGTGTCGATCCTGGCACTCAGCGACGGCACCCACCTGCTGCCGCTCGCCACCTCCAAAGACTACAAGCGCATCGGCGAGGGCGACAGCGGTCCCAACACCGGTGGGATGGGAGCACACAGCCCGTCGACGCTCGTCACCTCCGAGCAGGGCTCGCAGATCATCGAACGGGTGATGCGCGCCACGGTCCACGGTATGGCGGAGGAGAACCGGACCTTCGTCGGTGTGCTCTATGCCGGGTTGATGATGACGGCCGATGGGCCGCGGGTGCTCGAATTCAACGTCCGCTTCGGCGATCCTGAAACGCAGCCGCTGATGATGCGCATGGAGGGCGACCTGCTACCGGTCTTGCTGGCCGGCGCACGGGGCGATTTTGGTTCCGCAAGGGTGGGTTTTCGCCAGGAGGCGGCAGCCTGTGTCGTGCTGGCCAGCGAGGGCTATCCCGGGGAGGCGGTGAAAGGCGAGCCGATCACCGGGATCGAGGTAGCCCGCCGGCAGCCGGAAGTCGAGGTCTTTCACGCCGGCACGGCGCTGGCCGATGGCACTCTGGTGACCGGCGGCGGACGAGTGCTCAACGTGTGCGCCACCGGTGGTGGTCTGGCGGATGCGCTGCGCCGTGCCTACACCGCTAGCGCGGAGATCCACTGGCCGAGCGTGGTCTATCGCAAGGACATCGGGCGCCGGGTGATCGAAGCGGATTGACGGCGGGTTTGCGGTGCTCTCCGACCGCGTGGAGATGAGGCTAACCGCCTCAACCTGAAATGCATTCGTTGACTTCGAATAGGTCGGCGGCCATAATGGCATGACCCGTAAGAGGCTGTGTTCAGGCCCACGCAAGAGTCTGTGGGCTCTTTCTTGAACCTCTGCAGTACCGCCCGCGCAAGCGTACGGCTACCTGTCATGGATAAGCGAGTTTCACCCCGATGTCTGGTTGCTCCGGCTGCTCGTTCAAAGGTCTGTCAACGGCGGTCGAAGACAGTTTCGTTGGCGTTCGGTTCCACGAAGAAACCAATCTGACCCTCTGCGCGACCCAGGGTGCGATCTACGCTCAGGGCGATCGGGTGCTGGTCGAGGTGGACAAGGGGCTGGCCTACGGGCGGGTGGAGCGCTCGCCGATGACGGTTTTCAAGCCGTGCCAGAAGACCAGCGCCAAGAAGGTCACGCGGCGGGCGACGGCGCAAGACGATCAAGCGTATGACAGGCAGATGAGCAACCAAGTGCAAGGCAAACTCTTCTGTCAGCAGCGGTCGAGCAAGCTGGGGCTGGAGATGAAGGTGTCGCGAGTCGACTTCTCGCTGGACGCCCGCCACGCCACCTTCTACTTCACCGCCAACGGCCGGGTTGATTTCCGCCAACTGGTGCGCGACCTGGCTCAACGCTTCAAGGTGCGCGTGAAGATGGTGCAGATCGGCGCGCGCGACGAGGCGGCGTTGCTCGGAGGGATCGGTATTTGCGGCGAGACACTCTGCTGCTCGACCTGGCTGAAGGAGTTCCAGCCGATCTCGATATCGATGGCCAAGCGGCAGAACTTGAGTCTCAACCCGTCGAAGATCTCCGGCCAATGCGGTCGACTCCTGTGCTGTCTCGCCTATGAGAACGATCAGTACGAGCGACCGGCGCGGCAGCGCAAGCCGTCGTCGCAGCCGCGGAGCAAGAACCCGGCGATTCTGCGCGGCGAACCGCGCAAGAGACGGTCGGGCGATGGGGCTCGCCGAGGCTCGAAAAGGGCGGGTCGGTCATGACGACGGCCAACCGCAGGCTGATTCGCCCCGACGCGCCGGAGTCCAAGCGCGACTCCGCTATCCGCTCCGTGCGCCGCAAGCAAACGCCGCCGGAACAGACCCACGCCGAGGAGTACTACTACCTTAAGCAAATGGCGTCGAAGACGCCGATGGTGGTGGTGCTGACCAACGATGAAGAACTCTTCGGCTGGATCGAGTGGTACGACAAAAGTTCGCTCAAGCTCAACCGCCGCAAGGGACCGAACCTGCTGATCCGCAAGGACTCGATCCGCTACATGTACAAAGAGGAAGAACTCAAACGCCAGCGGCGCGCCGCCAAGCGAAGTTCCGGACAGGGAACCGCCGAGGAGAAGAACCACGGCTGATCTGACTCGACGGATTGACGAGGAGTGCAAGGTTCTGGCCCTGACCCAGGGCGATCCGGCGGGGATTGGGCCGGAGATCCTTCTCAAGGCGGCACTCGGCCAAGGCGGCATCTCCGAGGGCTACCGGCCCCTGCTTATCGTCGAACGTGCGGCGCTCGCACCGCTCAAAGAGCCGCTGGCGGCCCTCGCTTGGGATCGGCTAGTCGATGTCGAGTTGGGCGGCGATCCGCGGCAGGCGCGCGCGCGTCTGAGGGCCCTGCCGCCCGAGGCGGTGGCGGTGGTCGACCCGGTGGCTCAGCGGCGCACGGTGGCAGCGGGCCGGCCAGGTGCGGCGGACGCCGCCGGGGCCATGGCCGCGCTCGATGCCGGAGTCGCACTGGCCAAGAGCGGCCTCGCCGACGCACTGGTCACCGCACCGGTTTCCAAACAGGTTATCGCCCGTCATCATCTTCCGGGGTTTACCGGCCATACTGACTACCTTGCTGCCGGTTGTGGGTTGGAGCGCTACGGCCGGGACTACCTGATGGCCTTCTTGGCGCCGCGCCTGCAAGTGGCTCTGCTCTCGACCCACCTGCCGCTGGCCGAGGCGATCGCAGGGGTTACCGCCGAGGCGATCGGTAACGCTCTGGACTGCCTGGAGCGCCATGCCGGGGGAAAGATTGCCGTCGCCGGTCTCAATCCTCACGCTGGCGAAGGGGGACTGCTGGGGTTGGACGACACAGAACGAGTGGCACCGGCGGTGGCCGCGGCGCGACAACGCGGGATCGATGCGCACGGCCCGCTGAGCGCCGACTCGCTCTTCGCCCGCGCCCAACGTGGCCAGTTCGACTGGGTCCTGGCTCTCTACCATGACCAAGGGCTGATCGCCGTCAAGACCGCCGCTTTTGGCTTGGCGACCAACTGGACGCTCGGCCTGCCCTACTTCAGAACCTCCGTTGATCACGGCACGGCCTTCGATCTAGCCGGCAAGGGGCTCGCCGACGCCACCGCGCTGAAGGCGACGATCGAAACCACCCTCGGTCTGCTGCGTGGAGAGTTGCCCTCCAAGTTCAGCGACAGTGGAACAGAAGAGGAAGTCGCCACGTAGTCGTCTTTGAATCACTTCCAGAAGGAGAAACCCATGCAAGTCCGATACTCCGAGCCGTTGCAACGTGGCTACGACGGGATGGTTGACCGGCTCTTTCGGCCCTTCGATCTCGGCAAGTGGTTCGTGGTTGGCTTTACCTGCTGGTTGGCCACCTTCATCGAGGCCCAGGGTGGAGGTTCTTCCTCTTTCAACTATCCGAGCAACTGGGCACAGGATTCGGAAGGGGCGATGCTGGCTTCGTCCAGCTCGTTCAGCGAGATCCCATGGCTGGGCGCTCTCGGAGTGTTGGGCTGCTCGTTTCTGGTCACCGCTATCTTGGCGCTGATCCTGGTTTTCTTCTGGCTCGGCTCGCGCGGTCAGTTCATGTTCTTGGACAACGTGATCCACGATCGAGCGCAGGTCAAAGCACCCTGGGCGCAGTACAAGAGGCAGGGCAACTCACTCTTCTTGTGGATCATAGGGTTCACCTCGGTGGCCTTTCTGGTGTTGGGCGGGGTGGGGCTGTTGGCGGTCATCGGCCTGGGCCTCAATTCGGTCGATTGGGTCGGTGCTCCCGACTGGGGTTTGATCGCCATCTTGTTCGCCATCTTCTTGCCGCTGGTCATCGTCGCAGTCTACGTACAGCTCTTTCTCACCCACTTCGTGGTGCCGATCATGTACGCCGAGAAACTGACGGCGACCGCGGCTTGGGGCCGTTTCCTACCGGTATTTCGCGCTCATTCCGGCCACTTTCTGCTCTATGGTCTGTTCATCTTTGTGTTGATGATCGGCGTCGTGATAGCGGTGTTCGTTGCCGGCTGCCTGACCTTGTGCATTGGTTTCTTGATCTTGATCATCCCCTACATCGGCACCGTGGCGCTGCTTCCGGTCTATGTGACCAAACGGTTGCTCAGCGTTGAGTTTCTCCACCAAGTGATGCCGGAACTGGGTCTGGTTTCCTCTCCTCCGCCAAGAATTCCTGTGCCGTCGATGTAACTCCGCCACCTCTTCGTCGCCTGTGCAGTGGAAGCGAAACGCACTGTGAGTCGCGCCCGGCGGCGCGGCTCGAAGGAGGAGGACCGATGCCGACGATGGATCAAGTTTGGGAGCAGCTGCAACTCATCACCGCCCGCCTGGCGACACTCCAGGAGCGCTGCGATCTCAACCATCAGCGGCTCGATGATCTCCAACACACTCTCGACGCGGGTCTCGCCACCCTGGCCAACGGGTTGCACCGGAATCTGGAGCAGCAGGAGCGAACGCAGGAACAGCTGGCCTTGCAGGCGGTCCAGAACCGCACGGTGATCTGCGGGCTGGACAAGATCTCGCGCGACACGCGGTTGCTGGCCAATCTCGGGGATCTGCGACCGCAGTTCCATGGCGAGCTGGTCGGCGGGGAGACGCGGGTTCGGCCGGCGGCGTAGAGGGGGCTCCTCCTTCCCGCGGCGCTCCCCGGTCGCCCGCGTGGGCAGGATGGTTGCCCTGCGTGTCGGCTCGCTACGGGCGGGCGCGCAACTCGTCGCTACGCTCCTCAGACAATCACGCCCGCTTTTCCTCCGCGAGCCGATCCGTGCACTCGGCTGGCCAGTGCCCGCGGGCTCAGGGTCGCTTCAGCGGGAACTCGTCGCTGGGCGTTCTTGACGCCTCGCTCGCGCTTCGCGCGATCTTGCTTCGGTCCCGCTCCAGATATCGAGACCTCGCCGCTTCGCGTCTATTGTCCCGTAGGGGCGCAATTCATTGCGCCCGCACCCGCGCTAGCAGGGCGAGCCCGGCCGACTAGGCCGGCCTGCTTAGTACTACTGTGTCAGAAATCTTGCTCTATGGGTTGCTTTTGTGCCAGGCTTGGGTCATGGCAACCATTGAGAAGTCGGCTCACCATCGCTTCGAAGAGTACGTGGAGCGTCTGCACCGCGCGATCGGTCACGCAGATCG
>JAJRVQ010000115.1 GCA_024277255.1 Acidobacteriota bacterium | reverse complement strand
GTCGCCTTCGATCTAGTCGCCAAGAAGATCACCGCCTCGCTCCAGGTTGACGGCCTCGATTTGCAAGGCGCCCTCGAAGCGGCGGGAGCCTCGAAGGAGTCGACCGCCTCGGTGGCCACCGCGATGTCTCTCGGTCAAGCGGTCTACGAGGCGCTCACTGGGCGCCGTGGCGCGGTCGCGTGAGGCGTTACGGAGTCGCAGCCCAGGTTCCAGGGCGAGGTCGTGGCACATCTTCGTCTCTCACCGGTTGCCCATCGCGTTGACCCCGTCTCAGGCTAGGCCAGAACCCGGCCCTGGGCCAAGTCTACGGACTTCGTCCTTCGGCCGGCCAAGCCCGGCACCGTGGCCCGGGCTCGGAACCTGGCCCTCTCCGCTCTGTTCGTGGTCAACACAACGAACAACCTCAAGGAGAGCCAGCTATGAGCACCATCACCCTCACCGGATACCTCGGAGGCGATCGCGAGATCCGCGAAACCCGCGAGCGCAGCTACACGGCGCGGCGCTACGAATCTCTGACCGATGAACTCGTCGAGCACGAAGTCACCGTGCCCTCGCGCGACTACATTCGCTTCTCACTCGCCACCCACCGCAAAGTCAACGGCTCCTGGCAAACGCTCTGGCATCGCGTCATCTGCTGGAACGCCGGTCGGGTCGCCAATCGTCCAGTGCGACTCCTTCGCAAGGGCGACAGAGTGCGCGTTACCGGTCGCCTGGAGGAGTACAGCTACACGGCAACCAACGGTGAGCAACGCACCGCTCGCCACCTCATCCTCGACAAGCTCCAAATCCTCCGCATCAAGCCGGCCTACGAACTGCCGTAGGGCTTCGGCCCTTTCGGCCGAGCCGGGCTCGGCCTTTCTCATCAGACGCTCATCTTCGCTGGGCTTCCTACCCTCGCCTTTCTCCTGCTGAGTCCCCTCCACTCAGTGCTGGCTGTGCCGACGATTTCAAACGCTCCGATCCTCCTCGCTCCGCAGCCTTGCGCCTCAATCGGGATGAGCCTGCGCGAGCGGGCGCGCCGGTCAAGGCCAGGCCCTGGCGGGTCCGCTGCGCGGAGCCTGGACCGGCGCTGGCACCGCCCGCGCGGTGGGGCTCATGAGGCGCAAGACCACAGAGCGAGTCAGGTCATCGAGACCTCACCGGCTGTCGCCTCCCAACCCACTACGGAGGAGTCCGCGATGAAGCTCTCAGCGAAAGCCCAAGAGGTTGCCAACGATCTACTGCACGCCTTTGAAACCGGTAAGGTGCCCAAGGCGCTGGCGCAGATATTCATTCACCGCAGTCGAGATCACGAGTGTCCGGCCCTGAAATGGAGCTGGAACAATCGTTTCCTAGTAGCCCTCGAAGGCCACTACGATGCGCGCGGGTTTCGCCAGTGGCAAGAGGTGGGGCGAAGGGTGATGAAAGGCGAGAAGGCCTGTTACATCCTGGCTCCGAGATTGGCCAGAGTGAAGGATGAGGACGAAGAAGGTGAGAGAGAAGAGGGGACTTCCCGTGTCGTCGGATTCCTCACTATCCCGGTCTTTGGTCTTGACCAAACGAAAGGAGAGCCCTTGCCTGGGATGGAGGACATTACTGCTTTCATCGACTCCTTGCCATTGATTGAGGTGGCCCACTCCTGGGGCCTGAAGGTCAGTGCCTTCGATAGTCAAGATGGTGGTGGACTCGGCTTCTGCCAGTTGGAAGAACGAATCGCCCTAGGAGTCAAGAACCTCTCAACTTGGGCGCACGAACTAGTCCATGCCGCCGACGCTCGACTGGGTACGTTCACTCGCAAGGGTGGCCAGCAGCTCGACAACGAGACGGTTGCCGAGTTTGGCGGCGCGGTCTTGCTAGAGTGCCTCGGATATGAGGCCGAGAGTGACCGAGGAGGTGCTCTGGAGTACATCAACCGCTACGCCAAGGAGCACAAGAGGAGCCTTCTCAGTGTCTGCTCGGAGCTGCTCGATCGCACCTGTGCGTGCGTCGAGTTCATCCTCGAAACGGCTGAAGAGTTGAGTGCTCTTGAAAGCGTAGCCTGACCTCCAGCCGTTCTTCGTAGCGCCAGGGCACCAGCCTTCTGGTTGGTGCCCTTTCCTTTTGGCGGCGATGTATCAGTTTTCCTCATTAGGAAAACGCACCTTGTAAATCCGAGTGCCGGTTTGTACCTTGGTGGGCGTCATGAGACGCGGAATTGCAAGCAATGTTGTCGGCAGCCAAAAACCCCTCGATTCCTCGGGGTTTTGGCCGCCTCCAACCGGCTCGCAAGCTCGCCCGGCTTGCCAAGGGTCCCCCTTGGAACCCGCTCCCTTCGGTCGGTTCCGGAGTTGCACGCGTGCAACTTTGCGAGCGTTGCCGGCTGATCGTGTCTGGCGAGGGCGATGAACACGGCGTCAACCAGCTCGCGCAGACCTGGCCGGCCACGGCTGGAGCGCGATCAACAGCGAGGCCAACGCGTCACCGTTCGGCTGCGCTCCAAGGAGCTGGATCTGGTGCGCGCCCTGGCCACCTTCCACGGTATCTCAGTCGCCGAGTTGTTACGGCGATCCGCGCTGGGACGCAAGCTGCGCTCACGGCGAATCCCAGCGGTGAATCTGGCCTGTGTGGGCGAGCTGAACCACTGGGGTCGCAACCTCAACCAGCTCTTGGTGTTGGTGCATACCGGTCGAGCCGCGCCGGAGTTGGAGACCTTGCTGGATCGCTTGCTCGGCCAGCTGAACGAAGTCCGCGAGCAGCTCGTTGGAGCCGAAAGACAGGAGCCGAAAGACAGGAGTCGTGATGATTGATTACCTTGCTTCCACCCAAGTCCTCCCACTTGAGACACCTGTTGCGGTACCTCGCTCGGCCTCAGCCCGAAGGACGGACTCTACTCTCGACCAACCTAGTCGGGCGCGACGCGGCGGCATGGCAGGAGCAGATCGAGAGCCTGGTTGCCGAGCACCGGCCACGGATGAAGAAGTTCGTCAAGCACATGATCCTCTCCTTCGCGCCGGACGATGGGGTCACCGAAGAGAAGCTCCAGGAGATCGTTCCGTACTACTTGGAGAAGATGGGCTATCGCGACGCGCCCTTCGTGGCCTTCCTGCACGCAGACCGCCCGCACTGGCATGTCCACATCGTCACCACGCCGACGACGCTGGGGGGAGAGACGATCTCGGAGAGTTGGGACTGGCCGCGATCCGAGCGTGTTGCCCGGCAGATCGAGCTGCGTTGGCGGCTGCATCAGGTCCGGGGCTCGAAGGAGGCACTGAGCATGGCCACTGATTTACCCGAAGGGACCTACCAGCTGGCTGGGGTCAAGCCGGGTGCTTTGGCCAACACCGATGGCCGGCTGGGTCGCGGCGATGTTCAATGGCACCGGAAGGACTGGACGCCTCAACAAATCGAGAAGAGCCAGGGCTTTCTTACGGGGCAGTCATCCGAGGTTGAGATCCTCGTGCGCGGCCAGGAAGCGGACGCCTCTATTCTCGGTTTTCGCGGAGTCCGTGCCGAGCAGCTCGAAGCCCTCAAGGCGGACGGTTACTCTCCAGCGCTGACCGTGCAGGTGGGCGATCGTTTCGATATTGCGCTGCGAACCCATGCTCCACTGACAGCGGAGGAGAAGGGAGCGATGCGCGCCCATCTGGTGACTACTTATGAGCTTCCCGAGACGCGCGGGGTATACCGCGATGCCATCCGCATGCCCGGGTTCAGCCCTCCAGCCAGCAGCGCCGGGCCTGCCCGGGAGGCGGCGGTGCTCGTCGCTTCCCAAGAAGGAGCCTTCCCGTCTTCCGAAGGGTTGACGGAACAGCTGCGTTTCTCGCAGTCGCGCCAAGATTTGGAACAACTCAGCCGGCGCTTTGAGATCCCGCCCGAACTGGAGAACCAGCCCTCCGTGGCCTTGCGCGAAGCGTTGGATCCCGTCGCGGCTTTTCCCGACTCGACACCGCTTTCCGCCGTCCAACAACAGGTGGTTGT
>JAJRVQ010000114.1 GCA_024277255.1 Acidobacteriota bacterium | reverse complement strand
GCTCCACATCCTCGCCACGGCCAAGCACTTCGCCGGCGACGGCGGCACCCGCTGGGGCACGGGCAAGGACGACTACCCGCTCGATCAGGGCGATGTCGAAATGAGCGAGCGGGAGTTCCGCCGCCTGTTTCTGACGCCGTACATTCCATCCATCAAAGCCGGCGTCGGCTCCATCATGCCTTCCTACTCGAGCTGGAACGGCGTCAAGAGTTCCGGCAACAAGCACCTGCTCACCGAGATCCTCAAGGAGGAGTTCGGTTTCGAGGGCTTCCTGATCTCCGATTACAACGCCATCGACTCGCTGCCGGGCGACTACCGCGCGCAGATCAAAACGGCGGTAGACGCCGGCATGGACATGTTCATGGTCCCCTCGCGCTACCGCGAGCTGTTCGGGCAGCTCAAGTCGCTCGCCGAATCGGGCGAAGTTCCGATGTCCCGCATCGACGACGCCGTGCGCCGCATCCTGCGTGTCAAGGCCGCGATGGGTCTGCTCGATAAGAACCGTAACCACCTCGCCGACCGCTCCCTCCACGCCGAGTTCGGCTCCGAGGCCCACCGCCTCGTCGCGCGCCAGGCGGTCCGTGAGTCGCTGGTGCTGCTGAAGAACGAGAACGACACCCTGCCCGCCGCCAAGGACCTCGCGCGCATCCACGTGGCTGGACGGAGCGCCGACGACATCGGCAACATGTGCGGCGGCTGGACCATCTCCTGGCAAGGCGCGAGCGGCAAGGTCACCACCGGCGGCACCACCATCCTCAAGGCCATCAAGCAAACCGTGTCGAAGAAGACCCGCGTGACGTTCTCGAAAAACGGCGCCGGCGCGGCGGGCGCTGACCTCGCCATCGTCGTGGTCGGCGAAACCCCCTATGCCGAAATGAAGGGCGACACCGACAACCTGGACCTTTCCCAGCGGGACATGGCCGTCATTTCGCGCGTTACGAAAACCGGTGTTCCGACGATCGTCATCCTGATCTCGGGACGCGTCATGATCATCAATGACGCCCTCGAGCAATCCGACGCCTTCCTCGCCGCGTGGCTCCCCGGCACCGAAGGCCAGGGCGTCGCTGACGTCCTCTTCGGCGACTACGTCCCCACCGGCAAGCTCTCCTTCTCCTGGCCGCGCTCCACCGCCCAGGAACCCATCAACATCGGCGACCCCAACTACAACCCCCTCTTCCCCTTCGACTACGGCCTGACCTACAAATAGGGCGCTGCCTGAAATGCCATTGTTGTTGGAGCGGGCTGATACACTTGCAGGTGGTCTGATCAATGAATTCAAGGAGTTCGCTATGTTAAATCTTACCCGTCGATCCTTCTTTCAAGGCGCTACGCTGGCTGTTTCCGCGACCCGCGTGATGGGAGCGAATGATCGCGTTCGCGTGGGTGTTGTCGGCCTCGGTGGCCGGGGGAGCTATCACATTGGAGCTTGGATGGAGACCGGCGAGGTGGAAGTGACCGGTTTGTGCGACATCAATCAGTCGGCGCGTGAGCGTGCTCAAGCGCAGTTGGAAAAACTCGGCGGTGCGAAGGCGGCGGCCTTTGACGACATGCGCAAGATGTACGAAGGCGACACGGTTGACGCTGTCTCGATCGCCACCCCCAACCACTGGCACGCGCTGGCCACCATTTGGGCCTGCGAGGCAGGCAAGGATGTCTACGTCGAAAAGCCCGCCAGCCACAACATTCACGAAGGCTGGCGCATGGTGGAAACCGCCCGCCAAACCAAGCGAATGGTCCAGGTGGGCATGCAGAGCCGGAGCTCCCCGCAAAAGCGGAAGGCGATCCAGATGCTGAAGGACGGGCTGATCGGCGAACTGTACATGGCCAAGGGCCTCTGCTTCAAGCGCCGCAAGTCCATCGGACACACGCCCCGGATTCCGGTTCCCGCCGGTATTGACTGGAACATGTTCCTCGGTCCCGCGCCGATGCAGCCTTTCAGCAAGAACCGTTACAAATACAACTGGCACTGGTTCTGGGATACCGGCAACGGCGACATCGGCAACCAGGGGGTCCACCAGATAGATGTTTGCCGCTGGGGCCTCGGGCTGGCGATGCCGAAATGGGCCTTCGCGAGCGGCGCCAAGTACATTTACCACGACGACCAGGAGACTCCGAACACCCTGCTGGCGACTCTCGGATACGACCGGAAGAGAGAGATCGTCTTTGAGGTGCGGGGCTTGCTCACCGGTCCCGAGGCCGGCCTGCCGGTAAGCGAGGGCAACACCGTCGGCAATATCTTCTTCGGCAGTGACGGCTGGTTGTGGATGGGTTCCGAGGACGGCGGCGGATTCCGTGTCTATAAGGGCGAAAAACAGGAACAGGTCCTCAACGAAGGTCCGCTCCCGGGGACGCCCAGCACGGTGCTGCACATGCGGAACCTGCTCGAAGCCTGCCGCAGCCGCAAGCTGGCCGACCTCCACGCCCCAATTGAAGAGGGAGCGATTTCAGCCGCGCTCTGCCACCTGGCCAATATCAGCTACCGGGTGGACAGCAGCAAGCTGGCCTGGGATGGCGCCGGCCAGAAGTTCGTGAACAACCCGGCGGCCGACAAGCTCCTCACCCGGCAATACCGCAAACCGTTCGTGGTCTGAGTCACGACCGTTGGGTGGTGGGTTTCATTCGGGCAGCGTGAGTTCGACTGCGGAGACCGAGGCCGGCGGGAAGCGCCACTTCGTGGAAGCGTCGAGTTTCCTTTCGCGCGGCGGGAGGGCGTC
>JAJRVQ010000113.1 GCA_024277255.1 Acidobacteriota bacterium | reverse complement strand
GCGGATTCAATCAGGTTGCCGCTGCTGTCATAGCCGGTTCCAACCTGGACTGTGCGCTCAACCTGCCGCACGCCTTTGTAGGCGAAGGTAGTGACCTTGCCGTCGGGAGCCACCATGGACGTAGGACGGCCGAAGGGATCAAAACCGTACGCTTGGGTCCAGGTCAGCTGACCCGCAAGGTTCACTTCGGACCTTCTCCACGGATTGCCGGTACTGTCGTAGGCTATCTTGCGCCTGGCCGTGACCGTGCCCGTCCCGCTGGCCGCTGGGACCCGGGTATCTTCGGTGGTGTAGCGGCCGAAATTGTCGAAACGACTGATGGTGCGCGTGAGATTGCCCTGCTTGATCACAGCGCTGGCACCATTGCCGGTGGTGTATTGGACCGTGGTCGCGATCTCGCCTGGAGGAGCTAGCCGAGTGAGGCGGCCCAACTTATCATAGGCGTAGGTCGTGGTGAGTCCCGAGCTGTCCTTCTCGGATGCCTTGAGTCCCGTGTTCCTATCGATCGTGCTGTCGAGACTCTTGAAGAAGCTACCCTGGTATTCTGCCGTGGCCAAACTTCCGTTCTGGTAGGTGTTCTTGACCGTATACTGGGCCGGCGGAAGCGGTAGAGCGCAAAGATCGGCCGACGTCGAGAGCGCTTGTACATCCCCGCCATAGTAGTACTCCCAGGTGACGTTTCCGTGGTCATGGGTATGGCTCTCGATGAGATCAAAGGCACTACGGGCGGTTCCGCTGCGGTGGATGCGTTGGCGGTCCAGGAGTCCCGTATTTGGATCGAAACAGAAGCTCTGTTTGGCGATGACGCCATCTTGGCTCTGCGTCTTCTCGGTGAAGGTATTGAGCACCCACGGTGTCGATATAGTCCAGACGCTGCTCGGCCCCTTGCCAGGATTGAAGAGAGTGAAGGCGGTGCGTGGCGAACCGAAACCGGAACTCGCCGAGGCGGTGCGGGTTCGATAGTGGCCAAAACCGTCCCAGTCGCTTTGTGTCACATCCGAGTAGTGACCACCATCGTCATGGTAGCGAGTGCGTCGTTTGTGGACTCTGCGCACTCCGGAAGTGGATACTGTCGGGCCGGAGGCTCCACTTGGCAACAGCTCGTAGGCGAGATAGGTCGAGCGTTTCGGCGTCGTGCCGTTAGCGATGACCTCGGTAGAGAGGTAGCGATCATCACCCGAGGCTACCGGCTGCGTGGGATCGATTGGAAGACCATACATCCATGCCTGAAACGGAAGAACATCGTCAAAGGCCACGGAGAAATGGGTGATGCGCTGGTGGCCGAGAGGGTCGGTCACCGTCTGCGTCATGCGCCGTGGCGGGGTAGAGTTGATGCCAAAACAGTTCTGGACGATGGAGAAGTCCAGTTTCGGTGCGTAGGTCCAACGTCCGTCCAGCACGAAGGAACCGCCGGCTCCCACCTTCATTCGGCGACGTTCGATCACGCCGGGGGTGTTGCTCAGAAACTCTGTGCAGCGCTCACCCTCCGGAAGTGGAAAGACATAGTCTCCCCAGGTGTATTCAAACCTGCCCCCCGCCGGCAGGTTGATCCCCAAGAGCAGCCCCGAGGTCGGCGAGCAGGTCGGCGAGCCATTGGCAAGGTCGTAGGAGGTGTCCACCGGCATCTCGTAGAACGAGTTGTCAGGCAGCGTAATTCGCTCCAAGAATGGAAGCGCATAGTCAAAGGGCGAGAACTCATTGGGGCAGCCGGCGTCGACGGTGCGGGTCTTGTAGCTGAAGAAGTAGGTGGCGGTACCGCCCCCGAAACTGGCCACTTCGACGCTGGTCACCATGCCGTTGGCACCGTAGTAGGGAGCGGCGGCGAAGTGAACTTTGTGAGTCCGCCCGTGTTGATCGCTAAGCTCCCAGAGATTCTGGAAGTAGACGATATCCAAGTTGTTGCTGCTACGATCCTCAATGCGCGTTGGGCGCCCCTGGCCGTCGAAGGTATGGACGGTGCCGTCGGCGAACTCTAGCTTGGGGTTCGCGCCGGAGTTGTCGAGGCGCATCAACTTGTCAGCGTTGTAGAAGTAGTTTCCCGCGGGTGCTGAGGGATTGCGCAGGTCATTGAACAGAGTCGTCTGGCTACCATCCGGTGCCAGGTAGGTCCAAAAGGTGCCGGTGGGGTTGTCAGGGTGAAGGGGCGAAAGAAGTTCTCCTAAGCTCAGTCGCCAGCCGAATCCGGAATTCCACGACTCGGACGGCTTGGTGTGCGGAATATCTGAACCGCCGGCAAGGACCGGTTCGTAATCCCACAATTTCGAGCTGTAAGCGAGCGTCAAGCCATAGGCGAGCCCACCACCCACCGGGTAGCTCTGAGAAAGTGGAATGCGCAATGAAAGTCCGCCGTTGAAAGTGTCCACGGTCTCCATATTGGAGGCAACCTCGAACGCCTGGTTGATCCCAAGACCACGCGCCACATTGGGATGTTGAGCGAGGAGCGGTGGGCTGAGTAGGAGGGCTAGAAGAAGTCCAACGGGCGGTGAGTACAGGGGTCTCATAGCTCACCTCCTATCCCGGTCGCATCTTCCAGCCGCACCGCGCTGACCTGCAGATTGTCGGGGTCGATCATGATGACCACATCGCCAACCGCAAAACGACTGGGAGGCGGCCCACCGTCCAGGGGTTCCAGCGAACCAAGGGCCAGCGTCACCGTGCGGTCGAAAAGGCCATCTGCGTCCGTAGCTGGATCGCCGTCGGCCAGCCGTAAACTCCACACGCCGCGAGCCTCTTCGTCCCAACTTGGACGCACTACCAGGGCTTCGATCACCCGATGGTCGTGCCGTAACCGGTCCACCTCGCCGGAGTCACTTGTGAAGAAGGCGCCAGCGCTGAAAGGATCCTCGCTCAAGCCGTCGATAGACGGTGCAGCAAGCGCAAACTCACCGGAGGCAAGATCCACCGCTGCCCACACCGAACGCGGTGCCAGCTCACCGGGCAAGCGATACTCGGCATGGCCGGCTTCGTCCGCCACGAGTACTTCCCGCACCACTTCGACCCGGACGAAGTACCCGAGACCCACCCGCGAAGCGGCGAAAACGGCCAACTCACTATCCGGGGATACACCATCCACCAAGACGCCGTTGGAGCTGAAAGTGAGAGCCAGCTGGCTGTGAGAAGGGGTGGCCGTAGAGAGGAGTAGAAGAACTGGCAAGACTACTCGGTACACAGCAAGATACCTCCTATGTCTCCAGTGAATTGCACAGTGGCACAACTGCATAATCCTGCTGCTATGGCACTTGCTGTACCGTAACCATGACGTAGCATGCTGTCAAGTGCGATCTTGTGAGCGTGGAGGCAAGATCAACGCCGCACCACGGGAATACGGGTCGGAAGGACAGGACTTCTCCACCCTGCTACCATCCCGGCCATGAAGGTTCGACTGCTCGCCTTCGCCACCGCCAGCGACGCTCTGGGTACCGAGGAGCGCGAGATCGAGGTGGCCGAGGGCTTTACCGTCGAGGATTTGCAGGGGTGGCTCGGTGAGCGATACCCGGACCTGGCCCCGCTGTGGCCCAGGTTGGCGATCGCGGTGGACGGAGAGATCTGCTCGCGCCAGCGAGTCTTGACGGAGGGCTGCGAAGTGGCGCTGCTGCCGCCGGTATCGGGTGGCTCGGGCAGGCCCGGTGGCACTGGTGGCACCACGCGGGCGGCCTTGGTCGCGATCCGCCTCCACCTCGACGAAACCCCCAGCTCCGGCGGAGCTCTCCGCGTAATTCCTGCGAGTCACCGGCACGGACGGCTTTCGAGTTCACAGATCCGCTGGATGCGAAAAAACAACCCCACCGAGACCTGCCCGGTCAGTGCCGGCGGAGCCATGGTGATGAGCCCACTCCTCGTCCATGCCTCCTCTCCCGCCGAAACGCCATCGCACAGGCGTGTGCTGCACTTCGAGTTTGCAGGCTCCAAACTCCCGGGGGGGCTAGAGTGGGTCTAGTCGCCGCCTCCCAAATCGTCCAGCTCGATCTCGATACCAAACTTCAGGCCAGCCAATCGTCGTAGCAGACAGCTGTAGAGCGACAGAGGTGGGAAGTACTCAATTCGGATCACACCCAGTCGAATCTTGAACTCACAGGTGTCCTCTAGCTCCGCCAAAACCCAATCCATTGCTTCAAACCTATCAACGATATCCGACAGGTGGTATTCACCCTTGACGTGTGGTGGAAAGCGGGAGTTCAAACACCACCCATGGTTTTCGAAACGGGTTCCATCGATTTCGGAGGTGTCGCCCTTGACCCAAACAGAAGAGGGATCGACATACAAGTGATTGGTAATATCCTCTGCCGAAGTCTCCTGACTCGTAATTTCGAGCCGAGCCCTTACATCGAAAGGTACGACAGGAAGAATGCGTCCCTCAGTCGGAATACGTGGCGACTGCCCCTCCGCATCGCGTGGGCCAAGATTGTAGAGATCAAAGTCCAGATCGATTCTCAGCCGCGCCAGCCGCTGTATCTGAGCATTGCTCAAAGAGATATTAGGAAGGCGTTCGCACCCAAAGATGGCGATACCAAGCTCCAAATCGCAGGCCATCCCCAGTCTCGCAAGCCCCTCACTACTCCCTTCGACCTGCCGGAGAATCGCAGCGATATGCTCTGCTACTTCCGACCCTGCTGAGCAGCCGGAACGCAATAACCAGCCACTATCCCTGCACCCGTGTTCGCGATACTGCATCGGATCACCGGCAGACCATACCTCTGTGGGTGCGACATCGATCAGGCTCGATATGTCGTCGGACGACAGCTCTTTGCTGACTATGACCAGCTTTGCCTTGATTTCAAACGGTGTCATCGAGCGCACGACCTCCTACCAATACCTTCCTACAGCTCATTAATGTTGACTCCGGTTGGACTACCAGGGCCGCTCCCACCTGGGCCCTTGGCATAAATATTGCCTTGTCGATCCTTATAGAGGTTATGCCCTCCGGCCCTTACTCCCCTGTTGGTCTTCATCCGTTCAACATCATGCCCGCTCTCTTTGAGCTTCCTAATCTCTCCCTTCGTCAATTTCTTATCTTGCCTCCAGTTCCGCCCACCACTACGACCCACCGTCGCCTTCCTAAGATGCACAAATCCGGTAGTGGCCGTAGCCCCGCCGTGTACGATCAGAGTTGCTGAGATAACACCGAGCGGCAACCCAGCCACGGCTCCAGCTCCCGTAGCGTCCAAGATAAGACCTGCCGCTTCTCCTGTGAATCCGGTAATCACCTCTCGCGTGCCCGATAGTATCGCACCAGCATCGCCGAACGCTTGACCAGCCTGGAAGGCCCGGCGGGCGAATTTCTCATCCTTGCGCAGCTTGCTCTCGATCACAGACAAAGGGCCTCTCCTCGGGGTCAGTTTCGCGGCAGCTGCATTATAGGGTGGCGAGGCTGGCACCAGTGCCCCCGGCTCACCTCGACGAAACTCCAAGCTCCCGCTGAACTCTCCGCGTAATTCCGGCGAGCCACCGTCACGGACGGCTTTCGAGTTCGCAGATCCGCTGGATGCGAGAAAACAACCCTACCGAGATCTGCCCGGTCCGTACCGGCGGAGCCATGGTGATGAGCCCACTGCTCGTCCACGCCTCCTCTCCCGCCGAAACGCCATCGCACCGGCGTGTTTTGCACTTCGAGTTTGCTGGCTCCGAACTCCCGGGGGGGCTCGAATGGGGATAGTGTCCAAGACTCAGCTCCCAGCAATGCCGCGTTCCTGCGACTTTCCAACGCCAGGAATGTACCCCTGAAAGGTTGCAGGTTAGAACGGACTTCCTCCGACTTGAGCACTCCAAGGCGAGTCAGGCCCCCTTTCGAACACCACCGTTCTTGCCCAAGTGAAGAGCCTCGACTACTTCCTCTCTGAAGTCCACTACGAAACTCCGCGCAGCAGCCTCGGACTCCAGCTCCTCTAAGCACTTCGCCCTACCATCGACAGCCTCAACCATCCGATCACGTGCTATCTCTGTAGCCTTCTCAAAGAGCGGCAAGGCACGTGAAGGCGCATCCTCAACCGCGTAGTAGTACCATGCAAGCTCAAGCAAGGCTGGCACATGCGACGGTTCTTTCCTAACAGCTGAAGCAAATGCCTCTTCGGCATCCTTCAAAGAAACGCCGGCATCACCCCTTGCAAGTTGAATCGAGCGCCCTTTGAGCACAAGCTGGTCAGCGCTGAGATCGCCCTGAGACTCTATAACAGCCAGAACCTTGAGTATTCCCTTGAAATCTCGCTTTCCTTTCAGTGCCTCCAGATCAGAATGATCCGTCCTCGGAGTTATCTTTAGATCTTGCTCAGTCATTGCGGTTTACCCTTAATCTTCCCCAGGAGCCGCTGAGACTGCTCGATCAGTTTCTTCATCTGCCTGGCTCCTCTAGCCACGGCACCCTTACCTTTCGCCAGACTCAGAATCTCCTCGTAACTCTTCTCTGCCAGCTCGGAACGAAAAGACGCAGACCTCTTGAGGGATCCGCTTATCAGCTCCCCTGCCGTTCTACCGGCAAACCCGCCGACTGGACGCATTGCCATCGGACCACCAACCAGGAAAGCTGGCGCTTCCGCACCAGGATAACAGCGCTCGTAGCCGTTCTCCCCCAGACGCGTACAGAAGTATCTGTCACGAATCTGCACTTGCTCTGCGCGAAACTCGCGTAGCCGCCCCGGAATCGATTCTACTAGGCTCCCCAGCTTTGAGAGGTAGTCCCTAGCACCGAGGAGATCCGCAAATCCTTGCACACCGGTAAGAGGGTCGAATGCCGGACCGTCCTCAGTTACGGTTACAAAGTCATCTGAACAGATGCCCTGCACGAAACAAAGATCAATAGCCAGCAATGCTAAAGCAGTGGACATCCCGCTGGGATCACTACGAACAACAGGATTGTTCGCTACATACGCATACCGGTTCCAGCTCTGAGGCAGATCCACATCTCCGAGCAGAGGATCTAGGCTCAAGAACCGCCCCAAATTCAGATTGTAGTACCGCGCGTGCATGTAGTCCAAATCGTCACCTGCGCCGGAGGTGAGATGGAAGTCGCGCTCGTGGCCGGTGAACTTCATCGGTTCGCTGCCGGGCACGCTGGTCTCTTCGCCGAAGGGGAAGTAGTG
>JAJRVQ010000112.1 GCA_024277255.1 Acidobacteriota bacterium | reverse complement strand
TCCCACCGCCCACCAACCGCTTGTACTTGACCAAGGCGATGTCCGGCTCGACGCCGGTGGTGTCGCAGTCCATCATGAAGGCGATCGTGCCGGTAGGCGCCAGCACCGAGATCTGGCTGTTGCGCAGACCGTAGCGCAGACCCAGCGCCACGACCTCGTCCCACGACTCGGCAGCGGCGCCCAGCAGCGACTCGGGAACATGCTCGCGCGCGATGTCGTTCAACGCCGCACGGTGCTTCTTCATCACCGCGATCATCGGCCCGGCATTTTCGGCGTAGCCGTCAAACGCCCCCAACTCGGCGGCGATCCGCCCCGATTGAGCGTAGGCGGACCCCGACATCAATGCCGTGATGGTGGCAGCGTAGTCGCGCCCGGCAGCGGAATCGTAGGGCAGGCCGCGAGCCATCAGCAGGGCACCCAGATTGGCAAAGCCGAGACCCAACGGGCGGAAGCGATGCGAATTGTCGGCGATCTTCGGCGTCGGGTAGCTGGCGTTGTCGACCAGGATCTCCATCGCCGTGATGACCACTTCGCAGGTATGGCGAAAGCTCGTCACGTCGAAGCCGCGCTTGGGGTCGTAAAACTTCAACAGATTGATCGACGCCAGGTTGCAGGCGGTGTCATCGAGGAACATGTACTCGCTGCAGGGGTTCGACGAACGGATCCGGTCGGTGTTCGAACAGGTGTGCCAATCGTTGATCCGGGTGTCGAACTGCATGCCCGGATCACCGCACACCCAGGTCGCTTGGCTGATCATGCGCATCAGGTCACGGGCACGGTAGGTATCCACCACTTCGCCGCCGAGCACCGCGCGGGTCGACCACTCGCCGTCGTCGCGCACCGCCTGCATGAACTCGCTGCTCACCCGCACCGAGTGATTGGCGTTCTGGTAAGCGACCGAATCGTAGGCGCCGCCGGCAACGTTGAAGCCGCCGTCGTAGCCGGCTTCGATCAACGCCCATGCCTTGCGTTCCTCGAGCTCCTTGCAGCGGATGAACTCGACGATGTCCGGATGGTGAGCATCCAAGATCACCATCTTGGCGGCGCGGCGGGTCTTGCCGCCGCTCTTGATCACGCCGGCAAACGCGTCGAATCCCCGCATGAACGAGACCGGCCCCGAGGCGGTGCCGCCACCGGCAAGCCTCTCCCGCGAGGAGCGCAAGGTCGACAGGTTGGTTCCCGTGCCGGAACCGAACTTGAACAACATCCCTTCGGTCTTGGCCAGTTCGAGAATCGCCGGCATGGTGTCCGCGACCGAGTTGATGAAGCAGGCCGAACACTGCGGTACCTTCTCCGCCCCGACGTTGAACCAGACCGGCGAGTTGAAGCAGGCATACTGGTGGAGCATCAGGTGGGTCAACTCGGCGTGAAAGGCGGCGCCATCCCCCTCGCTGGCAAAATAGCCTCCCTGCTCGCCCCACCGGGCGATGGTGTCCACTACGCGGCTGATTAGTTGCCGGATGCTGCTCTCACGCTCGTCGGTTCCGAGGTGGCCGCGGAAGTACTTGCTGACCACCACGTTGGTCGCCGTCTGCGACCAAGAGGCCGGAATCTCGACACCGAGCTGCTCGAAAATCGTCTCCCCTTTTTCGTTGACGATAACCGCGTCGCGCTCTTCCCATTCGACAGTGTCGTAGGGATCGACCCCCACGGCGGAGAACCGGCGCGCGAAGCGCAGGCCGTGGTTCTCATCGTTAGCGGGGTCGCTATCGAGGGCCGTCTGAACTCGGGACTGGGACTTCGAATCACTCATTTGCCTACCTCACAAAAACCATCACACCCACCGATTCACCGTCTACTCCACGCAGTGATTCCTAGATACAGCACTGAACGTCTCGCTAGACGAGGTAACCATGCCACCCCGCACAGCACCGAAGCACGCGGCAACTCAGCCCACCACAGCCACCGCCCCACTCTCTCCTCCGCCAAGACCCGCGTGCCAGAATCACAAGGGTCATGTATACCACATCTTGTACCGCCTTTGAGATTGAAGCACTAGATGTTGTACTCGTAACCTCCCCTGCCGTGGTATCAACGACCGCCGGCTTCGCCCTCCACTGCCCGTATTTAGAGGGCAGCGAGATCGAAGCGTACGGCCAGCCCGCGTGGTGAGAGCAGCTCCGCCTTGACCCTACCGCCGTGGGCTTCGACGGCGCGGCGCACGATCATCAGCCCCAGGCCGTTGGCGCCGGTCTTGCGCGAGCGGGAGGGATCGGCGCGGAAGAAGGGCTCGAAGAGGCGGTCGAGCTGGTCGGCGGGCACGCCGGATCCTTGGTCAGCCACGGTGATCTCGACTCGCTCGCCTGACTCCCCGGCGACCCGTCGCGCGGTGACCCGAACCGTTCCCGCCGCCGCGTAGCGCACCGCGTTCTCGAACAGGTTGCCGAGGATCCGCACCACCAGCTTGCGGTCGGCGAGGAGCCGGGCGGCGCCTGGGTCCGGGGCACATTCGACAACGATCCGCCGCTCGCTCGCGGTGGCCGAGACCCTTTGCCAGCCCTGCCGAGCCAGCTCGTTCAAGTCGAGTTCCTCGAGCGCGACCGGCACCGCGCCCAATTCGAAACGGCTGGCGAGCAAGAGTTCCCCCACCAGCTCGTCCAGGGTGTCCACCTCGCTCTCGAGCTGAGCGATTCGGCCACCAGGTTGCGACCCGTCGACCTGCGCTCCGTCCTGCGCCGACTCGCCGCGCAACAGTTCCAGCTGGAGCTTCATTCGAGCCAACGGCGAGCGCAACTCGTGCGAGACCCCGGCCATCAGCTCTTTCTGCCCGGTCACCATGTCGCCGATGCGGTCGGCCATGGTGTTGAAGCTGCGCCCCATGGCCGCCACTTCGTCCAGACCGCGTTCCGCTACCCGGTGCTCGAGGTCGCCGGCGGCGATGCGGTCCATCGACCGGCTCATTCTTTGTAACGGCGCGGTCAGGTAGAAGGCGAGGCCCAGAACACAGACCAGCGCCACGGCACCGATCTGCAGCAGGCCCAACAGGAAGGCCCGGCGGGTCGATTCCAGATGTAGCGGACCTCGCACGACCAGATAGGCGACCAGCCTCTCCCCCCGGCGCACCGGCACCCAGCTCTCCAGCCGGGGCGCTCCGACCAGATAGCACTTGCGGCCAGCGATGGTCACCGATCGATTGCGGTGGAAGCGGTGCGAACGCGGCAGCCGCGGTGGATCGGTCAGCGCATCCGGGTTGCGCTCCAGCCGCAGTTCCAACCCACGCCGCTTTTCTTCGCTGAGCAGCCGTTGGCTAACCTGAGCGCTGTCGAGGCTATCTTGGCGCAGAAGGGCTTCGAGATCGTAGGCGATCGAGACCCCCTGGTGGGTGCGCAGAAGACCGAACTCGTCCAGCATCTCGTGGCCGGCCACCCGCATGAAGAGCAACAGGGCGGCGCCGAGCAGCAGGCCGGTGACCAAGGCGAAGAAGAGGGCGATCTTCGCGGCGAGTAGAAACGACTTCACCGACCGGCTTCGCGGCTCAACTGGTAGCCGACTCCGCGAACAGTCTTGAGCAGGGCTGGCCGCTTCGGGTCGTCGCCGATCTTCTGGCGAATGCGGCTGACGTGGACGTCGACCGAGCGGTCGTAGGCCGACCAGCCGGAACCGTGGACCTCTTGCAGTAGACGGTCGCGGGAGAGAACCTGCCCGGCATGGGCCGCCAGGGCACGGAGGAGGTCGAACTCGGCTGTAGTCAGATCGATCTCGCGGCCGGCAAGTTCCACCCGGCGCGAGGCCGGATCGACGGTCAACGTTCCCACTCGCAGAGGTTCCTGCACCGGCGCCGCACCCGCGTTCGCGCTGCGGCGCAGGATCGCCCGCAGCCGAGCCAGCAGTTCGCGCGGATTGAACGGTTTGGCCAGGTAGTCATCAGCGCCGAGTTCGAGGCCGACGATACGATCGGTATCGTCGCCGCGCGCGGTCAACATCAGGATCGGCACCTGGCTCGTCTGCCGAATCCGCCGGCAGATCTCGAGGCCGTCGATCGAGGGCAGCATCAAGTCGAGGATGACCAGCGCGGGGTCCTGCGCCGCCACCAGCTCCAAGCCGAGCTGGCCATCGTGCGCGACGACAAGCTCGAAGCCTTGCGGTTCAAGGTACTCCTGAACCAAGGCGACGAGCTTTTCGTCGTCGTCGATCATCACCAGGCGGATCACCCGGTGATCATCGCATGTGCCGGTGGATGCGAAGCACCTGCAAAGGATGCCGAGCTACGAATCGTCACCATGCAACGCCTTGATGTGATCCACCATCATCGCCCGCTGTTCCTCGTCGAGACTGTTGAGCAGCGCGGCGAGCGGCTCGGCAACGTCGTAGGCGACAGCCTTCATCGCATCCAGATGTTCGTCGATCAGCCCCTCGATCTCCGCCACCGTCAAGGTGCCGTTGTCCACAGCCGCCAGCAGCTGAGCCCGCTGGGCGGCGCGACCTTCACCGTGAGCGGAGAATCCGTCGAGCAGCGTATGGCGCATGGTCTCCAGGTAGCCGCGCTGCTCTTCGGACAGGTCGAGCTCTTCGATGAAACGGCCGATCCTGTGATGCATGCCGCCGTACATACCGCTGTGCATTCCCTGCATGCCGTGTTCGCAGGAGCCGTGATTGGCCATGTGTTGGTGCAGGGTGGCCACCCAGCCATCGCCCGTCTCGCCGCCAGCCACCGCCGTCCGGCCGAGCCCCAAACCGAGCAGAGCTAGCAATGCCAAACCCAAGACCACCACAACGGATCGGGAGCTGATTTTCTTTGCCATCTTCGAGTCCTTCCTTGTCGGTTCATGGGCGCCGGATCTGGCGCCATGCAGTGAGCGAAGGATGGCCTACTTCCATGTCGCGGGAATCTCTGCTCTGTTGCGCGGTGCTGCACAATGTTGCAGTGTGTTGCGAGCTGTTGCCTCGGCAGACCCTTGCCGTCCGGTGGGCTTGGCGTCGATCGCGTAGGCGGGTCTCGAAAGTCCTGGCGGTGACGTGATGAAGGCTGTGTCGACTCTGCTCGTGGTCGTTGCGTCTCTGACGCTTGACCTGTGCGGCGGTAGCCGCAGCGGCTCCCGCGGTTTCCAAAGGTTTACTGTTGGTTCGCACGCCTGCGCAGCTGTGAGCACTGGCAGGCCGACCGCCGGAAGCAAGAGCGGCGACGGAAAGTCGCGATAGCCGCTCAGTCCGAGGCGCCGGCCCGTTTGAGCAAGCGGCCGACCAGGGGGCCGACGGTCAATCCTTGAACCAGGATCGAGAAGACCACAACAACGTAGGTCGCCGCCAGAATCACGTCCCGTTCGACCACCGCGTGGCCGTGCATCAGCCGCGGGATGGACAGTGCCAAGGCGACTGAGATGCCGCCGCGCAGCCCGCCCCAGGTCAAGAACTTGATCGCGTGCGGAGTAAACGGGCGGCGCAGCCGCAGCACGGAAATGGGCAGTCCTACGGCGATCCAGCGAGCGAGCAGCACCGCCGGGATCATCAACAGGCCGGCCATGAACAGCTGGCGCGTAAAGGTCAATACCAGAATCTCAAAGCCGATCATCAGGAAGAGGACCGAGTTGAGGATCTCGTCGACCAACTCCCAAAACAGGTCGAGGTGGTCGCGGGTCTTGTCCGACATGGCCAGCCTACGCCCTTGGTTGCCGATCAGCACGCCGGCTACCACCATGGCGATCGGCCCGGAGACTCCGAGCCGGCTGCACAGGCTGTACCCGCCGGCCACCAGCGCCAGCGAGAGCAGTATCTCGACCTGGTAGTGATCGACGCTACGCAGCATCCAGAAGGCGATCATGCCCAGCACCAAGCCTAGCAGCGCTCCCCCTCCGGTTTCGAGCAGGAACAACCAAGCTACGCCGCCGGCCGAGAAACCACTTTCACCGCCGCCGTGGCCAAAGCCGATGACGCCGGCGATGGCCAGGAAGACCACCACGCCGACACCATCGTTGAACAGGGACTCACCGGCGATCTTGGTCTCCAGCGACTTCGGTGCACCCATGGTGCTCAAGATTCCCATCACCGCGATGGGATCGGTCGGCGAGATCAAGGCGCCGAAGAGCAGGCACCAGACGAACGGCACCTCTAGTCCGAACAGCGGATCGAAGACCAACCAGGCCATCATGGCGACCAGGATCGTCGAAATCAGCACCCCGACCGTCGCCAACAGGGTGATGACACCGCGTTGGCGTTGCAGGTCGTCGAGGTTGATGTGCAGTGCACCGGCAAAGAGCAAGAAGCCCAGCATGCCCTGCATCAAGGCCTGCCCCAGGTTGACCGAGTCCAGAAATCCGCGAGCGAACTCGATCAGTTCGGGCGAATACTGGCCCGCCCAGATCAACCCCAAGGAGGTGACCAGCCCCATCGCCATCAGGCCGATGGCCATCGGAAGCTTGAGGAAGCGATGGTTGACGTAGCTGAACAGGGCCGCCAGGGTGATCAATGCGGCAACGATCTCGAAGAGAGTCATGGTCGCGCTATCTTCTCATCGCGGCGCCCCAGCGGAGCAAGAAATGCTAGGCCCCCTCTTCCGCCTCGATGGTGAGGTCGTCGTCCTCGTCGATCTCTGCTTGCGGCAGAGGCTCGGCGGCCTGAATGGCCTCGATCTTGGACTCCAGTTCCTCCAGGGTCGTGGCCGGAAGCAACAAAACCACATCCCGACCGCTCACCGTGGCCGGCATCGCGGCACCGGTCTCCCGCGAGGTAGGCGGGTAGAGCGTCAGGATCTCTTCCTCACCCTCGCTACTGGCCAGCGTCAAAGTCATCACCGGCGTGGCCAACGCCGTTTCGGCGACCAGATCGAGCGCTTGGGTTTCGCTCAGCGCGGCGAAGAAGTCATTGACACTGGTGAAGGGGATCGCCACGCCATCCCGGTGCCAGTCCACTCCCTCGCGGCGTAGCACGAGACGGCCGGAGGGGCGATCGATGGTGGCGTCGTCAATCTGCCAAGACTCCAGAGAGGTCCAGTCCATCGAGCGCCACTCCTCCACCGGCTTCGCCCACCACTGCTCCAGGCCATCCGCCAACTCGACCCACTCCTCCCCGGCGCGAGCATAGCGGCCACCTGAGCCGCCACCGGAGGCCCCAACCTCACTGCCCAGGGCCAGATCGAGAATCCGGCTCCCATCGCCGGCCAGCGCCTCGATGGTGGCTCGCGGCGGGTCCAGCCCCAGTTCCGAAGCGGAGGAATCGCCGGCTCGGTCAAGAAACTTCTCCGCTCGTAGCGCAACCAGATCCTTGAGCAACCGTTCCACCTGATCGCCCTCGGCGCGATCGATCACCGGGCTCTCCAGCCACATCTCGTCACCCCGTTTGACCAACGTCACCTCGGGGCCACCTGCCGCGGTCAACCGGATTGTCTCCACCGCAGCCCGCTCGCCGCGGAAGAGTTTGTGGTCGCGCCACTGCGCGGCATCGCGGTCGAGGGCCTCAAAGAGGCGATCAGCGACCACATGGGCGGTCGACTCACCGCTTTGCGCCACGATCATCGAGTCTGAGGAAGGCACCGCCGCGCCGATCTCCAGAACCACTTCGGCCAGTTCCACCTCTGCGTCCTTTTGACGCTCCAAGATCACCCGGGCGCGAGGCGAGGCCAGGCCGAGAGCGGAGCGATCCGGCTGCTCGATCGCCCGCTGCGATTCGAGGCTTCCGAGGTCGCTCAGCAAGGAGCGGACCTTGGCGTCGTCGGCCAGCGCATTCAGCGGCTCGACAAGCCGCCAAACCGGCGCAGCGGCCGGTCGGTCTTTCCCGCCCTCCTCACCCTTCGGCGACTCATCTGCAGCCACCGATGGACGGTCCCGTTGCAGCCGCAGCCGCTGCTCACCACGCTCGATGCGCACCGCCACAACCTGCTCCGCATCGAAACGCAGCACCTGCTTGGCCTTCTCGTTGCGCTCCTCGCTGCCGGGCAGCTCTCGATCGACAAACCAGGCAAAGGCCGCCAGCCCCACCACCAGTAGAAGCAGAATCAACAGAGTACGCGGGCGCATGCGCCTACCTCCGGCGCTTGAAGTAGACCGCCACGCCGGCCACGATCGCCAGCAGGGGCAGCAGTGCGGTCAACAGATAGGTGCGTAAGAGTT
>JAJRVQ010000111.1 GCA_024277255.1 Acidobacteriota bacterium | reverse complement strand
TGCGGCGCTTGAACGCGCTTTCGGCACGTCTGTCGCCCTTCAGCAGCCGGATTGCGCGTTTTTCGCAATATTGCTGGCTCGGCTCTGCGGCGGGAGAGGCGACCTGAAAATCTACTGGAATCGGATTTTCACCCCGGGCTGCTAGGGTCCAGTTCCCGGATCGTTCCGTGAAGGGCGATCTTCGTCCTGCTTGGTGGTGCTTGGTAACTCAATCGGATCACCAAGCCCCGGATTGAACCCAGGAACATTCGAAGGTTTGGGTAGAGCGTCGCCGGCTCCTGCGGCCTTCAAAACTCCTGATGCCAGTGCATTTGAGTTCTTCCCACCGGAAGAATCGAGCGGGTTATAGATGAGAGAGCCGTCTTCATATGCAAAGAATGAGTCAAGGACGTTCAGTTCAAATTCCTCCATAGTCTGATCTGCAGGTTGAACAGGCATTTGTGATGCTGATCCGTCCTGAAGCGCTGCCGAGTCACTTGGTGCGTCGACGCCCTTGATGAGGACACTCTTGCCCTTGCGCGTACCTTGGTAACCGCCAAGGATTATCTGCTCTTGACCTTCTCGTAAGAACATCTTGTTGCTGCCAGTAGGCTTGACGACTATGAAGGAATGTGAGCCGCTTACGAGCTTAGCAAGAGGGTCATTCACAACCCGCGTTGCCAGGAACACTTCTTTGCCGTCAGGATCTACGAACTTGACGGGATTCCCCGCAGCATACGAGTACCGTCCCCAGATTTGACTAGAGACGACAGCTTCCCGCCGCACCTTCGGATCCACGCTCAAAAACCGCCCCGTGTTCGGATTGCAGTACCTCGCGTGCATGTAGTCCAGATCATCCCCGGCACCCGAGTTGCTATTGAAGTCCCGTTCGTGGCCGGTGAAGACCATCTTCTCTGTGTCTACGCCGACGTGGGCGCCGGTGAGTTCCTCACCGAAGCCGAAGTAGGAGTGGGTGGAGACGAAGAAGCCTTGGGCGTCGGTGAGGACCCGCGGCGTTCCCAGGTGGTCGAGCATGAAGTGGTGAGTGGTGCCTTCGGTGTAGTTCTCGGCGGCGAGTAAGAGTCCGTCGCGGTAGATGTAGTCTTTGACCAGGATCCAGCTGGTCGGACTGATGTCGGCGTCGGTTTCGTAGACGGTGAGCACTTTGTTGTCGAGGCCGCGTAGGGTGAAGGTCCAGTGGTCGGGGCTTTCGGCGGTGGTGAAGTCGGAGAGCCAGAACCGCTCGTCGTCGGCCGTGTAGAGGTAGGTGCGATGGTTGCCGGAGGCGTCCTAGGCGACGCTGCTGTCAAACGGCAATCAGATCTTCGGGGTAAGGAGACATCCACCTTCACGAGCGCCGACATCAGTGCGCAACGAAACCTTCGGGATCGACCTTATCCTTCGCGAGCCAAGCACCACAGCAACCAGCCCAAACCATCAACCAGAGAACTGCCCCCAAACCGAGCGGCCCAGGAGGGCGCATGGGCGGCCAAAGGGAAGAGTGCTCCAGTAACTCAGAGACGCCAACACACCCCACCACCATACCAATCCAGAGAGGGAACGAGAAGTACTCGGTCCAGCGACGATACTCCAAGGCAAGAACGGTGGAGATGACTGTGGTCATCGCGACAGTCGCAGCAGCCTCTGAGATGGCTGGTGACAGAAGGGGCAACAATACGAACCAGGTAGCGACCGGAAACACTACAAGAACAGTCCCTGCGGATCGCCTCCAATCCAAGCGAAGAACGATCCATCTCGACCGCAGAGTGAGCAAGCAACCCAACGCTATCGCCATCAACAGAGGTACGCCGAGCATTGAGTACGCATAGAACACCGCAAACCCGGCTACTTCAGTGAAGGTCACTTTCATTGTAAAGAAGCCTGCGATTGCCGCACACAGCGAAAAAGAGAGGAAGACAGCTACACGCTTCATAGAGACACCCTCACGGGTCCTACTGATCCAGTCATCAAGACTTCGAGCATTGTTTGTCACTCCGCAGGTGTGTACGGGCACACTGCCGTCCGACCCCTTGCTAATATCAAGTCAGCACGCCACCGTGAAGACTCGTGTCACATGCCGTCGCGAGTTTCCGGAACCAATTCCTCAGTCGCGCCTTCTTGCCTCAGAATCACCGGACACTCGACAAGTGCAACTTCCAGGTCACCCCGATTCTTCCGAAACCACTCCTCCCACGCGGGTAGAACCACCTTCACCAGACGGTCTCGAAGGGCTGAACCCTGTAGACCCTCTATGTTTGACATAATCCCGGTCAGTTCCTCGAAGAAAGCGATCTGTAGAGCGCCGCTGGAATCGGCTGCAAGAGCTTGTGGCCCATCCACCTTGATTGCGGTTAGCAAGGCCTGGCGATGAGCCTTCCACGCCGCCTTAAGGTCAACCTGGCGCTCCGGAACACTCGCCGGCATTCGGACGATAGGGCATTCGGCGAGAACGACTTCCAGAGAGTCTTTGTGCATTATGTGCCATTCATTCCAGGCTGGCAAGGCGACATCAACCAAGTGAGGCGTGGCGACAACGCCCAGCAGGGTTTCGGAGTCCGAGGTAACTCCGGTGAGTTGCTGGAAGAAGTCGACTTGCTTCGCTAGAACTGAATCTGCACCTGCTGGGCGAGTATCGAAGGTGTAGATTTCATAGAGTAATGTTTCCCAGTGCATTCTCCATGCAACCTCCTGAATTGTCTCAATCTTGGCTGACGGAAACCTAGGATTAGTACTTGCGCACGCAATGACCGCAAGGGCTGTGCCTAGGAGAAGTATCATTGATCGTTTCATCGCTTCCTCCTCCCTACAGAAATAATATCGGTAGCCACAGATAGAACGTCAAGTAGGACAATGGTCTTCCCCTTACTGAACCTGCTAGTTCTAAGTGATCCGCTTGGAGTTCTCCTCTTCCTTCCCACCGCTTCCAGGTGAAATCCAGAGACACTTTCTTCTGCTTTGAGCGCTCTGGCATGGGCGTCATAGTAATTGGATACCCCACCGACTTGTTTCGCAAATTGTTCAGCTACCTCATGGGCGAGAACGGAAGACTGGCTTCTAGGCTCATCGGTACCAAACTTCAAGAGATCTGTCGTATTGATTGCGCCTATCGAGAACGATCCTGCCAGGACAGCAGAGTCTGAAGCTACCGAGATCCTCGTCGTCTCCGAGTTATCAATCACCTCCCCAAACACCTCCGCCAGCGCAGCTTGTTCCGGCGAGGGCGGCCCTACGTCATTGTTGGCTTGCAGGGTAGCATTGCCCTCAGCATCGATCACCAATTCCTGACCGAAG
>JAJRVQ010000110.1 GCA_024277255.1 Acidobacteriota bacterium | reverse complement strand
AGTTGCGCAGCTCCATCGCGCTGACGCCGCGCAGGTAGAGCGACTTCACTTTCTTGTCCAAGTCGGCCTCGACCACGACATCCGCGGCCTTTTCAGCATTTTCAGTTTCTGACATAAGATTGATTCCTTCCGTTGGTATCCGGTTTCTTGGGAGGGGCGCGAATTCTCCACGCCGACGGGGACCACCATCTTATCCCGATGGCGGGCCTGTCGTCTAGCGAATGTTCCCGCTATCGGCAATGAAAAAGTTTCTCGCCGCGGCTCATTTTCCTCTCGCGCGGAGCCGCGGAGAGGGGGAGAAAAAGAGAATTCGAGAGAAACCGCCGCCTCGATGGCCATCCGCCACGCCCCCATTCCAAACCCAAAACCTCCGCGCCTCCCCCTCTGCGCGCGAGCCCCGCTTCACCCGTCTCGGCTCTCCTCCCGCAACACAAAACCCCAGGGCAGCAGGCGGTCGATATCCACCACTTCACCCAGCGCATCGTCAGCGCCGCTGTCGATCACAATGAGTGTCTTCTCATCGGCAAACTCCCGTGTCACCTGTCGGCAAATCCCACAGGGTGAGCGGCCCTCGATGGGGCCTGCCAACGAATCGAGCGTCGATACCGCCAGCAATTCGATGCGGCGAAACCCAGCAGCAGCAGCCGCGAAAATGGCGTTGCGCTCGGCGCAAATGGTGGCGCCAAAACTGGCGTTCTCCACATTGCATCCGCTGAAAATTTTCGCCTCGGGATCATCCGCCATCACTACCGCCGCCCCGACCCGAAACCGCGAGTAGGGTGCGTGCGCGCGCGCCGCCGCCTCCCGAGCCGCCCCTGTCAGCTCCGCGACCAAAGAGGGTCGAATAGCGACCGTTTTCTCCGCCACCTGCCAACCGGGCACGCTCAGGCGACCCGCGGCGGTCTCCACGGCCGTCTCCGGAAAAGTGATCGCTGGCAGAGTCAGGTCGATGGCATCGGAGGCATTCATACTAGGAGACTGGCCTGTCGCGCCCCTCTTTTCAAGGCCCGCCATCGGCGTTGCCGATTTCCCCATCTCCCACCGTATTCCTACTGGACATTTCATCCTTACTTGGTACATTTCTCCTACTGTGGTTACGCAATCGACAATCACCTTCACCACCAAAGGCCAGGTGGTCATTCCCCTCAAGCTCCGCCGCCGCCTGGGCATTGAGGCGGGCACCCGTGCCATCGTCGAGGAGCAAGACGGCAAGCTAATCCTCAAGCCGATCACCGCCGCCTACGTCAGCTCGATGCGCGGCAAGTTCGCTGGGCTTGATATCTCCACCGCCGAACTGGAACAATCACGCCGAGAAGATCGGAAGAAAGAAAACAGAGAGAAATATGCGTAAGGCCGTATTCGATTCGTGGGCGTTGATGGCCTTTTTCAAAGGCGAGGAACCAGCCGCCTCGGAGGTCGAAGAGTGTCTCCAAGACGCGGTGAAACGCAACCGCCCGATCCCGATCTCCATGGTGAACTGGGGTGAAATTCTCTACCAATTTGAGAGAGCCGGCGGTTCGGCGGCAGCCAAAGCGGTCGAGTCCGACATCGACGACCTGCCAATAGAGATCGTCGCCACCGATCACGCAACGACCAGAGCCGCCGCGACCCTCAAAGCCAAAGGCGGGCTTTCCTACGCCGACTGCTTCGCGTTCGCCCTCGCCAAAGAGCGGAGGGCCGACCTTTGGACCGGGGATCCGGAGCTCGTTGAATTGACGAACGGATTGCGTATTCGCCGTCTCTCGCGGAAATAGCCCCCCCGGCCCCTCAGCAGTTTTTCTGGGCTCGCCAACCTCACCGAAGGCTTGGCAGAGTCTTCGGCATGAAAGCGCGGAGCCGGCTTTTGCCGCTGTTCATCTCCCTGACTGCCACGGGATTGATCCACGCGCAACGATCCGCCGTGCATCGCGTGGTCCTCGGCGATAGCGGTCTCAGCCTGGAGTTGCCAGCGGGATGGCGGCGGGCCGACAAGAAACCCGAGCACAAAGAAACGCCAGCTCCCAGGCATCGGCGCAGCCGCGGCGCGAACGCGAAATCATCGCCATGATGCGATCCTTGGCCAAGGTCAATGCCGCGGGCGGCAAATGATCGCTCAGCGCGGCGGCAGACGGAAACAGACCGCTTCTTTGTCGTTGCGCACCAGCAGATAGCGGCCCGCCAGGGTCGGCGGATTCCAGGTCATGTAAGTCAGCGCGTCGAGCCGGGCGATCTCGCGGAAGGCCTCCGGGTTCGCCTCGACCACGGCCAGGTAACCGGCTTCCGCCTGGATCAGCAGGCGATCGCCCAGCAGAAGATTCTGGCCGAAACCGTACTTGCCGGCCTTCCACTTTCGCGAGCCATCCGCCAAATCGAAGCAGGCCAGCCGCCCCTCGTCCAGCGCGTAGGCGTAGCCGTCGAGCACCACCGGGGAGCTGAACTTGGTCTTCAGGCGAATCGTCCTCCACACCTTCTCCGCAGCCCACGCCTCGCCTTCCCTGCTGATTTGCAACAGGAAGCTGCCGGCGCCATAACTCGCGGTCACCAGCAACCGGTCGCCGGGGATCAAGATGGGCTGGGCCACTTTCGGATACTGTCCCGGCCAATCAAAGCGCCACAGTTCCGCGCCGGTCGCCGGATCGTGACCGCTGACGTCGTGGCCGTTGACGCTGACGATCTGGCGCTTCCCGGTCAGAGTAAGCAGACGCGGGGAACTGTAGCTGGCGCCGTTGCCTTCATAACGCCAGACCGGTTCGCCGGTTTCCGCCGCATAGGCCAGCAGAGTCGGCCCGCGATTTTCCGCGCCGCTGACCACCACCAGACCAAGGTCGTCCATCACCAGCGGCGAAGTGCTCTTGCCCCACTCGGGCAATGGTGGATTGCCGATTTCGGTGAACACCCGCCGCTGCCAGACGACCTCGCCGGTTTCCAGGCTGAGGCAGTTGAGCACACCGGTGGCGCCGTAGGTATAGACACGGTCGCCGCTCACCGTCGGCACCGCGCGGGGGCCGTCGCCGGCCATTTCCTTTACTTTGGTGGCGGCCGAGTTGTAGTAGCGCGCCTCGTCGCCGTGGGTCCAGAGCATTTCACCGGTGAGCAGGTCGCGGCAGGTGATGACTTCCTCGTCACCATGTTGCTCCATGGTCAGCGCGCGGCGACCGACCACGGAGAAACCCGACCAGCCCTGACCGACCGGTTGGCGCCAGATTTCTTCGGGCGCATTTTCGGCGCTCCAGTCGAAGCTCGCCAACAGGGCTTTCGCCGGCCAGGTGGCGTCGCGGTTGGGCCCGTAGAATTGCGCCGAATCGACCGCGCCATCGACCGGCTCGACCGCCACCGGTTTGGGAGCGGCGCGAGGTCTCCGCTCAACGGCTGCCGCCGTCTCGCTCTCGGTCGGGCTCCAGCGCCACACGAAACGCGGCAGCGATGTGCCGCCGGTCGAGCCTTCGTAACGCAACAGTCCGCGAAACGTGACCCAGCCCACAACGGCAACCAAGGCGAAAATCCCGAATCGCTTCGCTCGAATCACGAACCTGCCCCAACCGAAAATCAGGTACCACTGCGCCAGCACCACGATGGACAGCATCGGCAGCACCAGCGCCATCCAGAAACGGGCGTAGTTCTCGGTGGCGAAGCCGCGCCAGATGGCGATGGGCGCAAACGCCAGGACCACCAGTAAGGTGACAATTCTCAGGATATTCCAAAATTTTCGCATGACAAGGTTCCCACAGAAGGTTGCGCCGCAGCCAGTGACGCACCGATGCCACCACTGACCAAACGGTTTGTGTCGACCGAGATGGAAAGTGCGGACGAGGCCCGTCTGCAAAAATTTCGAAATTCTTACAACTCTCTGACATTTGCAGACGGAGATGGTGGCAGAATGGTTACCCATGAAAGCACTCACAACGCTCCTCGTCCCTCTCATCTGCGCTTTCGCCGCCGACAACGGCAGGGCACAGGACACGGCAAAGATCGATTCGGTCAGCCTGTTCAAGAACGGTCTCGCCGTCGTCCGCCTCACGGACAACATTCCCCAATCGGGAAAACTGACGATGTCGACATTGCCCGATCCGGTACATGGCACCTTCTGGATTCAGAGCAAGCATCCGGTCACCGCCAAGGTCGTCATCCGCTCCGTCGATACTCCGCTGGCCGCAGTTTCGCAGCCGGAACTGCTGCAGAAACTCGTCGGCAAAACGGTGACGGTCCACCTGAAGGAAGACAGCATCACCGGCGAGGTGCTCGGCGAAACCCGGGAGCAGCGCAAACAGTGGAGTCGTGACTATGCCTCCGTCGATGGCCAGCCGAATTGGTGGAACTCCTGGTCGGTCGGCGGCTCTTCGAATCCGCCCAGCGCAGAGACGGGACCAAAGCTGGTTTTTCTCAAAACAGCGCCGGACGGCAAAGTCGTCAGCATTCGGCCGCAGCAGATTCTCCGCGTCGAGTTCGATGACCTGCCGAAGATCCAGCGTGAGCGCCCCGTCCTCGAACTGGAATCGGCGCAGGCCGGCGAAGTCCGTGTCGAGTACCTCACCAAGGGCCTGTCATGGGCGCCGAGCTATCGCATCGACATCAGCGACCCCAAGACTCTCTCCATCGCGCAGAAGACCGTGATCCGCAATGAACTCACCGACCTGCGCGACGTCGAGTTCCGTCTCATCTCCGGCTTTCCCAGCGTGCGCTTCGGCGGCGTGGACTCGCCGATCTCAGCACGGCAGACGTGGACGAATTTTTTCCAGCAGCTGACCCAGGCGAATCAGAGACCGGCCAGCGCCAGCATTCTGTCGAACAGTGGCATCGCTCAACAAATCAGCGTCGTCGCGCCGGGTAACACGGGCGGGCGGGCGCTGGGCCCGGCGGATCAGGGCGAGAGCGTGGATTTGCACTACCAGTCGGTCGGTCGCCATTCGCTCGCTCCCGGCGAGTCCATCGCCCTCGATGTCGCCACCGCGAAGGCGGACTACGAGCGCGTGGTCGAGTGGAACATTGCCGACACTCGCGCGCCCAACGGTCGCCACATCGAGGCCTATCAGCGCCAGCAGAACCCGGACAAATTCGACGAGTCCGCCTGGGACGCGATCATTTTCGCCAACCCCTTCGATTTTCCCATGACCACCGCGCCGGCGATGCTGGTCCACGACGGCAAGTTCCAGGGCCAGCAAACCTCCACCTGGACCAACCCGGGCGACCAGACTTCCGTCCGCGTCACCAAAGCGCTGAGCGTCTCGGCTCGCTCGACCGAGCAGGAAATCACCGATAGCCGCAAAAACCTGCGCATCGCCGGAAACGATCTCTACCAAGTCCGGGTCGAGGGAGAACTGACCGTGAACAACCACCGCGGCAAATCGGTCGTCATTCTCATCAAACGCCGTTTCTCCGGTGACCTGCTGGAAGCCTCCGACGACCCCGACAAGAAATTACTCGAGGCCGGCATCTACTCGATCAACCCGCGCAACGAGCTGTCCTGGCGGATCACTCTCGAGCCCGGCGCCGAGAAGGTGATCTCTTACCAGTACGAGGTGTTGGTGGATTGACCTTGGCGCCGGAGGGAGGAGGTGCGGCGGGGAGCCGCCCTCTGCGGGGCACTCTCCCAAGATTCAGCCCGGCGCATTCCCGGGTTCAGAACTTGAAGTTCATCTCAAGGATGGCGCGGTTCACGTCCGGCACACCGCCACCACCCTGCAACAGGCCGGCCTTGGCGAGCAGCAGCACGCCCTTACGGATTTCCTTGGTCATCACCACGTCAAACTCGTTTCCAAAGGAGGTGTCGAGACTGGCGTCCCAAAATTGGTGGTAGCGGAAGCTGCCGGAAACGTCAAATGGCAGCTTGCAGTCGATCCGGCCATAGAGATCGGTCAGGCCCGACGCGGGAGTGTTGAGGAAGCTGTCGGCGAAACCGTTCCACTTGTGGAGCGTGGCCAACGGGGTTTTGAAGCCGACGTTGTTGTTCGATCCCAGGTATTCCATCCCCACTGTTCCCTTGACCCCCTCGATCAGGGGAACGCCCAAATTGCCGTGAGCGTAATGGGTGGCGTAATCCAACGGGCTGTCGAAGGCGTCGGTCTGGTAGGCGTATTCCGCGTGGTAGGTCAGCGCGGTGTCGAGGACGTTCCCCGTAAGACGGAGCCCGAAGGTGTTGTTACTGTTGGTGTCGCCGGCGTCATTTCCCAGATCCAGAATGTAGGCGTAGGCGGTTAGCCTGCCGAAAGACAGGCCGTCGTAATTGGCGTTGAAGATGTGGCTGTTGCCGTTGAAATCGCCCAGAGCCGGGGTCAGGGTCTCATCGACCTGGGAACCAAAAATGCGGTTCACCTGCCACAGATAGCCATAGTAGATCTCTAGGTCCTCGGACGGATGCAGCGTCACCGCGGCAGCATCGTAGCTCTGCATGTTCTGACGCCATCCGACTGTGCCGATGAATCGCTGTCCGTGGAGGTTGATCCCCTGACGACCGGCTTTGATCGTGGCGAAGCCGTCGAAGCCCTCATAACTGGCCCACAACTGATTCAACTCATGGGACTCCGGATCAGCGACCACCGTCCTGCTCGGGTCGCCATGAATACCGGCGGCGTTGTAGCTGCCGCGATCCACCGCCATGGTGCCTTCATACTCGGCGAACAACTGAAAACCGGAGACCTTGCGCGTCAGCAGACCCACGCGATTTCGCCAGGTGCTGGCGTTGGAGGGACCACGCCCCGCCTGATCGCCGTACTCATAGCGCATCCGGCTATCGAGGGTGGGCTTGACCAGAGCGGGCTCTTCGTCATTGAGGACGAGGGGTTCCTTGCCGGACAGCACTTCCTTGCCGGAAATGACTTCTCTGTCCCCGGCGATGGCCGCGCCGGACATGGCCACTAGAGCGATCCCGGCAAGGACACAGAGTCCGGTTCCTATCTGGCGAATCTGGCGGCCGATCTGGTGGCACGCCGTATGGTTGGTGGTTGGTGGCTTCATGAGGTTGTTCGTTGAGTGGGTCGGCGGGATGATAGGACGCACTTTCTGGCGGGGACAAGAAGAAATTGCGCGTTGTGATAAAAAGAATCGTGGGGCTGGGGCTCACATAGCACCCACGGTGCGCTGCGCCCACCAACGGTCGAGTTCGGGAAGGAAGTAGCGCAGCCGCTGTTTCTTAAATTCTCTCTCGCTGAACAGGACGGCGTAGTCTTCGCAACCGGATCGCGCCGAAAGTTCCCGGGCAATATCGCGGCAGCCTTCGCGGCTGGGACCGTGGACCATGCTGTAGACAGAAAAAGGAAATCCAGCGATGGGATTGCGGGCGTAGCAATGGCTCACCTCGGGGGCGTCCGCGAGTTGCCGCCCCACCCTGTCCACGCGGTCGGGCGGCACCGTCCACACCACCATGCCGTTTTCCCGCACGCCGAGTTTGCGATGCCGCAGGGTTCCCACGTAGCGCCGGATCGCCCCGCCCAAATGGCGGTTGGCGAACTCCAAAAGCTCCTCGACGGTGGTGCCCGCCTCGCCGGCCGACACCTCGAAAGGATTTTCTTCGATGCTGAGCGGGCGCTGCAACGCCCGAAATTTCCGCGCAGCAGCCTCGTCCACCGTGACCGGTGCCACCGCGCCTGAAGCCTCCACGGCGGTGTTGTTCTGCAAACTCTTGGGATCGAAGTTGACCCCGATCTTGAAGGTATGGGTACGGCGCAGCGGATGGAAGCGTTCGACTCCCACCTCGTCGGCGAGGATCTCAAGCGTGCGATCCAGACTCATCCCCGAGGGCACGGCGATGGTAAACCAAAGGTTGAACTCGTGGCCCCTGAGGTAGTTGTGGGTAACGGTGGGATGCGCGTTGATGTTCTCAACCGCACGCTCCAGTTGGGCCTCCGGCACGCGCCCGGCTACCAAAGCACTGTCGTATCCCAAAGAGCTGCCTTCGAGCACCGCCGAAATTTCGCGCAGCACACCTTCCTCGCTGAGTTGCCGAAGACCATCGATCACCCGGCCCTCGTTGGTCCCCAGCTCCTCTGCCAGAGCGGCGAAGGGGCGGGGAACCATGGGCACGGCGCGTTGCACCGCTCGGATCAATTCCGTCCGTGTATCGTCCAGAGTCGCGTTCATCGTGCTCGCTTAGTAAATGTCGTGTTGAGTGTTGTAGACATTGAACTTGCCGGTCGGGGTGATCAGGCGTTTGTCCTTAATCACCGCCTTCAGTTTGAGCGTCTTGTCATCGATGATGACGATGGCGGATTCCTGTTCCTTGCCGTTCCACACGGAGAACCAGACCTCGTCGCCGGCCTTGTTGTATTCCGGCTGCACCACGCGCTTGACTCCCTCGCCGAGTTCCGCCCATTCGGCGATGGGCAGCACCTGGAAGGGGGCATCCGGATTTTCCAGATCGAACACCGCGATCGACTGGCTGACCTTACTGTCCGGATTGAGCGGGGTATCTACGTAGAGATGCTTGGAGGTGGGATGGGTCTTGGCGAAGACCGATCCGCCGCCCTGGCCCTTCATCACCTGCACCACTTTCCAGGCATACTCCTTGTGGTTGACCGGGTCGGTGCCGATCAGCGACACGTTCTCGTTGCCGAGCGCCGAGGTGGCCCACACCGGTCCATATTTCGGGTGGATGAAGTTGGCGCCGCGTCCCGGGTGGGGGATCTCGGTGCAGTCGATCAGGGTGATCATTTTCTGCTCCTTGGAGTCGACCACGGCGATCTTGTTGGACTTGTTGGCCGCAGTGAGGAAGTAGCGGTGGGTGGAATCCCAGCCGCCGTCATGGAGGAAGCGCGCCGCATCCAGAGTGGTGACCTTGAGGTTCTCGATATCCTCGTAGTTCACCAGCAGGATCTTGCCGGTTTCCTTGACGTTGACGATGAACTCCGGGTGCTCATGGCTGGCCACGATGGCCGCGACCCGGGGTTCGGGATGGTATTCCTGGGTATCCACCGTCATGCCGCGGGTGGAGACGATCTTCTTCGGTTCGAGGGTGGGACCGTCCATGATGACATACTGCGGCGGCCAGTAGGTGCCGACGATGGCGTATTTGTCCTCGTAGCCCTTGAACTTTGAGGTCTCCACCGAGCGGGCTTCCAGTCCCGTCTTGATCTCCGCCACCACTTTCGGCGGGTTCATGTAAAGGTCGATCAAGTCGAGCTTGGCATCGCGACCGACGGTGTAGATGTAGCGACCGGAGGTCGATGACCGGGAAATGTGCACCGCGTATCCGGTTTTGAGGATGGTGACGATTTCCTTGGTATCGCCGTCGATGATGGCGACCTCGCCCGAGTCACGCAGCGTGACCGCGAAGAAGTTGTCGATGTTGAGCGAATGCTGCGGCTCCGTGGGGCGATCCGCGACGGGAACGATCACCTTCCAGCTTGCCTTCATCTCGGCCAGGCCCCATTCCGGTGGCACCGGCGGCTCTTGCTGGAGGAAGCGGGCCATCAGGTCGATCTGCTCGGGGGAGAGCTGGCCGGACGTGCCCCAGTTGGGCATCCCCGCCGGCGAGCCGAAGTTGATGATGGCCTTGAGGTATTCGGTGCCCTTGGCGAGGGTGATATCCGGGGTCAGCGGCTTGCCCGTGGCGCCCTTGCGCAGCACACCGTGACAACCGGCGCAGCGCTGGAAGAAGATCAACGAAGCCTGATCCATTTCGGCGGCGGTGATCGCCGGCACGTTGCCCGGCTGCTTGACCCCGGTCGGGTCGATCGCGGACGGCGCTCCCTTGTAGACGCCTTCCACCTTGGTGGCGACATTTACTTCGGCGACGCCCAGAGTCTTTCTCAGCTCGGCAACCTCTTTGGTTGTGATCGTGCCGCCTTGGTTGCCCCAACTATTGAAAACGTAGTGGACGACGTTGGCGATGTCTTCGTCGGTCAAGTTGGGCAGCGGCGGCATGAGGGAGGTCGGCGGGTATTTGATACCGTTGACCACCAGTTCACCCGTTCTGCCCTTGAGAATTTGTCCGACGACATCCGTCGGTTTGAGTTTCACGAACGAATCGGACTTCGCCAGCGGCGGGAACGCGCCCACTTCTCCCATCTGCAAGCCCAAGCCAGTCGGCTGGTGACATGGGAGACAGTTGGTGGTGTAAACCGTCTGGCCCGCCGTCATTTTGTCGGCGGGAGGCCGTTCGTTGACCACATCGGCAGCAGGGGCCGCGGCGGGCTTGGCGGCGGCAGCCGGAGTAGTGTTCTGCGCAACCTGGGTTGCCGGAGCCGGAACGGGCGCTTTCGCCTTGGCCGGTGCCGGGGTGGGAGCGGGCGCTTCGACTTTGGCCGGCGCCGGAGCGGGGGCAGGAGTTTCGACCTTGGCCGGCACGGGTGCAGCCGGAGCATCCAGCGCCTCCAATTGCTTTTGCATGCTCTCCTGAGCGACTTTCTCTGCGTCACCCAGTTTTTCCTCACCCCCACATCCAATTAGAAATGCTAATCCAAAAAAGGCGAGCGCAAAAGGTACGAAGCGTAGGTTTCCAGTTTGTGTTTCCATGACCGATGGGTAGTTGGTGGTTGCAGAGAAGTGGCGTGCCGTTCTCTTCATCTCATTGAAGTGGGGCGACAGCGTCCACGCGGTGCTAGTAGTTCAGCCCTTACGCAAACTCATGCTCCGCATTTATTGCGAATACTGCCGCGTCTATATTTCCGCCGGTTTGCGGCGCGACAGCCAGGTCGGTCAAACCCAGACCAACTCTTGGAAGCCGACCGGGTTACCCTGGCTCATATCCAATCACTCAACCATTAGGTATTCTTATGGAACCAGGAAGATCCCGGAAGGTGTCGGGACATCGACGGTTGGTGTTTTTTCTTCCCACGATGTCGTGTCGAAGATCTTCATCCGGTTCTCAAAGTAGGAGGACAGGTAGAGTTTTTCGCCCGACGCGGAAAAGCGAAAATGCATGACGCGCTGGCCCGCCTCGATGTTGCGCTCCACTTTCTTCGCGGCGGTGTCGACGATGGTGAGAAAGTTTTCTTTCTCCCCGCTGTAATTGACCGCCACGGTTTTTCCATCCGGCGAGGCGGCGACGAAGACGGGAGTGCCGATCAGATCGATGGCGCCCTGGTATTCGAAATCCGGCAGACCGACGATGTGCAGTTTCTTGTCCTTGTTGGCGGGAATGAAAACGGTGTCCCCAGCGATGCCCCAGAGGCCGAAATGCGGGAGCTGGAGGACGGTTTCCTCATCCTTCTGATCCAGCGCGATCACCTTGAACTCCAGCGTGTCGAGATCGACGATGCCGAGACGGGTGTCGTTGAAAAAACCGGCCACGTAACGGCGGCCCGCCAGCAGGGCGTCGAAGGGCAGTTTGCCGACGTCGGTGAATTTTTTGGCGACAGCGAAGTCGCGGTCGGCGTCCAGCACCCAGATCTCATTCTTGTCCATGAGGGAGAAGACCAGCTTGTTGTCGAGCGCTTTGATGCCGACGTTGCGGGAGCCGGTCTCCACGGTTTTCACCACCTTGAGATCGCGGTCGAGGATGACCACGTTGCCCGGATCGTAGTTGGCCACGGCAATGAAATCGCGCACGAAGTTGAGGCCGATGCCGCTGTTGCCGACCTTCACCTTGCGCAGCACGCGGTGCGTTTTCGGGTCGATCTTGGAGAGGTAGCCGTCGCGGCTGATGGCGTAGCCGAACCCACCCGAGAACTTGACCGTGGTGTGGCTGGTGTCGCCGAGGTCGGGGATCTCGCCGGCCCATTTGCCGTCGGTGATCACCGCGAGCCCGCCGCGTTCCCGCTCCACCACATAGACCGTGTCGGCGCGGAGAATTCCACCCGACAGGACAAGGGCAAAACTCAGAGGAAATAGCAGCCGGGATCCTCGTGAAAGTAATCCTCGTGAACCGCCAGGCTTCGCGCCCGGGAGCTTCCGTTGCAGATGTCGATGTATTCGCATGTCTTGCAGGCACCTTGGAGTTGCCGGGGTGTTTCCCGCAGTCTTTGCAGAAAGGGGTCGGACCGCCAGATTTCAGTGAAGGGAACTTTCAGCACGTTGCCGATGGAGCGCTGGAAAAACGGGTCGGGCCGGACTTCGCCCTTGTGGTTGATATTGAGCATGCGCGCTCCGGCCTGGTTACCGCCCCAGGCTCGCAGCCGCGTCCGCAGCGCCTCGACGCGGTCGGGAAAGCGGCGTCCGAATTCGCGCAACAGCAGCACGGCGTCGGCCTCGTTGTTGCCGGTGACGATGTCAATCGGGGTCTCCGCCTCGGCGTAGTGGAAGGCCTTTTCCAGAATCATCTCGGTGGCCTCGCGCTCGCGGCTGGTTTCCAGCGGGCTCAGTGCGTTGGCCCTGCCGGAATACACCAGGTGGGAGATGTAGATTTTGCCGATGCCCTCTTTCTCGGCGAGTTCGAATATGTAGGGCAGCGACTCAATCGTCTGCGGGGTCAGGGTGAAGCGCATGCCGACCTTGATGCCCTGCTCGAGACAGAGCCGAATGGCCCGCAGGCTCTGGCGATGGGCTCCCTGCTTGCCGCGGAATTCGTCGTGGACCTCGGGGCGGCCGTCGATGCTGATACCCACGTAATCGAAATGCTCGCGAATGTTCTCGACGTTTCCCTCGCCGATCAGCAGCCCGTTGGTGCTCAGGTAGGTGACGATGCCCGCGTCCCGCAGGGCGGTCGAAATTTCGAACAAGCCGGGACGGGTCAGTGGTTCGCCGCCGGAGAGAATGGCGAAGCCCACTCCGGCCTCCTTCAGTTCGGGGATGAGGTTCAGCGCTTCTTCATTGCTGAGATCCCCGTCCCTGGTCTGGGTGGCGGAGGCGTAGCAATGCTCGCAGAAGAGATTGCACAAGTTGGTTAGATTCCAGATCAGAATCGTCTTGCCCGTGCCCTTGCGCACGGGTTTGTCCGCCAGGGTGTCCCTGATGTATTCGCTAATCCTCAGCATGACCGGAGTCCTCAATAAAGCTTACGATGGCTTCCAACTCCTCGGCACCCATGGGAATTTTGGGCATGGCGTTGTCCTTGTATCCGAGTTGGCGGCTCATGTGTTCCGGCGCCAGAATCTGCGCCCTGATCTCGGCCGGGGTGCGCTGATTCGCAATGGCTTTGAGGGAGGGGCCGAAGGCCATGCTGGTGGGGTGATGGCATCCCCAGCAACGCGCGGAAAAAACTTCTTGCCCCAGTTTCACCGGATCGAAGCGACGCTGTTTGTTGATGAAATTGTATTTGCCCACCGGCAGATTTGCCGGCAGCACACCGATTTTTCGCAGGGTGGCGGCATCGTACATCGACAGCGCTCCCTCGGCCTCGAACAGGCTGATGTAGGCGATGCGCCCGTCGCCGGAGAACTCGGTGTGGATGACCTTGCCCCCGGGCTCCGGCCGCAGCGTCTTGAGAGAGAGGTCGCGCTTGTTCACCAACGCCACCTGGTCGTCGCCGCGATCAATCCACAGGTAGGCGGTCGCCGGATGAGTGCGGACGAAGTAGCCTTTGCCGCCGATGTCCACCCGTTTGACCAGGCTCCAGTCATACATTCTCCACACCGAGATGTAGGTCTCTTCGATGTGGCAGGTGGCGAAGAAAAATTCGCCGTCGTGGTACCACAACGCCGCCGAAAACAGGTGGGGAAACCCTTCCACCGGACTGGAGAAAACCGGCTTCATGGTGTTGAGATCGTAGGCGGTGAGCACCGTGCCGCGCCGCGCCGTGCCCACCATGATTTT
>JAJRVQ010000109.1 GCA_024277255.1 Acidobacteriota bacterium | reverse complement strand
GTGGCTTCAACCCACAACTGCCCCTGACGCCGTTTCTTTCGTCTTCCCATCGCCATACTGGAACCTCCGATGATGGAAACCACACTATCGCTGGTGCTGGATAAGCTCAAGGGTGAAATGGACTTTCACCCCGGGCTGCTAAGCCGTTAGCGGATGCCTCGCGCCGAGACGTCGAAACTGCATTGACAGCACTGCGCGACACAATGCACATCATAGAGCACCACTACCTTGGTTCTAAAACAGTCTATGAGTACTCCTCCTTCGAGGCACCAGGCGGAGTCGAGATTCTGTTGTCTCGGCTAAGAATCGGAGTTGCCGCGCGCCGTGCCGAACTTGGGCTTCCTAAAAACGCCTGAACACTGGATTTCCTCACTGAGAATTCAGTTCCCGAAGCTCGGATTCACAACAGCAGAAAACCAGGCGCGAATCATCCTCGGCAATGATCTGGGGTAGTGGGTGAACGGTGCTTGAGACGAACTGATCTACTTTCGGGTATTGCCGGATCTGGCACCGGTGAGGTCGCTGGCGGCGACATACGCCTGGCACCTCGAAGAAAACGCGGGCCAGCGCCTTCCCACAATCGCCAGCCATCCAACCGGCGCCCGATTCCTCTGCTGCCGGCCTGCTAGAGTTCAGGGCTCAGCACTCGACAATCAGGAGGGGCGACGTATGCAGCGGAAGATTCTCGGCCGGAGGTTTCTGAGTTCTCTCGTTCTCGTTCTGGCGTTTTGTGGTTCGGTAAAGGCGAGCGACCTGACGGCGCTGGTGGGGGGCACGTTGATCGACGGCTTCGGCTCGACGCCGATTCGCAACAGCGTGATTCTGCTGCGCGGTGAACGGATTGAAGCCGTCGGCACGGTGGACACCCTCGACGTTCCCGAAGGGGCACAGGTCGTCTCCACCGAGGGAATGACGGTGCTTCCCGGCCTCTGGGACATGCACGTCCACCTGATGATCAACGGCCATGCCGACTACACCTACTGGGACAAGACCTACCCGCCGCTGTTCAGAGAGGTGATCATGCCGGCCTCGGCGCATCAATTGCTGATGGCGGGGGTGACCAGCGCGCGGGATCTGGGCGGCCCTTTGGAGGATTCGATCGCGGTGCGCGACGCGATCAACCGCGGCGAGATCCCCGGCCCGACGATGTATATGTCAGGCCCCTTCATTCAGCACGCACCCTATCCCGGCACCGAGCTGTTTCGCTGGGGGGTGGACGGCGTCGCCGATGCGCGGACCAAGGTCCAGCACCTCGCCAAGGCGGGTGTGGACCTGATCAAGCTCATCGATCAGGACCAGATGACGCAGGCCGAGGTCGACGCGGTGGTCGACGAGGCCCACCAACACGGGCTCACCGTGGCCGCCCACGCCCATCGACCGGAGGAGATCCGCCGAGGTCTCAAGGCGGGCGTCGACTGCTTCGAACACACCGGCTTGTCGACAGCGCCGGGCTACCCGCAAGACGTGATGGAGATGCTCAAAGAGCGCACCGCCCAGATGAACAAGGGGCCGCTGTTCTGGACACCGACGGTCGAGGGTCTCTACAACTACGACTACGTCAGGGACAACCCCGAAAAACTCGATTCAACCTCCTGGCACCTGGGCCTTACGCCGGAGATCGTCGAGGACATCCGCAACTCCTGGAAGCACCCGGATCGTCTCGGCTACTTCCAGATCACGCCGCTGCGCAAGCCGACGCTCAAGCACAAGATCGACCAACTCCGCGAGGCCGGGGTCAAGCTACTGATCGGTACCGACAGCGGTATCCCGATGAAGTTCCATAGCCAGTCCACCTGGAACGAACTCGACATCTGGGTGAGGGTCATGGGCATTCCGCCCATGGAAGCGATCCAAGCCGCGACCTACTGGCCCGCGGTTCAGCTGGGAGTCGCCGCGGACTACGGTACGGTGAGCGAAGGCAAGTACGCCGACATCATCGCCGTCGAGGGCGATGTGCTGCGCTACATCAATCTTCTCCAGCGGGTGGACATGGTCTTCAAGCACGGCAAGCGAGTGAAGTAGGCGCAGCGCGGCGGCGCTGCTAACGCAAGAACTTCCACCTGGCCACTCAGGCCGCGTACCACAGCACCGCGATGAAGTGACACACGGTGCCGGCGACCACGAACAGGTGCCAGACGAAGTGGCCGTAGCGCAACCGCCGGGCGGCGAAGAAGGCCACTCCCACCGTGTAGGCAAGACCGCCGGCCAGGAGCCAGAACAGGCCCCACATCGGAACACGGTCCCACAACGGCTTGACCGCGATGAGGACGAGCCAGCCCATGGCCAGGTAGATGCTCGTCGACAGCACCGGATAGCGGACTCCGCCGACCACCTTCAGCACCACCCCCACCACGGCCAGCCCCCAGACGAGCCCGAACAAGGTCCAGCCCCAGCCGCCGCGGAGCACTCCGAGGGTGAACGGAGTGTAGGTGCCGGCAATCAGGAAGAAGATCGCCGCGTGGTCGAGAACGCGGAATACCCGCTTGGCCCTGTCGCCGGGCAGCGCGTGATAGAGGGTGGAGGTGAAATAGAGCATCACCAGGGTCGCCGCAAAAACGCTCGCCCCCACCACACCCGCCGCACTGCCGCGCCAGACAGCGGCCACGATCAAAACCGGCGCGCCAACTACCGCCGCCACCAGCCCGATGCCATGGCTGATGCTGTTGGCAAGTTCCTCACCCACCGACTGGCTGTGTTTGGGTAACGCCCATCGCTGATTCATGCTCCGCATGCTATACGGTTTGATCGCCATCGGCGACACTGATCAGGACGCCGAGCTGAACTCCTCTGGGTTCAGACCCAGTGTTTGCCACAGAAAAGCGAAGCTGGCCGGCTCTCGCCCCTCGGCCCGCGCCCGTTCGTCCTCACCGTACTCATAGGTCCTGATCAACTCGATCACTGCCTCCCGCTGTCGCTCGTCCGCGAGGGCCTGGCGCGGGGTGAGATCGCCGAGAAGCGGTACCGGCTCGTCCGCCCAGTTGCCATAGAGCTGCTCGTAGGAGGCCTGAAGGAGCGAGGTCATTTCTTCGGGAGGCAGCTCTAGATCCTGCGAAGGACCGGCCGGCGGATTACCCAGCCCCACTCGGGAACTCATCGGATCCACCTGTTCGCGGATCCGATGCTCCAGCGCGCCGGGCGCAAGCCCCTCGATCCAGCCACGACCGCTATCCGCCAACTGCAAGGTCCTCGCGAAGAGTTGCACCCGGCCTTTCTTGCTGGAGCTCAACGAGTACAGCAGCCTCTTCGCCCCACCCTCCACGGACTCCAACCGGACCCACTCCCCCTTCCAGTCACCCTCCACGTCGCTCTGTTCGGCGAGGGCGCTGGTGAGCCGATCCCAGTCCCGAACCTCGTAGTGGTCTGTGACCAACAGAATCGGCTCTCCGGTGGAACGATCGACCACCTCCGGCGGTGCGCCCACGAGAGTCTTCAGCCAGGCGTCGGCAATGAGGAAGGCGATGCCCTCCCGCTTCTCCTGTTCGCTCTCGCAGTGGTCGAGCATCTGCAGGAGCCCCGCTCGCAGATTGAGATAACTACCGCGCGGAATGGGGTACATGGCTCCGCTCAAGGTCAACGGTTCGCCGGGGATCAGTCGCGCTCCAAGGATGTCCCCTCGCCTCAGCGTGCGCGAACCCGCCCTCTCCACCACCCAGACCGAGGACGATTCTTCCCTGTTCAGCGTGTCGCGCAACCGCAATCCCTCGCCGGGCCGGGATTCCTCGACCTCGTAGAGCCCCATCGAGCGGGCGAAAAGCTGCTCCAGCCGACGCCGCTGCTCCACCTCGAACAACGGACCACCCGGTTCCAACACAAGCTCACGGACCAGGCGCAGATTGCCCTGTGAAGCGAAGTAGGCCTCGTGATCGAACTCGTCATCGATCTCGTTATCGATCTCGTCATCAACATCGACATCGATCTCGCCATCCGCAAGGAGCCATTCGGCGGAGTTGATCTGCACCATTTCCGCAAGACCCGCAGGGAGATCCGCGAGCCGTTCGTATTCATCCTCGAACAGACCGCCAAAAAAATCCGCCTGCAGAATCTCGTCCACCCCAACCGGATACTTCTCCATCAACCATTCCAGGGCGATACTGGGGCCCCGCTGCCGCTGATACTCGGCATCGGCCACCTCACGCTCTTTGCGCAGACAACACCGCTTGTACTTCTTGCCGCTACCACAGGGGCAGGGGCTGTTGCGACCAGGTTGATTCATGCAACAGTTTCTCCTATCGGCCAACAAGAGTCTAACGAGTTTGAGGCTCACCGTCTCGTCGAAGCGTAGCCTCACGCTGCCAACGCCAGGTAGAGACTGCTGACGCACCGCCACTCACTTCGCAATCGAATCTCAATGCCGGAGGCAGGACACTCATAGGGCAACAAGGCGCAGCCGCGCAATTGACATCAGCCTAAACTGGTCATACCCTACCCTAAATATCTACACCAGGAGTGACACTGCGCCACTCCCCGGAACCACCTCCTCGACGATCTGAAGCTCGATCTGACAGAGGCTGCGAGGTTCTCTTCAGAGAGGAGACGGCGAACTCTTGAAAGATGCCCAAAAACCGGACCATGTGAGCTTGACCACCCTCATTGGTCGTTTGCGGGAGGGCCGCTACGTCATTCCCGACTTCCAGCGTGAGTTCGAGTGGAAACCGTGGGATATCCGCGAGTTGATGCGCTCGATTTTCCTCGACTACTACATCGGCAGCTTGCTCTTGTGGAAGGGCAAAGCCGAGACTTTCGAGGCTCTCGCCTGCGAACCGGTCTACGGGTATCAGAGCACCGGCGATCCTTCGCACATCGTCCTGGACGGCCAGCAGCGGTTGACCGCGATGTACTACGCTTTCTTCGCCCCGGAAGTGGCCGCGCCGAGCCGCCAGAATCGGTTCCTGTTCTTTCTCCGCGTCGACCAGTTCATGGAAGAGGCGCACGACGATACCTTCGTCTACGATTGGTCACGACGGGGGGAGAGACTGCTGGCCAACGAGGAAGCGCAATTCGCGGAACACAAGTTCCCGCTGGCCGTCATGGGGCAGGACGGTTGGGGACTACCGAACTGGGCTCAGGGCTACGAGCAGCACTGGCGGGAGAAACAAGCCCAAGCCACCGAAGACGGTGACGAAAACGCATCCCGCCAAGCGGGCCACCACGCCGACAACGCACGAGCCTTCGGCGAGCATCTCAAAGAGCTCACCGACCAGTATCAAATCGCTTACATCGAACTCGATCGCGATCTGGCCCTCGATAAGGTTTGTGACATCTTCACCCAGATCAACAGCCGCGGCATTCGCCTCGATGTCTTCGACTTGATCAACGCCCTGTTGAAACCCAAGGGGCTGCAACTCAAACATCTGTGGCGCAAAGCAGCGCCGGTTCTCGACTTCGTCGAGACCGAGCGCATGAACGTCTACATCTTGCAAGTGATGTCGATCCTGCGCCAAGGCTATTGTTCACCGAAATACCTCTACTACCTCCTGCCGGGCCAGGAACGCAAGGTGCGCGAGCCGGATGGATCGTTGCGCAGCGAAAAACTAGTGCCCGATGTCGCCGACTTCGAGAAGCGCTGGCAGCATGCGGTGGAGGCTCTGCGCCGGGCCATCGATCTGCTGCGCCACCCGCAAGAGTTCGGCGCCATCTCCTCGCGCTACCTGCCCTACGTCTCGATCCTCCCCGTCTTCGCGGCGCTGCAAGCCTCCGCTCGCGCGCTGCCCGCCAGCCGCCAGCTCGACGCCGGGCGCAAGATTCGCCACTGGTACTGGGCCAGCGTCTTCGTCAATCGCTACTCGGGTTCCGTTGAGTCGACCAGCGCCCGGGATTATCTAGACGTCAAGGACTGGTTTGAGAGCGACGACAACGAGCCGGCGCTCATCGCCGAGTTCAAGGAACGATTCCGTAGGCTCGATCTGCGCCGGGAGACCAAGCGAGGCACCTCCGTCTACAACGGCATCTTCAACCTCCTCGTCTTGCGCGGCGCGCGGGACTGGATGACTGGAGCGGCACCACCGCAGTTCGATGACCTCGACGATCACCACATCGTGCCCAAGTCCTGGGGCAAGGGGCACACGTTGGAAACGTCGATCGACTCCATCCTCAACCGGACGCCGCTGAGCGCCAACACTAACCGCAATGTAATTCGCGAACAGCTCCCCAACGCCTATCTGCCCGAGTTGATCCAAGAAAACGGCGAAGAGGCCGTGCGCGCTACCCTTGAATCGCACTTCATTTCGCCGGCTGCCCTCGACATCTTGCTGCGCGATCCCTTTACACCCTCCGACTACGAAGCCTTCCTGGCCGAGCGCCAGCGCACCTTGCAGGAAGCGATTGAAGACCTTCTAGTCAAAGAGCGCCTCGGCCTGGAGCCGCGGCTGCGTGAGCTGGACGCACAGGTCGAGAGCGTGGAGCTGGGATTGCGCGAGTTCATCGCCGAAACGCTGGAAGACGACGCGACGCGGCTACCCTCCCATATTGCACAGAAAATCGACCCACGGCTCGAAGCGGCGGCGAAACGCAACGCCGCTCTGGATGCAGGTCGCTACCAAACTCTACGTGGCCGGTTGGAGTTCGCCGATCTCCGCGAGCTACAGCACACCATCGCCAACAAGTCGCTGTGGCCGCTCTTCCAAGGGCGTTTCCAGACCAAGGATGCCCTATCCCAACGCTTCGATCAGCTCGCCGAGCTGCGCAATGGGCTTCGCCACAGCCGCAGCGTGAGCGAAATCACCCGCAAGGACGGCGAGGTGGCGATCCTGTGGTTCCAGAAAATTCTGCAGCACGCGGCGTAGGTCAGGCCGATCTATCGGAGCTCCAATCGGAGTGCCGCTCGCTTCGCGGTCGGGCGCATCTCAAGAGAACACGACAAGGACCCCAAGCGACTGGTCGAGTACTTCATGGGCCGGTGATGCGCTCGTCCCCCTCCGGCCATGCGCGACGGAAGTGGCGCTCGTTCAAGGTCACCAACCGGTCCACCTGGGCCTTCTCAGCCACTCGTGCGATGAGGGCATCGTAGATCACCCCGCCCGCCAACCCCAGCTCAGCGACTCGCCGCAGGACAAGGCGATAGTCCTCGACATCGAGAGCCACGATATCCATCGTTTCTGGAAGATTGTCGTCCCGCAGATGGCTCGCCGTGCGCGGAGAAATCCTTGGCCTCACTGGCAAGGTTGTGAGCGTCGAGTGCAGTTCGGCTAGCGTGTGGGCCGCGAGGATCAAGGTAATTTCACCCCGTAGCGCCCGCGCGAGCCACAGCCGAGACTCGGCATGGCGGGGATGGGATCGAATCAACGCCGCGACGAGGATCGAGGTGTCGAGCAACACCTTCATTTCGGTCGCCAGGCTGCCGCTTCACTCGACCGCGCCCGGCGCTGCACCTCCACCGCCTGTTCGAGGTCATCGACTGCCTCACCGGTATAGACAAGCACTCCATCCTCGCGCACCAGATCGGGCTCCTCCCTGCGCACTCGCAGAATGATCTGATCGTCCCGCTCTTTGATCTCGAGAACAGAGCCAGCGCGCAGCCCCAACCCCGCGCGGACCTGTTTGGGAATGACGATCCTGCCAAATCGGTCGAGTGTAGTTTCCATGGCCAACCTCCTGGCAATAGATCTTGCCATTAGCCGTCACTGATTGGCAAGAAGCTCCATTGAGCCACTGGAACCGCATCGCCCCAACACCAACACCCGGCCCGCCCCCGCTCCAACACCGAGGTCAAGCTCTGCCGTTCCCCAATCACCGTGGTTTGGTCTCCGTCGGTCATGAATTCCACCGGCGGCGGGAGTCGATGGCTCGTTCGTTCGTTCAACCGCTCGACCATCGTCTCGACCGCCCGCGCCGCCGAGGCTTGGTCTTGACCGCTAATCGGAGTGCCAATCGGAGCGCTGCCAATCGGAGTGCTGCCAATCGGAGCGCCACTCACTTCGTAATCGGATCGCGATCCTCGAAGATTCAGGACTCCGCGCTGTGCTCCTCGGGATTCAGTCCCAGCGCGCGCCACAGAAAGGCGAAGCTAGCCGGCTTGCGCCCCTCAGCCTGCGCTTGCTCGATTTCGCCGAACTCATAGGTCCTGAGTAGTTCAATCACGGTTTCCCGCTGCTGGTGATCCGCCAGCGCTTGGCGAGGGGTGACATTGCCGAGGAGCGGCACCGGCTCGTCCACCCAATTGCCATAGATCTGCTCGAACGACATCTGGATGATGGCGGTGATCTCTTCGGGAGACCGTTCTGGATCTTCGGCAGGACTAGCCGGCGGAACGTTGAAGCCTGCTTCCGAACTCATCGGATCTGATTGTTCGCGAATCCGATGTTCGATCGCATCGCCCACCAGTTCCTCGAGCCACGAGCAACCGGCGTCGGCCAGCTCCAGAGTTCTTGCGAGAAGCTCGAGTCGGCCTTTCTGGTTGGAACTGAGCCAGCTCAACGGCCGGCTCCTGCCGTCCTCCAGATCCTCGAACCGCATCCAACCCCGCTCCCGATCACCTTCCACCTCGCTTTGCTCGGCCAGCAGGCTGGTGAGCCGGTCCCAGTCTCTGACCTCGTAGTGGTCGGTCACTAGCAGGAGCGGCTCTCCCGTGGAAGCGTCCACCACCTCTGGCGGTGAGGCCACAAGAGTCCGCAACCAGGTGTCGACAATCAACATTGCGATGCCCTCCCGCTCCTCCTCGGCAGTCTCGCAGTTGCGCAGCATCTCAAGGATCGACGGTCTCAGACCGAGGAATTCAACGCGCGGAATCGGATACAGGGCGCCGCTCAGGGTCCGCGGATCACCGGGCAGCAGCCGCGCCCCGAGGATGTCTCCTCGGCGCAGCGTACGCGAACCCATCTTCTCCTCGACCCAGAGCGAGACCGGTTCTTCCCGACTCAGCGTGTCGCGCAGTCGCACCCCCTCTCCGGGGCGGGATTCTTCGACCTCATAGAGCCCCATCGAGCGAGCGAAAAGCTGCTCCAACCGACGACGCTGCTCCACCTCGAACAACGGGCCGCCCGGCTCCAACAGAAGCTCACGGACCAGGCGCGGATTGCCCTGTGTAGCGAAGTAGGCCTCGTGATCGAACTCGTCACCGATCTCGTCACCGATCTCGTCATCAAGATCAACATCGATCTCGCCATCCGCGAGAAGCCATTCGGCCGAGTTGATCTGCACCATCTCCGCCAAACCCGCGGGAAGATCCGCCAGTCTCTCCTGCTCATCCTCGAACAGGCCGCCAAAGAAATCCATCTGAAGAGCTTCGTCCACCGCCCACGAGTAGTTCGCCATCAACCAGTCCAGAGCGATACTGGGACCCCGCTGCCGCTGATACTCGGCATCGGCCACCTCACGCTCTTTGCGCAGACAGCAGCGCTTGTACTTCTTGCCACTACCGCAGGGGCAGGGGGCGTTGCGACCGGGTTGGTTCATGGCAGGGTTGATCCTATCGGCCAACGATCAGCAAGGCCAACTCCTCCTTGGACTCGCAAGCGGCAAGCCACCGCTCACGTAGCGGAAAACGCCAGGTAGGCTCTCAAATCCTCCCGCGACAGATCTGGCAAATCAGCGAGGATTTCGGCCTCGGACATGCCACCAGCCATGGACTCGAGCAGATCGTAGACGGTGATCCGGGTGCCCTCAATACAGGGCTTGCCGCGACGCACAGCCGGGTCTGCTGCGATTCTCTCTTCCCAATTCATTGGGCAATGGTAGCAGAGCGTGGCGAACTAGCACGCGGTCCCGGCTAGCGGAGCACCGCTCACTTCGCAGTCGACTCAGAGTCGATCTCCATACTCTTTGATGGCTACCGCAAGCGCCACGTCTAGCCATCGGCCGAAAGGCTCCTTCACGCCGCTCGCACTGGTCTGATGAGTGAAGACAAAGGGTTCCCGAGAACAAACGAAGAAGTCCTGAGACACCACCGTTCGCTTCCCCGAATCCTCATCCGAATCCTCATCCGAATCCTCAAAGGACTCCAATCTCGCAAAGGCGGTCGCTTCCATGATGCCAGAGAGTTCACGACCCACATGATGGAAGGAGACTACAAAAACGAGGCGCTCAGGGTCCGTTTGAATGGTGCCTTTCACGAAGTAGTGATCTTCGGCGAAATTCACGAATTTCTTGGCTGCTTTGGCCGACTCAATGACATCGTACTTGTACCAATGGGCATTGCCGTGGTCCGGCCCACCGTCCTTAAGATACACCTTGGGCTCGAATAGATTCGACAGCGGCTCCTTGAGATTCTCCAGAGTTTGCAATACCAGCTCGTGGGCCTGTCCACGAAGAGATTGCGCAACCTCATTGGCCCTGCGGAGTTCGGTCTCCTGAACTTGCCTCCGGCGTCCTAGCTTTGCCGAAAGACTGGCGATAACCGCGGAGGTGAGCATGCGGTCACGAGTAACCTCGCTGTCAATATCGATGCTGAGAGCTTCCAACACAGCGGCGCTCTCCAGCCGGGAGAACATCGAGACCAGCGAAGAGAGGTTTCCTTGATCCGCTTCCTGCAGCGCATCAAGGTAGTCCACACGCAGGTCCCGATCAATAACGAGCGGTAAGAGTTCAGCGCGCAAAAGGACGAAGGTCACCAGGGCTCTCGCCACTCTTCCGTTGCCGTCTTGGTAGGGATGTATTTGAGTGAACCGGTGGTGAAGCCAGGCAGCCCTGAGAATGGGGTCCTCTTCTGAATACTCGGAGAACCACGAGAGAAGCCGTTCAACTTCGGACTCGACTTGCACAGGAGGACAGTACTCATGCACCGATCCGTCGGGCCGCCGAGGATTGTTGGGATACTTCTTGAAGCGCCCTTTGCGCAGGGGAATCTCCCGGCGCTGACCAAATTGGTCGATTGCCGCGGTTGTCCCCTGGTGTCGGGTCAGGAGTTCATGGAGTTCGTGAAGGATTCCCTTCGTTAGCTCGCGCCGATGAGCGACGCAGTCCATGACGAGCTGAATCGCCGCCTCTTGATCGCGCAGGATGTCGATGAGCCGTGAGGGTTCGATATCCGTGTCGGAGCGGGAAACGAGATCATCGAGAAATCCCTTAGCCACCAGTGCCTCGGTGGTTCCACGGTCAAGATCATAGATCCTCTCCAGGATTCCGGTTTCGACACTCAACCGACGAACGACTCGCTCCGTGAATCTCTTAAGACTACCCTCGCTCGACACGGCAAGGCGTGCTTTCGCTTCGCGCCAGGCCTCGTAGAGAGGCTGCATGGTGACCAACTGAACCTTGCGGTCCTCATCGTTCAGGGGCTGGATAGGCGCCCACTTGTAGTCATGCATCCGTCGCCTCGGTTTCTGAGTCACACTGCGCGTCTGGTGAATCGCTCGATGCCAAGGCTACCTCACCCTGCCTCCTGGGCAACTCCATCGGCAGCTTTACCCCAACTCCAACCTCCGCCCCTCCCGCTCCCGTTCCAACACTGAGGCCAACGTCTGCCGCTCCCCGATCACTGTGGCCTTGCCTCCGTCGGTCATGACTTCGACGGGGCGGCCGTGGTCGTTGTAGTTGGAGGTCATGGACATGCCGTAGGCGCCGGCTGAAAAGACGGCGAGGAGGTCGCCGCGTTTCACTTTGGGGATGTCGCGGTCGCGGGCCAGGAAGTCGGCGGATTCGCAGATGGGACCTACGATGTCGCAGCGTAGGAGATCTTCGAGGTCGAGGTGCTCGGCCCGTTTTGGAGGGAGGTGTTTCTCTTCGACTTGGACGGGCCAGATGAAGTGGAAGGCTTGGTAGAGGGCGGGGCGGATGAGGGTTTGCATTCCGGCATCGCAGATGACGAAGCGGCGGGTGCGGCCTTGCTTGATGTGTTGGACGCGGGTGAGCAGCACGCCGGCGTTGGCCATGATTTTCTTGCCGGGCTCGATGATCACCCGCAAGCCTTGGGCGACCCGCTCGGCGATCAGCGGAGCCATGGCGGCAGCGTAGGCGTCGACGCTGGGGGCTTCGCCGCTGGCGTACTCGGCGCCCCAGCCGCCGCCTAGATCTAGGACGGCGATCTTGTGACCGGCCGCTTCGAGGTCGTCGATCAGGGCGAGGACGACCTTGGTGGCGTCGGCGTAGGGATCGGTCTGGCGCACGGAAGAGCCGATGTGGACGTGGAGACCGACCAGGGAGAGGAAGGGGTCGTCGCGGTAGCGCTCGAAGAGGGGGGGCACTTGGTCGACGTCGATGCCGAATTTGTTGCGGTCTTTGCCGGTGGTGACGTACTCGTGGGTCTTGGGGTCGACGTTGGGGTTGACCCGCACGCAGACCTGGGCGCGGACCCCGAGTTCGGCCGCGATGGCCGAGAGCCGTTCCAGTTCGCTGGGCGACTCGACGTTGATCAAACCGACCGGGCCGCGCTCTTCGATATCGCTCCGTCCGAACTTCGCCGCCTCCTCACCCAGCAAACTGAACTTTCCACTCAAGGCGGCGCGCAATTCGGCGTCGCTCTTGCCGACGCCGGCGAAGACGATCTCCTCCATCGGCGTGCCGGCCAGCCAGGCCCGTTCCAGTTCGCCGCCCGAGACGACATCCATCCCCGCCCCCAGCTCGCGCAGCAGGCGGCAGATGTGCAGGTTGGGGCTCGACTTGAGGGCGTAGTGCGGCCTGGCGCCCATCGTCGTGCAGGCGGCCATCAGCCGGTGGAAGGCGGTGCGGATGCCGTCGGCCGAGTAGACGTAGGCGGGGGTTCCCACCGCTTCGGCGATGGCCGGCAGCGGGACCTCTCCGGCGTGGAGCACACCGTTCCTGTATTCAAAACCGTCCATTCGATCTTTCCCTTTCAAGGAGGGCCGTTCGAAAAGAGGAGGCCCCCGAATTCATTCATCCTCAGTCGAGCGTCTTTGCACTCCCAGCCCCGGCCCGGAAGGCAAGACCAGCCGACCCCCCTCGACCGTCGCCCCGGCGAACGGATCGTTGACGCACAGCAGGTTGCCGTCGAGGTCGGCGTAGTCGATCAACGGCGCGAGGTGGGCGGCGGCGGTGATGGCGAGTGAGGACTCGATCATGCAGCCGACCATCACCTGCATGCCGTGGGCGCGGGCGGTGGCGATCATGCGCAACGCTTCGCCGATGCCGCCGCACTTCATCAGTTTGATGTTGATGCCGTCGAAGGCGCCGGCCAGTTTGGGGATGTCGGCCGCGACGCCGACGCTCTCGTCTGCAAACAAAGGCAAAGGGCTCATCGCGCGCAGCTGGCGCATCTCTTCGATTCGGCCGGCGGGTAGCGGTTGTTCGACCAGCTCGACCCCCTTGTCGGCCAACCATGCGAGGTGGGCGCCGGCCTCCCCGAGAGTCCAGCCCTCGTTGGCATCGACCCGCAAGGGCTGATCGCTGACGCTGCGCACCGCCTCGATCACTTTGCGGTCGCCGGCACTGCCCATCTTGACTTTGAGGACGGCGAAGCGGCTGGCCTCGCGCACTTTGGCGACCACCGTTTCAGGGTCGTCCATGCCGATGGTGAAGGAGGTGACGGGAGTCGCGGTGGGATCGAGCCCCAGCAACTCATAGAGCGGCGCCCCCAGCCGCTTGCCGGCCAGGTCGCGCAGAGCCATGTCGAAGGCCGCCGTGGCCGAGGGCTGCCCCTCGACGGCGACGCTTTGGGCCGCCGTGGCGAAGTGGCGCGGGTTGATCGCTCGCTCGTTCAACCGCTCGACCATCGTCTCGACCGCCCGCGCCGCCGAGGCTTGGTCTTGGCCGTAGCGGGCGATCGGAGCCGCCTCGCCGAGGCCGACCAGCCCTTCGTGTTCGAGTTCGACGACGAGGTTCTGGCGCGCGTCGCTGTCGCCACGGGCCAGCCGGAAGGTGTGGCGCAGGCGCAGCTCCATCGGTTGATGGCGTAATTCGATCATCGCGGAAGAGGCCCTTCGTTCAGTGATCGTCGCGCCCTTCGGCCGCCGAGTTGGGGACGTGTTGGTCGGCGCCGATGGGGAAGATGTAGTCGTAGCGCCGCCGGATGCGCACCACCTTGCTCTCGGCCCCTTCGCCGTCGAACTCGAAGACCACTAGCTCGCCGTCGCCCATGCGGAAGGTGTCTTGGGAGACCGGCTCCAGGAAGGTCAGGCCGCCTTGCGGCGTGTCTTCGGGCGGGTAGGAGTGTTCGTAAAGCAGCAGCTGGTCGCCACGAATCATCACCTGGTACTCCCAGCCCCAGGGATCGGTGTAGCGACCGAGGTAGCGCTGCCAGCGGGCGGTGTCGACGGCCACCTTGGCCTGCGGCTTCGGCGCCGCCATCGCGCGCAGCACCGGGGCGAGGAGGTCGTAGACGCGACGGGCGAAGAAGCTGGGGCTGCCGTCATCGGCGTTGGTGATGGCGATCACGGCTATCTTTTCGCTCGGCACGGTCAACAGGTGGGTGCGATTTCCCGCCACCCAGCCACCGTGATAAACGACAGTGCGACCATCGCGCCGCCTCACCGCGAAGCCGAGGCCGCGCCCGCTGGTCCAGCTCGCGTTGAGCCACTGCGGCCGGTGCATCTCGCGCAGGGTGCTGCCGGCGAGGATGCGGGCGCCGCCGGCCGGCCCTTCGCTGAACTGGAGGGCGGCGAAGCGGGCCAGATCTTCCAGGTTGGAGACGATGTTGGCCGCCGGAGCCAGGGCGCGAGTTTCGTAGTAGGGCAGGATCTCGCGGCTACCGTCGGCCAAGCGCCGGCCGTAACCGGTGGCCATGCGCGCGCGCAGGGTGGCGTCGGGCCGGGCGCTGGTGCTGGTCATACCCAGCGGCGCGAAGATCCGCTCGGCGACGAACTCCTCGTAGGGCTGGCCGGAGACTTGGGCGACGATCGCCCCGAGCAACGCGATGCCGAGGTTCGAGTACTTGTAGTGGGTGGAGGGCGGATAGATCGCCACCTGGCCCGGCAGCGCCTGGCGAATTTGATCGAGAGTCGGGAACTCGTGGTCGCTCCAGTAGGGGTAAGCCGACTCGCGCGGCAGACCGGAGGTGTGGGTCAACAGGTGGCGCACGGTGATCGCCGGAGCGTCCTCGAAGGGGCTCTCGATGTGGAACCAGGGCAGGTAGGTCACCACCGGGTCGTCGAGCCGCAGCTTGCCGGCGTCGCGCAGTTGCAGGATCGCCGTGGCGGTGAACAATTTGGTCACCGAGCCGATGCGCAGGACCGACTGGGGGGTCATCGGCTCGCGGCTCTCCAGGTCGGCAACTCCATAGCCTTGTGACCAGACCAACTCGTCGCCCAGGACCACGCCCAGGGCGAGGCCCGGTAGGCCGCGGTGGGCCCGCTGCTCCTCCACCCAGAGGTCGAGCACGGCGACGGCGTCGGTCAATTCTTGGCCCTGCGACGCGACCGCTTCTGCCGCCGCGGCACGGCCGGAGGCACCCGCCATCCAGACCGCCCCGGCGACCAGCAGAGCGATCGCAAAGGGGCGTAAATTCAGCTGTTTCAACACCTTCACCTCCACCGCAGTTCTACCGTCTTGGCTCCTAGCGGCGAGTATACCCAGGCCGCTCGCCCACGTCCGCGCCCAGACTAGAATGGCGACCTATGAAGAAAATCTTGTCGCTGTCGATTCTTCTCGCCGGCCTCTTCTCAGCTCACCTAGTCGCGACGGATCGTGGCTGGACTCCGCAACAATTGTGGGAAGACTGGCCCCAAGAACGCTTCGTCACCACCCCGGCGCCCTGCCTTCGGCCCGCCGAACTCAACCGCAAGCTCGGCGAGTTGGCCGAGCGTCATCCCGAGACCTTGAAGCTGGAAGAGGTCGGCCGCTCCGCCTTGGGTCGGCCCATTCAGCTGCTCACCTTCGGCAGCGGCGAGCGCAAGGTCTTCCTGTGGTCGCAGATGCACGGCGACGAGCCCTCCGCCACCCCGGCCCTGCTCGATCTGACCGACTACCTGCTGTCGCACGCCGAGCAGGCCGACGCCAGGGCGATCCTCTCCGAACTCACCCTGCTCGTCCTGCCGATGGTCAACCCGGACGGCGCCGAACTCTTCCGCCGGCGCAACGCCCAGGACATCGACATCAACCGCGACGCCCTCAACCTCACCACCCCCGAGGGGCGTCTACTCAAGGAGCTGCGCGACCGCCACCAGCCCTTCCTCGGCTTCAATCTGCACGATCAGAACTCGCGCACCGCGGTGGGCGACACCGGCGTACTGGCCACCAACGCCGTCCTCGCCGTCTCCGGCGACCCGCAAGGTACGGTGACGCCGGGGCGGCTCCTCGCCAAGCGGGCGTGTAGCGCCGTGGCCACCACCCTGGCCCCCTTCATGCCCGGCGGCATGGCGCGCTACGACGAGGACTGGAGCCCGCGCGCTTTCGGCGACAACATCACCGCCTGGGGCACGCCGGTGGTCTTGATCGAAAGTGGCGGCTTGCCGGCGGGCCACCCGGTGACCGATCTCGCCCGGCTGAACTTTGTCGCCCTGCTCACCGTCTTGCGCGACCTGGTGCGCGACGAGCTAGCCAGCCACGACCCGGAGATCTACGAGAATCTATTGCGCAACCAGACCGAGGTGTGGAGCGACGTCATCGTGCGCGGCGGCTCGATTCTGCAACCGGGAAGCCGTCAGCCCTACCGGGCCGATCTCGCCTTCGACCGCTTGCGCGGCGACCGGGAGATCGCCGGTTGCGGTAGCGGGGATGGCGCCACGACGCGCTCGGCCATCGCCGAGATCGGCGACCTGCGCTACCGCGGCAGTGGTCGCGACATCGACGGCAACAACGCTCTGATCGTCGCCCCGCTGGTGGCCAGCATCGAAGGCTGGGCGGCTCGCCGCTGGCTCACCGGCGAAGTCCTGGACCGCTTCGCCCGACTCGGCGTCGGCACCCTGGTCTGGGCTGTCCCCAGAAAGAAGCAGGCGAGCGCCACCGCCCTAGCCTACAAACTGCGGGCGCCGGGCCGCTCGCGCGTCGAGGTGGTTCCCAGGGCGGTGGCGCTGCCGCCACTCAAGCTCACCGGCCCGCCGGCGGAGCCTCGATCCCTCCGGCTGGGCGAGATCCTGCGCGCCCTCCAGCCCTCCGTCCGATCGGATCGAGGAATGGTCTCCCCGGTAACCGACCAGCCTTGGCAGCTCGGCTCAACGCCGCCCGACCCTTCCCTGCCCCGAATTCGCCGCGACGGCCCCGCCTCGTTTCTCCTTCTCTCTCACCCTTCCGGCGACGACCTCGACCTGGAATCCGCCTCGCTGCGGGCCGTGTGGTTGCACGGGATTGAAGTGGAGGCCACGCCGTGAACCACTGCCCGTCCCCGAGTGTCCGCTCCAGTTTCGCTCTAGCCCTCTTGGCGATGAGCCTCGGCTGTACTTCAAGCTCAGCCCCCGCCGTTGTCGCGCCCCCCCCGGCGCCTACCCTGGCACCCGCGCCGGCGCCCATCGCCGCCACCCTCTCCGAGGCGGCCCGCGACTGGGTCGAGACGAGTCTCGCCGCGATGAGCCTGGAGCAGAAGGCGGCACAGATGATCATGGTGCGCGCCTACGGCCAGTACCACCATCCCGATTCCTACACCCATCGCCAGCTACTCAAAATGGTGCGGGAGGAGGAAGTTGGCGGGGTGGTGCTCTTCGACTCCGACCTCGAGACCATTCCGCGGCTGCTCAACGAGCTGCAAGCCGCTTCGCCTCTGCCCTTGCTGATCTCGGCCGATCTCGAACGGGGGCTCAGCTTCCGGGTCAAGCGGGGCGCCACCTCGTTGCCCTACGCCATGGCGATCGGTGCCACCCGCTCCGCGGAGGCGGCCCGCTTCCTCGGCGAGATCACCGCCCGCGAAGGGCGCGCGCTGGGCATCCACTGGGCGTTGGCACCGGTGGCCGACGTCAACAACAACCCGGCCAACCCGGTGATCAACGTGCGCTCCTTCGGCGAGGAGCCGGAGCTGGTCTCGCGGATGGTCAGCGCCTTCGTGCAGGGTGCTCGCGCGGGCGGCATGCTGACCTCGGTCAAGCACTTCCCCGGCCACGGCGACACCGGCACCGACAGCCACTTCGCCCTGCCGGTCATCACCGCCGACCGCGCCCACCTCGACGCCGTCGAGCTGGTCCCCTTTCGTGGGGCGCTCGCGGCTGGGGTCGACTCGGTGATGGTCGGTCACATCGCCGTTCCCGCCCTCGACCCCACCGGCACCCCGGCCACCCTCTCGCCGGCGCTGACCACCGGACTGCTGCGCGATCAGCTCGGTTTTGACGGCCTGGTGGTCACTGACGGAATGGAGATGAGGGCGCTCAACGTCAACGGGGAGAGCGGCCACCCGGCGTGGAGTGGCGGCACCACGGTGGCCGCCGTCCAGGCCGGCGCCGATGTAATCCTGCTGCCCGCCAACACCCGCGTCGCCATTCAATCTCTGGTGCGCGCCGTCGGCGAAGGGCAACTCACCGAGGTCCGTCTCGACGCTTCCGTGCGGCGCATTCTCGAAGCCAAGGCGCGGCTCGGTCTGCACCGCCAACGGCTCGTTGACCCGGCGGCCCTGGGCACTTCGATCGCGCGCCCCCAAGACACTGCCCGCGCCGCGAAGATCGCCGCCGAGTCGATCACCCTGGTGCGCAACCAAGGAGAGGTACTGCCGCTGGCCGCCGAAGCGCCGCTGCGCCTGCTCCACCTGACGATCTCCAGCGATTTCGCCTACCGCTCGATCCCACCCGCCGAACTCGCCGTCCGCCGCGTTACTTTCGACCGCCGCCACCTAGGGCGTGAGATCTCGCCCGAGAGCGAGGAGGAGTTGATCACCAAAGCGGGTGAGTACACCCACATCGTGGTCTCCGCCTTCGTGCGCGCCTCCGGTAGCGGACCGGACGGCGAGAAGCGGCCCGATCTCTCCCCCTCGCAAGCCCACCTTCTCCACCGGCTGGCGGCAGCCGGCCCGCCGGTCATCCTCCTCTCCTTCGGCAGCCCCTACCTGCTGGCCGAAGTGCCCGAGATCCCGGTCTACCTCTGCGCCTATGGCAACCCCGAAGTAAGCCAACGCGCCGCCTTCGCCGCCCTCTTCGGCGAGAGCGCCATCGGCGGCAAGCTGCCGGTACGACTGCCCGGCCTCTACCCGGTCGGCCACGGCGAGGAGACCGCACGGCGGGCGATGAGCCTCGAACCGGCGACCGCCGCGGAGGCCGGCTTCACGCCCCAGGGGCTGGCCGAAGTCGACAAGCTAATGGAAGAGTACGTCGTCGCCGGCGCCTTCCCCGGCGCCGTGGTCGCCATCGGTCATCACGGCAAGTTGGCCAAGCTGCACGGCTACGGCAAGCTCTCCTACGACAACGGCGCGGCAGCGGTCACCCCGCAGACGATCTACGACCTGGCCAGCCTGACCAAGGTCATCGCTACCACCACCATGGCGATGATGCTGGTCGATCGCGGCCAGCTCGACCTCGACAGCCCGGTGCAACACTTCCTGCCCCGCTTCACCGGCGCCGGCAAGGAGAAGGTCACCCTGCGCCACCTGCTGACCCACTCCTCCGGCATCGACTGGTGGGCACCGCTGTTCAAGGAGGTCCACGGGAAAAGGGCCTACATCGAGCGCATCCAGGCGATGGAACTGGTCTACGAGCCGGGCACCCAGACCAAGTACAGCGACCTGGGGCTGATCCTCCTCGGCGAGATCCTCGAACGGGTCGCCGGCCAGCCGCTGGAGAGCTTCGTGCAGCAGAGGGTCTTCGGGCCACTGGGGATGAACGACACCCTCTTCCGCCCGCTCGATCGCGACGGCGGCGCCCTGCTGGAACGCATCGCCCCCACCGAGTTCGATCCCGGCCGCGGCCGCATCGTGCGCGGAGAGGTACACGACGAAAACGCCTTTGCTCTCGGCGGTGTGGCCCCGCACGCCGGTCTGTTCAGCACCGCTCGCGATCTGGCGCGCTTCGTTCAGATGATCGCCAACGGCGGCGTCTTCGAGCATCGCCGGCTCATCTCTCGGCCCACCGTCGAACGGTTCACCCGGCGCGCCCACGTCGTCGAGGGGTCCGACCGGGCGCTGGGTTGGGACACCAAATCGGCCGAGAAATCCTCCGCCGGCACCCTCTTCTCGCCCAACTCCTTCGGCCACACCGGTTTCACCGGCACCTCGATCTGGATCGATCCCGAGCGCGACCTCTTCCTGATCCTGCTCACCAACCGCGTCCACCCGACGCGCGACAACATCCAGATTCGCCAGGTGCGCCCGGCGCTGGCCGACGCCGTGGTGCGGGCACTGGTACCGCCGCCGGTTCGAGTGGGGCTGGAGCGGCTGGATCACGACGGCGCCCGCCAACTCCAGGGCAAGCGCATCGGCCTCGTCGTCCACGGCGCCTCGCGCACTTGGGACGGCCACCACGCCATCGATCTCCTCCAGCAACGCGGGCTCAACATCGTGCGCCTCTTCTCCCCCGAACACGGCCTGCGCGGCCAGGCCGCCGCCGGGGAAAAGATCACCAGCGGCAAAGACCCGGTCAGTGGCCTGCCGGTGGTCAGCCTCTACGGCAAGCAGCGCAAGCCCCGTCCCGAAGATCTCGCCGACCTCGACACCTTGGTCTTCGACCTCCAAGGGGCCGGGGTGCGTTTCTACACCTACGTCAGCACCTTGATCCACTGCCTGGAGGCGGCGGGCCAAGCCGGCATCGAGTTCATTGTCCTCGACCGCCCCAACCCCCTGGGCGGCGATCGCGTCGAAGGGCCCACCGCCGCACCGCGCGACCAGGTTCCGGCCAGCTTCGTCAACCTCGCTCCCGGCCCGCTCGTCCACGGCCTCACCCTCGGCGAGATGGCCCGCTATGTCAACTCGAACCTAGCCCAACCGGCCAAACTGACCGTTATCCCCATGGCCGGCTGGCATCGCTCCATGAGCTGGGTCGACACCGGCCGCCCCTGGATCCCGCCCTCGCCCAACCTGAGAACCGCCAAAGCCGCCCTCGCCTACCCCGGAATCGCCCTACTCGAAGTGACCAACCTCTCCGAGGGCCGCGGTACCGAAACCCCCTTCCTCCTCTTCGGCGCCCCCTGGCTCGACCCAGCCAAGATCCGGGTCTCCCTCCCCGGCTTCACCCTCACCCCCACAACCTTCACCCCCAGAGCCTCCAAGGCCGCCCCCAGCCCCAAGTACCTCGACCAGGAATGCCACGGTTTCCGAGTCCACATCACCGACCCCGCCCTGGCCCAACCCTACCGGCTGGGCGTCGAGCTGCTGGCCGCCCTGGCCACCCAACCCGGCTTTGAATGGAGGCGAGACGGCGCGGCCCTGACCTGGTTGATCGGCTCGGCGAAACTCCACGAACAGCTACCGGCCAACTCGGTGGAAAAGATCCTCGACTCCGACCGGGCCGATCAGCGACGTTGGCGAGAAGCGCGCGCGCGCCACCTGCTCTACTGAGTTCCCCACCGCCTCCTCTTTTGCGGTATCCGTTCCTCGCCCGGACACCCAACTCGTCCTCCCCAGAGGACAAATTCCTCTCTAGAGGCCTGGCATGACTCCTGCTATTTCCCTTGCCACACGCGGCCAGAGCCATAGGGGGGGGCAGGGCCAGCGACAGCAACGATGGACCCGATCAACCAAGAGGAACACCCGATGAACGCCCTGCGCAAGGCCATCTCACCAACCCTAGCCCTCCTCACCCTTCTTCTGGTTCTAGGATCACCGATCGTTCTCAACGCGAAGGCCCTGACCGACCGAAATCCCGATTTTCTGACCCCGGTCGACCACATCCCCGACGGCTTCGTCAAGGTGCTCACCATCCAAGGCGAAGTCCTCCACGGCGTCGTGCGCAGATCGGTGTGGACCTCCCGCGGAATCAGCCAGTTCACGCTCATCGAAGCGAACGGAAAGAGAACCCGATTCAATGCCAATCAGATCGTGCGACTGAGCGTCCCAATCGAGCTGTGGAGCAAAGTGCCGACGGTCGCCAGAGCCGTCACCACCAAGGAGCCCTCCAACACCGACTACAGCCAAATCGCCAAACCCAAAGAGCTGATCTTCGACTCCGTCGCCTGGCCCGATAACGACAACCGCGTCCTCCTCCAGCGCATCAACCACGGTTTCGGCCAGAGCTTCCGCGTCAACGCCCTCACCAACGACCGCCAAGGACTCTGGACCTTGGAAGGCACTCCAGCCTTCGGCAACCAAGAAGAAACCTACCTCGTCACCCGAGACAACGCGGCACCGATCCAAGTCAAAAAGAAGATCTACCGCCAACAGTTCGCCACCCTCTTCGGCGACTGCCCCCAGATGCTCAGCCGCTACAAAAAGAACGCCCGAAACTTCAGCGACTTCGCCAACCACATCGCAAAGTACGACCAACTCTGCATCCTAAAATCCACCACGGACCAGCCCGGCGGATAAGCGCTCCTCCCCTCTCCCAGCCCCACCCAAAGAAGTCTTCACCGCGCACCTCCCCCCACGCACCCATGAAGGTCCTCGTCGTGGGTCCACCCCGACAGGGGGATCTTCATCGCGCTCGCCCCTCCGAAAACACCACAACAGAGGTCCGGGTCGGGTGTCCTCCCCGACGGGGGGATCTTCACCGCGCTCGTCTTCATTGTCGAGTTGTCGCCAACTGACCGGCGCGGTGACGCTCAGCGGGAGCTAACACCCCCTCCACCGAGAAGCTCCCGCGTCCCCCGGCGGGGAGGACACCCGACCCGGACCGGCATACCCAGCTCCCGCGTCCCCCGACGGGGTGGACCCACGACGAGGACCGGCCCCACGCCCTACACCTTGATCACAACCCCCCGCCGATCCATCACCCAAAGCACCAAAAACCACCCCACCACCCAAGCCAACGCAAAGGCCAACGAAGCCACGTAAGGCGGCAACCACGAAGCGAACAGTCCTCCGTAGATCCAGCTGTGCACCGTCCTCTCCCCGACCTTCAAGATACCCAGAGTCCGCGCCAAGACTCCACTACCGACAAAGACCGTGATCGCGTTCACCCCATAGATCACCAACGGACGCGCCATCCGCGGATGGCGCTCCACATCGAACAACCACAGGCAGAGCGCCAGCGCGCAAGTCGCCATCCCGGCCGTGAACACCGCGTACGAACTCGTCCACAGCCCCTTGCTGATGGGGAAAAACCAACCCCAAACGTAGCCCCCCACCACCAACAGCGAGCCGCGCACGAAGAGCCGCGCCACCTTCTCGACCGCCGGCCGATCCGAGACCAAAAGCAAGCCGGCGAAGAGACCCAACAGCGTCGTCGCCAGCGCCGGGATAGTGCTCAGGATTCCCTCGGGATCGTAAACCTTGCCGTAGATCCACAAGTGCTTGCCCAGCACCACCCGATCGAGCCATCCCGCCAGGTGCTGCCCCTTCGTCGCCAGATCGGGCGCGCCGCCGCCGGGCATCGGTGTCAACGCCAGCAACGGCCAGTAGCCGAGCAGGCAGACTGCCGTCCACACCTTCAGCGCCGGCTTGCGGCAGTAGAGAAATAGCAGCGAGGCGAGCAAGTAACAGACCGCGATCCGTTGCAGCACGCCGGGGATTCGCCAGGTCTCGAGCAGCCGTTCGAAAGTGCGCGTACCGAAGAGACCGAACGGATAGCCCGAGAGGAACAATCCGAGACCGAACAAAACCGCCGAGCGCCGAACCAACTTGGTCGTAAGCGAGCGGCGCTCCACCCCGGCTTCGATCCGCCGGCCGAGCGCCAGCACGATCGCCACGCCGACGATGAAGAGGAAGAAGGGGAAGATCAGGTCGGTCGGCGTCCAGCCGTGCCACTCGGCGTGCAGCAGCGGCGCATAGACCTTGCCCCAGTTGCCCGGGTTGTTGACCAGAATCATCGCCACGATGGTGGCGCCGCGAAAGACATCGACCGAAACCAGCCGCTGAGGCGGCGCGCTCAAACAGCCTCCGCCGCCCGCTCACGCGGCCACAGAGTGCTCGCCGCCAGCCCCGCAATGTAGGTACCGGCCGAGCCGACCAAGGCGTACCAGGGCCAGGCGAGCGGGGTGGCGAAGAAAATCCAGCTCATGCCGATGAGACCCACCGCGAGACCGGCGAGGGCGGCGCGCTGACCGACCCGCCGAGCGAAGCGGCCCAGAAAGAAAACCCCTAGCACAATGCCGGTGGTGAAACCGGCGATCCCCAGCACGCTCGACACCACCGAAGAGGCCAGCCACTGGCCACCGATGCCGACCGCGATCTGAATCAGACCGAAGACAACGGTCAACAACCGGGTCGCCTTCAGCTGCCGGCTCGGCGTCGCCCGCTTCCCCGCCATCGGTGTGTACAGATCCTTCACCGCCGTCGTGGCGCAAGAGTTGAGCGAGCTCGACAGGGTCGACATCGCCGCCGCGAAGACCGCGCCCAGGAGCACCCCGATCAGCCCGACCGGCATCTCGTTGAGAATGAAGCGGCCGAAAACCCGGTCGGCACGCTCGAAGGGCACGGCCGGCGGGTTGAGCTGGTAGAAGCAGTAGAGAGCGACACCGATGAGCAAGAAGAGGGCGAACTGGGCGGCCACCACGAAACCGCTCACCCACAGCGCGCGGCGCGCGTCCGGCAGATTGCGGGCGCTCAAGTAGCGCTGCACCATCATCTGGTCGACGCCGTGCGAGCCGAGGCTCAAGAAGGCACCGCCGAGCAGGCCGGCCCACAAGCCGTAGGGTTGGGTGAAGTCGAGCGAGAGATCGAACATCCGCAGCTTGCCCGCCGCCCCACCCATCGAGACCAGCTGGTCCCAACCGCCCGGCAGGCGGTCGAGGAGAAGCCAGAAGGCGATCAGACCGCCGGACATGTAGACCATGAACTGCACCAAGTCGGTCCACAAGACGGCGCGCATACCGCCGAAGAAGGTGTAGACGATCGTCGTCACGCCGAGCAGAGCCACCGCCCAGGGCAGGGCAACGCCGGTCATCTCTTGCAGGATGATCGCCGACAGGAAGAGCCGCAAGCCGTCCGCCAAGCTGCGCGTCAGGATGAAAAGCAGCGAGGCCACCCGTTCGGTGGCGCCGCCGAAACGGCGGTGCAATACTTCGTAGGCGGTGAACATCCGCCCATCGAAGTACTGCGGCAGGAGGAGGAAAATCACCGCGAAGCGACCGATCACGAAACCGAGCGGGATCTGCAACCAGGTCAGATCATGGTCGAACGAGAAGCCGGGGATGGAGAGGAAGGTGACGGTGCTCGTTTCGGTGGCCACTACCGAGAAGAGGATCAACCACCACGGCAAGTTCTTCCCCCCAAGCATGTAGTCATCCGTGGTCTTGGCGTTGCGCCCCACCCAAGTGCCGAAGGCGAGAACACCTCCGAGATAGACGAAGAGGATGCCAAGATCCAGACCACCGATATTCAAGAGCGTCTCCTGCTCAGATCAAGACTCATTCGCCATCTCCTTGCCCGGCCAACTTCACGGCCGCGGCGCGATCGACCAAGAGGGTGAAATCCGGGTGCGCGCGCAACAGCGTACAGGGCCACTGCGGGTCGACCGGCCCCTCGACCAGGGCGCGAACCGCGGTGGCTTTGCTCTCCCCGCTGGCCATCAGCAGTAGCTGCTTGGCTGCGCGCAGAGCGCCAAAGCCGAGCGTGATCGCCCGCAGTGGCCGCCAACGCTGGGGTACGTCGAGCTGCTCGGCAAGCGCATCGGGAAGCTCCACGCAATGGGTGCTCAGGTGCTCGATACCGGGGAGATTGTAGGCCACATGGCCCTCCACCCCCACCCCGAGCACCGCCAGATCGAGCCCGCCGGCCTCCTCCACCACGGCGTCGTAGCGACGGCATTCCGCCCGCAGTCGTTGCTCTGAGTCACCCTCGGCCCGCGGTATCTCGCAGCGCGAGGGGTCGAGCCCAATGCGCTGCCAGCCATGGCGCTTCATGAAGGTGCGAAAGCCACTCGGATGATCTTCGGGCAAGACCAGCTCATCGACGTTGATCGCCCGCGCGCGGGACAGATCCAACTCGCCCGCTCGATAACGGCGCGCCAGATCGTCATAGAAGGGGATGGCGGTGCGCCCGGTGAGCAAACCGAGGACCAGATCGGCCTTGGCCGCCGCGGCGGCAGAGAGGATCTGCGCACCTTGCCGCGCCACCTCCAGCGGCCCGTTGAGGATGTGGAGCTTCACAGCGACCCGAAATGGATCAAGCGGACGCCCTTGTCTTCCACCGCCTGCAACGCCCGAGGATCGGTCAGCACCGCCAGTTCCACCTCGCGCTCATCGACGTAGCTGCTGCCCCGACGCAAAAGATCGTCGAGCCGCGCCGGGTGGCACATCACTTCGGTCACTCCGGGAGTCAAGCCGTCGATGATGTCGAGAAATGGCCCGAGCCGCGCCTCGCTGGCGTAGAACCGCTCGACAAACGCATCTGTGGTGGCGATGCCGGCAGAGCGCAGCCTCTCGCCCACCGCCGCCGAGGTGTTGCGCACCGGCAGCCCTTCCCGGGCCGCGATGGTGATCAAGGCGTCACAGACCACGGGGTGGCGGTGCGCGTGATGATGGCTGTCGAGGTGGGTGGGCAGCCGGCCGGTGAGTTCTCGGAAGCGGTCGAACTGTGCCTCCACCTCCGCCGCGACCTCCTCGGGATCGGGAGCGGTGAAGAGGTCCGGATGGCTGGCGAAGCGCCCTTGGCCATCGACCAAGCTGGGCAACTCGTCCGCCGGCAGCAGCGGCTCACCGCCGGTCAAGGCGACATGTAAACCGATGCCCAGAGCTGGGAACTGATCGAGGCGTTGCGCCGCCTCTCGCGCCGCGGGATAGGCCACCATCAGGGTGGCACTGCTCACCAGCCCGCGCTGGTGCGCTGCGAAGATTCCATCGTTGATGCCCGGTGTCCGGCCCAGGTCATCGGCGTTGACGATCAACCGCATCGCTGTCGCGCTCATTCTGCCCACCTCACCCTGTCCACCTCACTCCAGCAAATCGAGAGCCAAAGTCACCGCTCCCCAGGCGGGCTCCACCTCGAGCCGATCCACCACGGCAAAAGGCAGATCAAAGTGATCTTCCGCCCGTTGCGCCAAGCTGGGGCAAGCTCGAAAAGCGCCGCCCGCGAGCACCACACGATAGAGCGAGTCGAAGGAAAGCTGGCTGGCCACCGCCTGCGCCGCCCGCACCAGGTGCAGCGCCGCCTCTTCGAGCAACTCCTCGGCGTGTTGGTCACCGTCGAGTGCCGCTTCCTCGACCAGGCTGGCGAGTTCGGCGATGCGGTAGCGGGAGCGTTCCTGATCGTAGAACCAGGACACCAGCCCCTCCGGCACTTCCAGGTCGAGTTTGCGCGAGACGCGGTCGCCGAAAGAGGTCTCAGGCCCGCGCCCATCGAGTGCCCGAATCGCCTGGCGCAACGCCGCGTGTCCCAGCCAGTAGGCCGATCCCTCATCGCCCAGGATGTGGCCCCAGCCGCCGGCTCGCGCCGTCGCACCGCTGGCATCGAGCCCATAGGCGATCGAACCGGTGCCGGAAACCACCACGATCCCCTGGCGCTCGGGGGCTCCCGCCACCAAGGCGACCAAGGCGTCATTCTCGATCCGTGCCTCCCCCGGAATCCCCAAACGGCGCAAGATTCCTTGGATCACCGCTCGATCCGCCGACCGATCGACGCCGGCCAAGCCGAGGCAGGTTGCCGACACCGGTTCCGGCGGTGCCAGATCGACGAACACCTGCTTCAGCACCGCTTCGACGCCGCTCTCGCCGTGGACGCGCAAGTTGGCGCCACCGGTGAGGACCTGGCTGATCAAACGGCCATCTTCGTCCACCAGCAGGCCCACTGTCTTCGAGCCTCCGGCATCGATTCCCACTACGTAGCGCAAGAGCCCATTCCCTTCTCGATGCGGCCAAACATAGCACCAAACCGGCCAACCAGCAGCGCTGTGCGAATGCTGAAAAACACCGATTCGCAAGGAAACCCGCCTCTCACCGGAACAACCTCAAATACGATCCGCCCAGCACCTTGCGAGCCATGCGGGGCCGTGCTAGCGTGCCGCCAATTCTTTGATTCGATGATTCGATCTTTGGCAGGGGGGGACGACCAGCGGACAGAGCAATTTCAGCTCCGGTCGCAGCCTCTTCCGCACGCGTAACCGTAATCGGGAAAGGAAAGGTTATGAAGAAGTACACCGTAATCGTCGGGCTGCTTTCAATGTTATTAATCGTCGGGAGCCTACCGGCCTTAGGCCAACAAACCGGTTCCATTTCGGGTACGGTGACCTCCGCGGATGGCGACCCGCTTCCCGGTATCACCGTGGAAGCGACCAGTGACGTCCTGCCACGCCCGAGAACCACCTTCTCCGCCGCCGACGGCAGCTTCCGCCTGGTGCAGTTGCCTCCCGGAGACTACGAAGTCACCTTTAGCCTCGAAGGGCTCGCCACCGTGACCCAAGAGATGAAGGTCCTGCTGCAACAGAACTCGGCAGTGAGAGTCTCTATGCAGCCGGAGGCTGTCTCAGAGCAGGTCAACGTCATCGGCGAGCTGGCGACCATCGACACCACCTCCGCCGAGATCAAGAGCGCCGTAGACAGCGACATCTTCGACCAACTCCCCATCGGCCAGCAGTACCGCGACCTGGTGAAGCTGGTCCCGGGCGTCCAGTACTCGGAAGACAAAGTACGTGGGCCGAGCGCCGGTGGTAGCGGTCAGGACAACGTCTACCTCTTCGACGGCGTCAACGTCTCATTGCCGCTCTTCGGAACCTTGAGTTCCGACTCGTCGTCGAACGACATCGATCAGGTTTCGATCATCAAGGGTGGTGCCCGGGCGGTGGACTTCAACCGCTCCGGCGGCTTCACCATCAACACGACCAGCAAGTCGGGCACCAACCGCTTCCACGGCACGGCTAGCTACCAGATTCAGAATCAGGGCATGAGCGCAAAGCGCGACGTCGACAGCGCAGCCGCCTTCAGCCGCGATCAGGACTGGACCTCGCTATCGCTCGGCGGCCCGATCGTTCCCTCGAACTTGACCTTCTATGCCTCGTACTACCGGCCGACGACCACCAGCGATAGCCGGACCAACCTCTACGGTGCCGTACCCGATGCCGAGAGCGTCCGCGACGAGTTTTTCGGCAAGCTCACCTGGACGCCGAGCGACTCGATCCTGGTGCACGGGAGCTATCGCGACTCCGAAAACGACGACCAGGGTAGCGGCGTTACCGGTGAGGCGATCACCGGGACGGCCTCTTCCGGTAGTGACTCGCAGCTGGAGATCGGCACCCTGGAAGCTTCCTGGGTGATCAACGACCGCAGCTTCGTCAACTTCAAGGCGACAGACTTCTCCAACGACTTCAATTCGCGGCCGGACAACGTGCTCGGCTTCGACATTCGCAGCGATGGCTCCGTCACGCTCGATGTCAACAACCTCGACCGCATGGGCCGGCTGGCCGTACCGCAGCCGATCGCCGGTGAGGACGCCTACAACGCCTTCATCGCGCCGCTGATCAGCCGCTACGGTTACGTCCAGAACGGCGTCGCCGTCGGCGGCGGCATCGCCGGCGTGGCCACCACCTTCAACGATCAACTCTTCTCCCGTGAGAGCTTCCAGCTCGGCTATGACCTGCTGGTCGGCGACCACCACGAACTCCACTTCGGATACCAGAACTACTCCGACGGCGAGGATCTGTCACGAACCTCGAACGGTTGGGGATCGATCACCGTACCCGGCGGCCGCGCCACCACCGACGACGGTACCCCAATCTTTTTCGAGGCCCGTTTCCAACAGCAGAGCGTGATCGATTTGAACGGCAATATCTCGCCGGTCATCACCTCGGAGTTCGAGTCGCAGAGCATCGAGATCAACGACAAGCTGACCTACGACAAGTGGTCGTTCAACGTCGGCGTACTGGTCTCCAACGACAAGCTCTACGGCCAAGGCTTGCGCGAGAACAGCTCCAATGTTTCCGGGTTCGAGCTGGCCCCGGGCAACCGTTACAAGATGCACGAGGACGACTTCAGCGACATGGTCCAGCCGCGCCTCGGTGTGACGCGCGCCATCAACGATGGCCGCGCCACCGTCTACGCCAGCTACGCTCGCTACCATCCGGCCGCCAGCTCACTGCCCCGCGCCGCCTCCTGGGCCCGTAACCTGCGACGCACGATCCGCGGTTTCTTCGACGCCGACGGCAACTTGATCAGCATCGCAGGGGTCCGTTCTTCCTCGGGTAAGTTCTTCCAGGACAACCTCAACCCGCGTGCGATCGACGAGTACATGGTGGGCTACTCTCGCCAGTTCAACAACGGCTGGACCGGCAAGGCCTACCTCCGCCATCGCTACGGATACAACTTCTGGGAAGACACCAACAACAACGCACGTAGCCGCTTCCTGGCTCCGGACGAGTTTTCCCACGATGACTACATTCCGGAACTCGGCACCTTCCGCAGTGAGATCGGCGGCTCGTCCTACGTCATCGCCGAACTCGACAACGCCTTCACCAAGTTCTACGAAGCCAACTTCGACGCCGAATGGAGAGGCTCCAATGCCTACTTCAAGGGCTCCTACGTATGGAGCCACTACTACGGCAACTTCGACCAGGACAACACCACCACCGGCAACGACGGCAACATCTTCGTCGGTTCGTCGTTCATCGCCGATGGCGCCGGCCGCCAGTTGTGGAACAACCGCTACGGCAACCTGCGCGGCGACCGCCGGCACCAGTTGAAGGCCTACGGCTACTACAACTTCAAGTGGAACGGCAGCGCCGGCATCTTCGGCATCTACCAGTCCGGCCAGCCGTGGGAAGCCTGGGACGTCGAGGTCTACCGTGCCTTGACCGGCAGTTCCAGCGACACCAGCCGTTTCGCCGAACCGGCCGGATCGCGGACCACCGACGACCACTACCAGGTCGACCTCAACTACACGCATCGCTTCCCGTTCGCGGACCGCTACTCGGTTCAGCTGCGAGCTGACGTATTCAACGCCTTTGACAAACAAACCGGATATAACATCCAGAACAAGGTCAACAGCGCCAACTTCGGCACACCCAGAGACTTCTTCCTGCCCCGGCGTTTCCAGCTGGCGGTGAAGTTCACCTTCTAACCGAAACGACCAAGGTTAGTTTGCACAGAGGGGCCATCCGGCCCCTCTCTTTGTATCTAACGCCAGGCCAATTCCCGAAAGAGTGATTCTTCCGCGATCAAAGAGCGCAACCGTGGATCGGCCATGCGGTAAGCCAACCGCACCCGATCCGCGCTGTCCGCTTCGTGGAGCAATACGCTGACCTGTGCTCGCTTGAACAGAGCCAACGGGTAGCCCGGATGAGTCCTCGGCACTGCGTCCAAGGCGGATCGCGCCTCTTGCAAGCGTCGCTGCGCCATGTAGCAAACGCCGAGGTCCAACGAGTGGTCGAACCTCTCGCCTAGCAACGACCGAGCCCTTTCGAAAGCACGGATGGCTCCGGGCGTATCTTCAAGCGCCATCCGCACCCGGCCCAGCTCGACCAGTGCGCCACCCGGCTCCGCTTGCAGAGCGATCACTCGCCCGAGCAACGCCGCTGCATCCTCCAAGCGACCCTGCTCCTGCCGGATGCGCACCAGACATTCGAGCGCCGGCAACTTCCTGGGCATCTGGGCGACCACACTGATCAGGAGCGGTTCCGCCTGCTCCCAGCGCCCCCGGCGGCAGAAGTGCATCGCTTGATAGTGACGCACGTCGATCGACGACGGATCGATCGCCTGAGCCCGCGCATAGTAGGCGCTTGCCTGCGAGTCGTGCCCCTGCACCGAATGGGCGACCGCCAGGCGCAGAGCCACCATCAAGTTGTTCGGGTCTTGATCCAGGATCCGCTGAAAGGTCTCGATCGCCTCGGCATAGCGCTGGCGCACGAAGAGTCCCGAGCCACGATCCAGATCGGCGAAGAGATGAGTCATCTCCCGCGGGCTCGGCGCGCCCTCGCGCAGCACCGAACGGCCTTCCCAGCCGACGTAGCCCAAGCTGGCCAGCCGCTCGCGATCTTGCTGACTCACCTGCGCCGACTGTGCCACCTGGGCCGGCTCCGGGACGAACGGATAATCGCGAAGGGCTCGGCGCAGCTCACGACTCCACTCGACCTCCCCCTCCACATTCTTCGTCTCACCCGGATCGGTGCTCAGGTCGTAGAGTTCCAACTCCCCCGAGCGGATCACCTTGAGGTCACCCTCCACCGCCATCACCTGCGGCTGCCATCCATACTGGAGAAAAGGCTTCATCGCCTCCCCCATCACCGGCTCAGTCCATGCAGAGAGCAAAGAGTGCGGCATCGCCTCACCCGCCCAATCGAGAACCGTGTCAAAGACCCGCCGGCTACTCACCGGCCGCGCAACCTTCCCCGCCTCGATCCCGGAACCGGCAACGATCAACGGCACCCGCATCGTCTCCTGATAGAGCAAGTTGCCGTGCAGTGCCTCACCATGATCGCCCAATCCCTCCCCATGGTCCGCGATCACCAGAATCTTCCCACCCGCCGCCCCCACCCGCGCCTCGAACCCCTCGATCAACCTCCCCACCTCACCATCCATATTGGCGATCTCACCCAGATACGGGTCCTCAGGAAAACGCGACCGAAACGGCTCCGGCGGATCGTAAGGCTCGTGCGGATCGTAGAGATGAACCCAAACGAACTGCGGCCCATCACCCGCCTGTGACAGGTGGGCCAACGCCGCATCTACCGTCGCCGCCGCGCTCCGCTCAACTCCCTGAGCCCCCAACTCATCATCGTAAGACTCAAACCCCCGCCCCAACCCAAACTGCGCCGCCAGCGGATACCCCGAAACAAAGGCTGCTCGCCGGTACCCCAACTCCCCCAACCGCTCGGCCAACAACACCCGCTCCTCACCCAAATGCCGAGCGTTCTCCCGCACCCCATGCTCAGCCGGGTAGACCCCCGTCATCATCGAAACATGCGACGGCAGCGTCGTCGGGACGGTCGAGTAAGCCGCCGAGAAATAGATCCCCCGCCGCGCCAAAGCATCCAACTGTGGAGTCGCCTCAGACCCCGACTCCAGCCCCAATCGGTCCGCCCGCGTGGTGTCGAGCGTCACCAGCAAGATTGAAGGTCGGCGAGCAGACTCCGCCGCGAGTTCCGACACCCGCGGCGACTCTGCTGAGCACGAACCCAAGGCCAACGCCCCCACCAATAGACCCAGCAAGCTCCAGTGTTCTGTTTTCATCCCCCATAGCCTATCTCGCCCTTCCCGTGGCCTAAAGTGGACAAAAATGGACAAAAGTGGAGCCAAGAGCTACACTTTGGGGCTAAGACTCCTTGGAGGGGCTTGTGATGGGCCGGTGAAGGTTAGGGGTGGACTCGTGTTTCGTGGAAGCTCTCCAGCAAAGATAGACACTAAAGGCCGGCTCAAAGTGCCGACGGACTTCCGTCGCCATATTGAGCAGGAGTGGGGTACGGAGCTGTTCGTGACTTCGGTCGACGGGCAGTCAGCCCTGCTCTATCCGCTCCCCGTGTGGGAAGAAATCGAGGCGCGGCTCGCCGCCATGCCTTCCACCAACCGCACCAAAGTCGCCTATCTGGAACGGGTTAGCTACTTCGGACAGCAGACTCGGCTCGACGCTCAAGGTCGGCTGGTGATCCCGCCGATTCTACGCGACAAGGCCGAAATTGTGGGCGAAGTCGTGGTCAGTGCCCACCTCGACCACCTGGTGGTCTGGAACCACGACCGATTTGCCCAGCGACTCGACGACCGCCCATTCACCGACGACGACTTCACCGTTCTGAGTGAACACGGCATCTGACCACCACCACCAACAACAACAACCCCCCAACCAGGGGAGAAGCCTTGAATGCCACCCACGTACCAGTCCTGCTCCACGAAACCACCGGCTTCCTCGCTCCGCAGCGCGGTGGCCTGTTCGTCGACTGCACGCTCGGCCTCGGCGGCCATGCGGAGCACTTGCTGGCCGCATACCCGGAGATCCGACTCATCGGTATCGACCGCGACCCGGAGGCTCTGGCGGTGGCAGGCCGGCGGCTGGCGCCGTTTGACCAGCGCATACGACTGGTGGAAGGCAACTTCTTCGATCTCGCCGCGCTGCTTGAAGCGCACGGCGATTGGGGGCGACCGGCCGGCATCCTGGCCGATCTTGGAGTCTCCTCCCTTCAACTCGACATCGCCCGCCGCGGCTTCAGCTTTCGCCGCGATGGACCTCTTGACATGCGCATGGGAACCGACGGCCTAACCGCCGCCGAGGTCATCAACCGTTACCCGGAGGCCGAATTGCAACGCATCTTCAAAGAACTCGGCGAAGAAAGGCACGCTCGGAGCATCGCCCGCGCGGTGACCAAAGCGCGCGGCGAGCGACCACTCAAGACGACCGGCGATCTGGTCGAAGTGATCCACCGTGTGCGGCCGCCCGGGCGCCGCAACCGGCGGGGACAGCTCCCCAAAATCGATCCCGCGACCCGCGTTTTTCAGGCGCTGCGCATCGAGGTCAACCAAGAGCTGGCCGGCCTCGGCCGCACCATCGACCAAGCGGTCAACCTGCTCGACCAAGAGGGTCGGCTGGTGGTGATCTCGTACCACAGCTTGGAAGACCGCATCGTCAAGAACCGTGTCCGGGAACTGGCGCGCGGACAGATCGACCAGATCACCGGTCGACCCCACGCCGAGACTCAGCTGATCGAGGTATTGACCAAGAAGCCGCTGCGACCCAGCGCTGACGAGGTGGAGGCCAACCCTCGTTCGCGTTCGGCTCGGCTGCGAGCCGCACGCCGCATTTGACCGCATCTAATTGAGGCACCCTTCGGTTGAAGACCCCCTACGCTCAAACCCTGCGCCGCGCGCCGACCAACACCTATCTCCGCCGCGAGCGGGATGGGCGACGGCGGCGTGAGCTGTTGCTGGTGATTCTGGCGCTGGTGCCACTGGCTGCCGGGCTGCTCGGCTACACCTGGGTCGAGTTACAGACCCTGTCGACCGGCTACCGCATCAACAAGCTCGAAACCACCTTGCACCAATTGCAGCGCCAAGAGCGCCACCTACGCCTCGAAGCCGGCAAGCAGGCTCACCCGGCTCGCATCGAGCGGCTGGCCAGCGAGCGACTGGGCCTGCAACCGCAAACGGTGGGCCAGACCGTTCACTACCAGCAGATCGTGCACCCGGCGCCGCGGCTGGAGCGTGAGGTGCCGGAGCGTGGCGCCGGCCGAGGTGAACGGTGAGCACGCTGATCGAGGCACGGCAGCAGAAAGCCGGTTGGCGACTGGCGACCTTCGTCACCCTGCTGGCGGCCGGTTTCCTCACCGCCGGAGCGCGGCTTGGCTATCTGCAGATCGAGCGTCACGATTACTACGCCGAGTTGGCGCGCAAGCAGCACCACCGCGAGATCACCCTCAACCCGCCGCGCGGCACGTTGTTCGACGCCGCCGGCCGCGAACTGGCGGTTTCGGCACCCGCGGACTCGATCTACGCCGACCCGCAAGCCATCGAGAATCCCGCCGCGGTCGCCGAAGCGCTGGCACCGATTCTTGGCCTGCCCAGGGCCGAACTCGTGGAGCGGTTGACCGCCTCCAACCAGTTCGCTTGGCTGGCGCGTCAGGTGGACGAATCGGTCGCCGCCAAGGTCAAAGAGCTGCAACTGCCGGGCATCCACTGGCGCGAGGAAAGCCGTCGTTTCTACCCTTACGGTGAACTCGCCGCCCACGTTCTGGGTTTCGTCGGCACCGATTTTCATGGCCTGGCCGGGATCGAAGCACAATACGAGAAGGTGGTCGCCGGCCATATTGGCCAGCGGATCGTGCTGCGCGATGCCAACGGTCAGCTGGCGGTGGCCCCCGGTCTGGCCTCCGACGCCGCACGGCCCGGGCGCGACCTCCATCTGACCCTCGACGGTGCCTTGCAGCACATGGCCGAACGCGAGTTGGCCGCCGCCATCCGCAAGTTCAACGCCGCTTCCGGGAGTGTGGTGCTGCTCGACCCCACGACCGGCGCGGTCAAGGCGATGGCCTCCTGGCCGACTTTCGACCCTAACCGTTTCGGCGCCTACACAGACCGCGAAGAGCGCTGGCGAAACCGTGTTGTCGCCGACGCCTTCGAGCCCGGGTCGGTGTTCAAAGTGGTGGTCGCCGCCGCCGCACTGGAAGAGAACCTCATCGATCCCAGCGACATCATCGATTGCGAAATGGGCAAGATGCTCGTCCAAGGGGTCGCCATTCGCGACTACAAGCCTTTTGGCTTGTTGACCTTCCGCGAGGTGATCTCCAAGTCGAGCAACATCGGAACGATCAAGGTCCAGCGGCGGATCGGCGATGAGCGGTTCTACCAGCAGATGCTCGCCTACGGCTTCGGCGCCAAGAGCCACATCGACCTGCCGGGGGAGAACCCGGGAATCCTGCGCCCCGTCGAGGATTGGCCGCCGCGCACCGGTGCCTATGCCGCCTTCGGCCAGGGAATCTCGGTCACCGCCATTCAACTCGCCGCCGCCTTCGGCGCCATCGCCAACGGCGGCATGCTGATGGAGCCCTACCTCGTCGAGGCGATCGGCAGCGGCGCCGAGCGCCGGAGCGTCGGTCAACCAAGGGCGGTCCGGCGCGTCATGTCACCCGCCACGGCCCGGCAACTAGGACGGCTGCTCGAAGCGGTGGTCGCCGAAGGCACGGCAAAACGGGTTCAGATCGAAGGCTACCGGATGGCCGGCAAGACCGGTACGGCACAGAAAGCCGTCGCCGGCGGCTACTCCCCCACCGATCACATCGCCGTCTTTGCCGGCTACGGCCCCTCGCGCGACGCCCGCCTGGTCGCCGCGGTGGTCATCGACCGGCCGCGCGGCAACATCCACGGCGGCGCGGTGGCGGCCCCTGTCTTCGCGGCGATCGCCCGCCAGGCCCTGGTCGCGCTCGCCGTGCCTCCCGATATGAAGGTCGATATGAAGGTCGACATAAAGGTCGACAAGGCGGAGGCCGGCGGATGACCGTATCCGACCTGATGGCGGGAATGCCCGCCGTGTTGCCGGCGATGGCGAGCCTGGGCGACGTCGAGGTCCGTGGCATCACCCACGACTCACGGCGCGTGGTGCCCGGTGACCTGTTTGTCGCCTGCTTGGGGGAGAACTTCGACGGCCGGCGTTTCGCCGCCCAGGCGGTCGAGAGGGGAGCGGTGGCCATCCTCGCTTCCGGCCCACCCCTCGCCGAGGAGCGACCCGACACCCGGCAGCGGATCGCCTGGATCACCACCGAGCAACCGCACGGTCTCCTGGCCCCGCTCGCCGCCCGTCTCTACGGCCATCCGGACCGCGAGATGACCATGGTCGGCATCACCGGCACCAACGGAAAATCGACCCTCGTCGCGCTCACCGCCTCGATTCTGCAGGCGGCGGGCTTGAGCACCGGCGCCATGGGCACCCTGGGTTTCCGCCTCGATGGCGAGCCCTTCGCCGGCGAAACCAGCACGCCGACCACGCCGGAAGCGCCCGACTTCTACGCCACGCTGCGCCGCATGCGCCAGGCCGGCGCCGAGGCAGTGACGATGGAAGTCTCCAGCCACGCTCTCGTCCAGGGGCGGGTGGCCGGCGCCCTCTACCGCGTCGCCGCCTTCACCAACCTGTCGCGCGACCATTTCGATTTCCACCACGGCTTCGAGGACTACTACCTGGCCAAACGACGACTCTTCGACCAGCTGGAGCCCTCCGGCATCGCGGTGCTTCCGACCGAGGACAGCTACGGTCAGCGGTTGCACCAAGAACTCAGCGCCGAGGGGATCTCGATCCTCACCTGGGGTGCCGGCGGCGACATCGCACCGCGCGAGGTCGAGTTGACACCGACGGGAACCCGCGGCGTGCTCGCCACCCCGCGCGGTGATCTGCCCTTCGACACGCCGTTGCTCGGCCGCTACAACCTGCTCAACCTGACCGCCGCGGCGGCGGTCGCCGAGGCCCTCGAGCTGCCCCACCAGGCGGTGACCGCGGCGCTGGCCGTGCAGCGGCCGGTACGCGGCCGGCTGGAGGCGATCGACGGCGGCCAGCCCTTCGCCGCCTACGTCGACTACGCCCACACCGACGGAGCGCTCGAAGCGGCCCTCTCCTCGCTACGCGAGCTGGATGACCGCCGCATCTTGCTGGTCTTCGGCTGCGGCGGCGATCGCGACCCCGGCAAGCGGCCGTTGATGGGGCGGGTGGCCGGCAGGCTGGCCGACTACGTGGTGCTGACCTCGGACAACCCGCGGCGGGAGGATCCGCTGGCCATCATCGCCGCCGTCGAGGCGGGCCTTCGCGAGGGCGGCAAGGCCGAGTACGAGGTCGTCCCCGATCGCCGCGAGGCGATTCGCCGTGCGGTCGCATTGGCCGCCGAGTGGAACAGCGAGAGGACCGCCATCTTGCTGGCCGGCAAAGGTCATGAGAGTGACCAGATCGTCGGCGAGCGCCGTTTCACCTTCTCCGATCACGACGAGCTGCAAGCAGCCCTGGAGGCGAGATTTGGCTCGGCGACGCATCGATGAAGCGGCCAAGGCGATGGGAGGCACCGTGACCACCGTGGGTGGAGCCACCGCAACCGCCGGCGCCGGAAGCGCCAGTGCCACCTATGCCGGCGCCGCCCTCGACTCGCGCCAGGCGGGCGGCGGAGCCCTGTTCTTCGCCCTGCCGGGCCGGCACACCGACGGCCACTGCTTCGTGCGCGCCGCCTTCGAGGCCGGCGCCAGCGCCGCCGTGGTTCACCAGGAGGTGGTCGACGCCCCCGAGGATGCTCTGTTGATCCGCGTCGATGACACCACCGAGGCGCTGCACGCCCTGACCCGTGCCGTGCGTAGCCAGACGCCCGAGAAGCTGGTCGGCATCACCGGCTCCGCCGGCAAGACGACCACCAAGGAGCTGCTGGCGGCGATGCTGGGCGAGCGCCACCGGGTGGCCAAGAGCCCCGGCAACCTCAACAACCTTTACGGCTTCCCGCTGGCGCTGCTCGCCATCCCTGACGACAGCGAGTGGATGGTCGCCGAGATGGGCATGTCGACCCCTGACGAGCTGGCCGGGGTTAGCCGCCTGGCCCGACCCGATGCCGTGGTCCTGCTCAACGTCGGCGCCGCCCACCTCGAGAACTTCGCCTCGGTGCGCGCCATCGCCGACGCCAAGGCGGGGGTGCTGGCCGGCCTCAAGGCGGACGGCCTGGTCATCGCCAATGCCGACGATCCCGAAGTGGTCGCTGCCATCGGCCGCCATCGGGCCGACGGACCGACGCTGTGGTTCAGCGAGCGAGCGGCCGGCAAGACCGACGAGGAAGAGCCCGTTGCGCGGGTGCGTGCCCGAGCGGTGGAAGCGAGGGTAACGGCGGCCGGCGGCGGCCAGGTCGGCTACCGCTTCCTGCTCGAATTCGACGAGCACGGCCGGACGACGACGCAGCCGATCGAGCTGCCGCTCCACGGCCGCTACAACGTCTCCAACTGCCTGGCCGC
>JAJRVQ010000108.1 GCA_024277255.1 Acidobacteriota bacterium | reverse complement strand
TGAGCAGCATGCGGCCGTGAATGATGCGACAGGTGACTTCCACCAGAGTCGCGGGGTTGGGTACGAATCGAAGGCGTCTTGGCATTGCAGGATCTCCTTGTTCTTTCTAGACGCAAGGAGACTCGACACACTGACGCGCTCTGAAAGAAAACAGGAACTCAGCTAGGTTGAGGAGTATTCGATATCGACTCGGAAAATGTTCGGGTGGCACTTTCTGGGGGGCAAGCAAGCTCAAGGAATGGTCACTCGTTTGAGTGGCCAGCTGAGAGGTCACTGAGCTCAATTGATGCCATGCGAACACTGCCGGATCAATAGAGGCGATTCGCTGCTCTTCTGCCAATGTCGTACAATCGACGCCAAGATCCCTAAATTCGGCGGCGATTCTCCCTCGGCGGGAGAGTGGCGCAGCTCTCTCCCGGTTCGTGGCCGACGTTTGCCCCATCTGCGCCTCTCAATCCGTGGAGGGCTGAATGCCGACGAATCTAAGAAGTCTTTTCCTTTCCCTACTCTGCGTTCTCTTGCTGGTTCCGGCGGCACTGGCGGCCGGCGGGGTGGTGGAGACCTTCAGCGAGCGGGCCGCGGGAACGTACGATCCCGCAGCGCAGGTTGCTACGAAAGCGGCCTTGCAGAACCATCTCGCTGGAATGCGGGTTGCCGCCAAAGTCGGGGTCCCCTTGCACCTTCGCGTTACGCAAGAAGAGTTGGCGGCCGTGTATCGGAGCGACGAAGCGGAGCGCCGTGTGCGAGTCGGCGTGGTGAAGGAGATCGGGATGCCGGTCGACTTCGCCGACCTGACCGGCCACAAGCTGAACGCCGTAGGAGAACCGCGTTTCTTCGGCGCTGTCAAAGCGGTTGGCAACGGCTTTGTGTGGACCGGAGAGGTGCTGTCGGCCGCAGCGGCGGGACTGCGTCTTTCTTTCACCGAAGTGAACCTCCCCACTGGAGTCAAGCTCTACCTCTACAACGAGTCGGGTCAGGCCTTCGGCCCGTACACCGGCCGCGGACCTCGGGGCAATGGCGAGTTCTGGTCGCCAACGGTGTTCGGCTCCAAGTTGATCGCGCAGCTACACTTCGAACGGGCGATGGATCCGGCCGCGCTCAAGGCCACTCACTTCGTCGTCGAAGAGGCGGCGCATCTGACGGGCCGCTTCCTGCTTCCGGGCACCTTGGCGCGCACGGGAACGAAACCCGGGCTCAAGGCTTTCTGTTCGTTCAACGCTTCTTGTGTCGAGAACGTCAACTGCAGTTCGACTTCATCGGCTGTGAACGACGCGCGCGGCGGCGTTGCCCACATTCTCTTCCGCTCCGGTGGCAGCTTCTTCATCTGTAGCGGTGGTCTGTTGACCGACACCGACACCAGTTCGCAGGTTCCCTATTTCCTGACTGCCAACCACTGCATCAGCAAGGGCCGTGAGGCCAGCAGCATGGAGGCTTTCTGGCAGTTCGAGACACCCTGCAACGGCAGCTGCTTCAACCCGAACGGTGCGGTCCCCAGCACGGTCGGGGCCAGTATCCGGTCGACCAACCGGACCAGCGACTACACGCTGATGGAACTCGACCAGCCACCGCCGGCTGGCAGCGTCTTCATGGGGTGGTCGACCGCAGCGGTCGCCAACTCCAACGGCACGAACCTCTTCCGGATCTCCCACCCGATCGGTGCGCCCCAGGCCTACTCGGAGCACAACGTAGATACCTCCACAGGGACCTGTAGCTCCTGGCCGCGCGGTGCTTGGATCTACAGCCGTGACGTGTTCGGGGCGACCGAAGGTGGCAGCAGCGGCTCACCGGTGGTCAACGCCTCCGGTCAGGTCGTTGGCCAGCTCTCCGGTGCCTGCGGTACCAACGTCAACAATTCGTGTGATCCAGGGAGCAACGCCACGGTAGACGGTGCGCTCGCCAACTATTTCTCCGAGGTGGAGCAGTTCCTCGATCCGAGCGGTAGCCCGCCGCCGCCAGGCGGTTGCGCGCCGGTAGGTGATCCGTGTAGTTCCGCAGGCGACTGCTGCTCCAACAAGTGCAAGGGCAAAGCAGGTAGCAAGACCTGTAGGTAAGACCGGTTCTCTCGATTGGAACGAAGCGCAGAGGGGCCGGCGGCGGCCCCTCTTTTCCATTTGGCTGACAAAGCCGGTGGCAAGAAGCTCGCCCCTACTCGCAAGGTGCCATGCGAATAGTGAGGACGAAGAGTGAGGAACCTGGATTTCGGGCTGCGGGTCGCCACTTGTTCTCCCGGAGACGGAATGTTTGGGTGGCACCTATGCGCGGCACTCATGCTCAGCTCATAATGTTTGGGTGGCACTCATGATGTTCGGGTGGCACTTATGCTCAGCCACCTGTAGTTTGCAGAACGACGAAGAATGAAACACTCTCCGCCAGCGAAATCCCGTGTGCCTCGGCGGTGGTGGCTTGTCTTGCTCGGAGTTCTTGGGACCTGGGATAGCGTTAGGGATCCAGGGATCCCAAGGAGGACGAGCGATGGGTAGAAAGAGCGGACTGTCGGTTGGTGAGCGAGAGGAGGCGATCCTGCGGTGCCTTCGC
>JAJRVQ010000107.1 GCA_024277255.1 Acidobacteriota bacterium | reverse complement strand
GGGTACGTCCTCACCTCCGCCAGGAGCGTTGGGATCGTTGTACAGGGATCCCACTCCGACCGTTCCGTCGTGACAGGACATGCACAAGTTGGAGACCGTCGCACCGCCGCCGATATCGGCGATATCCCCGCCATTGGCCACGGAAGCGTCCAAGGTGACGCTGTCGTAAACGCCGTAGTTCGCGGTGACGGAGAGCGTGTGGTTCCACAACGGATCGGTGTTGATCTGTGGCGGACCCTCCGGCTGGTGAGGCGTATGACAAAAGACGCACACGCGATCGTTGTTGGCCGGCAACGCTCCACTCAGATCGTGACTAGTACCTACAACTGTTTGACCAACGGCTGGTATCGCCAGCAATAAGCAGGCGACAACGACTGTCAGTACGGTTCCTTTCATGGGGACTCTCCTTGTGTAAGTGGATACACTGCTTCGAGACTGTTCCGCTTTCCTCGATGGGCTAAATCCTACAGACAACCGACCGCGGCTGACAACCACCTTGACGGGTGGTTGACTTTGCCGCCCAAACGGGCTGCAACGCTAGCTCGTTCTGCTGCGCTGGGCTCGACAACAGTCCTCTGCTCGCCACCACCAGCGGGGCTCAACCTACGGATTGCCGTCCTTGGGTACGAGAAAACGGAACAACTGCACTCGCCGACCCAACTGGTCGACCACGGCGAAACGATCCCCTTGGACCGCGACCCCCGAGGCGCCGTGAAAAGCTCCCGGTGTCTGCCCTCCGGAGCCAATGAAGGTCAGCAGAGTGAAATCGGCATCGAAGAGCTGGACGTTGTTGAACGCGTTGTCAGTGACGTAAATGAATCCGACTTCATCCACCGCGACATCTTTCGGGCGCACGAAGTTCCCATGGCCAACTCCTAGTCCGCCCATTTGATCCAGATACTCGCCTTCGTCGTCGAACATCTGCACTCGCGAGTTGATCTGGTCGACGACGTAGAGGCCCCCGTCCGGACCAAAGGCCAGCGACGTCGGATAGGCGAACTCGCCGTCCCCGTCGCCCGGCCGCCCCAGAGTCGAGATCTTGCGACCGCTGGCGCGATCAAAGATGACGATCTGATGCGCCTTGGAGTCGGCCACGTAGAGCTGTGTGCCGTCCGGCGAAAGCGCTGCATCAGTCGGGTTGGTCAGTTCGCCACTGCCGATCACGCTGGTGACCTTGCCTTCGGCATCGAAAGCCACCACCGCACCCAGACCGGCGTCGGCCACATAGATGGTCCCGTCTTTGGCGACATGCAGGCCCAAAGGAAGATGCAGGCGCACGTTGCCGCGCGTGCCAAGCACGTCCATGCGGCGATCCTCGATATCGAACCGAATCAACGCCTTCGTACCGGAGTCCGTGACCAGAATCCGGCCCTGGTTGTCGAAAGCTACGGCGAACGGTTTGACCAGCATGTCGAAAGGACTCCGCGGAGAGGCCCCGAGAAGCTTTCGGGCGAACCTGGACCTCGGTTCGACATCGCGTCGCCCTCGGATCACCTTGTCGAGCTTGATGCGAGCCGTATCCGGTGGCGGCGGCCACACGAACTCCGCATAGGGGTCCACTGTCTCTTTCTGCTTCTTGCCCTTGCGGGCGGCGGCGGGAGAGGCTCCCAACACCAACAGCACCAGGATCAGAACAAATCCGGTTCTCACACCCATGTTGTCGTCCCTCTTTCCATGTCAGCCCATCACTTGGTGTGGCAGCCTCTGCAGGCCTCATCGCTCGTCGCTGCATCCCAACGCAGGATGGCGGCCGAACGCCCCTTGTGGGGGTCGTGACAAGTCAAGCAGGTCATTTCATCCTCGAAGTCGGTCTCGACACTGTGTAGCTCTTCGGCGCTCGGCACTCCGAGAACGCGGTGACCGGCGATGGGGTGATCGTGCTCGCCGTCCGCCGAGAGGTTGAGTTGCGCGATGGTGCGGGCAGCCGCAGCCGTCACCTCGAACTGGTCGAGAAGAAACACAAACTCGGTCTCCCGCCCCAACTCCAAGGATCCGCCATGGCATGACAGACAGAGTTGGGTCGGATCGTCGCGCAGCAGATGCTCGCGATCTCCGCCATGGGGCTCGTGGCAGGCCCGACAACCGAGCATGTCGATCACGCCATGGGCTACCTCGCCCTCGACCGGCGACTGACTGTCGTGACAGTCGGCGCAGGGCCCTGCTCCGGGCGCCTTGACGAGATACTCCTGTGGCGAGGCGTGAGGATTGTGACAATCGACGCAGGCACCGAGATCGATCGCCTCGTGCGCAACCACCGCCTCATCGATCATCTCTCCCAGATCGTCGTGACAGAGCAGGCACAGCTCATTGCCACCGCCCTCTTCGAGGTCGTCGTACGCATTGTCTATATGGCAGAGATCGCACCCGTCCTCCAGTGGCGCATGGAGGGTCTTGGCGAGCAGGCTCGGGTGGTCCGATCCATGGGGGGAGTGGCAGCCCACGCAATCCAGACGCGCCAGTTCGGCGCCGAGGTGGGTCGCGATCAGATCCTCGTCGTCCGCGTCGTGACAATCAATGCACAGCTCACCGGCCGGGCTAGTCAGCAGCCGGCGCTGTTCGGAACCGTGAGGTTGGTGACAAATCAGGCAATCGTCCGCCGCCGGCGAATGTCCACTTTCAACTCCCGCCGCCTCGACAATTTCCGCATGACAGCCCGCGCAGAGTTCGGGGCCGTCCGCCATCAGCAGGCTCGGGAAGTCGCTCATGTGAGGATCGTGGCAAGACAGACAGCTGGCGCGGCGGCCGTCGCCCTCGAGCGCGCCGTGAACGCTGCCCGTAGCCCCCTTTGCCACATCTCCGTGACAGGCGGTACACAGCCGCTCTGCGCGGGCTCGCAAGCGGATCCGGCCCCCGAAGGGAGCCCTATGGCAGGCCTCGCAACTGCCCTCGGCGAAGGGGGCGTGTTGGTGACGTCCGACCAGCATGCCGGCATTGTCCGAGCCATGAGGATCATGGCAGAAGGCGCAGTCACTCTCCTCCGACAGCTGGTTGCCATGATCTCCCTGCAAGTCGTCGAAGTCGTGGCAGTCAGCGCAAAGTTCGACGATCGGGGCGTTGAGAGGCCGCGTCTGATCCGAGCCATGAGGATCATGGCAAATCAAGCACGACTCGGTGACCGGAAAGTGCGGTGTGTCGAACTCTTCCTCCACCGCGGCGACGAATTCATCGTGACAGAGCACACACAGACCCGGCTCCGCTTCGAGCAGCTCGACGCTGGTACCGCCGTCCCCGATCACAAACTCGTGGCAGGTCGTGCAGTCATCCACCGCCGCGGCATGAACCCATCCCCTCCCCTCCACCAGATCGTCGTGGCAGTCCGCGCAGTCGGTCGTGGCGAGGCTGACGAGAGCCGGATGCTCGGCCGCGTACAGGCCTGCCGTTGAGATAGCTAGCACCAAGAAAAAAAATGTGGTCTTCGACATGTCTAGCTGCTCAGGCTCCCGGTCCGTGGCCGCTCCGCGTGACCACGGACCGGGAGCAACGTTAACACCCCTGAATTGCTCCGCACATTCTTACCGGAGACGCGCACTCCATGACACCACCCCGTCGGGTGGTGAAACTCCGCTCGGGCGACCGGCCACGGCGATCTCATCACCGGCGAGTGGCCGGAGGCCTGGCGCCATTCCCGTCGCGGAAAAACGTGGACGCCGTTGGGAGCCGAGCGGCCCATGCGCACTGGGATCCACCCCTACGGGTGGTCAAACCACCAACATTCACCACCCCAACGGGTGTTCGAGAATGTCGCGGTCTTGCTGTAGGTTTTCGTCTAGTTGAATCCAACAGGCTGCGCGAACGGGCCGTCCCGCGAATCGGGCGAAAGGGCACCGCTTGACAAACCTCGACAAGAGAGCCGCTTCACCGGGAGCCTCTTTGAGGCGAGAACGGCTCTCGCGCCGACTCTCCGGAAGCCCCTGATGAAGTCGCCGGCAAGCGTCCTGGGAGCGATCTTGGCCGCTGTGCTGGCGTTGGGTGGAGCAGCCCTGTGGGCGGCCTTCAGGCCGATCGAGCAGCCGATCGCCTTCAACCACAACCTGCATGTCGAGGAGTTCGAGATGGAGTGCGCGGACTGCCATCTCCACGCCCTCAACGGTGTCCGCGCCACGATCCCCAACATCGAAGTTTGCGCCGACTGCCACGATGAGGCCCAGTCCGAGTCTGCGGCGGAGGCTCGCCTCGTCGCTTACATCGCCGACGGTGAGAGGGTTCCGTGGCGCCAGCTCTACTGGGTTCCCGAGCATGTCTATTTCTCCCATCGGCGACACACCAAGCTGGGTGGCATCGAGTGTGAGACCTGCCACGGCGCAATGGGCGACAGGGTCGTGCCGGCCGCTCGTCCGCTCATCCGCGTCACCATGAAGCGCTGCATACGCTGTCACCAAGAGTCTGGAGTCTCGAATGACTGCCTGCTTTGCCATCGCTAGAAGATCCTCGACCGAGCGGATGAGGGCGGTCGCGCCGCGATGATCATCCCCCGTCGTGAGTTCCTCAAAAAACTCGGCGTCGGCGTCGGAGCCGCCGGTCTTGGGGGCTGTCGACAGCGCTGGTCGGTGCCCGATCATCTCGTCGAACTGGCCCTGCGCGGCCCCGGGCTCGAGAACCACGTGCAGACGATCTGCGGCCTCTGCGAGGGCGGCTGTGGACTCACGGTGAGACTGATCGACGGCCTTCCGGTCGGTCTCAAGGGCAATCCGCACCACCCGCTGAATCGTGGTGGGCTGTGCCCGGTCGGGTTGGCCGGCCTCGAGGTCCTCTACGCACCGGAGCGCCTGCAAGGCCCCCTGCGCCGGCAACCGGGAGGCGAGCACGGCGCCACTTCCTGGGACGAGGCCCTGGAGGAGATCGCGGGCAGGCTGACGGTTCTCCGAGAGAGCGGTCGGGGCGACCGCATCGCGCTTCTGAGTGGCGCCCCGAGCGAGCTGTTTCACCATCTCGCCCGACGCCTCATGAACCAACTCGGCTCGGACAACATCGCTCGCCCAGACGCCGCCGAGTCGCTCCCGTACAAGCTCAGCCAGGGCATCGACCGGTTGCCTGCCTATGATCTCGGCCAGACGGATCTGGTGCTCTCCTTCGGCCTCGACCTCTACGAGGACGGTGCGACTCCGATTCACGCCACCTCGGCGATGATCGGATCGCGGCCAACCGGGCGGCGCGGGGCTCTGATCCAGGTCGGAACCCGCCTGTCACCGAGCGCCAGCAAGGCCGAGATATACGTTCCGGTCCGCCCGGGCACTCACGGCGCCTTCGCGCTCGGCGTCGCTCACACACTGGTACGCGAGGGCGGTTACGACCGTCGCTTCGTCGCCGAGCACACCTTCGGCTTTGACGACTGGACGGATGAGCGCGGTCGCAAGCGTCTCGGTTTCCGCCGGCTGCTACTCGAGCGCTACTACCCTGACCGCGTGGCCCAGCTGTGCGGTTGCGATCCCTCGCTGAGCGTGCGAGTGGCCCGACGCTTCGCCGCCGCGGCTACCCCGGTCGCGGTCGTCGGCGGTACGGCGATTGGCGGCACCAACGCGACTTGGACGGCGATGGCCGTACACGTCTTGAATGCGCTCGTGGGGGCCTTCGATCGACCCGGTGGCGTGGTCATGCCGCCGCCGGTCCCGCTGACGCCGCTACCCCCGCTACCCGTTACGCCGGCACCGTCGATCTTCTCGACCGGCAACCGCGCGGGGGCGTTCGGCATCGACCCGGTCGAGGCGCTAGCCGAGGGTGTGCTCAGCGGAACCCGGTCGATCGAGATGCTGATCGTGCTCGACGCCAATCCGGTTTACTCGAGCCCGGCAGGAACCCGGCTGCACGAGGCGCTGGAGCGCATTCCGACCGTCGTCGCCTTGGCCTCCTTCATGGACGAGACCGCGGCGGCGGCGGACTTCGTTCTGCCGACGTCGATCTTCCTCGAACGCTGGCAGGACTCAACCACGCCACCGGGCGTCGCCTTCAGCACCCTCGGTGTGGCCAAACCGGTTATCGAGCCGCTCGCCGATTCGCGGCACCCGGGCGACATCCTGCTCGAGTTGGGCCGACGGCTCGGACCCGAGGTCGAAGCGGCGCTACCGTGGCCCGACTACCCGGCCTACCTCAAGCAGCGAATCGAGGGGCTGGCGATCTCGGGGCAGGGCTCGGTGGTCACCGGCTCCTTCGAGGAGACGTGGAGCCAATTCCTCGAGGAGCGCGGCTGGCGGTTCCTCGGCCGGAAGGTGTCAGAGAACTTCTGGAACTCGCTGCTGCGGGAGTCCTCGTGGTGGAATCCGGTACAACCGCGGGGTGACTGGGGCCGGTTGTTCGCCACCGCCTCGGGACGCTTCGAGTTCTTCTCGCGCGGCCTTGAGACGCGGCTTGTCGAACTCGGTGCCGCTGGCGAGCGCGACTCGAGCCCCGAGGAGGCACTGGCGCGAGGGATCGCCTTCCTGGGACTGACGGCGGTCGGCGACGAGGCCTGCATGCCGCATCACGAGCCCCTGGCACGCAGCGGAGAGGGAGAGCTGACTCTCCTGCCATTCCGCCCGATCACGGCCCGCGGAAGTCTGGGCGTGACCTCGCCGATGGTGCTCGAGATGTTCGGCTACTCGGCGTTCTCTCCGTGGCAGACCTGGGCCGAGATCGCCGCCGAAACCGCGCGTGAACTCGATGTCGCCGACGGTGACGAGGTGCGTATCGAATCCGATCGCGGCCACTTCGAAGCCGTCGTTCGCATCTCCCCGGCGGCTGCCGCCGGCACCGTCCATGTGCCTCTGGGCTTGGGGCACGACAAGTCGTTCAGCCTGGCTGGAGGCATCGGCGCCAACCCCCTCGGCGTGATGCTGGCGGCCCGTGACCCCCTGTCGGGCAATCTCTCGCGGACCTCCACCCGGGTGCGCCTGCAACTGGTGAAACGGCGGTCGCGGGGCGGTCCACCACCCCGTCACGGAGGACTCGAGACATGAGCCGCTGGGGCATGGTAGTCGATCTCGACCGCTGCACCGGCTGCGGCGCCTGTATGGCAGCCTGTCATCAGGAGAACAACCTGACCGCCGTCGGGCCGTCCGAGGCGGCCCGCGACCGGGTTTTCCACTGGCTGCGTGTTCTGCCCGAGGTGTCGGAGTCGCACTCCGAGGTCACCGTCAATTACACGCCCCATTTCTGCGTGCAGTGCGACGAGCCGCCGTGCGTTCGTGTCTGCCCGGTGCACGCCACCTACCTGAGCGACGAGGGCATCGTGGCGCAGATCTACTCGCGCTGCATCGGCTGCCGCTACTGCATGGCGGCCTGCCCGTACAACGCCAAGGTGTTCAACTGGTACGAGCCGCAATGGCCGGGAGAGTTGCGTAGCAAAGCCAATCCCGACGTCTCCCCGCGGCCCAAGGGCGTGGTCGAGAAGTGCACTTTCTGCCACCAGCGGATCACTCGCGCCCGCGAGGAGGCGGCGGTGGCGGGTCGCGAGCCGCGCGACGGCGACGTGACCACCGCTTGCCAGGACAGCTGCCCGGCCAAGGCGATCGTGTTCGGCGACCTCGACGACCCGGCGAGCCGAGTCAGCATGCTGTCGCGCAGCCCCAGGGCCTTCCGCGAGCACGAAGACCTCGGGACCGAACCCAAGGTCTACTACCTGGCGGAGAAGGAGTGAGGCACGGATGAGGGTCGAGAAACACGAGTTCGTCGACGAAGACCTGCTGCGCTCGATCGAGCAGTCCGGCGTCGGCTTCCGGGTCGCCACGACGGCGCTGGGTCTGGCTGTTCTCACGGCCTGGGCTTTGTTCAGCCGCCAGATCCTCTACGGCCTCGGGGTCACCGGACTCAATCAACCGGTCGCCTGGGGCTTCTACATCGTCAACTTCGTCTTCTTCATCGGCATCAGCCATGCCGGCACGCTCATCTCGGCGATCTTGCGCCTCTCCCAAGCCGAGTGGCGGCGACCGATCACTCGCATGGCCGAAGTCATCACCGTGGTTGTGCTGGGCATCGGAGCGTTCCATCCGGTGCTCGATCTCGGGCGGCCCGAGCGCGCGCTCAATATCTTCACCGCCGGCCGGCTGCAGTCGCCGCTCTTGTGGGACGTGAGCTCGATCAGCGCCTACTTCATGGCCTCGACGGTCTACCTCTACATCCCGATGATCCCCGACATCGCCATCCTGCGTGACCGCGGAGTCCGACCACGCTGGCTCTATGCCTTCCTCGCCTGGGGCTGGGAGGGGACGGCGCGCCAACAGGCGGTGCTCAATCGGGCCGTCAACATCATGATGGTGCTGGTGATTCCGATCGCAGTTTCGGTACACACCGTCATCTCCTACATCTTCGCCATGACCCTGCAGCCGGGCTGGCACTCGACGATCTTCGGCCCCTATTTCGTCGTCGGAGCCATCTTCTCGGGCATCGCGGCGCTGCTCATGGTGATGATCGTCCTACGCCGAATTTTCCGGCTGGAGCGCTATCTGAAGCAGATCCACTTCGACTACCTGTCCAGGTTACTGTTGGTCATGGCCCTGCTCTGGTTCTATTTCACCTTCTCCGAATATCTGACCGCGTTCTTCGGACACGAGCCGGCCGAAATGCGGGTTTTCTACTACAAGATCTCCGGGCCGTACGCCCCCTTCTTCTGGGGCATGGTGGTGTGTAACTTCCTGATCCCGGTGCTGATCTTGAGCTTCCGGCGCACTCGCACGATCCCCGGGATCTTCATCGCCTCGCTGGCCGTCGTCATCGGCATGTGGCTCGAACGGCTCAACATCGTCGTGCCGTCGCTGGCAAATCCGCGGCTGGCATTGCCCACCGGCTACTACCTGCCCAGCGCCGTGGAGTGGGCCATGTTCGGCGGCGGTATCGCCACCTTCATCTTGGGCTTCGTTCTCTTCGCGCGCTTCTTCCCGCTGATCTCGCTGTGGGAAATCCAGGAAGGGCGCGAGCAGTCGGTTGCTCAGACCGCTGCCCGGCTGGAGACGTATTTGCCGGATCCGCTACCGTCTGCAGAGCCGGCTAAGGAGGCCTTGCCGTGAGCCACGAACCGAATTCGCGCTACATTTTCTTGCTCCAGATCGCCTCGGTGGCGGCAATCTGGGCCTTCGTGATCGGCATCAGCGGCTGGATCCTCCATCTGCTTAGACTGTCCCACCGGCTGCACGATGTGCCGTCGGCCTCCATCGGCATCTCGATCGTCGCCATCCCCGTTTTCCTGACCGGCGCCTCGGTGCTGACCTACGTCTTCGTCGGGCTGCAGCGCGGTCGGCCGGCTCACGGCACCGACCACGACGGCGAGGAGTCGTGACCATGCGAGGAGCGGCGAAGCGGAGGGTGGTCGGCGCGAGCGGTATCGGCACCGTCGCCTGCATGGTGCTGGCTCTCGCCGCTGTCTGCGTGGTGGCCGCGGCGGCGCAGCCCGGCGGCGAACTGGCGCTGCCGGAAGACCCGCTGAGCGGGCGTGTTCTGTTCGAGGCCAAAGGCTGTGTACGGTGCCACGGTATCGCCGGTAGGGGGTCGGGCATCGGTCCAAACCTCGGGGAGGGACACTTCGGCGGCAGCTTCCTCGACCTCGGGGCCTCGCTGTGGAACCATGTACCGGGGATGAGCGTGACCTTCGACGTGGCGGGTCTGCCGTGGCCGGAACTCAGTCAAGACGAGATGACGGAGCTCATGGCCTTCTTCTACTTCATCGAGTACCTGGGCCGGCCGGGAGTCGCGGCGGCCGGGAAGCGAGTTTTCGCCGACCAGGGCTGCACCTACTGTCACGAAATCGGAGCTGGAGAGCCCGGCATCGGCCCCGATCTCGCGGGTCTCGAGAGCTTCGCCTCTCCCCTGTACGTGGCGCAGGAGATCTGGAACCACGGTCCAACCATGCTCGCCAGCATGCGCGAGCTGAAGATGTCACCGCCCAACTTCGCCGAAGGCGACCTCGCCGACCTCAGCGCCTTCATCAGGCAGCAGGCCAAGAGCGGCCCGCAGGAACGCCTGTTCTTGGCGCCGGGCAATCCCAATAGCGGTCACGAGATCTTCTCCCGCAAAGGCTGCGCAACCTGCCACGGCGCGAACGCGCGCGGCAGCGACGAGGCGCCCGATCTCAGTCAATCCGACCTCCACCGCTCGGCCGAAGGCATTGCTGGGACCATGTGGAACCACGGCCTGGAGATGGGCGATTTCATGCGCCAGCGCGGCGTCGGGTGGCCGACCTTCCAGGATCGGGAGCTGGCTGATCTGATCGCCTATCTCTACTTTCTGCCCTTCGTCGATCCTCCGGGTGACGCCGAGCGGGGCGCCGAACTCTTCGCCCATCGCTCGTGCGCCGAATGTCACGGTCCCGACGAACTGGCGCTGCCGGAGGGAGCCGAGAAAGGACCCCGGCTCGTCGGCTCGACCGCGGCCGCCAGTCCCGCCGCGCTGATGGCGGCGATGTGGAATCACGCGCCGATGATGAAGGCAGCCATTCTCGGCGAGGCGCTTCCCTGGCCCGAGCTCAGCGGCGCGGACCTGAGGGATCTACGCTCTTTTCTCGAGCAGCAGGCGTCCGCCTCGCAAGTCCCGTAGGTGGCTGAAAGAACGAGACGATCTGGACACGGACGCAAGGATATGCCCCCTAAACCCGAAGAAGCGCTGAACTACCCACATGGGTGGCAGCCACCTCGACGACGGTCTGCTAGGCTCGCGCGATCTACCCTCCGCCCCGTCTAACGAGAGAAACGGAGCATTCATGACTGATGCCTCCCGACGCAGGGTCATCAATTGGCTACTCAATTCCTCATTTGGCGCTCTCGCCGCGGCCGTTCTCTATCCCGTAGCGCGCTTCATCAGCCCGCCGGAAATGCCCGAGGCCGATACCAACCTGGTCGAGGCGGGCTTGTCCAATGATCCCGAGCTTGTCGAAAGAGGGTTCAAGATCCTTCGTTTCGGCAACGACCCGGTGATCCTGCTGCGGACCAAGAATGATGAGTTCAAGGCGTTTTCTGCCATCTGCACCCATCTCGACTGTATCGTCGAATACCACCGAGACGAGAGCCTCATCTGGTGCAACTGTCACAATGGAGCGTACGACAACCAAGGCCAAGTCGTGGGCGGACCTCCTCCGCGGCCGCTGCAATCATTCAAGGTCGATCTCATCGACAAGGGGCCAGGAAAACCAAACGCCATCGTAGTCTCGAGAGTGTGAAAGTGAGTGACCGATGAGCAAGCTTGTCGACTGGCTGGAAGAGCGACTGCCACTGGCGGCGGCCAAGGAGTTCGCCTCCCACAAGACGGTGCCGTCCCACCGCTTCTCGGTGCTCTACTACCTCGGGGGCATGACGCTGTTCTTCCTCCTAGTCCAGGTGTCGACCGGCATCTTGTTGATGCTCTACTACCGGCCCTCGGCCGAAGCGGCCTTCGAATCGGTCGAATTCATCATGACGCAGGTTCCCTTCGGCTGGCTGGTCCGCTCGGTGCACTCCTGGTCGGCCAATCTGATGGTCTTCTTCGCTTTCTTGCACCTGGTCACCGTCTACTTCTCCAAGGCCTACAGGCGACCGCGGGAGATGACTTGGATCACCGGCTGCGTGCTGCTCTTTATCGCCCTGGGTTTCGGCTTCTCCGGCTATCTACTGCCGTGGAATCAACTGGCTTTCTTCGCCACCAAGGTGGGCACCGACATCGCCGGCGCGGTGCCGTTGATCGGCGACTGGCTGGTGCGTTTCCTCCGCGGCGGCGAACGGGTCACCGGCGGAACCCTCTCGCGGTTCTACGGCTGGCACGTGGCCATCATGCCGGCGATCTGTATCGCCGTATTGGCGATACATCTGCTGCTGGTGCAGGTCCAAGGGATGAGCGTGCCGCCTATGGTCGAGGAGGAGGCCAAGCGGCGCCGACCGATGAAGTTCTTCCCCAACTTCGCTCTCCGCGATCTCTTCGGCTGGATCCTCGCCCTGGGTATGCTGGCCGCGATCTCCGCTCTGTTTCCCTGGGAGCTGGGCGAAAAGGCCGACGCCTTCGCCCCCGCGTTCAAGGACATTCGGCCCGAGTGGTACTTCATGTTCATGTTCGAGACCCTGAAGATGGTGCCAGGCGGAGAAGTACTGGGGGTCGAGTTCGAGGCAATCCCGATTCTCGGATTCGGTTTCGCGGGGCTTCTGCTGGTGTTGGTACCATTTCTCGACAAGGGGCTACAACGCACCGGGCGCAGCCCCCTGTTCACCAACATCGGCATCATCGCCGTCGTCTACATGGTGGGTATGACAGCCTGGGGCTACCGGTCGTGGGTACCGGTACTCATCATGGTCATCTCCGGGGTTGTCGTGTTCATCCTGGAGATCGGCACTCGACGGGCCCGCGGACGAAGGGATTAAGTCGTGATCCGACCCATTCTGCTGGTGGCACTCTTCCTGCCCGCCATCGTCCTGTCGGCTCAGGACTTGGCACCTACGTCCTGCACTCTCTGTCACGGCGATCCCGACATGTTCGAGGAGGAGGAAGTCGCCATCCTTGCCGACTTCGGCAAGAGCGCGCACTCCGCGGCGGGTCTCTCGTGTCATGACTGCCACGGCGGCAATCCCGATCCGCGTCTGGCGGACGATCTCGAAGCCGCGATGGACCCGGACTATGCACCGGCGCCCTACGTCGGCGCCCCGCAGCGCATCGCGCTACCCGGTTTCTGCGGCCACTGTCACTCCGATCCTTCCTTTATCAGGCGATTCCGGCCCGACGCGCGCATCGATCAGGAAGAGCAATACTGGACCAGTCGCCATGGCGTGGCGCTGGTGGCCGGTGACCCCAACGTGGCGACCTGCACCGATTGCCACGGTACCCACGACATCCTCGCCGTGGGCAATCCCGACTCGCGGGTCTACCCCACCCGCGTCGGCGAAACCTGCGGCCATTGCCATTCCGACGCTGAGCGCATGGCAGGCTACAGCCTGCCCAACGGCGAGCCGCTACCCACCGATCAGTATGCGCTGTGGCGCCACAGCGTCCATGCCCGTTCAATGTTCGAGCGCGACGACCTCTCGGCGCCAACCTGCAACGACTGCCATGGCAACCACGGGGCAGTGCCTCCGGGCATCGACTCCGTCACCTTCGTCTGCGGCCAGTGTCACGGCCGCGAGGCTCAGCTGTTCCGTTCCGGCCCGAAGCGGGAGGCGTTCAGGCAACACAACGAGTATCTCGATGAGGCTGGCGAAGAGGGCTGCGCCGCCTGCCACGACTCCGAGGAGCCGCAAGGAACTTTCACCGATTTGCAGCGCTTCATCGAGTGCTCGACATGTCACGGAAACCACGGCGTCTTGCGGCCGACCATCGCCTTGCTGGCGCCGCTTCCCCAAACACCATGCATGTTCTGCCACGAGCCGTTCGGAGAGATCGCCGCGCAGCAAATCATCATGGACACGACCCAAGGCCACTACGAGAAGGTCCGGGACGAGCTGCTGCGCGAAACCGAGCAACAGGGTCTGAGCGGTGACGCGCGCTTCGACTGGCTAGTCTCCAGGTTGCTCGAGCTCGAGTTTCACATCTTGAGACCGGCCGTGGAAGGCGAGGCCGCGGCAACGCTGCGGCCCGAGTTCTCTCGTCTCTTCGACAAGTTCCGCATCGGTCGCACGACGGAGAGCTTCGAGGATCCGCTGACCGGCCATCAGGTGACCGTGCGGGTTCGCCGTTGCACGGATTGCCACTGGGCCGACGCCGACGAGGCGGTCGGGGTGACGACCGCGCAAGGCCTGCTCAATCGCATGCGCGAACTCAGCGTGCTGACGGCGAGCGCGGAGCGAGTGTTGCTGGCGGCGCGACGCGGCGGCGTCGAGGTGGGCGACGGCTTGGCCGAAATCGATCAAGCGGTCAACGACCAGATCCAGCTAGAAGCCCTGGTACACAGCTTCTCGATCGACGAAGACAGTCAGTTCATCGCCAAGTACCAGGAAGGTGTGGCCCACGCCCAGGCGGCGATCGACGTCGGCCATCGTGCCGTGGACGAACTCGCCTTCCGCCGCAAAGGGCTCGTCGTCGCCCTGCTGGTGATCCTCGTTGTGCTCTTCGCTCTCGGCCTCAAGATCCGCCAACTTCAGCAGCCGTCGTTGCCGGAAGCCGAGGCCACCAGCCTCAGTTCAGAAGACTAGCCGCCTCCGGCACCCCGGTGCGCAGCTGCACCCGGCCCGCCACCCTCGGCTTCAAACCACCCGCGTGCTCCAGTTCAACCAGGACCTCTTCACGGTGTGAGTCCTCGGGCTGCATGGTGGTTGATTATTGGCGCACGCAGTCGAGTTGTTGACCGCCGACTTGCAGGGCCGCCGCCTGGTATCCCTGCGCACCACCACTGGCCAACCCGCCAAGCCCCCCGCCGCAAGAAACCGTCGAAAGAGGCACCGGATTCAGTATAATCTCCTTAACTACTCATGGAAACACTCTTCGGATGCATGGCCCTGTTGGTCCTCGTCCTCGCCCTCGTTGGACCCATCGGAGCCCTCGTCGCCTTCTTCAAGACGCGCAAGCGTCTCAATGAGACACAGCTTCGCCTGGAGATCCTGGAGGGGGAGGTTCGTCAACTCCGGACGAGAAGCACACTAACTGGCGCGGCAACCTCGACCAGCGAGTCCAGCGAGCAGAGGCCGGTAGCGACGCCGGCGACGTCGGCGGCGCCGACCTCCCCGCCGGAGGAAATCGAAACAGCACAGCCGGTAGAGGAAGGCACGCCGCCGTCCGCGACACCCGCCGTGGCAGAGGCCGCCACGCCGCCCCCGGTCGATCGAACCCCTCCGCCTCCACCGCAGCCACCGAAACCACCTCGCCCCAAGATCGAGATCGACTGGGAGCGCTGGATCGGGGTTCGTGGCGCGGCGGTTCTCGGCGGGGTCGTGCTCGCGCTCGCCGCCATTCTCTTTCTCAAGTACTCGATCGAACATGGACTGATCCCGCCGGTCGTTCGGGTCGCCATCACCGTCGCCGCCGGCATCGCCGCGTTGATCGGCTCCGAGACCCTGCGCAAGCGAGGCTACGAGACCCTTTCGAATTCGCTCGCCGGCACCAGCGTGGTGCTCTTCTACGCCGCCGCCTGGGCGGCGCACGCCCTCTACCATTTGATCCCGGCACCGGTCACCTGGGGTTTCATGATCCTGGTGACGGTGGTTTGTGGGCTGCTGTCCTGGAGTCGGCGCTCGATTCTCGTCGCGGTACTCGGTCTCGTCGGCGGCTTCGCCACTCCGCTCCTCCTTTCGACTGGCGAGAACCGTCCGATTGGCCTGTTCACCTACATCCTGCTGCTCGACGTGGGTTTGATCGTCCTCGCCCGCAAGCGGCGCTGGCCGCTTCTCGCGGTCCTCAGCCTCACCGGAACGACCCTCTACCAGCTGCTCTGGGTGGCATACCGAATGGAGCCGGACCAGCTGTCCATCGCACTGGTGGTTTTCGCCGTCTTCGCCATCGTCTACGCCCTGGCTCAGCGGGGAGAGACGGCCATCCGAGACAGCAAGATCTGGGACCACACGCAAGCGGCCAGCGTTCTACTGGCCTTCCTGTTCACCTTCTACCTGGCGACCCGCACCAACTTCGCGGGTGGACTCGGCGAGCACCTGGCGCCGATCGCCGCTCTTCTGCTCGTCCTCTCGCTCCTCGCCCTCAGCCTGGCCCGCGCACTCGACCAACCGCTTCTGGCGCGTGCCGCGGCCGCCGCCGATGTGGCCGTCCTCGTAGCGTGGAGCCTTCGGGCATCGTTCACCAACCGACTGGCGTGGGAGGCCTCGGCGATCGGCGTGGCGATCGCCCTCACCTTCCAACTCTTCCGCTACTTCAACCTGCTCCGCAGCGATCCAGCCAAGCTTGCGAGGGGTACTGGCGAGTGGGCACCGCTCATCGCCACGGCTGGCCCGTTCGCCATTCTGCTCACCATGCACGGTGGCAGATCGACCTCGCTGTGGCCGTGGCTCGCCGGCTGGGTCGTCCTCGCCGCGCTGCTCGTCGCCTCGGGCGGCACCCGGTTCGGTGGCACACAAGCCACTACCACCCAGCCCACTGCCACCCCGGCTGCCGGCCATCCGCAGCTGCTCGCCGCGGTGGGTCTCTCCTGCGGCTTCGTCTTCTTCCTCTCGGCTCACGATTATCGCCCCGGATTCCCGCCGATGGGCCTCTTCCTCGGCCTCGCCTTCGCCGGAGCCGTCGCCTTCCAGCTCCTCGCCCTCGTCCGGCGGCGGCAGGTAAGCGGCCGGCGGGCCGAGCTGGCGGCCGCGACCAGCGCCTCGATTCTTCTCGCCAGCACCCTCCTCAGCGCCAAAGGGCCGGGGACTTCGCCGCTGCTCTTCTTCGCCTTCACCCTGGGGCTGGGTGGCCTGCTTTGCCTCTGCGCCATGCGCTTGCCTTCCGGCAAACTGCTCCTCGCCACGATGGCGGTCGTCGCCGGGTCTCACTTCATCTGGACGAGCACCGTCTTGACCGACCAGTCTGGGGAGACGCTGGTCGGGATGCTGGGTTGCACGGTGGGCGTCCTGTTGTTCACCGCCTGGCCATTCCTCGCCGGGCGCCCGCTGGGAGGGGATCGCTGGGCCCTCTACGCTTCGGCACTCGCCGCGCCGGCCTGGTTCTTGCCGCTGCGCCAGTTATGGTTGGAAGAGTTCGGATCGGCGGCGATCGGAGCCTTACCGATCCTCATGGGTGTCGTCAGCCTGGGTGCTGCAATGCAGGCTCGGCGCCGCTTCGCGACGAGCGACCCTCAGCACAAGCGCGGCCTGGTCTGGTTCCTCGCCGTCTCTCTGGCCTTCGTCAGCGTGGCGATTCCGCTGCAACTCGACAAGGAGTGGATCACCCTCGGTTGGGCGCTGCTGGGTTGCGCACTCATCGCCCTGTGGCGCCGGCTCGACCACGCCGGGCTCAAGTACTTCGCTCTGGCACTGTTGGCCGTGGTCAGCGCCCGACTGCTCCTCAACCCGGAGGTGCTCCTCTATCACCCGCGGGCGAGCTTCCCCGTCGTCAACTGGCTGATGTACACCTATCTGGTCCCGGCGGCAGCGCTTCTCGTCTCGGCTCGCATCCTCGAACCACTCGAGGTCCAACGCCGCCTCGGCTGGGAGGAGAAGAGCTACTCGGGCGGTCGCGCTTGGGCAGCGATAGGCTGTGGAGCGAGCGCCATCCTGGTCCTCTTCGCCTGGATCAACCTGACCATCTTCGACTACTTCTCGACCGGCTCCCGGATCCAGATCGGGTTGGACCACCACATGGGTCGCGACCTGACGCTGTCGCTCGCCTGGGCTCTGTTTGCTCTCGGCCTCCTGGCGATCGGCATGGCCCGTAAGAGTTCGAGCCTGCGCTGGGTCAGCCTCTGTTTCCTGATCCTGACTATCGCCAAGACTTTTCTTTACGACCTCGGCGAACTCGAGGATCTCTACCGGGTCGGCTCGCTCGTCGGCCTGGCTATCTCATTGATCGCGGTCTCGCTGGCCTACCAGCGTTTCGTCTTCGGGACGGATCGAGAAGCTGGAGAGGAGGAACAACCCTGATGTCCCGCTTCTACGCTTCGGCCTTGTGCTCGGCCCTCTTGCTGATTCTCGCCAGCGGGCCGCCGCTGGCAGCCGCCGATCCTCCCGCACTGGAGAGTCTCTTCCCGCAACGGATGGCTCTACGCGCCGAAGGCGGGCGTCTCGCCCGGAGCTACCTTCCTCGCCAAGTCGTCGCGGCCTGTCGTGGGGACCTCTCGGATCTCCGGCTGCTCGATGGCCGAGGCCGGGAAGTGGCCTACATCATCGACAGCGGCGGCCCGCTCGAGTCGATGATCGGCAAGCGGGTCACCGTCGAGCTGACCATCCAATCGGTCGAACGCAGCCGCCGCGAACCCGAAAACGCACCGGCCTTCTGGCAGGAGAGCTACCTCCTAGACCTTGATCCGGATGAGGGCTCACTTCCCAGCCCGGCTGGGAGGGCGTGGGATCTGGTGCTCACCGTGGGCGACACCGCTGGCGACCGCGAGTTCGTGCGCACGATTCGGCTCGAGAGCGAAGCGGGAGAGGAGCTGGCATCCGGCTCGCTCTTTCGCCTCACCAACCCGCTGAGGGAACGACTGCGCATCCCGCTTCCACCCTTCGTTTCGCCGATCCTACGAGTCCACATCGAGGGCGAGGACGGCAGCTACCTCGAACCGACCTTCGAGCTTGAAAGTTCGATCGACATCGCCAGCCAAGGAAGTAATGAGTTCGACCTCGAACTCCTGTCGACTCGGACCTCGGAGGGGCAGACGACCGTCGAACTCGATCGGCCGCAGGGGTTGATTCCCGACCGTCTCCGCGTCACCACCTCGACCCCGGCGTTCAGCCGCACCTTCGAGGTGTGGGACGAAGGACCGGGAAGCGCCGCCCAGCCCCTGGCTGAGCAGCCTCTCTTTCGCCTGCGCTCACAGCGGCTGATCGAAGAGACCGAACTCCACCTGCGGCCGGCGCGCGGAGACCGCCTGCGGGTGGTGATCGACGACGGCGACAGCCCGCCGCTCGAAGGACTCGCCTTGACCGCCGTCCTACGCCGGCCAGCGATCCTCTTCGTCCTCCCCGCTGACCCTGAAGGTGAGGCGACCGCGACGCTCTACTTCGGCGGTGGCCGGGCTCACCGGCCGCGCTATGATGTCGCGGCCCTGCTACCGGTCCTGCCCACCTCCGATTTGCCAGGCACGCTGGTTGGGCGAATGGCTGACCAAATGTACGACCCGGCGAAGCTCGCCAAGGTGAGCTTCGAAGCGGCCGAGCCCAATCCGCGGTTTGATCCCACACCAGCCCTCTCCTTCGCCATGCACGCCGGGCGCCAGCTCGACGCGGCGAGTTTCACCCATCGCCGGCAACTCACCGCGCCCACCTCGGCCGACGGTCTCGTCCGCCACCAGCTCGCCATCGACACCATCGCCCGGGCACGGCCGGACCTGGGCGACATCCGCATTGTCGACGCCGAGTCCCGCCAGTGGCCCTACCTCATCGAGCGCGGGACGCATTTCAAGACCCTCAAACTCCAGATCGAGGAGCATGAACTCGAAGAGAGCAAGTCGATCTATACCCTCACCCTTCCAGCCTCCCCGATGGTCGTCGATGAGATCGTGATCGATCCACCGGCATCGTTCTTCGAGCGCACCTTTGAACTCGAGGGCAGCGACCCCGAGGACCCGGGCAGCTGGCTGCGGCTCGCCGATGGCCCGCTACGGCGCCGTCAAGGCGATCGGCGCAAAGTGCACATCCCGGCGGCGGGCAGGCGGGTCGCCTCGTTGCGCCTGACCATCGAAGACAACGACAACGCCCCGCTCGATCTCGGCACCGTCGAACTACGCTACGCCGCCACCGAACTCTTCTTCGCGGCGCCGGCGGGAGACTACACCCTGCTCGTCGGTGACCCCCAAGCCGAGGCTCCGCACTACGAACTGGAGGCGGTGCGCGCCGTCGTCCTCGCCGTCGGCGCCATCGAGGCGACCGCGGGCCCGCTCGGCGAGAACCCGGCCTACTCGACCCTGGCCCGCCTGTCGACCACCCGAGGACTCCAGCAGGCCGCGCTGTGGTCGGTACTCGCTCTGGCGGTACTCATTCTCGGCTGGTTCACCTTCCGGCTGAGCCAAGGGCAGACCAGCGAAGACGAATAGCCGAAGTGATGTGCTCCCAACGTTTCTGCCACGAACAAGTCAGAGAATCCCAGCCAACATTGCGTTGGCTCCGCGGTCGCGTCCCGCGACCTCCTTGGCGCTCCGCGCCCTGGCTGGCTGGAGCGCTAGACCTGACCTCGGGCAAGGCGGAAGCCAAGGTGGGTCCAGCGAAACGACGGGGTGTAGCGGAAACGATACGCGGCGCGCACACGGCGCGCGAAGCCGTGCCACGAGCCGCCACGGATCACCCGGCTCGAGCCCGTCTCAGGACCTTGTGGGTCAACGACCTCTGCACCCTCGTAGCTACCGAACCAATCCGAGCACCACTCATAGACATTGCCGAGTGAATCGTAGAGGCCCCAGGGGTTCGCCTCCTTTTGAGCCACCGGATGGGTGCCGGCCCGCCGGTGAGTATACTGCTGTTCTGACCACTCGCTGGAGTCAGCACCATCCTCCAACTCAAAATCCTCACCGCTGTTGCCCCCATACCAGGCGATCGCATCCAACACTCGCGCATCCCTGACGCCCCGAATATCCAAATCCCCAGCATAGGTCGCGGTCTCGGTTCCTGAGCGGCAGCCATACTCCCACTCCGCTTCCGTTGGAAGGCGAATATCCAGCCCCTCAACACGACGCTTCAACTCAGCAAGGAAGGTCTGACAATCCTCCCAGCTCACCTGCTCCACCGGACGGTCCGGGGACTTGAATCGGCTGGGATTCTCGCCCATCACCACTTCCCAAAGCGCCTGGGTACACGGGGTGTCGGCGAGCCAATAGCCACGGGTCAAGGTCACCCAATGGCGAGACTCGTCGGTATCTCGCCCCTCTTCCTCATTCGGAGAGCCCATCTGAAACCGGCCCGGAGGTATCCAGCGCATTCGCTGCTCCACTCTTTCCACGCTGAAAGCCACGAACACCCCAAACCGATCCTGCCCCCAGGCCGAAGCCCAGTCTGGGGGGTTGCCTTGCTGTAGAGGGTGAGAGTCCATGGGTATCACTCCCGCCGAGCTTCCCCGGAACGCTCCGCGTTCTTGGGCTCCGCCCTCGACTGGAGCGCAGACGGACCTCGGGCAAGGCGGAAGCCAAGGGAGTTCCAACGAATCGACGGGCCGTAGCGGAGGCGAAACGCCGCCCGCACGCCGCGCGCGCGGGCGCTCCACGAGCCGCCACGGATCACCCGGCCCGAGCCCGTCTCAGGGCCCTGTGGGTCCACGACCTCTTCACCTTCGTAGCTACCGAACCAATCCGAGCACCACTCTTCGACATTGCCCAGAGAATCGTAGAGGCCCCAGCGGTTCGCCTCCTTCTGAGCCACCGGATGGGTGCCGGCCCGCCGGTGCGGATACTGCTTCTCGGGCCACTCGCTGGAGTCCACACCGTCTTCTAGATCGAATTTCTCGCCACTGTTACCCCCATACCAGGCGATCGCATCCAGCACTGGCGCATCGTGGGCACCCCGAATCTCCAGATCCCCCGCATAGGTCGCGGTCTCGGTTCCTGAACGGCAGCCATACTCCCACTCCGCTTCGGTCGGAAGGCGAACATCCAGCCCCTCCACACGGCGGTTCAGCGTAGCAAGGAAGGTCTGACAATCCTCCCAACTCACCTGCTCCACCGGGCGGCTCGGGGACTGGAATCGGCTAGGATTCTCGCCCATCACCACTTCCCAAAGTTGCTGGGTGCAGGCGGTGTCGGCGAGCCAATAGCCACGGGAAAGGGTCACCAGGTGCCGAGGGCCTTCGTCCTCCCAGCGCCCGGCTTCGCCCTCGGGCGAGCCCATCCAAAACCGGCCAGGAGGTATCCAGCGTAGCCGCTGTTCAACACCCTCCACCTCGAATGCGGTCCAAAGGCCGAATCGATCCCGGCCGATTGCCGTCGCCCAGCCGGGCCGCTCCAGCCGGCGAATCAGGGCAGAGGTGCGATCCGTCTCCAGCCTCAACGCCGTGGCCGCTGGAAGGGGAAGCTCGGCTTCTTCTTCGATCGGATAGGGGGCAGCCAAGGGAGCGCCCCGTGGCCGCCAGCCCAACCGGTCATTGGCCGATTCGACCTCCAGCACGGGGCTGCCGGGAGCCATCTGGCCGGCCTCTAGCACCGGGCGGAGGGAGGCTCCGACTTGGCGCAACTGCCAGCGGCGCACACTCTGGCCGCTCTCGCCCCATACCTCGGGATAGACACCCCGCGGCAACGGTGGGTCGCCTTCCCCATCCCAGGCTGCCGACCAGGCTCGCCACAGGTGCGAGGCCAGGCTAGCCTCCCCCCACACCGCCTTGGGTTGGCGATTGCGGATCGCGTGGACGGTGTAGCGTTTGAGTGCCGCCGCCACCCGGCGGGACGGTTCGAGCGCACCTCCCAGCGTCTCGGCGACTCGGCTCCACAGGGAGCGCGCCGCTTCCATCTCATCCGGCTGCAACGCCCCTTCCGGCAGTCGGGCCGCCGTATCGAGAGCCAAGACCTCATCGAGCCACCTCTCCACCGGTTGGCCAGCGCGCTGGGCGCGCAGGGTGGCGACGACCCTGCACTTGAGTTCGTCGGGAAGCGCCGCGAAGCGAGGCTGGAACTCTCGCCGTGCTTCAGCCGACAGGCTCACGCTCTTGGAGAACCCGGCCCCCATCGCGGGGTGATGCCACACGTCGGCTTCGGTGGCTACATCCGCATCCGTGGCCGGCAGGAGGCGCCGAATCGCGCGCAGGAGTGCCGGTTCCACCCGCGCGGCGAACGACAACAAGACCAACAACCGCTCGCAACGGTCGCGAAGAGCCGGCTCATCCAGTTCTTGGAAAGAGCGGGAGGTGCGCCGAGGCTGCTCCCACTCCACGGCGCTCCAAAGGTTGGCGAGCCGGGTATCCCAGCGGCCACGGGGGCACGCCACCAGCGCGTGGCAACGAACTCCCGAGCGTCGCAGCTCTTGGCCCAACGACCACCAGTCCTCGCGAACCGGTGAGGCGGCCAGGAAACCAAGGTCGCTGAGGGCGAGAACCGGTTCCTCGGCCCGCACCGGAAGGTGGCGATAGCGGTGGCGGCCATCGCGCCAGAGCAGCGAGTAGCCCTCCACGCGAGTTACTTCACGGAGGCTCGCTCGGCCGAGATGGCGCCGCAGTTGGCGCAACCAGTGGCCCTGATCGTCCCAGAAGGGGATTGAGCGGAGGCTCCGGTCCACCAAGACGGTAATTCTCGGCGCCCAAGCCGCCAGCGGCCGAAAGGGAACATGACGGACCTCGCGCCCCCGGCTCCACAGGTCGGCCAAGGCTTCCACATCGACCACCCGGCTGGGGACCGACGAGCTGAGCCGCTGGCGCAAGACCGGCCACAGCCGTGCCGACGAGACGAGCGGCACCGGTCGCGGCGGTTCACCAGCTAGCCGGCCCAACCCTTCGGGCCCGATAGGCTCCGAGGAGGAGGGTGGCTCCGGTGCGGGCTCGGTCACGGGCTCGCTGTCGCGAAACTCGATCTCTTCAAGGCGCCAGAAGGGAACCGGAGCCACCTCGTGGTCGGGGCCAGCCGACCACTGTGGCAGCCCTGCCTCGGAGTCGTCCCCAGTGGGCTCGGTCTCCGGTCGAGCCTCTTCCTTCTTGGCTTCATACCCGAGCACTCGGGCCATCGCCTCAAGGCCCGGTTCGTCCGTCCGATCCAGGGCCCACAGCAAGTCAGCCCGACCGGTGGCACCACGATCCAAGAAGGGACCGCCCGCGCCAGGATCACCGCAAAACCGGTTCACCGCGACATCACCAAGCGGAGGCTTCGGGATGCTTGCGAAGAGCAAAGGCACGAATGCGCCCCAAGGCCGCCGCCTGCCGTTCCGCGTCCCCCGGCCAGCGCACCGCGACAGCCCGCAGCAGGTCGAGATACTCCGCGCCGCCGGGTGGGCAGACCCCGCGCCGCGCGATCTGCGCCCGGTCCTCCGCCACCATTTCGGCGGCGGCGCGCAAGACTTCCTCCTCCACCGATGCGAAATGGGCGCGACCTCGGGCCATGAACTTTTTCACCAGTTCGGTGGGGTCCGAGGGCCAGCCGAGTTGCAACACCAGGCAGCGGCGCACGAAGGCATCGGGAAGGGCCCGTTCCTCGTTTGTGGTGACCACCACGAGCGGAGCCGGAGCCGAACTCTTGGCGAAAATGACCCTACCGTCTGGCCTCTTGAACTGCCCCTGGTCCAGGGCCTCCAACAGGCCGTTCGGCACGGCGGGATCGGCCTTGTCGATCTCATCGAGCAAGAGCACGGCACCCTGCGCCGGTGGTTCACCATCGGGAGTCCACGGCGGGGTCCACCGCCCCGCTCCCAAGGCAAAATCCGCCTGGCGCTGAGCGTCTAGCCAGTCGAATAGCCACCAGAGGGGGCCGGGGCTGGTGAAACGAATCTCCGCTAGATGCTCGCGAGCATCGAACCCCTCTTCCCTGGGCAAGTGGCCGAGAATCTGCGCTTCCGCCAACCTGGCGACCGTATCGACGGTGAATTTCAGCTCTCGCGCCTCGGTGCGAGCATCGGCGGTGAACGAGAGCAACGCTCGGCCCAGAGCCGCCGCCGCGGCACGGGCGAGCTGACTCTTGCCGGTTCCCGGTTCGCCCCGCACCAAGAGGGGGCGCCGAGCCGCTAGCGCGGCGTTGATCGCTTCAATGGAGCCAACATCGAAGACATGCACTGAGGCCGGTAACGTCCCATAGGCGGCAAGCTCCTGGACGAAACCGGGTGAGAACTCGAGGTAACTCATGAATCTCTCCTCTTCTTCTGCAGGGATCGGAACAGGATGTTCAGGATAGGAGCACAGCTGGACAGTTCGGCGGCCCTGGAGAGGCTAGTCTGCAAGGGAACGAGACGGACTTCCCTAATCTTGTCGCGAATCTGGGCAAGGAGAGGGCCATTCTTCTTCAAGAACTCCTGTGAAAAGAGGAAATAGCGCCGCGGCTCTCTGAAAACCAGATCGCGTTGGAGTTGGAGGTTTACCAGAGCGACAAGCTCCTCTAGCTGCTCCGGGCGGCTGGCGAATGCTAGCTGGTTCTCCTCGACGTTCAACCACTGCGCCAGCAAGAGCAACCACTGGCGGAATCCTTCGGCTTGACCGACGTCGATGCTACTTTCTGACGAGCTTTCGAAGAGGGAGAAAGAAGACAGACCGGAGGGGTAGTGCTGCCTCGACTTCACCTCCTGGAATGCGAGGGGCCTACCGTCGTAGGCGGCCATCGCGAGCTCGGCCATGGTGGCAGTTGCAGCCGGAAGCCGTACAAACCCACCACCCTCGCTATCTGACGTGAGGTGTAGCTCGGTCGAAGCGTACACCTCGGGCACGACTCGTAGCGCCAGCCGCCTGATGGCATCCGCGGCCGCAGCCGCTTGGCGCCCACCACGTTCGTTTTCCCTGTCGTGAGCCCGGTCTAGAATTGTGGCCAGCTCTCGCCACGGCACTGTTGTGCAAAGTTCCTTGGCTAATCCTCCGTCGCCATCGATGCGGCGAACCTCCTCCAACTGCGCTGTATTGGCTAGAGCTGAGGCGGCCGCATTATTCTTCTCCAGAATCCTAGTCACATCCGCGATCAGCTCTTGCTTCCTCTGCGCTCGCAACTTCTCACGATCCCCGCCGAGACCGATGTGCTCGCGAAAGCCATCAACCTCCCATAACGCGGCAATCGGCACCGCCTTGAGGCGGCCACCCATGAAGACTTCTTCAGCATCCCCAATGACGGCGACCAACTGATCGCCACAGAAGACTGGCGCACCAGAGATACCAAACCACTTCTTGGCATCAGTGGGAGGCGCCTTGACCTCTAGCTCAAGGCTTTGTGCCCCTTCGATAAATTGATAGGCCTCTCCACGGAGCCCCGACATAGCCTCAACCACCGTAGCCTTGGCTGGTGGTGAGGAACTGCCTGCCGCAACGGACCACCCCCTGGAACGCCAAGGCTGATCGCTAGCCAAGACCGCCGGGCCCAGCACCTGGCGAGCGATTCTCAGTGAGGTGTCGATGCTAAGCACCGCTACGTCCAACGCCCCCGGCCCCTTCCAGCAGACCCTAGCCGGGGTGCTGTAGACGGGACCGGAGCCAAGCTCGTCGCTGTACTCCACGGAGATGCTCTTCGCATCCTCCACCACATGGCGCGCGGTCAGCACTCGATCGCCGTGCAAGAGGTAGCCGGTACCGCCTCCAACCTCACCGTCACACTCGACGACGACGCGGACGAATCGCGTCAGCTCCATGAACTCATCACTCCCATTGCCCTCCATCTGGCTTTCGCCAAGTGGGGCCTACCCGAAAGCCCCAAACACCACACCGAAGTCTCAATTCACCCCTCAATACTCGGTGGATCAACGGCTAAGCTTCACCGATCCACCACTCCGAAGCTCGGGCCGCAGCTTCACCGAAATGGTCTGGGTACTCCCCGAAGTCACCTTCCCGGAAACTCCCGCCTCCACCAACCAAAACTTGAGGCCACCGCTGCCGCCGCCTTCGCGCGCAACCTCGAACTGGGCTTCCAGGACCACCTCGCCCACCTCGAAGCCAATCTCCTTGCCTTTTCCGGCCTTGGCAGCAACTGCCAACTCCTCCCGGAGCTGCTCGACCATCTCCGCCAGCGCGATTCTCGACATCGAAACCTCCTCACTCCTAGCCAAGACAGGAGAGCAATAATCCGCGATATGAACTCTGAGAGTATCAGACACTGCCGGACTAAGAATTGCTATCGATCTTGGGTAGTGGCTCAGTTTGACGGTGGGTAGCGGGCGGAGGGCTCCCATTTCCGCCCGCAGCGCAGCGAGGACGGGCATGGGACACCGACCGCGGTGGGTCCCGCCGTCAAACTGAGCCAGGACCCGATCTTGCTACGGCACCACCGCCGACCACCCCGCCAAGTTCCCGCTCTCGAACCCGTCGTGGAAGAGGTCACCGGTGGCGAGTTCGTGGATGTCAAGGAGGCTGTAGGCGGCGCGGTAGAAGTACTTGCCGCCGAAGAGGCCGACGCGGGGGGTGACGCGGTTGAAGCCGGTGGGGTTGCGGCGGTAGTACCAGCCCCAGTAGCCGGTGAGTTCTCCGTTGACCAGCGCCGGGGGCGGGGTGACGTCGCGCGCTTGGGCCGGGTTGGTGACGTCGAAGAGCCACTCGTTTTGCAGCCCTTGGGCGCACCGGTTCTCGTTGCCGAAGTAGAGGAAATCTCGGCCGCCGGCCGCCACCGAATGGGTGACGAAATACTCCTTGCCCCCCAGGCTCAGAGCGGCCGTCCACAGCGGCGCTCCCAAGCTGGTGCAACCGGTGTCCAAGCAGGTGAGATCGTAGATCCGAGCCTGCATCGCATCGGAGTGCTGGACTCGAACCGCCAGGTAGGTGCGCCCCTGCCGTTGCCAGAGGGTCACGCCGTGGACCCCCAAGAGTGAGCCGAGAGCGTCGATCTTCAGCACCGGGTTGGCCGGATCGCTCACATCCCAAATCTCCAAGCCGCGGTCGAAGTTGCCCGACGAAAGCGCCACGTAGGAGCCGGCGCCGTCCACATACTGCACCAGGTTGCGGCTGCCCACCTTGCCGAGATAGACCCCGCACCCTTGCTGGCCTGGCGTGATCTCGACGCAGGGCGAGAGGTTGTTCTCGGCGGCGCTGAGGTCGTAGGCGAGCAGGCCGTGCTGCGCCGTAGCCATGAAGGCGTAGTGGCGCTGGCCCAAGGTGGTGGCGTAGACGGCGACGCCGTCTTTGCCGTGGTCACCGTAGACCGCGCGGGGGCTCGCCTTGATCGCCGCATTGAAGACCGCCAGCCCGACCTGGTTGGTCGCACTGAGCGCCACCAGAGCGTCGTGGCCCGGCGGCGCATCGACATCGTTGATCGGGTTGGAGCCATGCACGCCGGGCGGTAGGTGCACCGGGAAGCTAGCGCTCCCCAGCGACCGCTTGAGTGCAGGCTCCGCGGCGAGCGGGCCGCGCGCATCCCAGATCTCTAGGCCGAAATTGAGCGCCGCGAAGAGCCAGCCATTCTCCATGTCGATCGACATCCAGTGCGGCGCCAGATTGCTGTACGGCCCCTGGAACTCGTTCCAGTCGGTGCTATCGCGCTGGCCCGGCAGCCGCCCGAGATCGACCGGCTGCAACTCGCCCCAGAGCTGCACCGGTGCCCCGCTGGCCGGCGCGCGGCAGGAGAGTACCTGGCAGGTGAGATCCTGCGAGCAAGCGAGGATCCCAGGAGAGGCGGCGCGAGGAGCCACGAGGGCCAAGCCGGCGAGGAGCACGAGGGTCGAGGTCTTCGGAATGGCGGATCGGTGCATGGCGGGGGGTTCTCCGTGGAGTCTCTGGCGGTTTCGGGCACCTGCACCGGCATGAAGCTGAGGCAGAATCGCCCGGAGCGAATATGTCAACGCAACATACAACAGAGCTCTACGAGAAACAACGGCGCCATCGCGGGCGGCTCTCCGCGGCCTTGGCGAGGCGCAGTGAAGCTCCGCGAGGCGGCAGACTCCGCGCAGTAGAATCGACCCATGAACGAACAACCCAACCCCGCCCAGATGCAAGCCTTCGCCGAGCGCGCCGGCGACGGCCCTGTCGTCATGCTCAACCTGATCCGCTTCAAGGCCGACGGCGGCCAGGAGAGCTATCTCCGCTACACCCAGGCCGTCGCGCCGCTGCTCGCCGGAGTCGGCGGCGAGGTGGTCTACATGGGTCGCGGCGCCGAGTTGGTCATCGGAACCGACGACAACGATTGGGACCTCGTCCTACTCGTGCGCTACCCGACCCGCGGCCACATGCTCAAGATGGCCACCTCCACCGCCTACGCCGAGATCAAACACCTGCGCGACGACAGCCTCATCCGCTCGGTGTTGCTGGCGACCGATCCGGTGGGAGGTGTTCCCACAACCTAGAGTGCCCTCCTGAACCGGCAGTCACTTGCAGGGGGTGGCCAGATTGATGGCCTTTGTATTACACTTCGTAATACACGAGGAGGTAGCTTCCCATGAGCATCAGGACCATTCGACTAGACGAGACCGAAGAGGCGATCCTCGGTCGACTGCGCAAGAGTACGGGGCAGTCCATTTCAGAGCTTCTCAAGGGTGGCCTCCGCGCTCTGGACAGTCTGCACCACAGCGAAGGCACCACCAGCGCCTGGCAGGTGTATAGCCAGCTCGACCTAGGGCCCGGCGGGTACGCTTCAGGAGCGGCAGACGACAGTCGCCAAGCAGCTCGCGAGGCGATATTGAAACGAAGCAGGCGTTAGTACGCACGATGATTCTGCTCGATACTGGGCCCATCATTGCTCTCTTCGAGCCCCGAGATGCGCATCACGCCGCCTGCCGTGCAACCCTGGAGAAGCATCGGCAAGTCCTAGTAACCACAGCACCTATCCTGACCGAGGCCTTCCATATCCTCTCCCCTGAGAGCGTGGGGTCGATTCGCTTGCGCCAGTTCCTCCTCGCCGGCGGCGCTGTGGTGCGGCCTCTGGACGAACGCGACCTCAGACGGGCCTTCGAGCTTATGGAGATATACTCGAACCTACCCATGGACCTCGCCGATGCCTCTCTGGTGGTCACGGCGGAACGGTTGCCAACCCAAAAAATCTTCAGCCTCGATCGCCGCGACTTCTCCACCTACCGCATTCGCTTTGGCCATCAGCAGGTGGCCTTCGAGTTCGTGGACTGACCGCGGCCGGGCTGCGGAGGGCTCGCGGGCGCTGTCCACACAAAGGTGGTACCTATTCCGAGCCGGTATCGAGGCTGCCTATCTCCTACGCGACGACAGCCTCAGCCGCTCGGTGTTGCTGGCGACCGATCCGGTGTAGTTGCGTGAAGGGCGAAGCTGTCCTTGCCTTTCTTGCCCACGTTTCTGTAGGCAGATCTGTAACAACCGGCGCTCCTCCACCGCCAGTTCAAAGGTGGCATGGTAGGCTCAACCATCTTTATCGTGAACGTGATTACAGATACGCGCGCACGTTCGCCTCTTCTTCTGAGCCGCGCTCGTTCGCTCGCCGCAGAGCACCGGCGCCAGGCGTGAGGGCACGCCTTCGTGTCCAGATGGTATGAACCCTTATCGCAACCGATCCTCCGGAGGTATGGCCATGACAAAGACAGATGCACCCGTTGACGATTGGTTCAAGAGCTGCGACCTACCTCACAAGGAGGCCATGCAGCGCGTACGGCAGATCATCCTCGCTACGGATCCGCGCATCGAGGAATCGATCAAGTGGAAGACGCCGACCTTCGCCTTCCGAGGCAACATCGCCAGCTTCAGCCCGGCGAAGAAGTTCGTTAGCCTAATGTTTCACCGCGGTGCCGAGATTCCGGGAGAACACACGCGCTTGCAGGGCGATGGCAGGCTGGTGCGAACGATGCGCTTCAAGGACCTTGAGGAGGTCGAGCAAAGTCAAGGCGAACTCGAAGCGGTGATCCGCGCCTGGTGCGCCTGGAAGGAGTGATCTCAAGGCAGGGCATCCTCCTCGCGGGCCGGTTTGGTATTGACGTTGGAGACCGCTCCGCCGTCGATCAAAATGCTGACGTAGGGTGCCCGCGGGTTGGTGGAGAGATGAACCGCCGCCGTGTGTAGCTGGCCGGAGTCGTCCAGGCTCCACCTTCCGACAGCGGTGAAGCTCACCGTGTCGGCGCTCATCGTGTCGGCGCGCCCGGCGTCGCCCCCATCCGCCGAGCTTCGCTGCAGGCAACGCCACAGCAGATGGCTCATGCGGAAGGTGCCACCCCGACTGTGATTGGTGTAGTCGAAGTAGCCACCGCCCTTGTTGCCGGGGATCGACAAGCGATAGGTAAAGATCTCGCCGGTCGAGGCGCGCACCTCGCGCCCCTCGCTCTGCAACCCCTCACCCGAGGGTTGTTGATCGCGAATCGCACGAAGCCAAAAGTAGGGATCGAGCCGCGAGTTCGGCCCGGCGGCGTAGCCGCTGGCAAGGTCCGGAGCCGGGAAGGCAAACCCTTCCGGATAGGGCACCATGACCTCGCCCCGGAAACGGTAGACCGAGTAGTCTTGCGACCCTTCGAGGCTAGCCGGCCCATGGAAGAAGAAGGAGGACCTCGGCGTTCGTGGCTCGACCCGCAGCAAGGCGTAGAAGAGGTTCTGGCCGATCAGGCCGCGATGCAGCAGCCCGTGACGAACCTCGCCGGTGTCCAAATCGATGGCACCGACAGCAAGATCGAAGGGGTCGTCGATCAACTCCACGGCATCCAGGTAGTAACTGCGCAAGGGGAATCGCAGCAGTTCGTTGTGACCCAGCAGGCCGGGAGCTAGGCGACCGGGGAAATCGGCGTCGAGAGGCAACGGTTCCCGGGCGATCATCAGACCTCCCGGCGGCAGCGAGGAGATGGCGATGGACTGCGACCGGCCAAAGGGCTCGCCGAATTGGATCTGCAGCCGCCCAGCGACGTGCGACCGCCCGGTGGCAGGGCCGCCGAGTTCGGGAATCTCAAGACCGAAGACGTCACCGAAAGCGCTGTTGTGGCTGAACAGAGTGTACTGGTGAACCGTGTTGGTCGGCAGCGTGGGCGCAGCCCGCTTCTGCGAACTCGTGGCCTCTTCGCGGGTCGACAGGTGGAGGTGCGGGTGGAGGGCCAACCCTCTCGCTGGGATCGAGGCGAAGCGTTGCTCGGGCCCGGTAAACGGCAAGGCCCAACGGACCGGATCCCCTCCCAGCTCGGCGCCGAGCGGAATGAAGGTGGTACCGGTGAAGGTGAAGTCGAGCAGCCCGTCTTCGCGCTGCTCGAAACGACCGCTGGCCGATCCGTAGGCGCCGGGAAAGGCGATGGGCTGGGTGGGAAAGTTCGGGTTAACCCGCAACAAGGCGAAGAGAGCCGAGTTGAGAAAACGGACTCGCAGGTCGAGGTTGCTCACCTCGCCGGTTACCAGATTGAGCTTGCCGGAGGAGACAACCCCGGGGCCATCTTCGACCCGGCCACCGTGAACCGGCCAGCGAAAGAGCCAGGGAGCGGCAAGGACGCTGTCCTCGCCGCGCGCTCCCTCGACGATAGAGACTTCAAAGCGGGTGACGTCGTTGTTAGGCGGCGAGAAGCGCAAGCGCAACCGCCCCTCGAGATGGCTGTCGAACAAGGCGAGGCCGCCGAAGAGAACTCCGGCGCAGCTACCCCACTGGCGGTCGCGAGGATCGGTGCAATCGACCACTCGAATGGCATCGCCGTAGTAGCTGGCCTCTCGGGCCAGCGGTAACTCCTGCACCAGACCCGGCGGCAGTTCGAACTGCCAATCCGGCGACGAGGTGACCACCTCCCCGGCGGCCGGCGCCAGGCTCACGGGGCTGGGTTGCATCGGGGGGCGCATCGGGGGTTGCATCGCCACTGCCGACGCGGCCGGCGACTGGCGCCAAATTTCGCCGCTGGCGCTGGCATAGTCGGCCACCGGGTCCTGCTCCGCGACTCGCGCCAGATCGATCGCCTCGAACTGGGCGCCGAACTGAGTGTTGAGCAAGCCGAGAAGATCGTTAGCGATCACCGAATGACCCGTCGCCCCAGGGTAGTACCCGCCCAGGTCGTAGAAGCCCCCGAAGTAGTCCGCGGTGAGGGTGCGACCAGCGCAGCGGATACCCTGCCTGCGAACTCGGCGCCAGAGATCGTGCAGATCGAACACCAGAGCACCGTTGTCCTGGGCTAGGCGGCGGATCACTCCGTTGATCTCCTCCAGCCGGCAGCGTAGTTGATCGGCTTGCTCGGCCGGGATCAGCCACCGCTGGGGCCGGATCGAGGAGGCGCCGCCGAGTAGCCGGTAGGCCAGGTCGTGGAGGCCGGCGCAGGTGAGACGATCCTCCGCTTCGACACCGAACAGCTGGCCGAGCAGTTCCGGCGTCGTGCGCAGGGTTCGAGCCGCCTCTTCGCGAGAGGTGCAGGCCGGCGTATCGAACGGATCGGGAATGGTGGCGACAACGATCTGCGACCCCGCTTCGGTCAGCGCCTGGAGAATAAACCGAACGGCCTGGTCTACCTCGCCGGCGGAGGCCAGAGCCTCTGGCCCCGTCTCCAGCGCGGCTTCGAGGAGATCCTGATACCCCAGAGCGACCAGAGTCAAGGTCGGCCGCTGGCTCACCGCCGCTTCCAGCTGCGTAGGCAACTCAGTCTCCTCCTCGCCCTGTGCCAAACAGGGCATGGCCAGGATCAGATTGGCGGCACTTTGCCGGCTGTCCTCCTGCCGCACCAACGGCATCTCGGCGCGTAGGCCGGCGGCATCGGCGAGGCGAAAGCCGGGAATGCTGAGGTTGCCCGGCAGCGGCGCGGAGACCCCCTCTTCGACCACCGTCGTCTGCGCCAGCGCCGGCAGCCGGACCGGGAGTTCAGCCAACCCCGGCGGGTTGCCGATGCCCGGCGGTTGAATGAGCGGTTGGCGCAAGCGAGTCCCCATGCGGTGAGCCAGCTGGGCCGGGAAGCTCCAGCGCTGACCGGTGGCGCTGGTTCCAAAGCCGCTGGCGCCCGCGGCTAGGCCGCCGCCGATGACGGCGAAGCGTGAAACATCGAGCCGCCCCGAGTCGACCGTTCCCGAAGGTCGCAGCAGTTCGCGGGGCGAGGGCGGCGGAGCCAGTTTCACCGGTGCAGCCTCCGACGGTGCCGCAGGCGGTCCTGCTGGCGGCACCGAACTGGCGGGCCTGGCGGTCGGCGATGAGGAGGAAGATGCGCCGGGCGGAGAGGCTCCGGGGTGACCCGCACCGATCCCACGAGGCGGTGCCGGAGGGTCGCTCGGATCCTCCTTCCTCGGATCGAGGATGCGAACCATCTGCTGGACGCCGAGCATGGAGAGCGACCAGGAGAAGCTAATAGCCGACTTGAGGAGCTGTCGCATCGCGGTCTCTCCCTACAGGTTCAGTCGCTGATGGGGCTCAGCGTCAGATAGTGGTACAGCTGGATAGGGAACGACACTCCATCCACCAGGGAGGGCGTCGACGGGAAGGTCGCCGTGGCCAGCGTCGCCGCCTGACCGAGATGGTCGGCCACTCCGGAGCCGCTGTGCCCCCACAGAAAGGAGGTCGCGGAAAGCCAGAAGTGGCTACCGGCGAACGGTTCGATAGCAATGCGGGCCATGCCATACCCCGAGCCCGTGACCCGGTGACCCAGCCGGTCGAAGGTCCACTCGGACTTGGTGGGGTTGAGCGCCTTGGGCGACTCGGCTTCCCCGGCGCTCCAGGGCCGATCAAACGGCCGGCTGGGCGGGTCGGGATAGTCGAACAGGTCCGTCTTGGAAAAGATCTTGGCCTGAAAGACGCCGCGAAAATGGCCCACCGCCTCGCCGGTGAGACTCTCCAGAGGACCGCTCACCACGAAGTGCAGGCGCCCGTCGATGCCTTGCCGGATGGTCGCCATGGCGGGAGAGCGACAGGCCATCACCGGCCGATCCCCCGCCTGCTTCGCCGCCAGCACGAGGCCACCCCCGGGGGCCTCCATTTGCAGAGCGTGGTGAACGGTCTTCGACGCCGATTCGATGATTTCCGCGAGACGCTGATCCATGGTCATTGTGAACTCCTTGTCTTCAATCGCGGGCAACTAGCCCAGCCGCGAGTACCATTCCCTGAAGAGGTCCGAGATCTGGTCGGGATGGGTTTGTTGCAGGAAGTGTGTGCCTTCGACAACCTCGACCCCGGGAATCTGATCCAGGTTGCGAACGGTGAGGTTCCGCGACCAGTTGCGCCGCACCCACTCGGCGTGCTCCTCCTTGAGGGTCGGTCCGCTGTTGGAATAGATCAACAGTTTGGGCACCTCCCACCCGGCCAGTACCTCGCTGTAGTGGCGCACGCTGACGGTGACATCGGCCGGCTCTCCGGCAATGGGGATCTCCCGGGCCAATCGCCAGATTGAATTGCGCGACCAAATCGTCGGGAAGGGACGGAAGTAGGGTGCCAGCAAGGGGCCCAGCACTGGGTCTTTTTCCGGCTCGGGAATCTGCCGTGGATCGAACGGGTGGCCGAGCAGCGGCCCCATGAAGATCTTGACGAAGATGTTGCCGGCGGTGATCTGCTCCCACCCCTTGCCGCCGATGCGAGGATCTTGGCGAAACTCCTGGAACTTCTGCCGGGCCAGAGCCGACTTGCTCTGTTGCGGATCGCCTTGAGCGATCTTGGCCGGGTCGATCTGCTGGGGAAAACTCTCCCAACTCTCGTACGGTTTGAGGATCGCCTCGAAGAAGGCGATGGCGCGGATGTTCTCCTGGTGGCGCACCGCGTGGTCGAAGCCGATGGCGCCCCCCCAGTCCTGGATGAAGAGGGTCATATCGCGCAGCCCCAGCCCTTCGACAAACTGGTCGACGAACTCCGCGTGGTGGTAGAAGGAGGGCGGTGTGTCGGTCTTCTGTGAGTCACCGAAACCGATCAGGTCGGGAGCGATCAGCCGCCCCAAGTCGGCCAGCCTCTCCATCACCGGGTTCCAAGCCAGCGAGTACCCGGGGTTGCCGTGCAGCAGCAGAATCGGCCGACCGTCTGGCGACCCCGCCTCGCGGTAGTGCATCCGTTCTCCGGTCCGCAGCACAAGGTCGTGTTCGTGGACTGTCCCGACCATGGTTTTACCTCCTGAGTTGTTCCTCGTCGCCCGTGGTGCTGCGGCGGAGCGCGGGCGCTCCACACCGCCCCCACCCGGCGCCGCGGCGGGCCGCGGCGGATGAGTGAGGCGCATAACATGCAGCATCGACAACGCGTGCGGAGCGAGTCCGACCGCCGAATTGATCGAAACCAAGCCCTCGGCGCCCTCGAAGATCCCGGTACCCTCCGTCACCCGACCGAAGCCACCGAAGCGAAGGGCCTTCAGCCCGGGAGCCGACGCAAAGGCAAGATCGAAGGATCGCCCGAGAAGGATCTCTGCGGTGACCGTACCCAGCCGCCGCCCCTCGGCCGTGGTAAAGCGATACAAGTTGTGGGTGGCAAACGGGTTCGGCCGCTGCGCCGTTCCCGGCGCTGCGGCCAGGTCCAGCGTGATCCGGGCATCCAGTTCACCGACCGTCTCGCCCTCCTCCAGCGCGGTGCGCAGCCCTCCGGCCCCGGTCAAGGCCAGCAGCGGGCGCGTCGAGGTCATTCTCGCGGTGGTCAACAGGGTGACCCGGCCGGGGCCTCCGCCCGGCGGTGGCCCGTATCGGGTTGGCGGTGGTGGGCTCGGTTTGCGGCCGGACAGGACGAGATAGGAGGCACCAGCCTCGGCGCGTCCTCGTTGCCCCGCGGAGGCAAGTTCGGGAACCAACTCGGCAAGCGGCTCTTGCGAGTGGAACCGTCCTTGCGGATCGACCATGCGACAGAGCCAACTTCCAGCGAAGCCGAGCTCTGCCGTCAGCACCCCATTCAAGGAATAGACACCCTCCAGACCGCGGAACTTGCCGAAGCCCTGGGTAACATTGCCGACGGCGCCGACCAGCAGCCGGGGTTCTCCCTGGATGGTCAGCGGAAAGGTCTTGCCCACGCCGTAGCCGAAGAAGCCATGGCGTTCGTCTTCTCCGAAGGCGATCCGGTCGCCGTAGAGAACGAAGTCTTGTTCGCGAGTGGGGTCAAAGCGGGTCGCCGGTGGATGGCGGCCGGGCTGCCAGCCGAAGTCCGCCGGAGCGAATAGGAAGCGGGAAAGGTAGCGCGCCACCGGCTCACCGACGACAGTATCGGCTGACGGCTCGGCCGTCGCGCCAAAACGTGTCGCCAAGCCGTGCAGATCCGCGGCGATGATCAGCCCTTCTCTACCCTGCTCCCGGCTCGGCCCGGAGGACTGATCCGGGATCAGCGGAACCCTCTTGGCATACTCGAGGTCGGGTTGGGCCAGAAGGCTGAAATAGGCCGCTCGATCGAGCAGTGTCTGCACCTCCTCCACCGGGTAGGTCTCGGCATTGAGGTCCGGTAGGGAGCCCTCGGGCGGACTCAGCGACGGCGTTGAGGGCGCGCCGGCGCGTGGCTCTGCTGGCTCTGGCGTACTCATCACAAGCTCCTCGTGGTCTCTGGCGAAATGGCCGAGCGATCGACTAGCAGACAGCCCGACCTCTCACAGTCATGCTCGACCGCGTCCTCGAAGCCCCGCCGGATCAAGAACTCGAGCCGCTCTTTCTTGAGATTGAGCAGGCCGAGCGTTCCGCTGAGCGCTTCGCGGGGGAAGAACCGGTGCACCACCAGCGGCTTGAACCGTGCATAGCGCTGGACGAACTGGCGTAGGGCGGAGTCGGTCGGCTCCCGGCTGGTGGCTTCCCGCCCCACGAAGCGTAGGACTTCGTTGATCCGGCGAGCCGCGTCAAGGTCCGACTTGACGCTCGACGCCCAGCCGATCTGCTGCATCCTGTACAGGGTCTCCAGAGTGTTCTCTTCGTCCGCCAGCGGCAGTGAGCGGATATCGGGGTCGAGGTAGACGATGTAGATCTCCGTCCCCCCCGCATGGATGGCGGGGGTCAACGGCGTATTCAACAAGACGCTACCGTCGACGAACGGTTGCGACCCCACATCGGCCGGCGGGAAGAAGCCCGGTACAGCGCTCGAAGCCTCGATCGCCCGCTGGCCCAGGGTGTCGCTCATCTCGAAGTTCTCGAAGATCTTCAGCTCCCCCGTCGCCCAGTTGGTGGCGATGATGCGCAGCACTTTCTCGGACCGGCGAATCGCCTCGAAATCGATCGTATCGCGGATGGTCCGTTGCCAGGGTTCACGGGAGATGAAACTAGAGAAGTTGAACAGCTCGACAACCCTCTCCAACCCGCTGTCGTAGTCGGAGAACAGGTGGGCGAATCGCCGGATACCTTCCCACCCGACCTCGGCGCTATCGACGGCGAAGCGGCGCAAGAGGTTCAGCGGATCGTCGATCAGACAGCCCGGGTTCAGCAGATCGAGCGGGTTTGCACGCAGCCGGTAGGCACCGTTTCCACAGTCGCTCGCGGTGCTCGCCAACCTGTCCAGCCAGACGCTCTCCAGGTTGCCGATCGAAGCCAGGCCGAACTGGTGCCACTGTGAGACGAGGAAGGAGCAGTTGAAGGAGCCGATCGAGGTCCCGGTGAAGATGTCGGGATCGAGGGCCGAGAAGCCGTTGGCCGGTGAGCGTCCGTTGATCAGCGCCTTGAGCACCCCGACTTCGTAGGCGCCGTCGGCGCCGCCGCCTGAAAGAACCACCGCGCGCACAGGATCAACCACTGTGCCCCCGTTTCACCCACTCGGGAAGCGCCGCCTCGTCGAGCCAGTCGGGAATCTGGCGCCAGGTCTGGAGCGAGCCGACGACGGTCTCGTAGTGCTGCATGAAGTGTTTGGCGAGGAATTCGAGTTCGAGCGTCTCCCGATCCCAACACAGCTCGCGCGAGGCGAGACCACCGCTCACCAGGTTGGCCAGGTCGAGCGAGACGTAGACCGGGTCGACCATGGCGCCGAATAGCGGCATCGAGCTCAGCGCTCGCCGCATCGACCAAAGCAACGGTCCGGCCTCCTCCGGCAGCACCAGGTCGGAAAGATCCAGCCCCCAGATCAAGGGGTTGAGCGGAAGGTCGAGAATCCGTTCCGGCCGGTTGGCGACGAAGGCCATCGACACGCGCACCCGCCCGTCGGTGTGGACGTGGAAGTCGATCAGCTCGATCGCCGCCGCGAAGCGTCCGGGGCCGTAGGCCAGCAGGCCGGGCTTGGGCGAGGGGAGGAAGGAATAGCCGATCCCGTAGTGGCCGAGTTCCCCGGCGCTGGGCTTCTCTTCGTCGAGGATGAAATCCCGGCTCAGCACCAGGTAACTCTCTTCGGCCAGCGGCAGGGTCAAGCTGGGGCCGCCAGGGAAGGGACGGTAGGCGAAGCTGAAGTTGAAGATCTTCACCTTGACGACGATCCACGCGTAACGCCCTCCTAGCTCGCGCAGGTCGATGATGCGCGATTGCTCCTCGGCGGGGAAACGGCCTATCTCGCCGCTTTCGCGCAGCTTGTAGTAGTGCTGGGTGAAGCCGAAACCGATCTTCGAAGGCTGCTTCTCCGAGCACAGGCTGACCGGCTTGAGCAGAGCCGGCGGTTCCTTCGAGTCCCGGTCGACCACCACCTGCGGCTGCCGGAAGTCGCTGACGCGCATGAAGTAGCGCAGAACGAACTGCCGGATCTGCTGCTGAATCCAGTTTGCCGACTCGGCCCGTTGCGCCGCGGGTACCTTGACGCGATCGAACTGCATCTCCTGGAAGTTGCCCATGATCGGCATCGGCGAACCGCCGACCGAACTCTCGTCGAAGAAGCCGAAACTGCTGTCGGGCCGGTTGTAGGTCGAGGCCAGCTCGAACCGGCGCTCGAAGCGGTCGTTCTGCCTGGCCCGCCGCCACCACCGCACGAGCTCCTGACCGCGCTCCAGATAGAGGTCGACCGCGCGTAGATGGTCACGCTCCACCTCGCTGAGCCCCTCTTGAGCAGGAGAGGTGGTCGGCTGCGACTCGCGCGGTTGCTCAGCCTCCCGCGGACCGAGCGGGTCGAGAACGGCGTGAACCCCACGGTTGATCATCTCGTCGAAGGTATCCACCAGGTCGCGCGCCGCGGCGCTCCATCGCTCAGTCATCGGCTTACCTCATCGTTGAATTCAGCTACCGGCGGCCGCTCTTCGCCGGCCATGGCGGCCAGCACCTCGCTCAGTCCACGGTCGGTGAACAGAGCGCCGGGCATCGCCGGCGCGACCGGCCCGCCGAGCAACTGGCTCAGCGGAGCCGCGAGATACCGATGCCATGCCTCGCGTTGATCGGCCGCGGCAATCGTCTCGCCGCAGTGCAGGAAAGCTTCGAGATAGCGCTCTGTGCCGGCATGCTCGTTCCAGATGGCCAGAGCGCAGGCGGCGCCGTGGCCCAGCGGTCGCCCGATCGAGCGATCGGGCCAGCGAGCGGTCAAACGCAGCCACCTATCGACGACGATCCGCGGATGGCGCAGGTTGACCAGAGCTTGCGCCCAACCCAGGCCGGCCAGTGCATTGTTTCGTCCTTCGTCGTCCGCCGGTTCAGCCAGAGCCCGCCGCAAGCCGCTCCACTCCGCACCGATCGACAGCATCAGGTTGCTGGGAAGAAAATAGAGCGCCCGCCCGACACCATGCCAGAAGAGGGCGTGACGGCGCCGGTCGACCTGAGCCAGGTGTGCCGCCACCTGGTCGCGCAGTCCGGGGCGCAGGATGCGCACCGCCAAGCCCAGCGCCTCGAAACAGACCTCCTCATACCCTTCGCGGCCATTGTCGCGACACTGCCGCCAGAAGCCGGCGACCATCCCGGCAACCTCTCCGCGGCCATCATCGAGTGCGTGGGTTGCCAGCTTCAGTCCCAACCCGGTGTGGAGGGGCACTCTGAACGCCCGCGGCAGCTCGCCGACCCGACTCGGCGAGAGAAGCCTTCGCGGCTCCTCGCCACGGGCCAGAGAAAGTTCAGCCCACCCATAACCGATCCCTTCCAGCTGCCACAGCCGCGGATAGGCGGGCAGCCGCGCGTTGGCGGCCAGCGCGGCCAGCAAGGTCTCGACCGAAGGCGGTCCGGCCAGCGATCGCCGGCCCGCCTGAAAACCTTCGAAGGCCGCGATCTTGTTCGCACACTCCAGGGCGGTGAGGCCGCGACCGGCGAAGGGCAGGAAGCTGGCGGCGGTGGCCATCCAGCGCATCGAGGCCAGAGCCATCGCCACCGGATCGAGGCTCAGCCAGGGCGCACGATGAGAGCCGGACGAGGCGGCCCCAGGGCCACCGCTCATGGAAGCGGCGGAACTCACTTCGTCTTACTGGCAATCTTCTGAGTATTGGCGGCGATTTCCGCCAGGTAGCCGACCTGCCGTTCGTCTTTCTTGAGATCCTCCTTGGGCCAGCGATCGAGGACGTTGTAGTAGACGCGTACCGACTTGGCATCGACCTTGGGGCTGGCGCTCAGCTCCATGACGCGAGCGTTGGAGAAGGCGTTGCCGGTCAGGTCGTCGGTGACGACGATGAGCTGCATTTCGGGCCCGGTGAGGACTCTCTCGTTGCCTCGCTCGACGCTCACCACCGTGTACTCGACGAGCTTGACCATGGAATCGTTCAGGTTTGTGTCGGCCATTTTGCTTCTCTCCTTGTTGGTTTTGGGTACAGAAAACTGTTGGGCTGCCGGCGATTGCGCCGGCGGCGGCGACATGCTGACCTGGGGTAGGAGGGGGGGCGGCTCCGCTTCCCGTCGCGCGGCTTCGCTGAGGCCATGGGGACCTGCCCAGCTCTCGCGTGCGATCCGCTCAAGTCCACGGCTGGTCTTGCTCGACATCTCGAAGAGATAGGCGCTCACCGTCAACGGCAGCCTCATCATGCGACCGAGAAACTCCCTCATCCTCGACTCACCTCAATAGCTCCCGGGAGGCACCAGCCCCCAACCGCGCGCGCCGACCCGTGTGGCGCTCGCCGCATCCCGCGAGGCGGGAGAACGCAAGGGTGATCGCAAGACTCCGCCGCCGGCAGATCTCGGCGATGTGGCCGCTGGCGGCTTCTCATCCACCGAACCCCTCCCGCCACACACCAGATCGATCACTCGCCGTTGCAGGTCGTCGCCGAACTGGTAGGTCTCGCGGAAGAGGCCGTCGAGCTCTTGCTGCGCCGCCTGCGCGACGGTGTCGAAGGCCCGCGTGGTCTTGCCGGTGCCGCTCCACTCCCTGGGATCGACCAGCTGAGTAGCCTGGCGTAGAGCGAAAAGCGGCATGGCCCAAGAGAGGGACAGCATCGACCTGGTGATCTCACGCATAGTTTGTTTCCTCATCACCTTCGAGTGGTGGTCCTGAGCCAGAGCAGGGCAAGGCCGATGAAGACCAGTGCCGAAGAGATCTCGACGATGGACCGTGGAAGATCGAGAGCCGACAGACGAACCGCGGCAAGGCAGACAGCGACGAGAGCCAGGCCGAGTGCCAGTTGGGTCGACCACCGGCCCCGGCGCCCGGCCAAGGGTGGAGCGATCAGGCCATCCAACGGCGAATCGGCGCCCACTCCGTCGGCCAAGTCGAGGAGTCGGTCCAGATTGTCGGGCAACTCCAGCAAGCCCAGCAGGTTGGACTCGGCCGAGCGCCGTAGAGCTTCGGGGGCTGCGCGCCGCCGCCATCCCCGCCACCCAGCCCGCCAGCGAAGATCGACCACCGCCTCGCGCAGCGGATCCTCCTGCGGCGAACGCTGCCCCTCTCGGCCCACCAGGCTGAACAGGCCGCGGTAAAAGGCGAGCAAGTAGGGGCGAGGCTTCAAGCCGACCTCGGTGACGCAGCGCCAATGCAAGGCCAGGTGCTCGGCGAGGGTAGAGCCGTCCCGGCTCCATCGACCGTCGCGGAAGGGCACGATCTGTCGCAATCGGCGCTCGAGTTCGGTAGCCCGGCCCGCATCAGCCTCCTCGACCGCCGGCAGCAACCACTCGGCGGCACGGTCCGGTCTTTCCTCGGCGCTCGCCCGCAGGTAGTTCCACAGCGTGGTTCGCACCTCCGGCTTCAGGGCAGCCATCTCACCGGGAAGCATGACGATCCTGCCATCCTCGAGCGGCCACATCGCCGCTTCGACCGGCAGCCGACCGGCGACCAGAGCCACCTCCAACCAGGCTGAGGCCACCCGCCGCTCCAAGCCCCGCTCAGCCGGCGCGCCGCCGATCGCGGCGGGTTCACAGCGACCGGGCCACTCCACCACCATCCGCCGCCGGGTCGCCGACCCTGCCACGAGGCGGGGAACCACCACCGGCCCCTCATCCATCAGCTCGTGATGCAAGCGTTCAAGCCGCTCAGCTTGACCACGCAGGTCCGACCAGCAATCGAGCGCCCGGCGGTAGTCGGCAAAGAGCGCCGAGAAGCGGCCACGGTCGATACCGAGCACCGGTGCCAGGGCGTCCAGATCGTGGAGCGTCGCCTCGAGATCCGGCTCGCCATGCCGCGCCAAGCGGACCAGCAACGGCTGGCCATCCCGCGCCGTGGCCCAGTGCTCCTGGTACAACAGCCCCACCCTCGCCGGTTCGGCGACGAAGCTCGCCAACGGACCTCCGGCGCCGAGGGCGCCGGCCAAGAGTTCCTCGACCGTCGTTGCCGGCAGCGCCTCGCCACGGTCGCAGATGGAGGCCAGAGCAAAGCAGACGGGGCCGGGAAGGAGGTCGCAGCGACGGGCCAGGTAGAGGCCGAAGGCGGCGAAAGGCGCTCCGAGTTCGGCCAGAATCTCTCCCAGCCGATCGGTTCCGAGCACGCCGCTCCTGTCGTCGAACGACGCCAGACGCCTCGGCCCGGGAATCAGCCCGGCTTCAGCCAGCCGGCGCGACAGCCGGCCTCGCCGCTCAGCAGAGTTTCTGGCGGTAGCAGAAGAGCTCATCGAGCCTCCGTTCCTTTTCCAGTTGGGGCAGACATTCCCGGATCGCTCGCTCGCAGGGCTCGCCGACCAGCTCCCGCCAGCGGGTCGCGGCAGTTTCCTCCTCGGGTAGGTAGTCGAAGAATGGGCGAACAAACTCCGCGCCGGGAGTGGTGACCTGACGCATCAGAGTCGAGGAGGCCACCCCGTTGGCGAAGGCGCTGTTTTCTGCCAGCTGCTCGCCGTGCGGGCTGACCAGGAGGGAGGCGAGAATTTCCGGGTTGCGCTGATTGACCAGGGTCCAGGCCCAGGCAAGGCCGGCCCACATACCGAGCATCGCCGCTTCGTCGGGCGCCAGCGCGCGGGCGCGCTCGAAACCCGACCAGCCGGAACAGGGCAAGAAAGCGACCGGGATGTCAAAGTAGAGCGCCCTGCCCACACCGTGCCAGTAAAAGCCGACCGCCTCCGGCGCCACCGCCGCGACGGCTTCGCCGACGCGTAGCGCCATCGCCTGCGAGTGAAAGGCGTAGGCTTGCAGCCCCAGCGACTCGAGTGCCGCCCCTGCAAAGCCGGCCCGCGAGTTGGCGCGGCAAAGCTCGACCACGGTAGCCACCGCGGATTCGATCGCCTCCGTCGAGTTATCCTCCGTCAGATCGCGAAGCTCCCGCTGGGCGAAGGAAAGGCCGATCCCCGCGTGCAACATCAACAGGCTGGCCGCCGGCAGTTGCGGCTGCTCCTCCTCGCTGAGGAGCTGCCGAGGAAGCGACTCCGCCGGCCAGCGGCTCTCGGCATAGTCATGGCCCAGCCCCTCGACCGCCCACAAGGCGGAGAAGTCGTCGAGCCCGTAGGCCCGGTCAACGAACTGGTCCAGCGGGAAGAGACCCTGCTGAGGAATTCCCAGACTCTTGCCCACGGTGAGGACGAGGAGGAAGACTCTCGACTTGTTGACGGTCTCTTCGCCGGCGACGCCTCCCGCTCCACGGCCGAGAATCTGCAGCCCCTCTTCGATCTGATCGATCCAGCGGTGGGCCAATCCAGCGGCCTGCCGCGGGTCGCGCAACCAAGCGGAGGCCTGCCCGATCGCATCGCGCTGCAACTTGTCGCCGATCTGGAAGAGGCTCAGGAAGGTCGGCGACAGCTCATCCTTGCTCTGCTGGAGGCGGGAGAGGACGCGGGTCCAACGCTTCAGCGCTGCCGCGGGATCGCCGGCCAGCAGCTCGGAGAGCGAGCGCGCCCCGGCTACCTGGATCGCCCAAGACTGACTGAGCAGGTTCTTGGTTGCCGCGATCACGGTTCTACCCACCCTGCCCCGCTGACCCTTCCTCACCGGCCTGCGATCCTTGGCGGCGGATCGCCGAAAGGGAGCGATCGAGCGCACTCCACACCTGGCGCAACGCCGACCCCGATTCGGCGAGCCTGCCGGTGGCCAGGTCCATCGCGCCGTCGACCAGTCCGCCTTGCAGCTGGTCGCCGGCGCGGTAGAACTCACCCCACATACCGGAAAGCCGCCCAGCGGCCGCTTCGCTAATCGAATCGAAGGTCGAGGCGACGCTGCCCGCGCCCTCTTTGCCACGCATCAGGTTCGGCGCCTGGGCCAGGCTGGCCATCGCCACCGACCACGGGACTCGCAGCATCGATTTGGTCAAATCTCTCATCGGAAAACTCCTTTTCTACAGACCAGCCGCTCCTCGGCTTGTGGTCGAATTTCGGGTCGCGTTTCGAATCGGACGGCGCATCGCATCCTTGAGCACACTGCGGGCGAGAAGAACCAAGGCCAGCACACCGACCCCTAATTCGGCGGTGACCAGGTTCAGGCCGAGCCGATCGCCCGGCGTCACCAGCATTAACAGCGCCACCACCAGGGCCATGGCACCGAGTTCCAGCGCACCGCTCGCGCCGCCCAGCCTGCCTCCACCACTTTGCTGGCGTCCTGCCAACGGCGAGCGACCGCGCCGCTCGACCAACCTCTCCAGCACCTTGGCGCCGCGCAGCAGACCGTCTTCCATCAGCCGTCCGGTGGCACTGGAGAAGTCGGCGAAACGGGGGCCGGTGAGGTGCCCCTTGGCCAGTTGGGCGCGGAGTTGCTCACCACAGGCTTGCCCGAGGTGCGGCCCGAGTTCGAACCCCGGCGCGAAGCGAGTGATCAGCCCGTCGATGGCGATCGAGGAGCGAATGTACTTGATGACGTCGCGCTCCGGCATGATGTTGTACTGCCGTGAGAGGAGAAGCATGTCCTGCATGACGCGGGTGAAGTTGGCGCTCAAGCCATCGTGGCGGCGGCCATTCCCGTACCAGGAAGAGGCGGCGCGATCGAGTCCGGAGCGAAAGCCCTCGATATCGGCCTGCGGACCGTAGACTGTGATGCGCAGGAACTCGCGGACGATCGATTCCCGATCGCCGACGGCCAGGCCCAGAGTCATCAGCATCAGGTGCTTGCGGGTGTGCGGGCTCATCACCCCGGTAATGCCGAAGTCGATGTAGCCGACGACGCTGTTGGGCAGAATCATCAGATTGGCCGGATGCAGATCGGCGTGGTAGATCCCGTGCGAGAAGGCGTTGCCCAGGAAGGTGTCGATGATGTTGCGCGCAAAGGCGTCGTGGTCGAATCCCATCTCTTGGAGGCGTCGCAGAAGCAGTTGGTTGTTCTCCTCCCGGGCTCGCAGGTAGTCGAGCAAGGTGACGCCGTCGAGAAACTCGACGGTCAGTACCCTGCTGGTCGAATGGCTGGCGTAGACCTTGGGAACGTACTGCGCCGAGCTACCCACCGCCAGATCGCGCAGCCGCTCGGAGCATCTCGCCTCGTGCCGGTAATCGAGTTCCTCTTGGGTCCAGCGAGCGAATTCCTCGATCGGTTCGAGCAGCCAGTAAAAGGGGCGCAGACGCAACCATCGAATCCCCTTCATGGCGATCAACATCAGCCGCACATCGCTGCCGAATTGCTGCCGGGCGTCCGGGCGCTGTACCTTGACCGCCACCCTGCTGCCATCGAGCGTCGCCACGTGCACCTGGCCCACCGAAGCGGCCGCCAGCGGCTGCCGCTCGAAGGAATCGAACAATTCGTCAGGCCGCTGGGCGAACTCTTCGACCATGATCCGCTCCACCTCGTGCCAGGCGAAGGGCTCGACTCGGTCCAGCAACTTGAACAGAGCGTTGCACTGCTCGATCGAGATGAGGTCCGGCTGTAGAGCCAGCATCTGACCAAACTTGATGAAGGTGGCGCCGAGGTCCTCCAGAACAACCCGCAACCGGTGCGCCGGCGGCACTCGCTCGCCGGCCGGAAGGTAGCGGCCAAGCCGGGGCCAGCGGTCGCTCAGCCGATCGCGAGCCATCGCCGCGCCATGGGCGACGAGTACCCCGGCCACCTGCCACAACCGCGCTGCACCGACACGCAAGAAGGTGCGTCGAGACGGTGAAACCGCCTTGGCCACCGATGGTGGTCCTTCGGCCGGCAGGTCCTGGGAGACTGCTCGGCGCATCTCTCTCAGCCTCCTCCACCAAGTTGACTGGTCCCGGCTTCCGCCGCCGCGCTCAGATCCCGTTCGATCGCCTCGCGGGTGGTCGGTCCTCGATAGATACCGAGTACCTTGCGGTCGGCGCCGAGGAGCAGGGTGTAGGGAATGGTGTAGCCGTTGAAGCGCTGGAAGGTCGTCTGGTCGCCGAGCAGCACCAGGTAGTCGATGCCGTATCGCTCGACGAAGGGTGCAACGCTCTCCTCCCCCTCCTCGTCGAGCGCGATGCCGACGACCTGCAACTCGGACTCGGCGGCCAGGCTGCGCAATTCGGGGATCTCTTTGCGGCAGGGCATGCACCAGGTGGCCCAGAAGTTGAGCACCACCGGCCGCCCGGCCAGCGATCGGCTGTCGACGGTGGTGCCGTCCAGAGCGGTCAGTTCGAATTCGGGAGCTTCGCTGCCCACGGCGACTTCGGCGCTCTGCGCGCCTCCGCCGCAGGCGCCAACGGCGACCAGCAACAGCACCAAGGGCGCCAGTATCCAATGCCGAACCGTGGGGAATGAGATTCGTTTCATCGCATGCTTCCTGTGGTTGACTTGACCGCTGTGGAAGGAGCGGTCACTGTCCGCTCCTTGGTCACGCCGATATTGGGCTGGCGATGGTCGGTACGGCTGAAGATCGAACCCCGGAAGATCGAGCGCCGCCGCTGCAACATCTCGGCGATCGCCGCTTCCATCCGCCGGCGCACTTCGTTGGAGAGCAGCCGGACCACCTTGGGGTCATCCGCCGCCTCCGGCCCGTGGTCGGCCTCGACATGGAGCGGTTCGAGGAACCAAGTGTGCCACTTCGAGGGCAACGGCACCAGATTGAGCGTCGGGGTGATCGGCAAATAGGGCCACTCGGTCAGCCGCCGCAACCAGCGCCAGCGAATGGCGCCGAATATCGGAAAGATCTCGGCACTACCCACGGTGACGAAGGGGATGATCGGCGCCTGGTGGCGCAGCGCCATCTTGACGAATTCATCGCGGCCGAAGCGGCCGAGCTTGTAGGCGCGGGAATAGGGAGTGAAGGCGCCGCGGATCCCTTCCGGATAGACCCCCAGCAGGCCATCGCGCTCGAGCACATGGTCGGCGTTCTCGCGGCAGGCCAGGATGCCCCCAAGCTTGGTCATGAAATTGGCCAGAAAGGGGAACTTGGCGAGCGCCGGATGGATGAGAAAACGCGGATAGCGCCCTCGATCGCGAACCACCGCGTGCAGGGCCATGACGCCGTCGAAGGGCATGAAACCGCGATGCATGCCCACCAGCAGGGCGCGACCCTGGCTCGGGATGCGCTCCATGCCGGCGATCTCCACGCGCCAGTAGTGGTCGTGCACGAAGCCTAACTGGGCGCGGCCGAGCCGCGCGATGTAGCCTCGGTCGAGGCCGTAGCCATCGTAGCCGGCCTGGTCGAGATCGCGCCCCGCCGCGTTGCGAGTGGTCTGCTCCGGCGCCGGGCGACCTCGACTCAGGGCGAACGATTCGAGCGCTTCGGCGCTGGTCGAGCGCGCTCGCCAAGCGGTCTCCTCGCCCAGCCGGCGCGCGCGCACCGTCCACGAGTAGGTCAGATAGGCGCGCCGGGTCGCCGGCGGGAAGGCGAAATTGGCCAGCAGCGGCAGCCGGCGCACCCCCACCAGGCGCAAAGCCTTGTGCAGCGGGATCGGCTGGCGCGGCGCGACGTGGAACAAACCGTTCAAGCCATCCTCCAACACCGCCGTCAAGGCAGCCGCCAGATCGCCGGGACTCAACAGCTGAAGGGTCGGATCGAAGCCGGCGACGGTGGCGGCGAAGCGGCGCGAGAAGAGCCGGCTCCAATAGTCGTCGGCGCCGGCCACCGGCATCGGTGCCGGCCGAAGGATGGCGAGCGGCACCGGCTCCCCCGTGGCCTCCCGCGTCGTCACTTCGAGGGCGGTCGATTCCAGCGCCGCCGCTTCGAGAGCCAGCCAACGATCGGCGATGGGGTGGCCGCCCGCCTGCGCCCGCGGGTGATCCTCGGCGATCAGACCCGGGTGGTGATGATGGGGCACGACCGCTTCGGAACTGGAGACGACGACCAGGTGGCGAGCCCCAGCGGCCAGGGCCTCCTGCAACTGGCGGCGGAGATGCTCGGGGTCGGGTCGCGAACGGTCCGCCAGGTAGACGAGGGCCTCCAGCCCCGCGCTGGTCCCCGCGCCACCCCCCGCATCGACCCGACTTCTGGCCAGCTCCGCGCAGCTTTCCGCCAGCCGCACCGTCCGTCCGGGACACTGCTGCTTCAGGGCACCCTGTAAGCGCTCGGCGAGCTCTCCCGTGCCGGCGATCAACGCCGTGAAGCCCGCTGTCATGGCCCCTGCCCCGGAGCGGTTTCCCGCTCGGCGCTGGTCCCGACAGAGGCGTCGATTGCCCGCTGCAGAGGCAGCTCTTCCAGACCTTCCCCTTCGATGATGCGCACCAGCTGATCTACCGCCAGCCGATCGAAACTCTCCTCGCTCCCGTTGGGCCAGCGCACCCACAAGCGATCGACTCGTTGGTGGTCACCGAGGCCGAAGTAGAGGCGGCCCGAGTGCTGCGAGGCATAGCCGGAGCCGGCCTCGCGCAGCCGCATCTGCTGGAGGTCGCCGGCCTCGGTGTAGACCACCGCTCCCACCGCGTCGCGGTTACCCTGAGTGCCGACCAGCTCGACCGCCAGCCAGTGGCGCCGCTGGCCGACGTCGTTGCGCAGCAACGAGGCGGGCACCGTCTGCCGGTCGTTGTCGCCGGGGTTGTGGTTGATCGCCAGATCGAGGTCGCCGTCGTTGTCGAAATCGACGAAGGCGACACCGCGTGAATCGAGCACGTCGTCGGCGCCGAGCGCCATCGCCACGTCAACGAAACGGGGCGCCCCTCCCCTCTCACAGCCGTCATTGCGCAGCAGCACGTTGTGCTCATAGCCGTTCCACGACATGTCGCCGCGGTATTCGTCGCTGTAGAACCGCCCCGTCTTGTACTCACTGATGTGCGCGACCGCGCTCAAAATGTAGGGCAGTCACAAATCGTCATAGCTGCGCGAGCTGATCCAGCCGTTGGCGGCGTAGATGTCTTGCCGCCCGTCGTTGTCGTAGTCGAAGAGGCCGGAACTCCAGTACCAGCCGAACGGGTTGGCCCGCGACTCCTCGGCGACATCGGCGAAGCGGCCGGCGCCGTCGTTGATCATCAGGCTGTTGCCCTTGACCATGCGATCGCCGTAATCGCCCCAGGCGGAGCCGGCGAGCGAGAAGATCTCGCGGTAGACGGAGAAGTCCTCGAAGATGGTGCCTTGGCGCAGACTGGTCATCAGGTACTGATGCAACGTCGCCGACTGGCCGTACCAGCGCTGGCCGGAGTGGACGTTCGAGACGTAAAGATCCAGGTCCAAATCGTTGTCCACGTCGCCGAAGGAGGCGCTCATGCCGAAGCCAAAGTCATGCGCGCCGGCCTCGGTGGAGACATCGGCGAAACGGCCGTCGCCGAGATTCTTAAACAGCGCGTTGCGACCGAAGTCGTTGGCGACGTAGAGATCCGGGTCGCCGTCCTGGTCGTAGTCGGCCCAGGCGGTGCCCAGCGTCAGCCCGCCCTCGCGCACCCCGGCCTGCTCGGTGACATCCTCGAAGGTCAGGCCGCCGGTGTTGCGCAACAGGCTGTTTCCCTGGCCGTTGCGGGTGTAGAAAAGGGTCGTCGGCAGATCGACGCGCGGATCAAGGTAGCGACCGACGTAGAGGTCGAGCAGGCCGTCGCCGTCGTAGTCGGCGGCGCTGGCCACGGTGACGAAGTAGCCGCCGACTCCGGCGCCGGCCGAGCGATCGGTGAAGGTGGCGTCGCCGTTGTTCTCGAAGAGGAAGCTCTGCCGGGTGAAGGTGCCGAGGAAGAGATCGGCATCGCCGTCATTGTCGAAGTCGGCGAACAGAGCGACATTGATCCCCGGTACGTCGACCGGCAAGCCGGCCTCGGCGGTGGTCTCGGCAAAGCGGCCATCCCCCTGGTTGCGGTAGAGGCGCGAGGAGGCACCGTCCGAGAAAAAGAGGTCGTAGTGGCCGTCGCCGTCGTAGTCGATGGTCGCCACCCCGGCCGAGCCGTACTTGATGATGCCGAAGCTGCGCGGCTCCCACTCGGGGGTCTTGAACAGCGGATTCTGCCGGCCGTGATGGTCGAGGCCGCTGGTCGCGGCGACATCCACGAAGCCGCTGGCCGAGCCTTCCACCGTCTGGCCCCAGAGCAGCTCCTGGCGCCGAATCCTCCAACCCTCGGCCCCTTCGTCGATCCACAGGCGCAGCAGCGCCTGCGACTCGGCGACGTCACCGCCGACGCGGCTGCCGCGCATCCACAGTACGGCGCGCACCACCGCGTGGCCCGGAGATTCGATGCGCTCCACGGAGTCGAGTTTGAGCTTGACCGATTGGACCTCGGCGAAGCGGTCGCGGAGGATCGCCAACCGCCGGCCCAGCTCGTCACGGCTGGCCGCCGGAGCATCCACCTGCCAGGAAAACAGGCGCACGCCGTCACGCTCGGACGACAGCGTCTCGCGCCACCCGCCATCCCCGACCGGACCTGCGGCGGTATAGCAGGCGACGACGCGGTCGATCTCGCCGGCCTTCAGACCGGCCGCGAGTTCCTTGAACAGGGCGATCGCCGCCTTGCCGGTGGTCGCCAGCCCTTGAGCGTTGGCCTCCCAGCGATCCATCTGCATCCGCGCCGCCACCGCCAGCAGCAGCAGCACGGCTAGCGGCGAGAGCCAGAGGATGATTCCGCGGGTCCTCTTCGACATCTCACTGACCTCTCATTGGACGGCTTGTACTCTCGGGCGCCAGCTGTTGCGGTCGTAGTCGGTTTGGCAGTAGTCGGTTTGGCAGTACAGTGCCGGCCTCCGGTTCGCGGCCCTCCTCGATCCGTAAGCGCCGATCGAGAGCCAGCCGAGGGTCTAGGTCCGCGCCATCGATCGTCTGTACCCGACCACTCGGCCAGGTGATCTCTAAGCCGTCGATCCACTCGGCCGAGGCGAGGCCGAAGTGCAGCTCGTGCGAGGACTGCGAAGCATAGCCCGAGCCCGCTTCCACCACCCGTGTCTGAGCGCGGCCGCCCGCGGTCAACCGCACCCGAGCACCGACCGCGTCCCGGTTGCTGCCGGCTCCGCCGGTCAACAGCAGGCTCAACCAATGGCCGCCGCTCGCGGACCGCGGCGCACGGTTGAGCAAGACCGTCGGCGGCGCGGCGTTGTTGTTGATCACCAGATCGAGACGCCCATCAGCATCGAGATCGGCCACCGCCACCCCGCGCCCGTCGCGAATGCCGGCCGCGCCGGCCGGCCGTGCCACCTCCAAGAACTTACCGCCGCCCGTATTGGTGAACAGGCAGTTGTGCTCGTAGCCGTTCCACGAGCTGGTGCCGACGAACTTCCGGCTGAAGAAGAGACCCGACTTGTACTGCTGAATGTGCGCGACCGCGCCCTGGGTAAAGGGTAGTCATAAATCTGTCCCAGGCGTGGCGCTGATCCAGCCGTTGGCGGCGTAGAGATCGAGATCGGCGTCGTTATCGTGGTCGAAGAAGGCGACGCTCCAACTCCAACCAGCGCGTGCGGTGTCGCTGTCGTGGCGTTCGATGAAAGTGCCGTCGCCGCGATTCTCGAACAGCGAGTTGCCCTCGCCGATCATCTGCCCCAACTCCCGCCAGCGCGAGCCGAGCAGGCGGTAGACCTGAAAGAACTGCGCCGCGTCGGCGATGATCCAGCGGCTGCGCGCCATGTTGCGCACGTACTGGCTGACCGTCGCATCCTCACCGAACCAGCGCTGGTTGGAGTTGATGTTCGAGGTGTAGAGATCGATGTCTCCGTCGCCGTCGTAGTCGCCGAAGGTCAGCCCCATGCCGCCCGAGAAATCGGCCACGCCGGCCTCGCGGGTGGTCTCTTCGAAGCTGCCGTCTCGGGTGTTGACCAGCAGGCTCTTCTTGCCGAAATCGTTGGCCACCGCCAGGTCGGTCCAACCGTCGCCGTTGATGTCCGCCGCCGCCACCGCCAAGCTCCAGCCCCGATCGCCGGTGCCGCTGCTGCCGGTCACGTCGCGAAAGCCCGCGCCGCGCTGGTTGTGGAACAGCCGGTTCGGCTGCCCGTTGCTGGCGTAGAAGGGCAACCGCGGCACGGCCTGGAAGGCATTGCCGTAGGCACCGACGTAGAGGTCGAGAAAGCCGTCGCGGTCAAAGTCCAGCAGGGTCGCCGAACTCACCGTGGTGACAAAGTCGAGCCCCAGTTCGGCCGAGCGGTCCTCGAACCTGGCTCCGCCGAGATTGACGTAGAAGCGGCTGGGGCTCAGGTAGCGGCCGACGAACAGATCCCGATCGCCGTCGTTGTCATGATCGAAGAACAGTGCGCTGTGCACCGCTCCCAGCCCATCGAGGCCGGTCTCGGCGGTGGCGTCGCGGTAGGCCGGCAGCCCTTCGTCCGAGAGGCCGACGTTCAGATAGAGCCGAGCTTGCACGCCGTCGGCGAAGAAGAGATCAACCCGCCCATCGCCATTGACATCGGTCGCCACCACGCCGCCGGAGGCGTGCTGAATCACCCCGAAGCGCAACGCCGCACCCTGGCCGTCAGGGTCGAGCGCCGGGTCGCGGCGATGGGCGAAGTCGATACCGAGACGGTGCGGATCGACATCCATGAAGCTGTCGTGACGGCCGGCGACGCGGACCCCTCGCAGCAGCTCATCGCGAGCGATCTTCCACTCGGCGGCACCGGTGGCCGGCGCGGTTTCACGCACCAGCGTCCAACGGTAGAAATGGCGATCTTGCAGTGTGCGCTCCCGCTCGTCCGCGCCGTCGAGGATGAACTTGACCGTCAGTTCGACCCTGGGTCCCGAGTCCACGCCTGCCCCTTGCTCTGGGTTGCCAAAGTCGACCTCCTCGATCAGGTTGATCTTGCACACCGTGCGCTCCACCTCGGCGAGGCCGGCGAGGTAGTGCGCCAGCTCTGCGTCGAGGGTGGATCGATCGAACGTCGTCTCATTGACCGCTTCCAACCGGCTCACTTGCGCCCCTCCCTGCGCCTCGGCCTCCTTGAGCCGCCAGCGGCCCCGCCGCGGAGCCCGGTAGGAGGTGGCGTAGAAGGAGGAGAGCTGCGCCACATCCCCCGTCTCGAAGGCGGCTTCCAGTCCCTGGCAATAGTCCTTGAGGAAGCTGTTGACCGAGCTGCCCAACTGGTAGAAGCGGGCGTGGGCGGCATCGCGCTTGGCGAAACCATGCACCGCCGCCGGGATCACCACCGCCATCAGCAGGGCAGGAGCCAGTGTCAGGTGGAAGAAGGTGCGTGCTCGTCGTGTCATCGTCGGCTCTCCTGGGTCAACGGCTGAGGGCGGCGGTCGCCACGGGTTGAACGGGTGAGATGGGTTGGATGGCCGGCTGCGCGCCGACCAGCCGGCCTATGCCCACAACGGTCACCAACTCCTCACGCCACCTCGGCCACTTCGGAAGAGCCCGCGTCCTGCGCGGCCAGCCGCGCCGCAACCAACTCAGCGGCCTGCGTCACGTTGATGATGGAACGCATCTCCTCTTCGACCAGACCGAGCCGGTAGTGGTAGTCCACGTCCACACCGATCTCCAAGAGACTCAAGGAGTCGAGGTTCAAGTCTTCGACGTAGTGGTCTTCGTCGCCGATCTCTTCCACCGGAATATTGGAAACACTGGAGATGATTTCCTTGATCCGGCCCTTGATTTCCTCACTCGTCATCGGTGTCCTCCTGCGTTCGGGATCCTTGCCATCGACTCGTCCCATGAGCCATTCGGACCCGGTGCACTCTCGCAATTTCTGGGAGCCTTAACCCTACTGTCACCGGCCACACTGAACAATGAACCCGCGGAGCCAAAAAGGAACCGGGTCCGGCATCGAGAGCTTCCTTCGGAAGGACTAGAAAAGGACTATCCAGGACCGACTCCATTGCTTCTCATGGTTGGCGGTAAACCACCCGGAGCGGTCTGCCAGAAGCCACTCTCACGGCGTTGCGGGAGGAGGTCGAGAAGCAGGCCGCCCTGGTAGGCGCGGCGTAGCGCTTCGCGCCGATTGCGGGCGCCGAACTTCTCAAGAAGGTTGTGCACGTGGTTCTTGACCGTCGGCACCGTGATCCGTAACCGGCTAGCGATTTCTTTGTTCGCCAAACCCAAGGCCAACAACTCCAGGACCTCATTCTCCCGCACCGTCAAGCGAACTTTGCGCCACTTCCGGCGCTGCCGCCGAGAGCGAGAGAGTTCCTGGATGCGCGCGCAGACGCTGGCCACTACCTGCGCTGAGCAGGGAGGCTCGCCACAGTGGACCGCCTCGATCGTGCCGACCAGCTGGTTGAAACAGGCATCTTGCATCACGTAGCCGCTGGCCCCGGCTTCCAGCACGGCAACCACCTCTGCCTCCGAACGCAGCCCAATCGGCAAGAGTGTCATCTCAGGCAGCTCGCCGCGCAAGCGCGCCACCATAGTGAGTGAGTTTTCGACATTGACGCTGGCATCGATCAGCACGAGCTGAGCACCACCGCGACGCAGGGGTTCCAGCCCCTGCTCGACCGCCGCGGCACAACCCACGACACGCAGGTTGGCCTGGCGTTTCAGCGAATTGACCAAGACCTCACCCAGGAGACGATTGGCGTCGATCACGAAGACTCGCACCACTGTCAAAACTCCCCTTGTCACCGGTTCCCCACGATGGTATGTTCCGCACGATCCCTGTCTACATACCGAATGCGAATATTGAACTTTACAGAATCGACGACTCAAAGGCAATGGACCATTGGGACTAGAAAGGATCTAACTCAGCAACTTGCCAAGAGTTCTCCGACGAGCCTCGTCGCTCGATCAGCCAACCGCGGCGGAAGGCCTCTCGGACCGCTTCGACGCGATCCGTGGCATCGAGTTTGCCAAGGATGTTGTGCACATGATTCTTCACCGTATGCGGAGAAAGAGACAACCGCGCGGCGATCTCGCGGTTCTTCAATCCCTTCGCCAACAACTCGAGAACCTCAACTTCTCGCGCCGTCAGTTCAAAGAGTTCTGCCATCGTCTGGCTCTCCGCGTCCAGCGCCAGTTCCGCCAAGCGGTCAAACAACGAACGGGTCACGGTTGGTGTACATGGAATCTTGCCTTGGCTCACCGACTCGATGGCCTGGGTCAGCTCCTGGATCGAGGCTTCCTTGGCCAGATAGCCGCCCGCACCGGCTTCGATACAGGCGACAATGTCGTCGGCATTCGCCACGCCGAGTACCAAGATCCTGGCCTTGCCGTGGCGCCGCAGAAGGCGTCGAATCGCTCCTCCGGCGCTTTCCTGCAAGGGGCCGTGATCGAGCAGGACGACATCGACCGGTTCCACGTCCAGGCGGAACGCCGCCTCGCTGAGATCCTCGGTCTGCGCCACCACGCGGAAGGCTTCAACACCATCCAACAGGGAGACAAGGCACTCACGAAAGAGCCTGTTTTGCCCCACCAGCATCAACCGCAGAGAAGTGACCATCCACACCCCCCCAGCCAAGAAAAGAACTCACGCTGTCTCGCGAGTCGGCAACCGATCGCCAAGATCGCCAGTCAACCGCTACAGTTTGGTCGAATCGTACTCCGATTCTCAGAGTGGTCTAATACCCTATTGGGTTGTCTTGAGGCTGAAAGTTACCGGGCCAATGCTATGTTCTCATCGATCAGCTTCGATCGCGCAGCCCTACCCTTCACCACCTTCCGGCCACGCAGCGCGACTTCCATACAAACTGCGCACCGCGCTCGCCGGCCGCTTGACGGAATACGGTCCAGCAGAAGGACGCGGCCAAGCAGAGCAGGGCAAGCCCTGCTCTGCTACTTCCCTATTCGATCAGGTTTCAGTCGAGACGTAGACGATAGGTCAGTTTGATGTTTCTCTTCGGCTGCGGGCGGAAGAAGGTCGCGTTGGAGAACTCGGCGTAGAGTTCGTCGCTCAGGTTGTCGACGACGAGTTGAATATCGTGCTTCTGGCGGTCGCTGTCGTACAACCGGTAGCCGCCACTCAAGGTGTGGACGGTGAATGCCGGTAGGGTTTCGCCCACCGGCGGCACGGGCTCGCCGCTGTCCAGATTGGTGCGGTCCGCGCCGTTGTGGCGCAGCCGGTATTCGGCCCAGAAGCGACGATCCTGCGGCTCATAACGAAGGTAGGCGTTGGTCTTGTTGGAGAAGGTGTCGCCGGTGGGCGGGTTGGTGCTGTCGAGCCGCTCGCCATCGATGTAGGTGTAGTTTCCGCCCAGGATCAAGCCGTTGCCGAAGCGGTGTCCGACGACCATTTCAATGCCCTGGTAGCGAAGCCGGTCGGCGTTGGTCTGCTGGACGACAAAGTCGCCGCGCAGAGCAGCGATCTCCGCCTGCACTTCGGGCGGCAGCTGGGCGATCTCCTCGTCGGTGAGGAAGTTTTGGATGATGCCGTTGTCGATGTCGTTACGGAAGATGTTGAACTCGAAGATCGAATTCGAGCGTAGGTACTTCAGCCCCAGGTCGATGTTCTCGCTCTCCTCCGAGACCAGATCGCGGTTGAGCAGCTGGAATCCGGAGCCCTCGGGAGTCGGTCCGTTGAACAAGCGCTCGACGATGCTGGGCGCTCTGAACGCGGTCCCGTACGAGGCCACGAGGTTGAGGTTGTCGGTGACCCGGTAGACCGCCGAGAGCGCTCCGACCAAGCTGCTGTCATCGAAGTCAAGCCCCTCGATGTCGAGCCCTGGAGTAACCTCGGCCCGCGTGTCGACGGTCTGGAAACGGGCTCCGGCTGTGACCGTCCAGCGGTCGGCGGGATAGAAGGCCGCCTGGGCGAAGAAACCGTAGCTCGAGTTGGTGGCATTCGGCGTATTGGCCACATCGTCGATAGAGACGAGCGGCATCTCGAACGGCGGGAAAGGGAAGCGTAGCGTCGTGGTCGTGCGCGAGAAGTCCGTGTTGAACACATCGTCTTGGTAGGCCTCGGCCCCGTAGGTGAGCAGGTGATCCTTGCCCAGCGCCTTGGTCGCTTCCAGCCGCACTCCGGTGGTATTGACATCGGTGAAGTTCTCGGTGTCGGCCTCGACGCTCGAGTCCGGAGCACCGGGAAAGAGCGGCCCGATGTTGACATCGATGTCGTTGACCAGCTGCCGCTCGTTGGTCCGGCGGTAGGCCTGGACGTGCAGCGTGTCGGCCAGCGCAAAGCTGTCGAAGGCTCCCAGAAAACCGAGAGTGAAGCTCTTGACATCTTGGAAGGGGTAGAGGATGCGAATGCGGAAACCACCCTCCCCGGCGAGCAGATCCGGTTCGACAAAGCCGAACCCAGCCTGGTCCGCCTGGTAGCTGGCACCACGGAAAAACAGTTGCTGAGAATCGCTGATCTGCCAGGAAAAAGAGCCGCGCAGGGTATCGTCGTCAACCGCCGAATCGATCACTCGCACCTCGTTCAGCAGATGGATATCTCCGAACCTCCCCGCCGGCGCCGAGTAGTCGTCGACCTGACGTACCGTCGCTCCCACGCTGAAGGCGGTACGCTCGAAGCTGGCCGAGAACTCGCCGCTGGCACGGCTCATGTCACCCGCCGAGCCGTAGCGCAGGCCGACGCTACCGCGTAGCCCCGAGCCGCCGACAGCGGCGCGGCGAGTCACCAAGTTCAAGACTCCGCCGATCGCATCGCTGCCATACAGCACGGAGGCCGGCCCACGCACGATCTCGACACTCTCGACCGTCTCGATGTCGACCAAACCGGGGATCTCTCCGAAGTCGGTCTGCCGCCGCGGGTTGTTCAAGCGCAGGCCGTTTTCGAGCAGCAAGACGCGCAAACCCCGCTGACCGCGGATCACCGGCCGGGTCTGATTGGGTCCGACGCCGCTAACGTCCACGCCAGGCTCGGCCTTGAGCAGATCCGCAGCATTGTCCGGTGCCCGGCGCTCGATATCCTGCGGTTTGAGAGTCGTCACCGGGGTCGAGACCTCGAAGGCGTCGGTTTCGGTCCCGGTCGCGGTCACCGTGGTGGTGGCAAAGAAGGAGGTGGTCAGATCTTCCACTGGCTCGGTCTCGTCGACCGCGTCCGCCGGCCCATCGGTATCGGTCTCTTGGGCGACCAACACCGAGCCCATGGAGAGAAGAGCGAAAGCGATCAGCAGAGCGGTCGTGGCGACCCGCCGCGGATGGACCGTAGCGGCTTGGGCCACAGGGCGGTTGGCAATGTTCTTGCGGTAACCCCAGTAGATCAAGCAGAGACCCACCAGCTCAGTGATGTAGAGCGCCTCCACGAAACCGGCACGGGTCATCGAACCGCCGATGCCGGGCAGGATGGCGCCGATGGCGATCAGAATATTGCCCACATAGCGATTGCGCAGCGCCGCAGCTTGCCGAAAACGCAGTGCCGAGACGATGGCACCGCCGGCCAGGAAGACCAGGGAATAGAGATTGATCAGCGGACTCACCAGCCGCACCCAACGCCATTCGATCACCTTGCCCGACAGCCGGTGCGCCTCCACCAGATCGAGCGAAAGCGGGGTCGAGAAGACGAACACCGCTCCAACGGCGATCAGGCTCGACACGATCCACGCCGAGCGATGGGCGAAGCGCCGGTTCATCAACAGGTAGATCGAGCCCTGAGCCAGCGGATAGCCACCGAGAAAGGCTCCGGCGACGTACCAGACCCGGAACACGACCGGGTTCCAACCGACGATCGAGGTGTAGGCCTCGGTGAAGGTACCCAGGCCGTAGGTGACCATGCCGATTCCCCACCACAGGAGGTGGAGGCCGCCACCCTTGGCGCGGTAGCGAGTGAACAGCTGCCAGGTGAAGATGGCGGCGCAGACGGTGGTCAACGCCGGGAGGTAGAGGACGAACTGATGCAGTGAACTCATGATGTTCTCTTCTAGGTTTTGGTTTCCCGAGAATGGCGCGGTCGGACCGATGACCCGATCGATGCGCTCTCAGGAGCCGTCGTGGTCGAAAGAGACCACGCGGGCGCGTCTCGGCTCCAGCGCGGAGCCGACGAGGCGGCACCACCTCGAACGCCCCAAAAATGAGCGCTAGGTGGCCCTGTCTGAACCGAGAGGTTCCTAGAAGAGAGGGGGGCCGCGCAGACCCACCGGGCAGACGAAACCGGTCAAGCGGACCGGATTCACCCGTGGCGGGCTGGCGAATGAGGGCTTGCACCGGTGCAAGTCCGCCGTACGTGGCGGCAGGAAAGCGGTGACCATCCACAGAGCTGCCGTGACCAGACCGACCGGCAGCAGCAAGTCGACTTCGACCGCATCCGCTGCGGGCACTCCGGCGAGCAAGTGAAGCAAGAGCACCAACGCCCACAGGGCCACCGCCGGGCGGCCGGCGAAGACGGACCCTCGGGCTCGCTTGAGCGCGAAAAGTGCGGCGACTAGCGCCAGGCCGCCGGCCCAACGGGCCAGGACCAGCGGCTGAAACAACGAATCGTCGGCGACTCGCTGCAAGAGCAAAACGAGGTGCGGTACAGCGAGCAGCAGTCCGGCAACTGAGAGCAGCTGCCGGAACCATCGCTTTGGCATCGCTGAAATCTTCACGTCACAGATTATATGCACCACCGGGAAGGAAGGAAAGCGCTGCCGGCCGGTCGTTCTCCATCGAGCCGGCGGTTCGCGGCTTGCGGCGGCGGCGGTCAGATGTCATCCTAGATCGAGGAGGATCACCTACCCAATGACTGACAACTTTGCCTTTCCGGCGTCGTTCCTGCGAGCGATGCCCAAGACTGATCTGCATCTCCATCTCGACGGCTCATTGCGCCTACCGACGCTGATCGAGTTGGCCGGCGAACGCAACGTGGAGCTGCCCTCTGAGACTCCCGAAGGTCTCCTGGAACTCGTTTTCAAGGAGAACTATCGCGATCTGCCCGACTATCTGCACGGATTCGCCTACACCTGCGCCGTGATGGCCGATGGCGAGAGTCTGGAGCGCATCGCCTACGAACTGGCCCAGGACCACCTCGCCGAAGGGGTGCGCTACATCGAGGTGCGCTTCGCCCCGCAGCTCCACGTTCGTCCCGGTTTCGACATCGGCCAAGTGATCACGGCGGTCAACCGCGGACTGGCCCGCGCGCAGCGCGAGCACGAAGTCTCGGCGGCGGTGCGCGAGGAGGGTGAACCGCCATTTCGCTACGGGATCATCGCCTGCGCCATGCGCATGTTCACCGGCGGCTTCGCCCCCTACTTCCGAGATCTTGTCGGCGTGCTCAAGGATTGGCCGAAGAATCAGGTGCACGGCATCGCCTCCCTCTCGCTGGCCCACTCGGTGGTCAACGTGCGCGACACGCTGGGGCTTCCGATCGTCGCCTTCGACCTCGCCGGCGCCGAAGCCGGCAACCCGGCCTCCGACCATGCCGAGGCCTTCAACTTCGCTCACCGCCATTTCCTGCCCAAGACGGTGCACGCCGGCGAGGCCTACGGGCCCGAGAGCATCTTCCAGGCGATCACCAAGCTCAACGCCGACCGCATCGGCCACGGAACCCATCTCTACTCGGCGCACCTCATCGAAAGCCAGGAAGTCGACCCGGAGCGCTACGTCCACCAACTCGCCGAGTACATCGCCGACCGGCGCATCACACTGGAGGTTTGCATCACCTCGAACCTGCAGACGATGCCCGGGCTGAAAGGGCCGGTCGACCACCCCTTTGGCCGGATGGTTCGCGAGAAGCTCTCCGTCTCTCTGTGTACCGACAACCGGTTGATCTCGCGCACCAGTGTGACCGGCGAGATCGAACAAGCCTGCGCCGCCTTCGGTCTCACTCCGCGCGAATTGCGCCGAGTGACCATCCAGGGCTTCAAACGCAGCTTCTTCCCCGGTACCTATAGCGAGAAGCGCCGCTACGTGCGCCAGATGATCGAGTTCTACGACCGGGTGGCCCAAGATCACGAGATTCCTGGCAGCGACCACGGAGCGCTGTGAATTCACCGGGCAGCGGCGGGATCTTCACGCTGCCCGGTAACCTCTCCACCTCAGAGACTCTTGTCCCGATCTGGATCGCCCAGAGTTCCTAAGCATTCTGCTATCCTTCCCGCTCGCTGGGGTGCCCTACCGGCACCCTCTCCCCCTCAAAAAGAAGGCCCCGCGCTCTACTCTTGGAAAACTTGTCCGACTCCCCCTGGTCCGGCGCGCGGCAGAGATCCCCCACTGATGAGCAAGCTGAGCGAAGCAGTATCCAGGCGGCGCACGTTCGCCATCATTTCCCACCCCGATGCGGGAAAAACTACCCTGACCGAAAAGCTGTTGCTCTTCGGCGGTGCAATCCAGTTGGCCGGAGCGGTCAAGGCGCGCGGTGAGCGACGGCGGGCCCGTTCGGACTGGATGAAGGTCGAGCAGGAGCGCGGCATTTCGGTCACCGCCTCGGTGATGACCTACACCTACGACGGCTTGACCTTCAACCTGCTCGATACCCCCGGCCACGAAGATTTCAGCGAAGACACCTACCGCACGCTGACCGCGGTGGACTCTTCGGTGATGGTCCTCGATGCGGCCAAAGGCATCGAGAGTCAGACCCGCAAGCTCTTCGAGGTCTGCCGGCTGCGCGACATGCCGATCACCACCTTCATCAACAAGCTCGACCGCGAAGGGCTCGACCCCTTCCAACTGCTCGATGAGATCGAGAACGACCTGCAACTCGAGGTCACCCCGGCCTCCTGGCCGATCGGCATGGGGCAACGCTTCCTCGGCTGCTACGACCTGATCCACGACCGCCTCGTCTTGCTCGACCGCAACAGCAAGAACAGACTCACCGAAGGGACGGTCTGCGAGGGACTCGGTGACCCGAAGCTCGACGAACTCCTCCCGGCGCAGGCAGCCGCGAACCTGCGCGAAGAGGTCGAGATGGTGCGCGGGCTGTGCCCGCCGATGGACATCGAAGCCTACCTGGCCGGCAACCTGACCCCGGTCTTCTTCGGCAGCGCATTGAACAACTTCGGGGTGCGCGAGCTGCTCGACGGCCTCGCCGAACGGGCTCCGGCACCACAGCCCCAACCGACGCGCGAACGGACCGTCGATCCGCTCGAAGAGAAGGTGAGCGGCTTCGTTTTCAAGATCCAGGCGAACATGGACCCGCGCCACCGCGACCGGCTGGCCTTCGTCCGGCTGTGCTCCGGCCGCTTCCGGCGCGGGATGAAGCTCCTCCACCCGCGCACGGGTAAGACCCTGGCGATCCACAACCCGGTCCTCTTCCTGGCTCGTGACCGGGAGCTGGCCGAAGAGGCCTGGGCCGGCGACATTATCGGTCTGCCCAACCACGGGAACCTGCGCATCGGCGATGCGTTGACCGAAGGCGAGCCGCTACACTTCACCGGCATTCCGAGCTTCGCGCCCGAGCTTCTCAAGCGGGTCCGCACCGAGGACCCGATGCGCGCCAAGCACCTGGGCAAGGCGCTGATGCAGCTGGCCGAGGAGGGCGCGGCACAGGTCTTTCGCACCGAACAAGGCGCCGACTGGATCGTCGGTGTCGCTGGAGCACTGCAATTCGAGGTGCTGGCCGACCGGATTCGCACCGAATACAACATCCCGGTTCGCTTCGAAGGAACCACCCTGCACACCGCCCGATGGATCGAGACCGAGGATGTGCAGGCGCTCAAGAAATTCAAAGACGCCAACCGCTCCTCCCTGGCCCACGATCACGACGGCTTGCCCGTCTTCCTGGCGCGCAACCCCTGGCATCTCCAGATCACCGGCGAAGACTGGCCCGCCTTGGGGTTCCTCAAGACGCGCGAGCAGGTACAGTAAACGGGCTCCGTCTCGGAACAGCGGACTGAGCGCAGCAGCAAGGAGAGTTCGATGATTCAGCTCAACAGCTATGCCTGCGGGCAATGGCATCAAGGCACCGGCCAAGGCCGGGTACTCCACCACGCGGTGACCGGTGAACCGATCGCCCGCGTCGACTCGACCGGCCTCGACTTCGCCGCCATGCTCGAGCACGGGCGGCAGGTGGGCTCTCCGGTCCTGCGCGCCATGCACATGCGCGAGCGGGCGGCCTTGCTGCGCAAGGTCGCTCAAGTCCTCAACGAGCACCTCCCCGAGCTGTACGAAATCGCCTTCACCTACGGCGCCACCAAGAAGGACGCCTGGGTCGACATCGAAGGCGGCATCGCCGCCATCGCCGTCTATTCGAGCCTCGGCAGGCGCCACCTCCCCGAAAGCAACTTCCTGGTCGACGGCGAGGTCGATCGGCTGTCCAAAGAGGGCACCTTCGTCGGCCGCCACATCCGCGTGCCGCTCGAAGGGGTGGCGGTGCAAATCAACGCCTTCAACTTCCCCTCCTGGGGGATGCTCGAAAAGCTGGGGCCGAGCTTGCTGGCCGGCATGGCGACGATCGTCAAACCGGCGACGCCGACCGCCTGGCTGACGGTGCGCATGGTGGAGTTGATCATCGAGTCGGGCGTGCTGCCCGAAGGCTCCCTGCAATTGATCGCCGGATCGGTCGGAGATCTGCTCGACCATCTGACCTGCCAGGACGTGCTCGCCTTCACCGGCTCGGCCAAGACCGGTTGCCAGATTCGCGGCCACGCCAACCTGATCGCCAACGCCGTGCGGATCAACATCGAGGCCGACTCGCTCAACGCCGCCGTGCTCGGCCCCGACGTCGTGCCGGGCTCACCCCTGTTCGACCGGTTCATCAAGGAGGTGGCCTCCGAGATGACGGTCAAGGCGGGTCAGAAATGCACCGCGATCCGCCGTATCCTGGTGCCAAGGGAGCGTGAGCCGGCGGTGATCGAAGCGCTCAAGAGCCGGCTGGCAGGCACCGCCGTCGGCAATCCGGGCAACTCCGAGGTCAAAGTCCGCATGGGACCGCTGGTCGACCGCGGCGCCGTCGAAACTGCCCGGCAGGGAATCGCACGCCTCCAGCAGGAGGCCGAGATCGTCTCCGGCGACCCGCAGCGCAGCGAATTCGCGGCCGAGGACGGTGGTAAAGAGGGCGCTTTCCTGGAGCCCATCCTGCTGCGCGCCAACGACCCGGCGAACGCTACTCTGGTGCACGAGGTCGAGGTCTTCGGCCCGGTGGCCACCGTGCTCGCCTACGACGACACCGCCGGCGCCCTCTCCCTGGTGCGCAAGGGCGGCGGTAGCCTGGTCGCCTCCGCCTTCAGCGAAGATGGCGCTTTCATCCGCGACCTCACCTTCGCCATCGCCCCCTTCCACGGTCGTCTCTTGCTGATGAACGAGAAGGCGGCCAGCGAATCGACCGGCCACGGCATCGTCATGCCGCAACTGGTCCACGGCGGCCCCGGGCGAGCCGGCGGCGGCGAGGAACTCGGTGGGTTGCGGGGAATCCACCACTACATGCAGCGAGTGGCTCTGCAAGGCGACCCCGAGCGGCTCGAAAGGCTATGCACTCCACCAGCCAGCACTCCACCAGCCAACACCGCGGCGGCCAAGTAGAGATCACCGTGGCCCGCTTCGAAGAAGAGAGCTTCGGTGCGCCGGCGACGAAACAGCGGCGCAAGACAGAGCGGCCCAAGCGCTACAAGGTTCTCCTCCACAACGACGACTTCACCTCCATGGAGTTCGTGGTGGAGGTCCTCACCCGCCACTTCCACAAGCCGCCCGCCGAGGCCACCCGCGTCATGCTGGAAGTGCACCACAAAGGGATCGGCGTCGCCGGGATCTACCCCAAAGACCAGGCTGAGACCAAAGTGGCCGAGGTCACCGCCGAAGCCCAGGCCTGCGGCATGCCCCTGTTACTGACCATCGAGGCGGAGTAGCAACGTTGCCCCCCGGAGGGGGTAACCTAGACAAGAACAGCGAAGGACTCCCTGTTGAAACTCTCCGACGACAGCCAGATCTCCCTTTCGGTCGCGATGACCGAGGCGGCTCGGCTGCGCCATGAGTATGCCGGCCTCGAGCACCTCCTGCGGGCGCTCGTCTTGGACCCCACCGCCGCCAAGATTTTGCGCCATGCCGGCGCCGAAACGGCCCGCCTCTCCACCCGCCTCGCCCACTACCTCGATACCGAGATCGAACCGCTGCCGGCCGGCACGGAGGATCCCGCGCTCCTCGGCGAGCCCAAGCCCAGCCTTGCCTTTCAGCGCGTGGTGACCGATGCGGCACTCCAGGTTGAATCGTCCGGCCGCGATGAGGTGCAGGTCTCAGACCTCCTGGTGGCGCTGTTCAGAGAGCCCGACTCCCCCGCCGTCCGCATCCTCGCCGACGAAGGGGTCACCCGCCTCGACGTGGTCAGCTACCTGGCCCACGGCGTCTCCAAACTCGGTGGGCTCACCCTCGGGCGCGGCAGGGAACGTGTCGAAGCTGGCGACGAGCCGGCCTCCGATGAGCCCGTACCCGCCGGGGACAAAGCCCTCGCCGCCTTCACCGTGGAACTGACGCAGCTGGGCCGCCAAGGCAAGATCGATCCGTTGATCGGCCGTACAGCCGAGATCCAACGCACCCTCCATATCCTGCGCCGGCGGCGCAAGAACAACCCGATCTTCGTTGGTGATCCCGGCGTGGGAAAGACCGCGCTGGCCGAAGGGCTGGCGCTCAAGATCGCCAACGCGGAGGTTCCCGATGCCTTTCATCACGCCCGCGTCTACCGGCTCGATCTCGGCGCGCTGATCGCCGGCACGCGCTACCGCGGTGACTTCGAAAACCGGGTCAAGGCGGTCCTCGCGGCGCTCAAAGAGCGGGCTTTGCGCACCGGTGACGACAGTGAACAGCCGATCCTCTTCATCGACGAGATCCACACCGTGATCGGCGCCGGAAGCGCCGGCAGCGGCACCATGGACGCCTCGAACCTGCTTAAGCCGGCACTCGCCGACGGCTGGCTGCGCGTCATCGGCGCCACCACCTGGGAGGAGTTCCGGCAAAGCTTCCAGCGCGACGCCGCCCTGGCCCGCCGTTTTCAGAAGATCGACCTCGCCGAGCCCTCGGTCGAAGAGACAGTGGATATTCTCTCGGGCCTCAAGGAGCACTACGAGAAACACCACGGAGTCACCTTCACCCGCCCCGCGCTTCGCGCCGCCGCCGAGCTGGCCGACCGCTATCTGCGCGATCGCAAACTCCCCGACAAGGCGATCGACCTGCTCGACGAAGCCGGCGCCGCCGCCACCCTGCGCGGCGCCCACCGCGTCGGCGCCCCCGAGATCGAGAAGGTTCTCGCCACCATGGCGCAGATTCCCGCTCGCCGCGTCCACGGCGGCGACCGCGAGCGACTGGCGCAGCTGGAAGAACAACTCAAGACTCACGTCTTCGGCCAGCAAGAACCGATCGAGCGGCTGGTCACCGCCATCAAGGTTGCCCGCGCCGGTCTGCGCGAAGCGGAAAAACCGGTCGGCTCCTTCCTGCTCACCGGCCCGACCGGCGTCGGCAAGACCGAGACCGCCAAGCGATTGGCCGAGGTCATGGGCATCGCCTTTCTACGTTTCGACATGAGCGAGTACCGCGAGCAACACACCGTCTCGCGCCTCGTCGGCGCTCCTCCCGGCTACGTCGGTTTCGACCGCGGCGGTCTACTTACCGAGGCGGTCGGCAAGAGCCCGCACGCCGTCTTGCTCCTCGACGAAGTCGAAAAGGCCCACCCCGACGTCTTTGCTCTCCTCCTGCAGGTGATGGACCACGGAACCTTGACCGACACCAACGGCAAACAGGTCGATTTCCGCCACATCATCCTGCTGATGACCTCCAACGTCGGTGCCCGCGAGATGGAACACCGCCCACCGGGTTTCGGCAAGGTCGCGGGCGAACTCGAGGCCCGAACGCAAGACAGCGACCGCGCCGTGGAGCGGCTCTTCACCCCCGAGTTCCGCAACCGTCTCGACGCCCGCCTGCGCTTCAACCCCCTCTCGCCCACCGTGATGAGCCGCATCGTCGACAAGATGCTCAAGGAACTCTCCGCCCTGCTGCTAGCCAAGAAAGTCCTCTTGGAAGTCAGCGACCCCGCCAAAGCCCTCCTCGCCCAGCAAGGCTACGACCCCGCCTTCGGCGCCCGCCCCCTGGCACGGGTGATCGACGAGCAGATCAAGAGGCCACTCACCGACGCGATCCTCTTCGGCGACTTGCACAAGGGAGGCAAGGCATTGGTGGAGGTGGAGGTCGAAGAGGAGGGCGGGAAGCTCAGCCTACGGTTCGAGCGGTGACGGTTCTCCGGTTTGCGGTCCCTTGCAAAGCTGAAAGCTACGTCATACAATTGTATGACACCGCAAGGGAGTAGCGATGAGAGTCACCACGAACACCACTGAGACGCCACCCACACGCATCAGTGCACGGTTGGATACCACGCACGCGGCGCGACTCGATCTCTTGCGCCGATCGACCGGCCTGCCACTCAGCGATCTGCTGAAGCGTGGTATCGACCTCCTCTACGACGAGCAACTCAAGGGCAGTCGTCCGCCCTTCGAGGTGCTCCAGTCGACCGAGTTCATCGCTTCCGGGGAAGGAACTCCGGATCTCTCCGAGAACTACAAAGAGGATCTGGCCGAACTCCTAGACTCCAAGCATGGTCATCGCTGACACCGGTTTCTGGTTAGCGCTGGCCAATCGCAAGGATCGGCACCACCTGATGGCGAAAGAGCGGCTTGGCGAGTTGCGCGAACCGCTGATCACCACTTGGCCGGTGGTCACGGAGACCTGCTATCTCCTGCTGAAACGGCTGGGCAATCCGAGCCAACGCTCCTTCCTCGACAGCTTCAGCTACGGCGCCTTCACCGTCTTCGACCTGCGTCCCGAGCACGGTCCGCGGCTATCAGCCCTAGTGGAAAGCTACGCCGATCTGCCGATGGACCTGGCGGATGCGTCGCTGGTTCTGCTGGCCGAAGAACTGGGTCACGGTCGCATCCTCTCCTCCGACCGTAGGGATTTCCGCACCTATCGTTGGAAGCAGCACAAGCCGTTTGAGAACCTCCTGCTGTAGGTTCCCGGAGCACGGCTACTCTACGCTGTCGAGCCGTCAAGGTGGCGTCATTCTGCAGGAGGCTTGCAGAAAGCCGCCACCTCACCAGCCGCCGCTGACTACTGGGTGCAAGCGGCGAGGATCTGTTCGTCCGTCAGCCCGGATCTGGCCATGGCGGCGACCTGTTCGATGGTGCAGGAGGCCTCTTCTACCGGGCTTGCCTCAGCCGCCGCCGTGTGAGCAGTGCTGGGACTCTCTACGGTTCTTTGCGGTGGCCGGTATCCCTTCCTGGCGAGCTTCTCGCGGGCCTGCTGGATGTAAGTCGGATTGGAGTTGCGTTCGCACCCCACCCGCCCGTCGCCGTCGGCGAAATAGAACTGCGCCCGTATGCTGGCGTTGGCGACATCGTCTTGCTGGCCGGTCTCCGACTCCTGGCCGAGAATCTTGAAGTGGGAGAAGCCGGCGGCGATGCACAGGGAGGCGGTCTTGGTGTAGACCAGCTTCATCGCTTTGCCGCGCAGTCCAATCCCCTTGACTCGATGGCTGACAACGAAAATGTCGTCATCGAGCTGCGTAAAAGTGATCACCGCCATCGCGCTTTGCGGCACGAGTAGAAGTAGCAGCAGGCAAACAGACAGAGTTCTCACGTTACATCTCCTTCTTACCCAGGCAAGGCCCGGCAAAGTTCATCCCCTCCCACAATCTCAATAGTTTACTACCGGACCACGACCTGGCCGGGTGGAGCTACCTGAGTGGCCCGATGAACGCCACCCAGCGCAAGCCGCGAGCACCCCGTTGCGGCTACTTGTACTTCTTCTGCAACGCGTGGACGTCGGCCGGCAGGCCGATGATGGTGAGGCGGTCGCCGTGCTCCAGCACGGTGTTGCCGCGCGGCACGATGGTGCGGCCTCGGCGGCGGATCATGGCCACCAGGGCACCTTCGGGCATCGCCAGTTCGAGGAGCGACCTGCCGATCAGCCCTGCCGTCTTGCCGGCGGAGCTGAGACGCAGCGACAGGAAGCGCTCCTCCCGCAGCACCACCTCTTTGAGCTGCTGCTGATCGGTGCTGGCGAGCCAGCTTTCCATGAAGTCTTCGTCGTCGACTCGCTCGGCGATGTGCGCCAACACCCGCAGATGCATCTTCGGATCCTCCTCCGGGCTGACCAGGAAGAAGATGGCGTGGATGCGGTCGTGCGGCGAGTGCTCGCCGTGGACGTCGGTCACGTCGATGAAGATTCCCTCGCGACTGCGCACCAAGACCATTTGCGGGTACTCGATACCGAACAGGCGCAGGTGGGGCAGCGACACTCCTTTGGAGACCGGTGTGGCGCCGATTCGCGTGCCTTCCAGGAAGCCTTCGGCCAGTTCCTCGCGGGTCGCCGGTAGCCGATCGGCAAGGAGTTCGGAGGCCTGTGCCGCCAGCTCATCGAAGGGCAGTGGACGATCGAGGTCGATCACCGCGGCGTGGGCGACCACTTCATCGAAGGGATCTTCATCGCGCAACCCCTTCTCCTTCAAAATGCCGCGCAGTTCGCGATCCAGCGAGGCATCCTTACCGATCTCGCCAAGATAGGCGAAGACGTGAAAGAGCGCCCCCCGACGCTCAGTGCGTCGCCTGCCGTAGAAGCGGAACCAGAGAAAGCCGCCCACAATCAGCGCCAGGCTGAAGAGAGAGGGCAGGCTCCCCATCTGATAGATCAGCCACAAGGGGAACAAGATGCCGGCGATCTGCATCCACGGATAGAGCGGCGAGCGGTACCCCGGATCGTACGACTCGATGCGGCTCTCGCGCATCACGATCACCGCCAGACAGACGAGGGCGAACATCAAGAGCTGGAAGGCGCTCGCCAGCTTGGCGATCCGGGTCGGATCGAGCAGAGCCAGAATCAAGACGATGATCCCCACCGTCGTCACCACCCCAAAACCGGGAGTCTTGCCCGGCCACAGCCGCTTGAAAATGGGTGGCAAGAGGCGATCGCGGCTCATCGCCAGCGGGTAGCGCGACGCACTGAGCGTGCCGGCATTGGCCACCGAGACGAAGGCGAGAAGCGCCGCAACCGAGACCACATAGACGCCCCACCCGCCGAACAGACGATCCGCCGCCGAGGCGACCGGCGTCAGATCGCCGGCCAGTTGCTCGGGCGGTACGACACCGACCATCACCGCGGTACCCAGGAGGTAGACCACGATCGCCGTGGCCAGGCTCAGAAAGATGCCAAGCGGTAGGTTGCGCTCCGGGTTCTTCACCTCCTCGGCCAGGCTGGCGACGTTGGTCACCCCCACATAGCTGATGTAGACCAGACCCGCCGTCGAAAACAGGGCCGAACCACCGGCGGCGAAGAAGTTGGTGAAATGGGACGGATCGATACGCGGCAGCCCGCCACCGATGAAGGGCACCAGGATCGCCAGCAGGCCAGCCAGTAGAAAAACCTGAAAACGGCCGCTCTTCTTCGAACCAAATAGGTTCAGCGCCCCGAGCACCAAGGCCAACCCGATCGCCACCGGTTTGATCGGCAAGTCCAATTTGGGCAACAACAGCGTGATGTAGGCGCCCATGCCGATGAGCGCGAAAGCGACCTTGAGGAGCAGCGCCAGCCAGGTGCCCAGGCCACCGATGGTGCCCACCGTCGGCCCCAGGCTGCGGTCGAGGAAATAGTAAACGCCGCCGGCGCGCGGCATCGCCGTTCCCAGTTCGACGATACTGAAAGTCGCCGGGATCAGAGGAATGGTGGCGATCAAATAGGCCAAGACCACCGCTGGCCCCGCCTGCTGCGCCGCCAGCCCCGGGAGCAAGAAGAAACCCGCCGACAGCGTCGCGCCCGTCGCCACGGCGTAGACATTGAGCAACCCCAACTCTTTGGCGAGCCGTTTGCTGCGAGGGTTTTCCTTCATGGTGATCCTTCCAAACCGCCCAGCCATGCGAAGCTACCGATCCGCAGTTGTCCTCACGGAGGACTCCAGAGAGCCGTGTCGAGATGCTTCGCTCAAGTGAAACGGTAGCGAACAGATAGGCAGGACTGCGGGGGCGAACCGACTATAACAGGCCCAGGAGCGGGCCACGACCAGCAAGCGGGTGCAGACTCAGCCACCCAAGAGCGCCTAGACCCGTCGCAAACCATTGAAAACAAAGCTCCCCACTAGATGATCGCCACCTCGCATGGCTACTTCGCATGAAAGAACCGCCCTCGCCCCTTGCTTTTCCACTGACCGGATCGATATCATCGTCGATATGAGAACGATATCAGTATCAGTGGCGAGCGACGACTATGAGGCTTTTCGCAGCGCTGCTCAGCGGCAGCATCGGCCTATCGCCCAGCTCATTAGAGAAGCGATGGCCGCCTACCGCGCCGAGAAGTTGGGAAAGCGAGAACCTCTGACTGATCTACCGACTTTCCCCGGTGTGCGCTTGATTGAGGGCATTGAACTCCCCGATCGCCACGAGGTCTACGCTGAGCTGTCCGAGCGTCATTCATTGAACGACTCGAAGCGGCAGCCACTGTGAAGGTCGGGACCGACACCAACGTTCTGATCACAGCCGCCCTGCCGGCGCTACGCGGCCATGTCAGGGTCAAGAGAGTCCTCTCCGATCTGCTTCGGGCCGAGGAGGTCTTGGTTCTAACCCCGGCGATTCTCCATGAGCTGATGCATGTGATCACCGACGGGCGGCTCTTCGAGCAACCCCTGCCGATGGTGGAAGCCTCGGCCCTGGCCGGCTACTACTTGAACCGCAGCAACGTCGAGCTGCTGGTCACCGACGAAGCTGCGACGCTCCTCGCTCTGGACCTGATGGAGAAACACAACCTGGGCCGCAGGCGCCTAGCGGACACCCTGTTCGCTGCAACGCTGCTGACCCACGAGGTGAGTCGGCTGGTCACCCTCAACCCCCGCGATTTCCGCCTCTTCACCGGCTTGGAGCTGATCGATCCTCTGGCCTGACGACCTCTATCGAACCCACGCCTCGCGGATCGCCTGGCGCATGCCGGGGGTGGCGAGTTGGAAGTTGCGGCCGGCGGGGCGAGGGCCGGGGAACCACTTCCACAGGAAGACACCGACCACTCGCGGTTCTCTCTCCACCGCCTCGAGAGCGGCGGTGAGGCAGGCGCGCTGGAAGCTCTCGGCCTCGGGTCCGTCGGTGTGGTATTCCCACGGCCGAGCGGCGGCGGTGAACGAGCGGTTGTAGCCCAGTTCGGTGAAGATGATCGGCCGGTCGTGGATGGCTGAAAAGGCGCTCAGCTTCTTCATGCTCCGGTTCCAGCCGCGGCGCAACTCGGCACCGCTCGGGTTGACCACCTCGGTCACCGGGAAGTAAGCCTGAATACCGATGTTGTCCAGCGCCCCCCAGAAGCCGACCCGCTGGTAGTCGGTCCAGTTGGCGGCATAGGTGAGCGGTGCCTTCGTCTGCCGGCGCACCCCGGCGATCACCGACCGCCATTCCTTGTCGAAACCGAGGGTGCGATCGAGTTCGGTCCCCACCACGAAACCATCGGCATCACGCGCCACACCGGCGAGCTGAACGATCCAGCTGCGGTAGCTGTCCCAGAAGCGCTGCCAAGAGGCGTCGTCTTTGAACTCGATATCGCCGCGCCAGCTGAACGGCGACCCCCAGTATCCGAGGTGCGGTTTGATCAAGATCTTCAGTCCTAACGCGTGCGCCTCGCGAATCGGCCGCAGAATGTGTTCCGGCGGATGATCGGAATCGAAGGGGCGAAAGTCGACGGTGCCGTCCGCTCGGATCCAACCGTAAGGATGGATCGCTACCCAGTTGCCGCCCAGCTGCTGGATCTCGGTCAACGCCGGCGCCATCATGTCGCTCGCCCACTCCTGGCCACCGCGGTGGGTGGAAATGGTCACTCCGCGCATGGTGGTTTTGCCGCTTACCGCCCGTACGGATGGAACACTTCCGGTAGCCTCCTTCTTCACCGCAGAGCGACCCGCGCTAAGCAAGGTCAGGGCCAGGACGGCAAGAAGAAAGTGACGCATCTTGTCGAGTATACGCGCGCTGGCCGCCCAACGACGGTCTGTGGGTCGCGGAGTCGGTTCCCAGGGTAGTTCCCAGGATAAACTTCGGCCATCCGGCAGTGGGATCCGGACCCACAGAAACGGCAAGAATGGGGAACGTCGTGAACTACCTATGGGCAAGCCTGTTGTCGATCTCTCTGGCCACGGGCAGTGTCGCCGGCACTACACCGGTGGAGCAGTACACCCGGCTGAGTGAAGCCATCAAGGCGGGTGACACAAAGACGATCGATCAGATACTGGACGCAGGCGCCGAGGTCAACTTCAAGCCGGATGGCAAGCCATCTTTGCTGCGCACGGCGATCTACGCGAAGAACCACAGCGCGGCCCGCAAACTGCTGAACCACAAGGCCGACATCACCCTGCAAGAAGGCTTCTACAAAGGCACGGCGATCATGTTCGCGGCCGATAGCAGCGACATCGAGATGGTCGACCTCCTGTTGCAGAATGGGGCCAACATCAATAGCCGCGACGGGGGCTACGGCGATGCAGCGATCAACTGGGCCGCCTACGCCGGTCACTTGGAGATGGTCGAGCACCTGCTGGAAAATGGCGCCGATCCCCGCATCGTCGGCCATGGCAACGCGCTCAACATCGCGATGCGCCGCGGCTTCCAGCCCATGGTCGAGTTGCTCGCCGAGAGCATGGCCGAGACCCGAACACTCTCCGAGAGTGAACAGCGGCTGCTGAGCGCCATCGAAAAGGACGATGCGGCAGCGGCGGAAAAGGCCCTCGCCGAGGGTGCCAACGCCAACGGCCTGGATCGCTTCAAGCGGCCGATCATCGCCACGGCGGCTCGCCGGGGCGCCCTGGATGCCCTCAAGCTCCTTCTGCGCTCGGGAGCCGAGGCCGATGCCGAAGATCCGATCGGCTATACCGCGCTGATGGAAGCGGCACGGGACAAACAACTCGCCTGCGTACGCTTCCTACTGGACCACGGCGCGGCGGTGAATCACCTTTCCAACGAGCGTGGGCTCAAGTTGACCGCTTTGCACCTGGCGGCGATCGGCGGCAGCGTGGAGGTGGTGGAAGCTCTGGTCAGCCACGGCGCCAAGCTGAACGTCAAAGGCACCATCGGCACCACTCCCCTCCTCTGGGGTCTGTTTGAAGGAAGTATCGCAGCGGCCATCCGGCTGGTGGAACTGGGGGCCGATCCCACCCTGGGCACCAAGACCGGTTACAACGCGATCAACTTCGCCGCCGACTCCCACGAGGAAGAGCTGGCGGCGGCCATCGCCGCGTATAGCGAAACCACCGCGAACGGCCCGACACCGTAGCTCGCGGAGAGGCCGAGGCAAGGCGACACGCCTCCCTCTACTCGACGACGATCAGCGCCCCGTCTTCGCGGCTTTCCTCCACCCGACCGATGGCTACCGCCGCTTCGTCGCCGGCGCGGCGGAGTAGATCGATCAGCTCGCCGCCGCGTCTCGCCTCGACGGCGAGAAGGAGGCCGCCGGAGGTTTGTGGATCGAAGAGCAACTCGACTCGCGAATCTCCTGCCAACTGGGGCGAGATCAACATTCCTCGGCGGCAGTGCTCGTTCTTCGGGTGGAAGGTGCTGCGTTCGCCGCGGGTGAGAAGTTCCAGCGCGCCGGGAAGTGCCGGCAGGAGGGCCGCCTCGATCGTCGCGCTGGCACCGCTGGCGCGCACCATCTCGGCCAAATGGCCGGCCAATCCATAGCCGGTGATATCGGTCGCCGCAACCACTCCCGCTGTGCGGGCGGCCTCGGCGGCCTGGTCATTGCCGCGCAGCATCGAGGCGAAGGCCGCCTGTAACCACGGCCCGCGCACCTTCCCCTGCATGTCGGCGTGAAGCAGGACGCCGGTGCCCAGCGCCTTGGTCAAGATCAAGACCTGGCCAGCGGCCAGTTGGTCGATGCGCAGCAGCGCCTCCGGCCCAGATGCGAAGCCGTGGATCGAAAAGCCGACCATCAACTCCGTGGAGGTCGTGGTGTGACCGCCCAAGAGGCTGATACCGCGATCGTCGAAGGCGGCCCGCGCCCCCGAAAGAACCTGGAAGAGCAGCTCTTCGGCCGCCTCGTCGGCTTGGCCCTCGGGCATCACCACCATCGCCAGGGCCTGCCGTGGCTCGACCCCGGTGGCGTAGAGATCGGAAACCGCATTGATCGCCGCCACTCTGCCCACCAGATAAGGATCGTCGGTGAAGGCCTTGAAGGCGTCGATGGTGGTGGCGAGTACCTCGCCTTTGGGTGTGGTCACCGCCGCGGCGTCGTCCGGTACGTCAAGGCCGAGGAGAACACCGTCTTCGGCCGGGCCGGGTCCGAGCCGCGCCAGCACCCGGCCGAGCACCGGCTGGCCGATCTTGGCGGCGCAACCGCCGCACAACATCTCCTCCATCTCCGCCATCTGGCTGAACTCTTCGCTCACTTCTCCTTCCGGTGCCAGGACCTGGAAGCGGCGCATGAACTTGCGGTCGATCTTGTCTTTGAGCCGCATCACCCGCTTGCCGCCCCAGGCGAACCCCCACTTGCCGCCGATAGCCTTGCCATCACCCAGATTGAGCAGCATCAGAAAATCGCTCTGCGGCTTGTAGGTACGCAGCCGGTCCCCGCTCAACTTGGCCCGCAAGTTGTGGGTCAGCGGCGGCCCTTGGCGTACCGCGTAAACGCCCGCCTTCGGCGTCTGCGGATAGTCGATCAGCGTGGCGCAGTCGCCGGCGGCGAAGAGGTCGTCGTGGCCTTCGACCTGCAAAGTCGAGCGGGTGAGCACGAAGCCGCGCGAATCGGTCGGCAGGCCGGAGTCGGCGAAGAACGGGTGGCTGATCGCACCCGTGACCCAGAACAGGGTGTCGTACTCCAGCCTCTCGCCGTCCTCGAAAACCACATGATCGGCCTCGGCGGCCTCGACTTTGCGGCCACAGTGGATCTCAATTCCACGTTCACGCGCCTGCACTTCCACCTTCCGCCGCAGACGATCGGAATAACCCGGCAGAATGCGATCCCCGCCGTGGATCAGGGTGACCGCCAGCCGCAGTACACCGGCGGTGCAAAGCCGTCGCTCCATGGCGAAAGCCAACTCCACACCTCCGGCTCCTCCGCCCACGACGACGAGACGGTAGGTTTCCTCCGCGTCGCGCTGTTCGCCGATCCTCTGGACGATCTCGTCGACCCGAGCCACGAAGTTTCCGATCGGTCGGGTGGGCACCGCGTGGCGGCGGATTCCCGGCAACTCCAACCCAGACACGGTGGAACCGATGTCGATGGAGGCAATGTCATAGCGAATCGGTGAGCGCCCTTCGAGCAAGATGCGCTTAGCCTCGGCGTCCACCCCAATCGCCGCCGACATGATGATCCGAGCGCCGGCCAGACGGGCCAGCGGCAGCACGTCGATCTCCAACTCGTCAGCCCGGTACTGGCCCGCCACGAAGCCGGGCACCATGCCCGAATAGACCGCCACCGGCCGATCGACCACCAGCGTCAGGCGAGCGTCCGCCAGCGGCTCCATCATCAAGGATCGGATGACTTGGACGTGCGAATGGCCGCCGCCCACCAACACCAACTCCCGACCTGCCTGCTTGACGCTTCGAATTGGCCTACCCTCCGTAACCTACGCGAAGAAAAGGAGTCGTATCCTATCGGACAGCTGAGACGATTTCCTCGCAACCCAACCGCTCAGCGGCGCTCCTTGGCGAGAGAAAACTCGAACGGCAAGTCCGTCCACATTTTACCCGCAACGCCGTCGCGCTGGGCCGGCACGAAGCGAGCTGCACGGGCGGCGGCCAGCGCCGCCTCTTCGAAGCCCAGCCCGCGCGGTTCGCTGTGTTGGACCAGTGCCTGGAGCACCGCGCCCGTCTCGTCCACCAAGACGGCGACAACCACCTGCCCTTCCTGCCGGCGCCGGCGCGCCGAGCGCGGGTAGACCGGCGGTGGAACCTCGATCAGGCGCGGTCGCTCCACCCCCGCACCGGAAGTGAGCAGGGCGTCCGGCTGCCCCCTGTCCCGAACTTCGGGCCGAGCGGCCGGCGGTTTCGCCTCCGCCAGGGTGGCGCCGGCTACCGGCTCCGCCGGGATCTCCCTGTCGGCGACCTCGCCCCCCTTGAAAAGATCTGCGGCGGGCCCGGTGGAGGGCGGCGGCGTAAACCCGGTGGCAGCCTGCAACCTCGTCATTGGCGCAGAGGCAGCAGCGTCCTGCCCACCCGAACGTTGCTGCATGTCGGCCACCCGCGCGGCGGCCACCGGCGCGGCGTCTTCGCTCAGCTCTTCCACCGGCAGCGGCGGATCTTCGATCAGTGGCTCCTCGATCGTCTCCTGGCGCCCGACCTCCCCGTTCGCGGCTGCCGGCGACGCAACGCGGCCGGCCTTCTCAGCGGTGAGGAGAGATCCCGAGGCGGTAGGTCGCTGCGCGGGCGGGCGGCCCTCGCCCGACGGCAAGTCGGACGCGGCCGAGCCTTGGCCCCCCGGCTCGGCCAGCCCCTTCGGTGAGGTGGATGGGATAGCCGCCACCGGGAGTGCTGGTCCATCCGGTGGTTGCGATCCTCGTTGCCGCATCCAACTTCCCGTCACCACGAGCGCCAGCACGGCGGCCGCCGCCAACACCCAGCGCCAGCGATGCGGGCCTCGCCTCGGTACGACTCGCGTTGATTCCTCGCTCGCCTCGACCAGCGCAGGAGGCGATTCCCCGACCGGATCTCCCTGATGACGGCGGCGCAGCGCCGAGAGTTCATCCACCACCGGGGCAAGGGTCGAAGGCCGCCGCTCCCGGCTCTTCTCCAGGCAGCCGCCCACCAGTCGACCCAGCGCCGGAGGGCAGCCCGGCCACAGTCTCGCAACGGCCGGCGGCTCCTCGTGCAACAGCCGATAGGAGACCTCCGACAGAGTCGCGCCGCGGAAGGGCCGGCGCTCCACGAGCAGCTCGAAGGCGAGCACACCGAAGGAAAAGATGTCGGCCCGCTCGTCGATCTCACCGCCTTCGAGCTGTTCCGGCGCCAAGTAGCCGGCCGTCCCCAGGGCGAAGCCCCGCTGCGTCAAGTCGGTCGGCTCGTGCAGCAACTTGGCGACACCAAAATCGAGTAGCTTGACCGAGCCGTCCGGGAGCACGCGGACGTTGGCCGGTTTGACGTCGCGATGGACCACCCCTTGCTCGTGCGCGTAGGCCAGACCCTGCGCCACCTGGGTGAGGATCGAGAGGCGCTGCGCCACCGAGAGCCGTACTTCCGGAAGCCGGGCGCCGCGCGCGATCAGAGTCGACAGATCTTCGCCCGCCAACAGCTCCTGCACCATGAACGGCATACCGTCTTCCAGCAGCAGGTCGTGGACGACCACGATGGCCGGGTGTTGGAGCCGGGCCGCGATCTGAGCCTCTTGCAGGAAGCGGCGGCGCAAGGAGGGATCGAGAGCGCTACAGCTCTTGACCGCCACCTCGCGACCGAGATCGGGGTCGCGCCCGCGATAGACCACGCCGAAGCCGCCGCGGCCGATCGCACCGTAAATCTCATACTTTCCGATCGTGCGCCTATGCTCCAGCGGGTCGTGATCCTCGATCGCCTGGGCGGAGGCGGAGCCGATCGCCGACTCGATAAAGCCATCGGCCTCCCCATCCCAGGAGAGTAGCTCCTCCACCTGGCGGCGTAGCGGCGCGCTGTCGCAGTGAGCGTCGAGGTAGGGGCCGCGCTCGGCGACCGGCAGCGCCACCGCGGCGTGAAACAGCGTCTCGACCCGGCGCCAGCGCTCGTCGCTCATCGGCCCGAACTCCCGTCCGCGGCGATGCGACCGTAGAGCCAAGCGCGCGCCAGCCGCGTCTCCTTGACCACCGCCGGCACCGAGAGGCCGACCACCTGCCCCGTCTCTTCAAGGCTCAAGCCGCCGAAAAAACGCAGCTCGACGATGCGGCTCTTGCGACCATCGAGCTTCTCCAGTGCCCTCAGGGCATCGTCGAGCGCCAGTAGGTCGGCGCCGCGCTGCGGCTGCGCCACCTCCGACTCCTCGAGCGGCACCTTGAACACCGCTCCGCCCCGCTTCTGCGCCTTGCGGCTACGGGCATGGTCGACCAGAACCTGCCGCATCAGCTGCGCCGCCACGGCGTAGAACTGCAGCCGATCTCGCCACCGCCGGCCACCGTGATCGACCAGCCGCAGGTAGGCCTCGTGGACCAGTGCCGTCGGTTGCAGCGTATGCTCCTTGCGCTCGGCCCGCAGCGAGCTGCGGGCTAGGCGGCGCAACTCGTCGTAGACCAGCGGCAGCAACCGGTCGAGAGCCTCCTTCTCGCCGGCTTGCCAGCGCCGCAACAGCCCCGTCACCCGTTGGCCGCTGGAGGCGGCAGCGTCGGTCACTAGAAACCGAGCCCCACGGTCAACCGCACGGCGCGCGGGGCTTGTAGGTCGGTCAACGATCCGGCCAGGCCGAAGAAACCGGAGTCGAGCTGGGTTTCCACCGCCAGCACCTCTCTTTCATCGGTCACGTTGAAGACTTCGAGTTTGGCCGACAGTTCGAGATTCGATCCCCAGCGCAGCGCCGCGCGTGCACTCAGATCGAGTTGCGTCACCTGCGACAAACGCTCGGATCCACGCGGCGTGACAAAGCGAATGCCGAGCGGATCGGCGACCTCCACCTGGAACGGCAGACCGCTGTCGTAGCGCACCACCCCACCCAGCGACAGGTTGAGGCGGCGAAGCGACCGCTGCCAGTTGCCGTAGATCCGAAAGCGATGCGGCCGGTCGTAGGGAGCCGGGCCGAAGCGGTTGACCTGATTGAGGTCGGTGAAATCGGCGAAATCCTCGAAGGTGGCAAGGCCGTCGGCGCGGAACAGGTTACCCTCGGTCTCGCTCCAGGTGTAGGAGCCGAGCAACTGCCAGTGGTTGGAAAACCTCTTCTGCAGCAGCAGTTGCAGAGCCCGGTAGGTGCGACGTGCTTGCCGCAGGTTGACCACTTCGGAGCCCGCGGTCACCGGGTCGATCGAGGTTAGGCGCAACCGGTTGTCCCACAGGTCGTTCCAATCCCGGCTGACGTAGTGCAGGGAGAGTGCAGCAGCCGAGCCGAGTCGACGCTCGAAGCCCAGGGTAAGTTCGTCGACCGACGCCCGCCGTAGGCCGAGGTTGGGCGGCGCCAGCTGAATTGGCCGCGGTTCGACCACCTCGTTGCCAACCCAGCACGGCGAGTTGAAGTCCGACGGATCCTGCTCGCTGCAATCGAAGCCGGCCAGGCCGGCCCAGCCGTATTCCGTGTACCCGGAAAAGATCTCCAGGCGACCGAAGGAATCGAGATACTCCTGCTTGAACGGTTCGTAGGATCGGCCGGCGCTCGCCGAGAGAAGTACCAGTCCATCGCCGAACGGGTCGTAGGAAAAGGCTAGACGCGGCGCCACCACAGTGTCGTTGACCAGCGCCCGGCCGCCCTCGTCCTTTCCGCGCAACCGTTCCAGGCGCGCGCCGAGGCTCAGGCTCCATCGATCCCACAGGATGGTGTCGCGCAGATATATCGCCGAAGCATCGAGGCTCGTCTCTCGGACCGGTCGCTGCCAGAAATTGAAGCGCAGAAAGGGCTGAAAGAGACCGCTGTCCGGGTCGAAGGGAGCGCAAAGGCCCGCGCTCACGCACTGCTCGCGTAGATCGAGGTCGAGGAAGAGCTGGCCCGACACCGCGTTGCCGGTGGCACTGTCGGTGCCGGCGATGCCGGGAAAGGCAAACTCCCGGCGCGACTCCGTACGCTGATAGTCCATTCCGGCGCGCAGTTCGTGCTCGCCCTTGCCGAGCCGGAAATAACCGGTGACGCCGAAGTTGGCCTGCCGGCGCGGTCGCCGCTCGCCACCCCGGTCGGTCACGCCGTTGAAGAGGATCAGGTCCTGGATTTCCCCCACCGGATCGCCGCCGTCGCCTGGGTCGGCAAGGATCGCCAGATGCGGCGCGTCCCCGGCCAATCCGCGCGAGCGTGCACCGTCACGCAGCAACTCGCGCTCCTGGCGGGCGAGAGTCAGGTCAAAGGCGAGGCTTTGCCCCGCCGTCCAAGTCCCTTGTAGCTTGGAGAACTCCCCCTGCTGAAGCCGATTCTCCAGGGCAAACACCTCGCCCGGTAGGCGGTTGACGAACTGATCGCGCAGCGCCCGCGGAGTGGTCTGGCTGGCGCGATTCTCCCCGGGGCCGCGGTCGAACGGTGAGAAGGTATTGAAGCGCGCTTCGTCGGTGTTGCTCTGTACGACCAGCGAAAGCGCGGCGGTCGGCTGTGCGCTGAGCTTGATGGCGGCACTTTCGAGCTGCGCCGCCTCGTCGTAGGCCGACCCCTCGACCGTCGGACGCAGCAGCGAGCGCTCGCCGTCTTCGAAGGCGCCGAAGAACCAGAGTTTCTTGGGCGCCAAGGGACCGCCGAGAGTCAGCGCAACGGTCTGGTCGATGCGTCCGGGGCCAGCGTTGGCGGCTTCCTCTTCCGCCGCCAGATGGTCGGCGACGCTGTCCACATAGTCGTAGTCGCCGTTCCAGTCGGTGTTGGTGGCCAGCCATCGCAACGAACCGCGGTACTCGTCGTCGCCGGATCGCGTCACCACGTTGATCACCGCTCCCGAGGACAGGGCGTACTCACCGCTTCGCGCCGCGGTGGTCACGTCCACCGCCTCGATCGCCTCGAAGCTCAAGTTGAGACCGAAGAGACCGGTGGTGGGATCGGTGGTGTCGACTCCGTCGACGAGGAAGACGTTGTCGCCGCGCAGCGCTCCGGAGACATGCGGGTTGCCGTCTTCGCCGCCGCTGACTCCCGGCAGCGCCAGCGCCACGCTCTGGTAGAAGCGTTGGACCGGCAACTCGGCGAGGAAGCCGGAGCGCAGCCCGGCGCGCACCCGGCTGTCGAAGGGATCGAGGATCGACGCCTCGGCGATCACCTGGATCCAGCCTTGCGAATCGGCCGCCAGCGGCGCGCTCGACGGCTCCAACACCAGCGCGACCTCGATGGTGTTGTCGATGTTGACGGCGATACCGGCCTGCGATGCCTCGAGGCCGAGCAGCCGTGCCGCGACGGTGTACTCGCCTACCGGCAAGGCCGGAAAGCGGAAACGGCCCTTTTCGTCGCTGAGCGCGGCGCGCTCCCCGCGCGAACCCGAAAGAGTGACTTCGACCCCCTGCAGGCCACCGCCATCCTGGCCGGCCACCCGGCCGCTGATGACGCCGGTTTGAGTGCCCTCGGCGAGGACGGCCGCCGGCGCCAGCAAACACAACGCGGCGCCCAGAGCTATGCAGGCTCGCATGATCATCCTCCTGTTCGACATTGAAGCTTCAAGATCAAGGAGAAGCTACTCTACACAACGCATTCATCGAGCCGGTACGGTGAGCTACCGGCGTGGTGAGAAAAAGGTGTATCAGTTTCGCCCGCCGATTCCGCCTTACCCACACAGAGGGGTCATCGCCGGTGAAATCAAGGAGG
>JAJRVQ010000106.1 GCA_024277255.1 Acidobacteriota bacterium | reverse complement strand
TCCAGGGGCGCTGCCGGGCCCTACTTGCCCTCGTCATCGCGTTTTTGCGGCGCCTGAACGCGCTTTCGGCACGTCTGCTGCCCTCCAGCAAGCAGATGACACGTTTCTCGCAACATTGCTGATCCGGATCTGCCGCTGGAGAGGCAACCTGCAAATCTACGGAAATCGGGCTTTCACCCCGGGCTGCTAGATAATCCGAGGACCGGAATGGCGCCCCCTGCTTCGCTTTACTGCTCCAAGCCGGTAGCCGCTCCGCGAAGCCCGGAGGGCCCTGTCCGTTCACGGAACGATTCCAAAAAAAGAAACCGAGAATCCCCAGATTCAAGATAATGACCCCGATCGCCAGTCGAACTGGGGCGGAGAGCTTTACTCTCGAACCACGCTGCTCATTCATGTCTAACTCATTCACACCAGGCCTCTTGGACGCACCATAGCAAAGTCTTACATGAAATTCAAGCAATCACTACCAATGATTCAAAGCCCACAGATGCGATCCCCAAGCCTAGCCGTCTAAGCGAGCCTTCTGTGCCGGAGTTCTCGGCAGGAACTCTCACGAGCTTCACTGCCAGCCGAGCACGCCTATTCAACTCCTGTCTTCTGCCCGAGCTGCCAAGTCAGCGACACGGAGAGTCGAGCAAAGCGAGACGCGAGCCCTCCCCCAGTTGGTAAGATCCCGCCCGATGTACAACCCCACCGATCCCAGCGCCCCCCTCAACCCCCTCCACCAGCGCTACGCCTCCGCCGAAATGGCGACCCTCTTCTCCGCTCGCCACCGCTATGGCCTGTGGCGCACGATGTGGGTCACCCTCGCCGACTGCCAGCGTGAGCTCGGCCTGCCGATCAGCTCGGCGCAGATCGAAACCCTGCGCGCCGCCGAGCACCAGCTCGACTTTGACCGCGTCGCCGAGCTCGAACGGGCGACGCGCCACGACGTGGTGGCTCATCTGCGCCACTTCGCCGAACTCAGTGGTGACGCCGGCGGGGTGCTCCACCTCGGGGCCACCAGCGCCTTTGTCACCGACAACACCGACGCCCTGATTCTGCGCCAGGCGCTGGAGGTTGTCGTCGGCAAGCTGGCGGCGACCGTCCAGCAACTCTCGCACTTCGCTCGTCGCACAGGCACGATCCCTTGCCTGGCCTACACCCACTTCCAGCCCGCCCAGCTGACCACCGTCGGCAAACGGGCCTGCCTGTGGGCGCAGGACTTCCTCCTCGACCTCGAAGAGGCCCGGCGGCGGCTTGGACTGTTGCGCTGCCGGGGCGCCAAGGGGACGACCGGAACCCAGGCCAGCTTTTTGACCCTCTTCGCCGGCGACGGCGACAAGGTGGCGCGGCTCGACGCCATGGTCGCCGAGCGGCTCGGGTTTGCCGCCAGCTTCCCGATCACCGGCCAGACCTACCCGCGCAAGCAGGACAGCCAGGTGCTGGCCGTCCTCACCGGCGTCGCCGAGAGCGCCCATAAGTTCGGCAACGACCTGCGGCTGCTGCAAGGGGTGGGCGAACTTGCAGAGCCCTTCGACGAGAACCAGGTCGGCTCCTCCGCCATGGCCTACAAGCGCAACCCGATCCGCGCCGAGCGCATGTGCGGTCTGGCCAGGCGACTGATCACCGACGGCCTCAACGGTCCGCTCAACGCCGCCACCCAGTGGCTGGAGCGCAGCCTCGACGACTCCTCCAACCGGCGACTAGTGTTGACAGATTCTTTCTTGGGCGCCGACGCCGTCCTCGGCCTGGCCTCCCACATCGCCGCCGGCCTCACCGTGCGCCGGGAGGCCGTAGCCGCCCGCGTCGCTCGCGAACTGCCTTTCATGGCCACCGAGACGATGCTGATGGAAGCCGCGCTGCGCGGCGGCGACCGGCAGGAGTTGCACGAACGGATCCGCCGCTACAGCCTGGAGGCCCAAGCGCGGGTGGCCGCGGGGGGCGACAATCCCTTGATCGACTCCATCGTCGGCGACGACGCCTTCCGGCTGGGCCGCGAGGAGGTCGAAGGCTGGCTCGACCCGGTGGCCTTCACCGGCCGTTCGGCGGCACAGGTCGAGGAATTCCTCACCCAGGTCGCCGAACCGGCTCTGGCCGGGATGGAGGTGGCGGCGGTCGAAGGACCACGGGTGTGAGAGGCCGCCGCCTACCCGCCGCCTTGGCACTCGCCGTGCTGGCGTTGAGCGGCTGCCACGGCGGAGTGGCTCCGGAGCGGGCGGAGCGGCGGGCGATCGAACGGGGCATCGCCTCTTGGTACGGCCCCGGTTTCCAGGGCAAGGCCACCGCCAGCGGCGAGATCTTCGACACCAACCAGCTGACCGCCGCCCACAAGAAACTCCCCTTCGGCACCATCGTGGAGGTGGTCAACCTCGACAACGGGCGCAAGGTGCGGGTGCGCATCAACGATCGCGGCCCCTTCGTGCGCGGCCGCATCATCGATCTGTCCAAAGCCGCCGCCGAGCGCATCGACCTGGTGCGCAGCGGGACGGCCCCGGTCAAACTGTACCGCGTCGGCTCCCGCCGGCCGCTGGAAGTTCGTCCCGGCCCGTGGACCGTCCAGGTCGCCGCCTTTCAACAGCTCGATCGGGCGATCAAACTGGCGGCCGAACTCACCCCCCGCTTTCCGGCCACGGTAGTGCGTTCCGACGAAGCCTGGCACCGGGTTCAGATCGGCGATTACGACGATCGCAGCCGGGCCGAAGCCACTGCGAGGGAGGTGAGAACGGCAGGCCACCAAGCCCTGGTGGTCAGAGCCGACGGTCGCAAGTAGCCGTTCAGTAGATCTCGCGCACGCACGGTCTCTCCCCGCTGCCGGCCCTCACTCCATCTCGGCCAGCCACTGCTCGATGCCCTCGTCGAGCCGCTGCTCGTTGTGGTGGCGTTCGATGGCGATGGCCACCAGCCGGTCGACCAGTTCGGCCAGCGGTAGACCGCTGAGCGCCCACAGCCGCGGGTACATCGAGATCTCGGTGAAGCCCGGCAGCGTGTTGATCTCGCTGACGTACAGCTGGTCGGGCTTCCTGCCGCTGGAACTCTCCAGCAAGAAGTCGACCCGAGCCATCCCCCAGCCGCCGATGGCGGCGAAGGCGTCGATCGCGCAGCGGCGGATCTCCTCGCTGAGATCGGCATCGAGCCGCGCCGGGGCGATCAGCTGCGCTCCGTCGTCGAGGTACTTGTCGCCGTAGTCGTAGAACTCCTGCCCGGCGATGATCTCGCCGACCGCGGAGGCTTCGAGTTCACCGAGGCCGAGAACGGCGCATTCGAGTTCCCGACCGACGACGCCCCGCTCCACCAGCACGCTGTCGTCGAAGCGCAGGGCGAATTCGACCGCCGGGGCCAGTTGGCCGCGGTCGGTGACCTTGCGCACCCCGACGCTCGAACCTCCGGCGCTGGGTTTGACGAAGAGGGGCAGTGGCAAGCTCTGCGCCAGACGCAGACAGGCTTCGCGGTCGCCGGCGAAACGGCGGGCGGTGAAATTCACCGACTCGACCACCGGCACGCCGGCCGAGCGTAGCTGCCGCTTGGTCAACACCTTGTCCATGGCCATCGCACTGGCGGCGACTCCCGCTCCGCAGTAGGGAAGACCGAGAATCTCGAAGAAACCCTGGAGGGAGCCATCCTCGCCCCAAGTGCCGTGAACGATGGGAAAGAAAAGTTCGATCCGCGCCTCGGCCCAGCTTGCCAGCGCCTGCGCCAGAGAGATTCCTGACGGAGAGATCGCATCGAGCTTCCCCGCCAGCGCCGCTTCCGAGGTGGAGCGGTCGGCCCAGCTGCCGTCGCGGGCGATGGCCAGGGCGACCACCTCATGGCCAGCCTCGGCCAGCCCCCGCGCCACGGTGCGGGCGGAGACGATCGACACACGGTGCTCTACGCTGCGCCCACCGAAGACCAGCCCGACGCGCTTACCGGCCTGCTGCAATGTTAGCCACCCCCCATTTCCACCACCTTGAGCCAGCGCACCTCCGGCAACTCTTCGAGACCGGCGAGTACTTGCGGCGAGGGATGCTGATCGAGACGCAAAACTGCCAGAGCGTCCGTTTCGTTCGGCCGCCTCGCCAGGTGGATCTCCGCGATATTGACATCGGCTTCGCCGAGCAGCGTTCCCACCTTGCCCACCACGCCCGGGATGTCTTGGTTGCGCACCACCAACAGACAGTTCTTGAGGCGAGATTCGAGCAAGAAGCCGTCGATGGCCACCACCCGCGGGTCATCGCCGAAGAGAGTCCCCGCCACCTCGGTCTGCCCGGCGGAACCGGAGAGCTTCACCCGGACCAACTGAGGGTAGTTGTCGCAGCTGCTCTTCGCCGTCTGCTGCAACCGAACGCCGCGCTCCTCGGCGACCTGCTGAGCGTTAACGTAGTTGACCCCTTCGCCGAGGGAGGTGGAAAGTGCTCCCTTCAGGGCGGCGATGCGCACCGCCGGCCGCAACCCCTCGGTGATTCCTTCCATCTCGACGCTGAGCTGCTGCAGGCGACCACCTTGCAGCGCGCTGCCGAGACGGCTGAGCCCCTCGGCCAGATGCATCAACGGCTCGCCCCCCGACTCCGCGGAGCGAAACGGCAGGTTGACCGCGGTCACCGCCATCGAGCCACCCAGCGCCGCCAGCAACATCTTGGCCGTCTGCGTCGACACTCTCTGCTGCGCTTCACGGGTCTGAGCACCGATGTGCGGCGTGGCCACCACGCGCGGATGGCGGATGAGCGAAAAATCGGTCGGCGGTTCCTGGGCGAAGACGTCCATCGCGGCACCGGCGATCTGGCCACTCTCCAAGGCGGCCAACAGAGCCTCTTCGTTGACGATCCCACCGCGAGCACAGTTGACCAGGTAGGAACCGGGCTTCATCTGCGCGATCCGGTCGGCCGACAGCAGCCCGCGGGTATCGGCGGTCAGCGGTGTGTGCAGGGTCACCACGTCGCAACGCGGCAGCAACTCGTCGAGTGAGAGCAGTTCGACCCCAAGGTCGCGGGCGAAGCTCGGTTCGAGGAAGGGGTCGTAGGCGAGGATCTCCATGCCGAAGACGCGGGCACGGTCGGCGACGGCGCGGCCGATTCGCCCGAACCCCACCACCCCCAGAGTCTTGGCCATCAGTTCGCTGCCCAGGTAAGCCTTGCGGTTCCAATCGCCGCTCTTGAGCGCGCCGTCGGCGGCGGCGACGCGACGCAGCAGCACCAGCATCAGCGCCATGGTGTGCTCGGTGGCGGAAACCAGGTTGGCAGTGGGAGCGTTGACCACCAGCACGCCGAGTTCGGTGGCGGCCGCGACGTCGACGTTGTCGACGCCGATTCCGGCCCGACCCACGACGCGCAACCGCTTGCCGGCATGCAGGATCTCCGCCGTGACTTGCGTCGCGCTACGCACCACCATGGCATCGAACTCGCCCACGATCTCGACCAAACGCGGCCGCTCCTCGGCGGTCAATTGATGGACTTCGGCACCGGATTGGGTGAGGATCTCGAGCCCCGAAGGATCGAGCGGATCACAAATGAGAATTCTGTTCATGGTTCTCTTCGCCCTAGGTTATCGGTTGGAGGAGGCCCGGATGCGAGATGACCGGTGGAGCTAGTTGATACGCCGGTCCGCAGCCACTACGCGCGTAGACACTCTTCTAGTGCAGACAACAGCCGATTGAGGTCCGTGGCCCGCACTTCGCCCATGTGACCGATGCGGAAGGTATCGCCTTTCCAAGCCCCGTAACCAGCTCCAAGGGTAAAACCGAGCGCCGCAGCGCGCTCCACCAGTTCGGCAGCGGAGCAACCCGGAGGGGACCCCAGGCAGGTCACCGTCGGCGAATGGTGGTTCGGTGGCGCCGGGGTGATGGCTTGTTCCGCGGCCCACTCCAAGGTGCGCTGGCGCAGCTTGGAGTGACGGTGCCAGCGCGCCTCCATCCCTTCCGCCAGCACCCGATCGATTTGACGATCCAGGGCGTAGACGATCGAAACCGCGGGAGTGGTGATCGTGCCGCCGGTTCGATGCTTCGACCGGTAGCGCAGCAGGTCGGTGTAGAAGCCGCGATGGGCCAGCCGTTCGGCGGCGCGAGCGAAACGTTCGGAGAAGGTCAGCAGGACCAATCCCGGCGGCACCGCCAGCGCTTTCTGCACACCGCCGACCACCAGGTCGAGCCCCCAATCGTCCGTTTCCACCGCCGCTCCGCCGAGCGAGGAGACGGCGTCCGCCAGGAGGAGGGCGTCGCTCTCTTCGCCCACCGCGCGGGCGATTTCAGCCAGCGGATTGAGCACTCCCGTCGAGGTTTCGCAGTGCACCACGGTCACCGCCTCATACCCGGCCGCCGATCGGCGCAGGGTGCGGCGCACCTGGTCGGGATCGATCGCCTCGCCCCAGGGCACCGCCAAGGAGTCGGCCTCCTTGCCCAAGCTGCGGCAGATCTCCAGCCAGCGCTCGGAGAAGGCTCCGTTGGTCAGACAAAGAACGCGACGATCGACACTCGACACCACCGCCGATTCCATCATCAGGGTGGCGCTGCCGGTGGCGATGTAGACCTCACCCGCGGTGCGCAAGACCGCCAGCAAGCGCCGCGCCAGGGAGGCGTAGAGCTGCATGAACTCCGCCGAGCGATGGGCCACCACCGGCCGCCGCATCGCCGCACGGACCTCCTCGAGCACATAGGCCGGCCCGGGCTGAAAGTAGCGGATTTCATCTGGCTCGGGCGGCTTGGAGGCGGCGAGCATCACGAGTTCTCCGTATCGATCAACGGCTTGGGCGAAGCGAGCCGGCGCACCAGCTGGGCGGTGGAATAGCGGCGGCTCGCGGAGTCGGGCGATGAGATCTCCCAGCCCTCGCCCAGCGGCGACAGCCGGCCGGCGCCGAGACTGCCCTGCACCAGGATCAACCGGCAACCGGCGAAGTGTTCCCGCATCAGGTCGCGCTCGATCGCAGGCCCCCGGCGCCGCTTGACCGCGACGCTCCCCCCCGCGGTGACCGCCACGGCACGCAGAGCACCCAGCGAGGCGGCCTCTTCCAGCGAGGGAGGAATCGGCGCCGCAAGAGGCCGCGGCGAGTCGCCATCCAACTCCAACCAGCCCACTCTCAGGCCAGCCTCGCGCGCCGCCCGTAACAGCTCCTCGAAGCGAGCCGGCGGCTCCTCCACCCGCAACAGATCGTAGACCTTCATCAAACTTCCGGATAGAGCAGGTAGGGCTCGCGCTGTTGACGGAAACTCTCCTCATCCGCCGCCCACGAGGCCACCCAGCCGTCGAGCGCCGCGGTCGCGTCGCTGGTGGCTTCGAGAGCCATCCGGCATTGCTCACCGCCGGTCAATAGATCGATCGCCGGCCGATCGATCTCGAACTCATACGGCTCCTCACGCCAGCAGAAGGCCTCGCCCGCGACGCGGTGCAACACCGCCAGCAGCTCGACCCCGGCGCGATACGGCCTGAGCCACGGCGCCAAGGTGACCACCAGCTCGACCCCGGCGCAGATCTCGCCGGCGTGCTTTTGGAACTGCGGGCGAAAGAGAGTCGGCAGCCAGGCCAGCCCCGGCAAGCGCCTGGCTTCGCTGCACCGGGTCAGCTCGGCAAGAAGCTCGGGCAGGTCGATTCCGGGAGCGCCGATGAGCTGGAAGGGTCGGGTCGTGCCGCGCCCTTCCGACAGCTCGGTCGCCTCCAGCAGGCAGAGGCCCGGGTAGAGCAGCGCGGTGGTCACCGTCGGCATGTTGGGCGACGGAGCAATCCAGGTGAGACCGGTGTCGCCCCAGGCCATGCGCCGTTTCCACCCCCGCATCGGCCAATCCTTGAGCCCCGGCTGTGGCCCCGCGCGCTCCACTTCCATGCGCACCAGCTCGGCCAGGGTCAGGCCGTGGCAAACGGGCATGCGAAAGGCACCGACGAAGGAGGCGAAGCCATCGGCGGGCAGGTTGCCCTCGACGCGCAGACCGCCCAGCGGGTTGGGACGATCGAGCACCCAGACCTCGCACCCCGCGGCCAAGGCGGCCTGCGCCGCCCACACCGCTGTCGCGGCGTAGGTGTAGTAACGGCTTCCCACATCCTGCAAATCGATCACCAACACTTCGAGTCCGGCAAAAGCCTCGGGGGCGGGTCGCAAGGAGGCGGCCGAATCACCGTAGAGCGAAACTATCGGCGCTCCGGTCAGCGGATCGTCGCCCGCCGCCGCCGCGACCATGTCCTGCTCGACGCCGTAGTACCCATGCTCCGGCCCAAAGAGAGCCGCCGGCGCTCCCGCCGCACTGGCGGCGAGTGCCAGGTGAGCCGGCCGCAGATCGCTGGTGACCGAGGCGCCGTGGGCCAAGAGGCCGTAGGGCCGCCCTTGGAGCTGGCCGGAACTTTCCAGCAGACGGTCCAGGCCGACTTCCACCGTCATCGCTCCTCCTCCGCCTTTTCGGCCCCACGCCGGTAGTCGCCCCGCTGGCCGCCGCTCTTGGCCTCCAACCTGAGGTCGGTGACCACCGCGCCGCGCTCCACCGCCTTGACCATGTCGTAGAGAGCCAAGGCGGCGTTGGAGCAGGCCATCAAGGCTTCCATCTCGGCACCGGTTCGAGAGACGGTGACCACGCGGCTGCGGATCACCACGCCTTCCGCCACCGCAGCGATCTCGATCTCGACCTGATCGATGGGCAGCGGGTGGGCCAGCGGAATCAGCTCGCCGGTCCTCTTGGCCGCCTGGATACCGGCGATGCGAGCCACGGCGAAGGCATCCCCCTTGGGCAAAGTTGCGAGACGCTCGGTGGTGGATCGGCTGAGAATGACCCGGCAGGAAGCCTCGGCGACACGCCGGGTCACCGGTTTGGCGGAGACATCGACCATCCTGGCCTGGCCCTCGGCGTCGAGGTGACTGAACTCTTGCGGACTCATCCGGGTCGCTCCTTGGCGAGGCGACGATGCGACCTCCCCGAAAGGCCGCTATGCTAGCATCCGCGCCGCCTCTGACGGCCTCCGATTCTCGACTCCTTGGCCACTCCAATTCCGGCTGAAGAAAGCTCCAAAGTCGCATGACGCAGAAGTCGCACGACGGCGAGGTCCATCGTAACGCTGCCCCTGGCGGGAGTCGAACCGCACCGTCGGTCGCCATCGTCATACCCTGCCTCAACGAGGTCGAGGCGGTCCGCTCCTCGCTACCGCTGGCGCTGGCCCAGGTGCTGGCCCATTGCGGCGAGGTGATCGTCAGCGACGGCGGCAGCGAGGACGGCACCGCCGAAGTCGCCCGCCAACTGGGCGCGCGGGTGGTCGTCGGGCCACCGGGCAGGGGCCAGCAACTCAACTTGGGCGCCGCCGCCAGCGAGGCGGACATCCTCCTCTTTCTGCACGCCGACACCCGGCTGCCGGAGAACGCCATCGCGGATATTCGCCAAGCGGTCGCCGACGGCGCCGACGGCGGAGCCTTCCAAGTCCGCTTCGACGACCCGCGAGCGACGATGCGGCTGGGAGCCCGACTGATCAATCTGCGCACCCGCTGGACCCGAACCCCTCTCGGTGACCAGGGCCAGTTCGTGACTCGCGCCGCTTTCGACCGCCTACAGGGCTTTCGCGACTGGCCGATCCTCGAAGATCTCGATTTCGCCCGCCGGCTCAACCGCTACGGAAAGCTGACCGTCATCCAGCGCAAAGTCACCACCGGCGCCCGCCGCTTCAACCAGCGGGGAGTTGCCCGTACCATCGCCACCAACTGGCTGATCTGGAGCCTGTTCTTCCTCGGTGTCTCGCCAGTCAAGCTGGCCCGGCTCTACCGCCCTGTTCGCTAACCGACCGCACGCGGGCCGTTGCGGCGCTGTAGGACTTGGACGGTGAAGCCGTCGTGGTCTCCCGCCGGCATCCAACGCCAGAGACCCGGCCCCCGCACTCCCCGCACCAGCGGAGCGGCGAGTCGCTCCTCCAGAGGCAAGGGGACGAAATCGCCATGATCGGCGAGGAACCGTTCGATCACCCGCTCATTCTCTTCCTCTTCGAGCGAGCAGGTAATGGCGACCAGTAACCCTTCGGGGGCGACCAGCGGCGCCACACCGCGCAGCAAGCGCAAGCCCATGGCGGACAGTCGATCGATCTCCTCGGTGCTGATCCGCCACTTGAGTTCCGGGTTCTTGCGCAAGGTGCCGGTCCCGGCGCAGGGGAGATCGATCACCACCCGGTCGAAGGGGCCGCGCAGGGCCGGTGAACCGGCATCGCTGATCACCACCCGCAGCGATCGGCGCAGCCGCGCGCAGTTGTCCCGCAGCCGGCCGAGGCGCCCCAGTGAGACATCCGCGGCGACCAGTTCCAGGTCAGCCTCGTAGCCCAGCAAGGCGAAACTCTTGCCGCCGGGTGCCGCTGCGGCATCGAGGATTCTCTCGCCTGGTTGCGGCGGCGGGATCAGCGCCGCCACCTGGCTCGCTTCGTCCTGAACATAGCAATCGCCGTCGGCAAAGCACCGCGTGGCGAAGGGATTGCCCCGCCGCACGATCAGCCCGAGAGGCGAGACCAAGGAGGGCTCGACCTCCAGGTTCTCGTCGATCAACGCCTCGGCCAGCAGTTCGCGGCCCCCTCGATCATGGAAAGCCAGAAGGTGTAACGGCTTGGGCCGGTTATTGGCCGCCAGCAAGGCCCGCGTCTCTTCGCGGCCGAAGCGCCGCAGCCAGCGAGCGACGAGAAAATCGGGATGACTCATCTCGATGGCGAGCTTCTCCACCTCGCCGCTGGCGCGGATCGGCCAACCATCGAGGTGCGGCTGGCGGGCGATCCGGCGCAGCACCGCATTGACGAAGCTGGCGCCTCCACGGTGGGTGAGATGGCGCGCTTCCTCGACCGCCTCGTTGACCGCGGCATGCGGTGGAACGCGGTCGAGAAAGAGCAGCTGGTAGGTGGCCAGCCGAAGAGGTGCCCACAGCGGCTCCTCGATCGCCTCGAAACCGCGATCACTGGCCTGCGAGATGACGTCGTCGATACGCCGCAGCCAGCGCAGAGTGCCGAGCACCAATTCGCGCAGCAAGGCACGATCTCGATCGTCGTAGCGCACCAAGGTCGGTTCGAGAAACGAATCGACCGGGGCCGATGAGGCCAGGGTGCGTTCGAGGACCCAGGAGGCGGCGCCGCGCACGTGATCCTCGCGCGACCGGCGTGGCGCCGGCCGCCGTGTACCTCCCGGACGCCGGACAGGAATTCCTTGCCCGCCGCGGCGCTTCTTCATCGAGGCGCGCGGACGGCGCGCCAGTGGCCGTCCAGCAACTAGATAAACCTCTCGCCTACCGAAAGCCGTTCGCCGTTGGCGAACTCAGAGCCGGAAATGGCCTTCTTCCCGGCTCTCTGCAACCGCTCGATACCGAAGATCGTGCCCTCGCCGCAGAGCACCGCCAGCCGACCTTGGCGCATCCCGAGATAGGTTCCGCTGGTGCCGATGGGGACCTGCTCCCAGGAGACGGGTACCCCCCAGACCAACTTGACCGAATGGCCGTGAAAACGGGTGGACAGCCCGGGCCATGGGCTCTGGGCACGTAGCTGGTTGAACAGATCGTCGGCATTGAGCGCCCAGTTCACCTTGCTCTGCCGCTTGGTCAAGCGACCGGCATAGGTGGCCTGGGCCTCCTTCTGGGGCTTCTCCTTGATCTTGCCCGCCTCCAGCTGCTGGATCGTCTCGACCATCAGCTCGGCCCCCAGATCGGCCAGCCGTTCCGAGAGTTCGCCCGCCGTCTCCCAAGGATCGACCGGCGTCTCTTCTTGCGCCAAGATCGGGCCCGCGTCGAGTTCCTCGACCATCCGCATGGCGGTCACCCCGGTCTTCTTCATGCCCGCCATGATGGCGCCCTGAACCGGCGCCGCACCGCGGAATTTCGGCAGCAGGGAACCGTGCAGGTTGACGCAGCCCTGTTTGGGAATGTCCAGCAACTCCTTCGGGAAGATCTGGCCGAAAGCCACCACCACCGCCAGATCCGGCTTCAGTGCTTGCAGACGCTCCACAAAGGCCTCATCTCGAACCTTCTCAGGCTGGACGATTTCAATCCCCAGCTCCTTGGCCGTCGAGACCACTGCCGGCTCGGCCGCATTCTGGCCACGCCCGGAGGGCCGCGAAGGCTGAGAGATCACCAAGCTCGGTTTGCGCCCATTCTCGGCCAGAGCTTCAAGAGTGGGAACGGCAAAGTCGGGAGTCCCAAAAAAGACGATGTTCTCTATCTTCGGCATGCCACGGATGGTAACAGGGAAGCAGCCCGTTGCCAGCGGCTTTGTGGGTCATTTTTTGTCACCGCCCGCAGCCGCGCTGGCGCGGGGCTTGATCCAGAGAAGATCAAATACCACCTTGACCGGGGCGACCGACGAACCGAAGCAGGCGCGCCCGCAGAACGAGGCTATTCGATCCGGGCCGCCACTGCGCTTTAAGAGGTGGCGGAGGTCGACGGTCGCGATCTTCGCCGTTCAGGAACCTGGACCCACTCGGCCGGAAAAGGAGGAGAAGGATATGAAGTGGACAAGAGTTGTTTGTTTCCTGGCACTGGCTTTCACTGCCGTGTGGCAGTCCGGCGGCCTGGTCGCACAGGAGAGTTCGGCTAGCTTCCGCGCAGAAGGCGAAGCGGCCTTCGCCGAGGGGCGCTACGAGAAGGCCTACGGACTTCTGGAACAGGCGTTGGTCGAAGATCTAGCCAATGGTGACAGAGCGGCCGTGGCCGCAGGACTCGGAGCTCTCGGTAAGGTCTTGGAGAGCCAGGGCCGTTTGCAGGAGGCCGCCAGCTACTTTCGCTCCTCCCTCGTAGTGTGGATGGAACTCGAGGATCGATCGGGCATGGCCCGGGCTCTGCGCAACATCGGTCGCATCTATGAGCTGCGCGGAGATCTGATCAAGGCGGAGGATCACTTCGAAAAGGCACGTCTCGTGCTTGCCGGCACGCTCACCACGGTCGGACTGGTCGCCACCGCAGATCCTCTCGCCTGCGGCGCCAGCAAGGAAATCACCCCCGACCCCAAGAAGCTGCCGGGTGGTAGCTGGAGCGCCTGGGGAATCGGCAACTCCGAGAGTGCTGCGCTCAAGAATGCGTTGCAGCAGGCGTTCACCGGAATGTATGGGTTGCCGACCTGCAAGGACACCTGTCCGGACGGCACTCCTCCCACCACTGGCCAGTGCGTCGCCGACATCAACTCCTCAGATCCACCGTCGACCAAGCCGGCCGACTATGGCTCGCCGCCGTGGAAGGTCTACAAAAAGAAGAACGGCCGGGTTGTGATCGGACCGGTCACGATCACCAAATTCCCCGCCGGCTTGACCGCGATTCAATCTTGCAGCGCCTGCTGCTAACGCCGACCCATTCAGCGGAAAGGAGACGATGATGGCAAAGTTCTACCGACTCTTTGTGTTCGCTGCTCTCGCCCTGATCCTGCTGCCGGCAGCAGGGCAAGCGCAACAGTTTTTCTTCATTCACGTTCCACCCACCAGTAGCGCCTCGCTAGCTGACGTGGTCAGCGGGCTCCAACAAATCGAGCAACTGCTCGAAAACGACTGGCTGGCGGGCAACGGGACGGCGCCCCGGGTTTGTTGGCTCGGATTCGCCGGACCCTGGAGCGCAGGAGGATCGTCACAACCCAACAACGCGGGTGCGGCCGCCAATGCGCTCGGCAACGCCAGCGCCACCGACAACCAGACAGGCGCTTCCATGCCGATCGACTACTGCGCCGCAGACACGGCGATCGACCACGCGATGGCCAACTGCGACATCGTGATCGCGCTGGGCGAGGGCGCTCCCGGCGGTTTCTGCCTGGAGGAGCACGGTACGCCCGGAGTGCCGCCGATCCCGGACTGCAACGGCAACACCACTCCGGGAGGAGGCCCCGTCTGCGGCGGCAACGGCTGCACGGGCACCGACTGGGACGAGCCGACTTACGAGGGCTGCATCAGCTACACCGCCATGATCGAGTGCTACTACTCGGGCACGATCCCGGTGAAGCCAGGCAACGGCGCCGGTTGCTTCCTCTGCGGCTTCTGCTGCTGCTGCAACGGCGACCGGGAACCGGACGTCATCGGCCACTGAAGCCAAGTCCACCATCAACCACGGTGGCCATCGGCCTCTATTACAGAAGCCGGTGGCCGCCGCTGCCCTCGGTTGCGCGTCCAACGACGAAGAACGGAGAGCCTGGCAACATCACGCCCGGGCTCAACGTATGCTACTATGTATGGCATGAGAAGGACTACAGTCTATCTACCCGAAGATCTCAAGAGCGACTTGACCCGTGTCGCACGCGAAAAAGGTACCAGCGAGGCTGAGCTGATCCGCAAGGGTGTTCGCTACGTGGTGAAACTGGAAGCCACGCCCAAGCCAACGATTCCACTCTTCACGAGCAGCGATCCCACGATGGCTGAGCGGGTTGACGAGTTGCTCGTTGGTTTCGGCGACTCGTGATTCTGCTGGACACCAGCGGGCTCCTTGGCTGGCTGGATGGTGGGCAGCGCCAGCACAAGGAGATCGTTCGGAGTATGGACCATGAAACGCCGCCATATCTCCTCTCGCCCTTCGTGCTCGCGGAGCTGGACTACCTGCTAGCCACTCGGGTGGGACGCCGCGCACAGCAGAAATTGCTTGCGGAAGTAGAGAGAGAGACACCTTTCGACTCGTGGACTTCTCCCGGAGCGAGGTCGGTAAGGCACTCGCCTTGATCCAGAAGTTCGAGGATCAGGAAATTGGACTGGCGGACGCATCGATCGTCGTGCTGGCCCAGCGCCACTCCTGTCCAAGGCTACTGACCCTCGACGAGAGACACTTTCGCCTGCTACCCGGACCGGGCGGGGCACCGTTCCATCTACTGCCGGCGGACGGCTAGACAGGCCACCGAGACGCGGAAGACGACATGATCCTGGAACTCGTTTCGGCCTCGAGGTGTTGACGCCGCAGTAGTCTTTCAACTTTCCGGGAAAACGATCATGAGCACCCTGAGCCTTTGCCTGCCGAACTCCCGGCATAAGCAGTGCCTGAAAGTTATCCAAACAAGAGGGCATCTCTATCAACCAGCACATCACCACCGCCTTCGCGGAGAAGATGTCCGCACTGATGACAGAGGACCAGCGGGAGGAGTGAACAGGGCTCGCCAACCTCACCCAGTAGGAGGTGATCCTCGCCAAGGTTCAGGACGTGGAGCCCGAAGAGCGCGATCGACTGAGGCGGTAAGAGGATCTGGAGAAAAGTCGTGAGGCGAGGTCTAATGTCCCGGGTCTGGACGACGGCTCGCCCCTTGGGCTGGTCGATGACCGTCTGGTTTTGCTTGCTCTTGGCTGGTCCACAAGCTCTTCACCTGGTTCGGCTGCCAACTAGCCGTCGCAGTATGGTTCTGGTTGGCTTGGCATTATTGAGTTTGGCGATTCTCCAGGGACGACGCGTAGGGCGCTGGGTTGGGCCATGGCTGATGCACCACCGCTGGACGAACCTGGATTGGACAGTAGCGTGGCTGTCCATGCTCGGACTACTCGCACTAGGACCTTTGTTCCTAGCGAAACTCGAAATCGAGTCGTCCGAGAAGATCGTCTGGTTTGTCGTAATGGGCCCTTCGCTACTGTGGGCAATACTGCGACCGGTGGCGACATGGCTAAGGAGGGCCAAGAAACCGAACAAGGCCGAGAAACGAGAGAGGCCGCTGTTCGATCGAATCCTAGGCGATAGCGGATTTGCACCGTTGAAAGACAAGAAAGAGGACGAACTAGAGCGTGAGGTCCTCATCGATGCGCTATATGACTTGATAGCAGAGCCAAGAAGCCTGTCGATGACATTTGGTCTAGAAGGAGCGTGGGGATCTGGTAAGACCAGTTTGCTCAGTCTGCTGCGAGATCGCCTTGAGGCTGTCGGCATAACGGTTCTCGCCTTCGACGCATGGAGCTACCGCGAGCCGGAAAGGCTAGTGCGGGTGTTCTTCGATCGACTTGCCGGTGCCTTGCGGCGGGTCAGACCATCGCTCGAAAGTGGCCGTTTGGTGCGGCGGCTAGGTGCAGGCCTTGCCGAGTTAGGAAAGGTGGCAAAGGCTTCTGAAGCAATCTTCGGTGACCTTTCGGCTGAATCGCTGCAACACACAAAAGAGAAGCTGCATGCGGCACTTGAGGAGCTTGATCGCCCACTCATTCTCTTTGTCGATGATCTAGACCGGCTCGACCGTGATGAGCTGGTGGCTGTGCTGCGATCCGTCCGCTTGGTGAGCGATCTCCCTAACCTCACCCAAGTGCTCGCCTACGATCGAACACAACTGGCATCAACGCTCTTCCCCAACGATGAGACTGGCTCACGCGCTCGCGATCACCTCGGGAAAGTAGTGAATTGTGAGCTGTCGATCGGCACGCCACCGACCGACCTCGTTGAACGACTCCTCAGCAGGGCTCTAGAGCCATTCATCGAGTCATTAGGTGGCAGCGCGGAGCTCTTTCAGGACCCAGAGTCGCGCTCTTTGAATCTTGCTGAAGCACTGCCAACGCCGCGAGTGATGCGCCAGGTTGTAGCATCCACAGCTTGGCTCTGGGAGCGCATGGCTGGCAACTTGAACCCGCGAGATCTCTTCGTTCTTACGATCCTCCAGTATCGATTTCCAATGACCTACGCCATGGTTCGGGCGCACGCAGATTGGTTCGTCGAACTCAAATGGTCGGACGATCCATATATCGCAATAGTAGACCCAGAACGAGACGCACTCAGAGAGAAGGGCGAAAACTACCTCAAAGACCTCCGAGGAAAGAACAGCCGAGAGGAAAGGGTGGCCGCCGAGCTACTCGATCTGCTCTTTCCTAATCTCCGATCCGGCGTAGAGTTCGGCCAACCGGACGAGGAAACTGCCCGGCGCGAACGCCGCATTTACCACCCGGGCATTGTCAACCGCTACTTCCACCTCTACATTCCGAAGCACACGATCTCCGAACAAGAGTTCGAGGAGTACGCCGACAGAATCAAGGCTGCGGAACCGGGCGAACCACGGCAGCAGATGCTGCATGAGACTATCGAGACCGAAGCATCCAAGAACCGCCTTGACTCATTCCTGGACCAGTGGGACCTCGTCTTTCGTCGCGATCCCGGAGTCCAGCGCTTCGACAAAGAACTTGTCTGGGATCTCGCGCTCGGCTTTGCAAAGGCCACGGATCACTTCTCCGCCGAAAGTGGACTCGGCGGTTCGCAGCTCAGTCTTGCCGCCTACAAAGTCCTCTTCCTGAGTTACCACCTTCGAGAGGAAAGATGCGCAACCGAGCTTCTTGAAACAGTCATTCGGCGCAGTGACAGCCTTGGGTTCGCCGGTACGATTATCCGCAACTCGTCGAAGGACCAACTTCCGGTCGGTTATCAAGAGTGTCCGACACCCGATACGCAGCAACTCGAATCAATACTCGCCTCCAAAGTCGTCAAACGCTACGCAGCTGACCCAACTAGCCTACTGAGCCTCCCAGCCCAGGATCTTGGCGACGCTCTATTTAGTACCGGCGACGACTCACCCGTAGGCCCACTTGTGCTCCAAGCACTCCAGGCTCACCCAGAGCTACTGCCGCGCATTCTTGTGCTCGCTATTCACATCTGGAACAGCAAATTTGGAGACACGATTGATGTCAACCAAGAAAGGCTCAAAAAGATCGACCAGAGACTAGACCTTCAGAAGATCCACGCCGCTACCGAGCATCTCTCACTGGAAAGTTGGAGTGAGGAAAGGGAGCAAACCCTAGTCAAACTTTTCAGAGACCTGCTGTCCTCCGCGAACGCGGAGGGTCGTGGTGCCTAGCTGCCTTCGTCGTCAGACTTCGCCCATATTGCGGTAACAGTCGCTTCGCAGCAGAACCTGCCGAGTTCCACCATCAACGAGCACCGCAGACCTCAACGCAAGAGTATCGACCTCGGCAAACCTACGGATGAGCAAACGGCTCTCCGATTCCCGGTGGGTTGACTTGCTTTGGTGATCGATAGATTCGGCGTCGAATCGTGCAATTAGCGCAGCGCCGCGTCCACTTCCTCGAAGTACTCCGGGCCGACCAGGACTTCCCGCGGCTTGCTGCCTTGTGGCGGGCCGAGGAGGCCGTCTTGCTCCATCATGTCGATGAGGCGGGAGGCTCTGGAGAAGCCGACTCGCATGCGGCGTTGCAGGAAGCTGGCCGAGGCCATGCGCTCGGCAATGACCAGCCGGGCCGCGTCGTCGAAGAGCGGATCGTCTTTGCTGCCGGACTCGCCGGAACTCCCTTTCTTGCCCTCGATCGGTTCGAGCAGGTCCAGGTCGTACTGCGGTTGGCCCTGCCTCTTGAGCCAGCGCACCAGGGCCGCGGTTTCCGGTTCGTTGACGTAGGCTCCGTGCAGCCGCATGACACGCGAGGTTCCCGGCGGCATGAAGAGCATGTCGCCCTTGCCGAGCAGCCGCTCCGCTCCCACCTGGTCGAGGATGGTTCGGGAATCGTGGCGGGTCGCCGTCGCATAGGCGATGCGGCACGGGAAGTTGGCCTTGATGGTACCGGTCAGCACATCGACCGACGGCCTCTGCGTGGCCACGATCAAATGAATCCCCACCGCGCGGGCCATCTGCGCCAGCCGCGCGATCGCCGTTTCCACTTCCGAGGAGGCGACCATCATCAGGTCGGCCAACTCGTCGATGATGATGACGATGTAAGGAAGCGGCTGGAAATCCTCCTCGGCCAGATCGCTCTCCGACTCGTTCAAGGCTAGCATCTTGCGCTTCTCAGGATCCGCGATCGCCTGGTTGTAGTGGGCGATCGAGCGCACGTGGACCTTGGCCAACTTGCGGTAGCGGTTCTCCATCTCGGCGACCATGTGGTTGAGGACATTGGCCGCTTGCTTCGGCTCGACGACGACCGGGGTGCGCAGGCTGGCGATGTCCGCGTAGACCCCGAGTTCGATGCGCTTGGGATCGATGAAGATGAACTGCACCTGTTCGGGGAGCGACTTGTAGAGGATCGAGGTGATCATCGACTGCAAGCCGACGCTCTTACCCGCGCCCGTGGCACCGGCCACCAACAGGTGCGGCATCGTCGCCAGGTCGCCGTAGTACGGCGTGCCGTGAATGTCGACTCCCAAGGCCATGGTCAGCGGCGACGGCGCGCGCTGGAATTCCTTGCTGGTTAGCAGGGTGCCCAGGTGGATCACCTGGCGCTGCTCGTTGGGCACCTCCATGCCCAAGGTCGAGCGCCCCGACAGACGGTCGATGCGCACCGATTCAGCTCGCAACGCCAGGGCCAGGTCATCTTGCAGGTTGACGATCTGGCTGACTTTGACCCCGGGCGCCGGCTGGAACTCGTAGGTGGTGATCACCGGGCCCGGGCTGACGCCCTCGATCGAGCCTTCGACTCCGAACTCGGCACAGCGCTGGCGGATCGCTTCGGCGCGGCGCACCAACAGGTCTTGATCGACGGCGTTTTCCGCCCGGTCGAGGCGCAGGAGATTGACCGGCGGCAGCTGACCTCTAGCCGCCTTGCCGGCACCGTGGCCGACAAACGGTAGCGCAGGCTGCGACCGCGCCTTCTTGGCGACCACCACGGAAGGTGGTTTGGCCCCGCGGTGGGCCGGCTCTGCTTCGAGCGTGGCTTCGACCGGCCGCTGCACCCGGCGGATCTTGAACGAGCCTGCGCCCTTCCTCTCCACCACGCGCGCCGGGACCTCCACCGGGGTGGCGGCGGCGGGCCGATGAACGCGCAGGGATCGCCGTTGCCGTTTGTCTTCTTTGGCTTGCGCCACATGGCCTTCCACCACCAGGCGGCGTGCCTTCTCTTTCTCCTTGACCTCGCGGCGACGCGAACGAGCCAGCGAGAAGGCCTGCCAGCTGTGGCCCAGCCGCAACCTCCAATCCGCCACCAATTCTCCGAGCGTCGACTGCGCCAGCAAGGCGCACGAGATCAGCAACCCGGCCACCAGTACCAGCGCCGCTCCCGGCACATTGAGCACCGCCACCAACGCCTCGGAAATCAGCCGGCCGAAAAAACCGCCGGAGTCGAGCCGCCCACCGCTCCACTGGATCCGCCCGATGGTCAGTTGCAGTAAACCCGGCAAGGTCAGCAGCAGGCCGGCCGCACCCAGCCCTCGCCCCAAGACGGACAGTTGACGACCGCGCAACCGGCGCCAGCCGGCCACCAGCATCAGCGCCGGCAAGGCCAGCGCGGTGATTCCAAGCAGACCGAAAGCGACCGCCGAGACGTGGGCACCTACGTGGCCGATCCAGTTGCGAACTTGCGGCTGAGCCCCGGAGGCCTGATGCAGCAAGCTCGCGTCCTCGGGATGATGGCTGAGCAGGCCCACAGCCAAGAGCAAACCCAAGAAGAGCAAGCCAAGACCGACCAGCTCGTTGCCCTTGCCGGGCGCTAACTGCTTCTTGGGTCGAGAGTTAGACTCCTTGGCCGGCTTCGCCTTGGAGCGTGCCCGCCCCGCTTTGCCACGAATCGGAGCCGGTTCCTTGACCGGCGCGGAGGCTGTCGCCAATTTAGCCACCTGTCTTAGCCACCTTTACTCACTCGCAAAGTCCCTATCCATCCAAACCCTCAGGCGGATCCCATGGCCAGCTCGGCCGCTGAGGTGTTACCTGAGGGAAATGGGCGTAAATTCCTATAAAGTCTAGCATTTTTTCGCTCTCAGAGCCGCAGGTGGGATGGATGGCTAGCCTCCCGACGCCCTGGCAACCCCTGATAGCTTCGGGGAATGAGCGCACCAGAACTCAACAAGCGGCTGGGTCAGCACCATCTGGTCGACGGCCGAATCTGCCGGCCGCTGATCGAGTTTCTGCAGCCGCGAGACCGATCGGTGGTGGAGATCGGCCCGGGAGGCGGGATCCTCACCGCTGAGTTAATCGCCGCGGGAGCCCGCGTCATCGCCATCGAGTTGGACAAGGGCTGGGCCTTCGAGTTACGGCGACGCCTGCTCACCGGCGCCGCCAGCCCGAAGATCGTCATCGCCGACGCCCTCGAGGTCGATTGGAACCGGCTCGGCGGTGGAACCTTCGGCGACGCGCGCCCGGCAGCCACCACCCAGATCGCCGGCAACCTCCCCTACAACATCGCCACTGCGCTGATCGAAAGACTCCTGCCCCATCACCGGCGCATTTCCCGGATGGCATTCCTGATTCAAAAGGAGGTGGCTCAGCGGCTCAGCGCACGTTGCGGCGACAAGGGCTACGGCGCCTTGAGCGTGCTGGTGGCGGCGCGGGCCAAGGTAAGGATCCTCGGCAAGGTCAAGCCCGGTAGCTTTCGCCCGCCGCCGAAGGTCGACAGTGCCTTCGTCGGCTTGAGCCTCGAACCGCCTGCCTTGCCCGAGTCCGAGATGGCCGCTTTCACCCAAACCGTCCGCCAGGCCTTCGCTCAGCGACGCAAGACCTTGCGTAACTCCCTCGCCGCCGCTTGGAGCAAGTCGAGAGCGGAGGCGGTATTGGATCTCGCAGCCATCGAACCTCGACTACGCGCCGAGAACCTGGGGCTCGACGACTTCCTACGCCTGCATCGGGCAAGCCGGCGGGCTAGCTCGGGGTTCGCCGCTCCAGCCCCTCGTTGACCGCCTTTCCGCAAGCGCGAGTTCGGCCTTCTCCTTCTCGCCAACGCTCCACCTCGAAGTCTCCCCCTCCGAGTCTGGTAGCCTTGCACCTTCTGGGAACAACTCCCTAGCGACGGTGTTGAGTGGATCTGTGAGGTCCCTTGCCCGATCCTCCGTGATCATGTTCAAAATTCACAGCCTCAGCGCCCTGGAGTTGGACCGTTTTCTCGCCAGAAGGCGAGCCGGGATAGGCCTGCCGGTAGAGTTCCACTTGGCGGACAACCTGTCGCACATCTTGTGCCGGATTCACCAACTCCTGCCGTCGAAATCGAGCGCCATTCTGCTCGACAACCCGGCCGCCAAGCTCGACGGCGAAGCCAACCACGAGCTCACCGTCATCGCCGCCGGTGGCGAAGATCCGACATGTGCGGTCGGGCGCCGCCTCTCTGTCGACGGTAGTTTTGCCGGCGAAGCGTACCGTTCCGGCGCTTCCCGCCACGCCGCGGGCGAAGATCTCTCCGGCCTCGCTTCGGTGGACCCCACGATCACCGCGCCACGCAACCTGCTGGCGGTACCGATCCGGATCGAAAAGGAAATTTGCGGCGTCGTCGAGCTGGTCGACCGAGCCGGCGTCGACAGCCATGGCATCCACGATCTCAGGCTTCTGGAGATCTTCGCCGAGAACATCTCGTTGTCGATTCAGTCGGTACTCGACAACCGCCAGGCACAGCAGATCGCCAAGCGGGACAACCTCACCGGCCTGTTCAACGACCGCTATCTCCACATCGCGCTGACCCGCGCCATCGAGCGCTGCATGAAGAACAGCGAAGATCTCGCGGTTCTCTTTCTCGACCTCGATTTCTTCAAGCGGGTCAACGACACTCACGGCCACCTCGCTGGCAGCCAAGTGCTGCGCGAGGTCGGAATGCTACTCGCCCAACAGTTGGAAAGCACCGAATCCATCCCTGCCCGTTACGGCGGCGACGAGTTCGTCCTCGTCGTCCCCGGCCTCGATATCGACACCGCGACCGACCTCGCCGAGGAGATTCGCACCCGCGTCCTGCTCACCCACTACTGCACCGAACCCGGCGATCTGCAGACGGAGACGCTGGACCTCAGCGGGCAGACCTGCTCGATCGGCGTCGCTACGCTGCGCTGCCACATCACCGAAGATCTGCCGGTCGAGCGCATGAAGTCGACCCTCCTTCGCCTCGCCGACTCCGCGATGTACGTGGCCAAGGAGACCGGCCGCAACCGCACGGCTGTGGCGGGCTCTCCGGTGCAGCGCCGCCGGTCGCCGCCGCGCCACTAGAGGTTGCGCCAGCGCGGGATGCGCTCACGAAGGCGACCGAATCCCAACCTGTCGAACAGAGGGTCGACTTTCTCGGGATCGGCTCCCACCAGCGCCAGCCGCGCCAGCTCAGCAGTGGCCGGGGCGTGCGTCGCCACCGTTGCCAATCGTTTGGAGAGCACCGCGAGTTCCCGACCCGCTTCCAGCTTTCGCCCGAGCGTTCTTGCGCCTCGGATCGGCAGGTCGGCGACCGCGCCCAGATTGTCGTAGAGTTCTTCGACCGAAGCAAAGCGCTCGAGCAAAGCCACGGCGGTCTTGGCACCCACGCCGCGCACACCCGGAATATTGTCCACGCTGTCGCCCGCTAGCCCCAGGTAGTCGGCGATCTGTTCTGGGCGTACGCCGAATTTCGCTACCACCGCCGACTGGTCGAACCACGCTCCCTTGCCAAAGTCGTAGAGCGTCACGCGCTCGTCGACCAGCTGGGCAAGATCCTTGTCCGAGGTGACGACGACCACCCGGCAGCCTTGTGCCGTCAGCTGTCGGCACAAGGTCGCGATCAGGTCATCGGCCTCGTAGCGTTCATCGGCGAAGGTCGCCACGCCGAAGGGCTGTGCCAATTCTTCGCTGGCGGCGAATTGGGCCACCAATTCGGGCGGTGGCAACTCCCGCTGCGCCTTGTAGGCAGGGTATATCTCGTTGCGAAAACTGGTATTGAGGCTGCGGTCGAAGGCGAGGGCGAGATGGGTGGGTTGCTCTTCGCCGATCAACCGAATGAGGAAGCTGGCAAAGCCATAGGCCGCCCCGACCGGACTTCCCGACGGGCTGACCATCGACGAGGGAAGCGAGAAGAAGGCGCGAAAGATGTAGGGACTTGCATCGACCAAATAGACCGTCGGCGCTGTCGATTGTTCGCTCACCGGCAGATCCTATCCTTGCGGAGGAGGCGCGCAACGGTCCGCTGGAAAGGCCGACGCCGTGCTCGACCTCATGGTCGTGGCGGGAGGAAGATCCAGCGCCTGCGCCGCGGCGGCACGAACCGGAACGCTCAGCCACCCCTGCGGCCAGGGAAGGCGCCGAAAGCCGTAGAGCGAGAGACCGGGGGAGGCACCCGTCTCGGCGGCGTAGACCAAGCGGGCTCTCTCCCCGTCAGCTACCCTCGGCTGAGAGACCAGCCCCACCAGGCGCACCCGCCATCCGGCATCGACACCCGGCCACCGGTGCAGCCACTCGATCGCGCCCGGCAGTAGGCCCGGCCTGGTTTCCAACTCCACCGCCGCCGCCAGCCGAGGTTCCGCCAGCAGGGCCCGGGCCAGGCAAGCGGCCGCCGCGTCAGCCTGGGGATCGGTTCGGACATCGTGCAGCGCCAGCGCCAGTTCAAACGGCGCGTAGGCGGCGAGTGGATCGAGAGCCATCGCCGTGCGCAGATCTTCCAGCGCCGGCATTCCTGAACTGCGGCTCAACACTCCGGCCTGCAACCAGAGAGGCGGCGTGGAGGTGGCGATCCGCGCCGCCCGGCGCGCTTGAGCAGCAGCCTCTCGCGGCGGCGCCGATAGGGCGGCCAAGCGTGCCCGGTAGAGCGGAAAGCTCGGATCGAGAGCCACCGCCTTGCTCAACCCTCGATGGGTAGCCGCCGCGGAGTCAGCACTCCGGGCACGGTCGTAGAAGCCGCGAGCCAGATCGAGCGGCAGCAGCGCGAGCAGAGCCGCCAGGAGGTAGAGGCGCAGCGGCCAGCGCAGCCGAGGGGTCACACGCTCAGCCTCTCGCAACCACCGAGCATCGACGGCGCCGGAACGGGCGGCGCCGGTGGATCGCAGAAGCAGCGCCAGAGCTAGCGCGAGAGCCCACAGCATCGCCGGCAGGTGCAACCAGCTATTGCCCAGCGCGGCGACCGCACCGCCGGCAAGGCCTATCAACCCTGCCCACGCCAGGGCACGATCCCGCCCATCCAGTGCACTCAATTCGCGCCACCGGGCGACCACGAATAGCGTCACCAAGACCACCACCACGGCCGCGCCCACCCCGCCGAGCTGGTAGAGGAGATCGAGCGGCAGGGAGTGCAACTGCCCCACCACCTCGGAAGGGGGAGAGAGACCGGGCCGTGGCCGCAAGAACTCGGCCGAGGTCCAGCCGACCGACCCCGGCCCTTGCCCCCACCAGGGGCTGCCCGCCCAGCCGGCCCGGGCGGCATCCCGGTAGATCGAACGCGCCGAGGCCGAGCTGTCGGTACCGCCGAGGATCGAAGCCAGCCGGGGCAGCTGGACCAGCGCCAGGAGCCCGCCGGCCAGCAGAAGTTTGCGGCGTAGCGGCCGGTAGAGCCAGGCCAGCAGGATCGCTTCCACACCCAGCGCCAGCGTGGCGATCAGCGAGCGGCTGAGGACCACCGCCGCCAGGCCCAGTCCAAAGGTGCCCCATAGCGCCCACTTCCAGCCGTCACCCCGGCGGTGCGCCGCCAGCGCCGCCACCGGCAACAAGATCACCAACCAGGCGGCCAGAAGGTTGTGGTGCCCCAGAGGCATCGCCGGGCGGGGAGCGCCCACCAGCATCCAGTCGACCAGCGCCCAGCCGGCGATGACAGCGACCGCCGCGGCCACTCCCGCTAGCAGGCGATCGAGGCGCCGCCAGCTAGCCGCCAGCGCCGCCGGCAGCCAGAGCCAGGCCGGCAGCAAGATCAACACTTCGAAACCTGCTCGGGGCACCCGCGAAACCAGCAGGGCGGCCAGTACCGTCAACCACAGCGCCGCCACCGCCCAGCGGCCGCGGTGCCCCAAGCTCAGTGGGTCGGCGCCGCCGCCAAAGAACCACAGGAAGCCGAGCAGCGCCAGATGGCCAGCGACCACCGCCGGGGCCGAGGCGCCGGAATAGAGCGTGCCACTCCACGCCGAGGCGAGAAGGAGCAGGAGAATCGGCAACAGGGCTCTCACCCTTCCATCTTAGCCAGGAAGCGTGCTGCTAGCGATCGGAAAAGAGTACCGATTGAGTTATCCTTCGAGGGCCGGCGTGTCCCGCCGGTGAACTCATTTCAAGAGGACTTCCCCATGACTTTGACGCTTGACCATAAAGTCCAGGCTACGCTGCGCGAACTGGGCATCGAAGAAGAAAACTCCGGCGGTTTCGCCGGTTCCTGGAGTGCTCTCGAAGGCACTCGCATCGAATCGATCAACCCGGCGACCGGCGAGCCCCTCGCCGCCGTCTGGCTACCGGCCGGCGACACCTACGAGAAGGTCGTCGCCTCCTCCTCCGCCGCTTTCGAAGAGTGGCGTACCTGGACCGCCCCAGCCCGCGGCGAGGTGGTTCGCCAGCTTTCCGACGAACTGCGCAAGCACAAGGATGCGCTCGGCCATCTGGTCAGCCTCGAAGTCGGAAAGGTGCTCAGCGAGGGGCTCGGCGAGGTGCAGGAGATGATCGACATGGGCGACCTCGCCGTCGGTATGTCGCGCCAGCTCTACGGCAAGACAATGCACTCCGAACGCCCGCAACACCGTATGTACGAGCAGTGGCACCCGCTGGGCCCGGTGGGCATCATCACCGCCTTCAACTTCCCCGTAGCCGTCTGGGCGTGGAACGCCATGGTGGCCGCGGTGTGCGGCGACTCGATGATCTGGAAGCCGTCGCACCTGGCGCCGTTGACCGCCATCGCCGTCACCAAGATCGCCGAGCGGGTGCTCGCCGCCAACAACGCGCCGCCGATCTTCGCCATGCTGCTCGGCGGCCGCAAGGAGGTCGGCGAACGGATGACCTCCGATCGCCGCCTACCGCTGATCTCGGCTACCGGCTCCACCCGCATGGGCAAGGCCGTCGGCCAGGCCGTCGCCGACCGCTTCGGCCGCTCGCTGCTCGAGCTGGGGGGCAACAACGCCATCGTGGTGATGGACGACGCCGATCTCGACCTCGCCCTGCGCGCCGTCCTCTTCGCCGCCGTCGGCACCGCCGGACAGCGCTGTACCTCCACCCGGCGCCTGCTCTTGCAGCGCGGTATCGCCGCCGACTTCAAGGCCCGGCTGATCGAGGCCTACGGTTCGGTACGTATCGGCGATCCGTCGGACCCCAGCACTCTGATGGGCCCGTTGGTCGATCAGTCCGCGGTCGACAACATGATGGCCGCTCTCGAGCGCATCCGCTCCGAAGGCGGCGAGATCCTCACCGGCGGCAAGCGGATCGAAAGGCCCGGCTTCTTCGTCGAGCCAACCCTGGTGGCGGCCAACGCCGCCATGCCGGTCACCTGCGAAGAGACCTTCGCGCCGATCCTCTACGCCTTCGAGTTCGACACCCTGGACGAGGCGATCAAGATCCACAACGGCGTGCCGCAGGGTCTCAGCTCGTCGATATTCACCCTCAACATGCGCCACGCCGAACGGTTCCTGTCGGTCGCGGGTAGCGACTGCGGTATCGCCAATGTCAACATCGGCACCTCGGGCGCGGAGATCGGCGGCGCCTTCGGTGGTGAGAAAGAAACCGGCGGCGGTCGCGAGGCCGGTTCCGACTCCTGGAAGTTCTACATGCGCCGCCAGACCTGCACCATCAACTGGGGCGAAGAGTTGCCCCTGGCGCAGGGCGTCGAGTTCGAAGTCTAGCCGGGAGCCACCACTTGCAAGGCGCCGGGAACGATCTCGAACCTGGCGCCTTGACCGTCTACCGTGGTCAGCCGCTCGCCATCGCCGTAGGCGGGCAACTCCCGATCCGGTCGCACATGGACCCACGGGCTCTTGGCCTGCAAGATCGCCGGGTGGTCGACGTGGGTCCCCTTGTAGACCTTGGGAAAGACGCGCAGGAAAGTCGGTAGCGGTACCTTCTTGATGATCACCAGGTCGATCAGGCCATCGTCCATCGTGGCCGCCGGAGCTATCCGCATGCCGCCGCCGTAGCGCGGCGCGTTGGCCACCGCCACCATCAGCGCCTCGCCATGGAAACTGCCTCCCTGATAGTTGATCTTCAGCCGCGGGGCGCGAAAGGTCGCCAGCGTATGCAGGACGGAGTAGAGGTAGATCCAGTGACCGCGCAGCAGGCGGACCCGGTTGGCCACCTCGTTGGCCGCGCTGTCGAAACCGAGACCGCCGACACAGGCGAAGAAACGCTCGCCGGTGCGCACAAGATCGATCGACCGCACCTTGCCGCGCAACCCCTGACTCACCGCTTCCGCCAGATCGCAAGGGCCTCCCAGGCTCGCCGCGAAGTCATTGCCGCTACCCAACGGCACTACCGCCAGGGCGCAGTCGCTACCGGCAAGCCCCTGGACGGCAAAGTGCACCGTCCCGTCGCCGCCGGCGACCAAGAGCCGTTCGCAACCGTCCGCCGCCGCCCGGCGCGCCTGGGCGGTGAGATCGGCCGCGTCCCGGCTCAGCGAGAGCTCCAGCCCGGCCGCGGTAGCCAGCTGGCGCAGCTCTTCCAGGTGCTTCTTCACCCGGCCTCGGCCACCCTCGGGATTGGCCACGAAGCGAATCACCCGAAGCTCTCGCCTGAGCGCAACCACGATGCGATCGTTTGGATCAAGATGGGTGAGTCTACAGGTTCACCGGCCGATCCAGCAGGTAGGATGCGCCCATGGCCGCACCCCAAGTCCAGATCCTCGTCTGCGCCAACCAGCGCCCACCCGAGAAGATGAAGCCCTGCTGCGCCCCCCGTGGCGGGTTGGAACTCTACCGGCGGTTCAAAGACCGGGTGCGCGAACTCGGGTTGCGCGACACCGTCATGGTCACCCGCACCGGCTGCCTCAAACACTGTAGCCGCGGCATCACCGTGGCGGTCTGGCCCTACAACCTGTGGTATCGCCAGGTCACTCTCGACGACGTCGACGAAATCCTCGAAACCACGGTGATCGGCCAGGGACAAGCGGTCCAACGGCTAGCCATGCCCGACGTTGCCTGGGAGTAGTCGTCAAGCCACCACCGGAAGCGGCGAGGCCATTCCCCGGTTGGCCGGAGTCAGCGCACGGCTGTAGTGCTCGGCGAGTTCGGCCGTCTCTTCTTTGCTGACCAGCCGTTCGTAGAGATTGGTGCGCTGGCGCGGCTGGTAACCGGCCGCCGCGATCAAGTGCTCCATCTCGTCCTGGCTCATTTTGTAAGCCGTTCCGGCCGAGGAGACGACGTTCTCCTCGATCATGATCGAACCCATGTCGTCGGCCCCGAACTTGAGCGCCGCCTGGCCGATCTTCTTGCCCTGGGTCACCCAGCTGGCTTGCAGGTGGGTGATGTTGTCGAGGAACAGGCGCGACACCGCCAGTGTGCGCAAGTACTCGACAGCGAAGGTCTCCGGCACATCGGGCATGTCGGTGTGTTCATGCTGGAAGGTCCAGGAGATGAAGGCGGTGAAACCACCCGTTTCGTCTTGAAGATCGCGCACTCGCTGGAAGTGCTCCACTCGCGCGCTTAAGCCTTCGCCCATGCCGTACATCATCGTCGCCGAACTGCGCAGCCCGTTGCCGTGCGCTTGGCGCATGACATCGATCCACTCCTCGGCCGAAGTCTTGGCATAGGCCAGCACCTCACGGCGCACGTCGTTGGAGAGAATCTCGGCCCCACCCCCGGGGATCGACATCAACCCCGCCTCCTTGAGCGCCGCGATCACCGCATGGAAACTCATCCGCTCCTTGCGCGCCACGAACTTGATCTCCGGCGGCGAGAAGGCATGCAGGTGGATCATCGGGTAGGTCTCACGCAGGTAGCCGAGCAACTCCTGGTAGTAGGAGAGCGGCAAGTCGGGATGCACCCCGCCCTGCAACAAGATCCCCGTACCGCGCAGCGCCAACGTCTCCTCGATCTTGCGCCCGATCTCCTCCCGCGACAGCAGATACCCCTCGGGGTCACCCGGCTGGCGATAGAAGGCGCAGAATCGGCACTTGTAGACGCAGACGTTGGTGTAATTGATGTTGCGATCGATGTTGTAGGTGGCCACCGCGCCATCGTTGAGCCGCTGGCGAACCGCATCCGCCGCCAACCCCAACTCGATCAGATCACCATCGAGCAACAACGTATGCGCATCCCCCGCCGAAATCCGCTTGCCGGCCACGGCATCGTCGAGAATCTGGTCCACAGGACGGCGAGAAGGAGAGAGTTCCATAGCGGCGGTAGTCTATCGAACTCCTCGCCCCCACGGAGGCTCCTCGTCCCCGCGGGCGACAGGGGAGCGCCGCGCGGGAACTCCAAGACGCCGCTGCTAGCTAGAAACTGATACGCCGCATCACAGCCCGAGGCAACCACCGAATCACCAACATCACCCACTGCCACATCGGCGGCGTATAGACCACCGGCCGCCCCTTGTCGATCGCCTTGAGCACCTGCTTGGCCACCCCCTCCGGCTCCCCGGCGAAAGGCGGCGGATCGAGCCCCGCGGTCATCCCCGTCTTGACGAAGCCTGGCTTGACGCAGACGGTGATCAGGCCGGCAGAGCGGAACTTGTGGTCGAGCCCTTCGAGATAGGCCGAGAGACCCGCCTTCGAGGCGCCGTAAAGAACGACCGGCTTGCGCCCGCGTTCGCCTGCTACCGAGCTGAAAACACAGAGTGTTCCTCCCCCCGCGGCCAGCAACCGGCGGCGGGCCTCCTCGCAGAAGAGGACGGTGCCGGTGAAGTTGGCCGCCAACAGGTCGGCGGAGCGTGGTTCATCCTCCTCCAGCTCCTTCTGGGAGGCGAAGAGGCCGGCGGTCACCACCACGGTGTCGAAACCACCCAACTGCGCTTCGGCAGCAGCCAGAGCGGTGGCGAAGCTCTCCTTGACCAACAGATCACAGTGCGCTGTCCCCACCGAGCCGGCCTCCGTGCCGGCCCGAGCCTCCAGGTCGCGAGCGCTGCGTTCCACATCGTCGATAGATCGACCGAGCAGAAAGAGCCGATCGCCGCGCTCGGCCATGCGCCGCGCCAACGCCCGCCCCATCCCTTTGGTAGCTCCCAGAAATACGACTCTCATCCCGTTGTCTCCTCGATGGTCGGCTCCATCCATTCACTCTTGGCTCTGGCGGTGTCTGACTCTTCCCGGGAGCCGGCTGGCTGGCCCACCACGTCGCCGAGAATCCGCACCGACTGAGCGCTGGCCAGCCGGCGCTCGGGATCCCAGCGATCGCGTGCCGCCTCGAAGGCGGCCAGCCGAGGCTCCATCGCCTTGAAATGGTCGGCGCGGGTGAAGGCATCCTTGGCCAGGTAGATGCGACCGCCTTCGCTCAGCACCAGTTCGTCGAGTGCATCGACCAGTTGCTGCGTCCCATCGGTCACCGGCAGATCGACCGCGATCGAGATCCCGGGTCGCGGGAACGAGAGGATTCCTTCGCCTTCAGTCCCGCAGTCCTTGATCACACACAAAAACGAGGCACCGCCCCGCCGGGTCAGCTCGTTCAGGAAGCGGCGCGCGGCGCCCGGCCGTTCGCCCTCGGGCAGGACGCACTGGTACTGGGTGAAACCGCGCGGGCCGTAGATCCTGTTCCAGTGTTGGATCGCGTCCAGCGGGTGAAAGAAGCTCTCGGGATGGACGATCGCCCGCCGCTTGCGGCGCGGTTGGCGGCGAAAGTAAAGCTCGTTGAAGGCGCGGACCGTCGGCCGGATCAGTGCCCAGCGGGGGAAGACGAACGGAATCGAAAGAGGCCGTTTGGGCGCCGGGAAGCGGCTCGGCGCCTCTTCCGGGGTGGCCCAGCGACCGCAGATCAAGGCTCCCCTGCCCAGCCGGCTACCGGCCGAGAGACAGTCGATCCAGCCCACCGTGTAGGGCCACTCGCCCGCCGCCTGGCGCAGCTTGTCGATGAATTCGTCGATGTCCGCCACCCTCTCGGTCTGGCCCAGGATCCACGGCGAAGGCACACGCCGCAGGGTCAGTTCGACTTCGAGGATGTGGCCGGTCAACCCCATGCCGCCGAGGGTGGCGAAGAAGAGATCGGGGTGGTTCTGAGGCGAACACTCGATGATCCGATCATCGGCCAGACGCATCAGAAGCGAGTGCACATGGCGCCCGAAGGTGCCGTCCACATGATGGTTCTTGCCGTGGACGTCCGCCGCCACCATCCCACCCAAAGTGACGAACTGGGTGCCCGGCACCACCGGCGGCCAGAAGCCGCGCCGCAGCATCAGCCGGTTGAGGGACAACAACGAGAGGCCAGCTTCGGCCCGCAAGCGGCCGCTGTCAGGGTCGAAGGCCAGTATTCGGTCCGCCAGAATTGAAACCGGGATGGTCTCCACCCCGGGCGGCGGCAGCGCCGAATCGCCGTAGGAGCGGCCGAGTCCGCGAGTCAACACCGCCCCTTCAGTGATCCGCCGAAGATCCTCCGCAAGCACGGCCCGGCCCGGCCGTGGCAAGCGGCCCCAGCCGGCGAGCATCGGTGGTTTCGAACCCTTCATGGTGGGCGATTCTCTCCCCTCGCAGCAGCGACGGCAACCGGTGCCACGAACCAGCGGTTGGAGCTCAGTGGACGAAAGACAGCGGTCGCGGCTCCTCGATCAGGCCGTGTCGGTGAGCGCGCAAATAGTACTCCCGTAATCCGGCGAGTTGCTCTTCGCCCAGGGTGAAATAGAGATGGTCATCGAGGTAAGCGCGGACCTCTCTCTCGCTCAACTCCATCTCTGCCGCCGCCTGAGCGACCAGGAGGTCCAGAGAGTCGAGTCCCGCGCGCAAGCTGGCGGCGAAATAACGGGTCAAGCCCGCCATCTCGACGCCGGGAGCCACCGCCCAGAGGGCGAAGACCATCGGTTTGCCGGTCAGCGACCGCCACTCGGCGGCCAGATCGAGGATCTTGTAGCGCTCACGGTCGACGTGCAACGCCGGATCCCCGATCAGCAGGGCCGCATCGGCGCAGGCGAGCATCTCTTTGAGAGCCGGTCGCGCCGGGAGGTACTCCGGTTGCAGCCGATAGCGGTCGGCGAGCAGAACTTGGACCAGCGCGGCCGAGGTGCGACTGTTGGCGTCCAGGGCCACCCGGCGGACCTCTTCGATCGGCCCTTCGTGTACCAGCAGCACGCTGCGAACTTCTTCGGTCGCCGCCACGCACAGACCCGGCAGCACGCGCAGCCCCGGGATGCGCTGCACTTCGATCGCCGGGATCAAACCGACATCGAGCTCGCCTTCGGCCAGCAACTCGGCAACGCGCGCCGGCGGGTGGTAACTGGCCTCGAACAGGTCGGCGTGACTCCCTTGAAGAAAACTCCAGGCGAGCGGCTTGCTGTTCAGATAGTCGACGATACCGACAGAGAGCCTAGGCTGCATTCCTCACCGATTCCGTACCACCTACTTCGACATCGCGTTGAGGAAATCGGCGTTGGCCTTGGTCTTGGACAACTTGTCGAGCAACAGTTCCATGCTCTCCACCGCCGACAACGGGTTGAGCACCTTGCGCAGCACCCAGACTCGGCGCAGCTCGTCGGCCGGCATCAGCAGCTCTTCCTTGCGGGTGCCCGACTTGTTGATGTCGATCGCCGGGAAGACACGCTTGTCGACCAGTTTGCGGTCGAGGTGAATCTCGCAGTTACCGGTGCCCTTGAACTCCTCGAAGATGACATCGTCCATGCGGCTGCCGGTGTCGACCAGCGCCGTGGCGATGATGGTCAACGAGCCGCCCTCCTCGATGTTGCGGGCAGCACCGAAGAAGCGCTTCGGCCGGTGCAGGGCGTTGGCGTCGATACCGCCGGAGAGCACCTTGCCCGAGGGCGGTTGCACGGTGTTGTAGGCGCGGGCGAGACGGGTGATCGAGTCCAGCAAGATGACCACGTCCTTGCGGTGCTCGACCAACCGCTTGGCTTTCTCGATGACCATTTCGGCCACCTGCACGTGGCGAGTCGCCGGTTCATCGAAGGTCGAGGAGACCACCTCACCCTTGACCGAGCGCTGCATGTCGGTCACCTCTTCCGGGCGCTCGTCGATCAGCAAGACGATCAGCACCGTTTCAGGATTGTTCTTCTCCACCGAGCGCGCGATCGACTGCAACAGCATCGTCTTACCGGTGCGCGGCGGCGCCACGATCAAGGCGCGCTGCCCCTTGCCCATCGGCGTGACCAACTCCATCACCCGCGAGGACATGTCGCCGGAGACTTCCAGGTTCAACCGTTCGTCCGGGTAGAGCGGGGTCAGGTTGTCGAAGAAGATCTTGCTGCGTGAGACCTCGGGGTGCTCGAAGTTGACCGCTTCGACCTTGATCAGCGCGAAGTAGCGCTCCCCGTCCTTGGGCTGGCGAACCTGCCCCGAGACCGTGTCGCCGGTGCGCAGGTCGAAGCGGCGGATCTGGCTTGGGCTGACGTAGATGTCGTCCGGCCCCGGCAGGTAGTTGTACTCCGGAGCACGGAGGAATCCGAAGCCGTCGGGCAGGCATTCGAGCACCCCTTCGGCGAAGATCAAGCCGATCTTCTCGGTCTGAGCTTGCAGAATCTTGAAGATCAGCTCCTGCTTGCGCAGGTTCGAAGCGCCCTCGACAGCGAGGCCGTTCGCGATCTGCACCAGGTCACTGCTGCTCAGATCCTTCAACGTGCGAATGTCGAGCGTATCCCGCTCTTCCTTCACCTGACGTGTTTTAGACATGCTCTTCCTCACCATCTCTAACGGTCAGTGCAGGTTGCGGCCGATCCGCCCCCAGAGTTGCTTAATCCCGTCACCGGTACGCACCGATACAGCCATCGGATCAGACTCCATCACCTCGTCTCCTACCTCAGCTTCCCGCAGCGCCGTGCGGATCTCGGCCAGTTGCGCGGCCCGCTTGGAACGCCGCACCTTGTCGATCTTGGTGGCCACCACCTGCGGCTCGATTCCGAACTGGCGTAGATAGTCGTAGGCCTGCAAGTCGAGCGCGGTCACCCCCACCTTGCCGTCGACCAAATGCAAGATATCGAGATTCGCGGGGGCCTCCGCGAGGTACCCCTCCACTAGCCTCGCCCATGCTTGACGATCGGTCTTGGATGCTCTGGCATAGCCATACCCTGGGAGGTCGACGAAGTAGAATTTGCGGTTGATCAAGAAGTAGTTGATCGAACGGGTCCGTCCGGGTGTGTTGCTGGTCCTGGCGAGCCCCTTGCGTTTCAACAGGCTGTTCATCAGGCTCGATTTTCCGACATTGGATCGCCCTACGAAGGCGATTTGCGGCAAGCCGTCAGCGATGAAGTCCTGTTTTCGGTGAGCGGCAAGGGCAAACTCGGCTGTATCGATCCTCAACCTCTTCACCCAACACGACCGGCGTTGCCGGAAACCGTGCCCAAACTGTCAATTAGGAACGTTTTGTCTAGCGGAACGAGGGACGGGTCAGTGGGCCAGGGGGCCGGAACTAGCTGGAGGCTTGGAGGCGGATTCGTCGAAGCTACCGTCGACTGGGGGAAGCGGAATCAGCTCGCCATCCAGAGCCAACCGCAGCACATCATCCATCGAAGAGACGAGATGAAGATCCAACTCATTCCGGATCTCCTCCGGGATATCGCTCAGATCTTTTTCGTTTTCTTCGGGGAGTATGACTTCGGTGATGCCGGCCCGGTAGGCCGCGAGGATTTTATCCTTAATCCCACCCACGGGCAAGACCTTGCCGCGAAGGGTGATTTCACCGGTCATCGACACATCCTTGCGCACCGGAATACCGGCCAACGTCGATACCAGTGCGGTGGCCATGGTGATTCCCGCCGAGGGACCATCCTTGGGGATCGCCCCCTCGGGCACGTGGATGTGCAAATCGATCTTCTCGTTGAAGTCGTCTTCGAGGCCGAAGAGAGGGGCGCGGCTGCGCAGGTAGGAGAGGGCGGCGCGCGCCGATTCCTGCATCACGTCGCCCAGCTTTCCGGTCAGCGTCAGTTTGCCCTTCCCCCTCATCTGGCCGACTTCCGTTTCGAGCAACTCGCCGCCGGCCTGGGTCCAAGCCATACCCGTGGCGACGCCGACTTCGGATTTCTCGTTCTTGCGCCGCGAGCGGAATTTGATCTTGCCCAGCAACTCGGTGACGGTGTCGGTGGTGACCTCAATTTCGAAGGGCTTACCCGCGTTGACCACTTTGCGCGCGATCTTGCGGCAGACGCTTCCCGCCTCGCGTTCGAGGTTGCGCACCCCGGCTTCGCGGGTGTAGTTCTCGGCCAGGATGCGCACCGCGTCGTCGCTGAAGGTGACCAAGGCCGGATCGAGTCCATGCGCCTCGATCTGCTTCGGGATGAGGAACTGCTGGGCGATCGACAGCTTCTCGTTCGGCGTGTAGCCGGTCAGTTCGATCACTTCCATCCGATCGCGCAGTGCCGGCGGCACAGTGTGAATGACGTTGGCCGTAGCGATAAACATCACCTGCGAGAGGTCGTAGTCAACATCGAGGTAGTGGTCGACGAAGCTGTTGTTTTGCTCCGGGTCGAGCACTTCGAGCAGCGCCGAGGCCGGGTCTCCCCGGAAGTCCATCGACATCTTGTCGATCTCATCGAGCAGGAATACCGGATTGATCGTGCCGGCCTTCTTCATCATCTGAATGATCTGCCCCGGAAAGGCGCCGATGTAGGTACGGCGATGACCGCGGATCTCCGCTTCGTCGCGCACCCCGCCCAACGACAGGCGAACGAACTTCCGGTTCGTCGCCCGCGCGATCGACCTGGCCAGAGAGGACTTGCCGACCCCGGGAGGGCCGACAAAACAGATGATCGAACTCTTGGTTTGGCCGACCAGTTGGCGCACGGCGAGGAACTCGACAATGCGCTCCTTGATCTTGGTCAGACCGTAGTGATCCTTGTCGAGAATCTCCTCCGCCTTGGAGAGCTTCTTGCGCTCGCGGCTCTTCTTCTTCCACGGAACGTTGAGCAGCCAATCGAGATAGTTGCGCGAAACGGTCGCTTCGGCTGAAACCGGAGGCATCGCCTCGAGTCGTTTAATCTCTTGGTCCGCCTTCTTGCGGGCCTCTTTGGGCAGCTTGGCCTTGGCGATCTTCTCTTTGAGTTCGGTGATCTCGTCGCCCTTGTCATCGCCGCGACCGAGTTCCTGGTGGATCGCCTTGATCTTCTCGTTGAGGTAGTACTCCTTCTGAGCCTTCTCCATCTGCTTCTTGACTTTGACGTTGACCCGTTTGTCGATGTTGATCTTCTCAACCTCGACGTCGAGCATGTCGTGAAGCCGCTGTAGCCGCTCGTAGGGGTTGACCAGATCGAGCAGAGACTGCTTGTCCGCGGTGCTCACCATCAGATGCGCCGCCAGCGAATCGGCGAAGCGATCCGCATCGTCGGCCTTGACCGTCGACATCAGCCCTTCGAAGGCGAGATGGTGAGACATCTTGGCGTACTGCTCGAAGATGGTCAGCACCTTGTTGATGTAGCCCTGCAGCTCTTCGTTGAGCGGATAGGAGACATCGTAGACCTCGACCTCGACGTTGAGGGCGCCTTCGGTCTCGATGACGTCCAGGACACGGCCGCGCTGGGTGCCTTCGGCCATCACCTTGACGTTGCCGTTGGGCAGCTTCAGATTCTGGATCACGGAAGCGACGACGCCGATGTCGTGGATGTCACCACGCAGCGGTTCATCGACTTTCGGGTCCTTCTGCGCTACCAAAAAAATGCGCTTGCGCGGCATCGACAGGGTCTGCTCGAGAGCGCGCACGGAACTCTCGCGGCCGACTATGAACGGCGCCATCATGTGGGGAAAGACCACCATGTCCCGCAAGGGGACCAAAGGCAGAATCTCTCGCTTCGTTTTGACGAAGGTGGAATTCATCGTATCTCTGGGTTCATGTTCGAGCCGGCTTTGGTGCCGGGCTCTGCTTTAATGTGGTGTCTACTGCCGCGAGCGGGACGCCCGGGGCCAAATAGGTGGGTGCCGTATGCAGCCGGTCCGCGAGCGAACCGTCCTCTAAACGGCCTCCTTGAGCGGCGAAATCGTCGCTATCCGGTTCTTGACCGCCTCTTCGTCGATGACGCACTGCTTGACGTTGCGCTGCGACGGGATGGTGTACATGAGTTCCAACATCAATTCTTCGAGAATGATGCGCAGCCCGCGAGCACCGACGTTGCGCTGGATTGCCTGGCTGGCGATCCCCTGCATCGCCTCTTCGGTGAAGCTCAGCTCCACTCCTTCGAACTCGAAAATCGTCTGGTACTGCTTGATCAAGCTGTTTTTCGGTTCGCGCAGGATGCGAACCAGGGCATTCTGATCGAGTTCCTCGAGGGTCGAAACCACCGGTAGGCGGCCAACAAACTCTGGGATGAGTCCGTACTTGATCAGATCTTCGGGCAAGACCTGATCGTAGAGCCGGGAAGTCTTGCGCTCTTTCTTGGCCCGAATCTCCGCGCCGAAGCCCAGCTGCTTCTCGTTGAGCCGCTGGCCGATGAGGTCCTCGAGGCCGACGAAGGCTCCACCGCAGATGAACAGGATGTTGGTGGTGTCGATCTGCAGGAACTCTTGATGCGGGTGCTTGCGCCCGCCTTGCGGCGGCACGTTGCACTGCGTACCTTCCAGAATCTTGAGCAGCGCCTGCTGCACCCCTTCGCCGGAGACGTCGCGGGTGATCGACGGGTTGTCGCTCTTGCGGCAGATCTTGTCCACCTCGTCGATGTAGACGATGCCGCGCTGCGTCTTCTCTTTGTCGCTCCCCGATGCCTGGTAGAGCTTGAGAATGATGTTCTCGACATCCTCTCCGACATAACCAGCCTCGGTGAGGGTGGTCGCGTCAGCGATGGTGAAGGGGACGGAAAGCAGCTTGGCGAGTGTCTGCGCCAACAGGGTCTTGCCGGTACCGGTCGGCCCGATCAGCATGATGTTGGACTTATGCAACTCGATATCGGAATGTGCCTTGTCGGCGAAATCGATGCGCTTGTAGTGGTTGTAGACCGCAACCGCGAGCTTCTTCTTGGCCTGCTCCTGGCCAATCACGTATTCGTCCAGCAAAGCCTTGATTTCTTTCGGCTTGGGCAGCGTCGTGTCCTGCTGCTGCTCGAGCATCCGATCCTCGGCGATGATGTCGAGACAAATGTCGACACACTCATCGCAAATGAAGACCGTGGGGCCGGCGATCAGCTTCTTCACCTCACGCTGGCTTTTATTGCAGAACGAGCATCTAAGGACCTCGTCGCCGCTCTCTTTTTTCGGCATGAATCCTCCGGAATTCAGGGCTTCGGGCAAGCTACAGGTTGATGCTAGGGCTGTTGTCAGCCGCTGTCAACCGCCTAGGGGAGTGCCATTCCGGTGGTGAGAATGGTGGATCCGACAGCGATCCGCGCCACCTTCCGGCTCGCTCCCTGCTACCAACAGTGTCTACTGCCGCCGCTATTCCTTTCCTTCGGCACGTCGTTTCATCACCCGGTCGGCCAACCCGTAGGCCACCGCAGCCTCGGCAGTGAAGATCTTGTCGCGCTCGGTGTCGCGATGAATCTCATCCACCGAGCGGCCGGTGTGCTCGGCGAGGATCTCTTCCAGCCGCCGGCGCATGGCCAGCAGCTCCTCGGCATGAATCTGAATGTCGGTCTGCTGTCCGCCCAGCCCCGTCATCAGCGGCTGGTGGATCAGGATCCGGCTGTTGGTCAGTAGCGTCCGCTTGCCTCTGGTACCAGCGGCGAACAGCGTCGCGGCCATCGATGCCGCCTGGCCGACACAGTAGGTGGCGACATTCGGCTTGATGTACTGCATGGTGTCGTAGATGGCCATGCCGGCGGTGATCGAACCTCCGGGCGAGTTGATGTAGAGAGAGATGTCCTTCTCCGGGTTCTCGGCCTCCAGAAACAGCATTTGCGCGATAACCAAGCTAGCGCCATCGTCGTCGATGGGCCGGCCGAGAAAAATGATGTTGTCCTTGAGCAGGCGAGAGTAGATATCGAAGGCCCGCTCGCCGCGGCTCGTCTGCTCGACAACCATGGGTACCAGCATCGTTGGAAGTCCTCTTAACTCTTGTAGTGCTCGGGCGGGGTCAAACCGGGGCTGGACCCCGACCGTGCAGGTCTTTGCGCGCTCTCAGGGGAACCGTCTTCGTGCCGCTAGGCCGAATCCTCGTCGTCTTCAGGTTCCGACGGGCCCTCAGCGGTTTGTGCCGACGGCTCCTCTCCGAGTAGCTGGCGCACCACCGCTTCGCGCCTCAACTGAGCGCGCAGCCCATTGAGCTTACCAGCCTCGTCCAAGGAGCGCCGCACCACCGGAGCCGAGCTGCCTTGCATCCGCGCCAGAGAGGCGATGGTGCTCTCGAATTGGTCTTCGCTAATGGTGATCGCCCGCTCGTCGGCGATGGTGTCGAGCAGCAACCGAATCCGCACCTGGTTCTCCGCTTGCGGCCGCGCATCATCGGCCATCTTCTGCCAATCGAGTTCAGCCTTCTCCGGGTCGACTCCGCGACGGGCCAGGTTCATCGCGTAGTCCTCCAGCATGTGCCTCACCTCGTGATCGACCACCCCGCCCGGTACCGGGAAGGGATGGCGCTCGGCCAGCTGGCGCAGCAAGGCGCTCTCGCGCCGGCGACCGCTCTCCTTGCGCTTGGCGGCGCTCAACTGCTCTTCCACCGTCGCGCGCAGGGCGGCGACATCGGCGAATTCGCCAAGCTCCTGGGCGAACTCGTCGTCCAGAGGCGGCATGGCAATCTCCTTGACCTCCTCGATCTTGAGTTCGAACTTCTGCTCGACCGCCTCCTCGCCCTCTCCGCGCCGGCGGGTGAACTTCGCCTCCCGACCGGCGGCAAGGCCGGTCACGGCCAGCGAAAGTTCTTCCCAAACCGCCGGGTCACCCACTTCGATCTCGGCCGTTTGCGGCTCGGTGGTGGGCGCGGCTTCGCTCTCCGCCTCGCCGGTCGACTCTTCCTCCTCGCTCGCCTCTTGCGTCGCCGGTACGACGGAAGCATCGACGAGGGTCACTCTCACCCGATCGCCGCGGGCCGCTTCGCGATCCACGGTGTGCCAGCTACCATGCTGGCGGCGAGCCTGGTCGATCGCCTCGTCGACCTCGGCCGTCGTCACCTGCGAGTCGAGAGCCGGAAGCTCGAAGTCCTCCAGGTTGCGCAGTTCGATCTCCGGTTTGACGTCGACCGTGGCGACGAAGGTCAGCGGCTCGCCCGCGTGCAGGTGAACGTCCGCGATATCGGGCGGCAACAAGGGCACGATGCCGGCCTCGTCCTGGGCTTGCTCCCAGTAGCGCGGCACCAGACGGTCGAGGAGTTCGCCCTCCACCTCATCCTTGAACCGCTTGGCCACCAACGCTTGCGGCACCTTGCCCTTGCGAAAACCGGGCAACTGCGCGCTCTTGGCGATGACGCCCAGAACGCGCTGGCTCTCGGCCTCGACCGCGGGCAACGGAACTTCGATTTTCAGCGCGCGTCGGCAGGGGCCGACCTCTTCATTCGACAGCACCACACTCATGGCAGCCAGCCTCTCAGTAAGTTTGCAGGATGAACACGGCGGGGTTGAATCGAGACGAAACCTATCGCCGGGCGGCGACGTGGTCTTCAGGAGTTCGGGTATCCACGGGGCGTGGAGTCAACGGAGGGAGCGATGGTGCGAAAGGGGGGACTCGAACCCCCAACCCGGTTCCCCGAGACTAGATCCTAAGTCTAGCGCGTATACCAATTCCGCCACTTTCGCTTAAGAATACCGTCGCTGGAAAAATCCGTCGCTGGAAACTCCTCGTCTAGAAACCCCGCTCAGTTCAAAAACGGCGGGCGGCACCAAGCCGCCCGCCGCGAACATTCCAAGTTGGTGAGCCGCCAGGGACTCGAACCCCGAACCCGCAGATTAAGAGTCTGCTGCTCTGCCAGTTGAGCTAGCGGCCCAGTAGCGCGCAACTATACCCGAAAGCGTTCGGCGCGACAATGCCGGGTCGCACTGCCCATGGACGCGCGGAGCGCGGCCGGTGCAGGCGGATGTTATGCGGTTTTTCTCGCTTCCCCCGAGGGGCCCGGCGACTTAATCAGCCTGTCGGCGTGACGTTCCTGAAGTTCCATGTAGTGCAGTAACAGCTTGTGTGGATCATGATCAAACTTGCGAGAGATCTCGTGCCTCACGCGCCGAATTCGATCGATCGGATCCTCAGCTTCTTTCTCCATCTTCTTCTCCAAGTAATTCCAGTGGGGTGACGAGTGCCGGGACGAACAAGCCCAAGATCCCGTTGATTCGGCGCAGATGATCGAACTTGTTCGCATTCGCGAGATGGCGGCAGTTCCACGTCGCGAGGAAATCGCAGCGGTAGTGAGAGGCCAAAGCCAGGTGCAGCGCGTCGCCGCCAGGATCCCGAGGCATAAGCATATGGGCAATGTACGCCTCGACCGTTTCCGCGACGGCTGGCTCGATAGCGAGGAGCGGAAGATCGGCTACCATCGCCAAGCAATCCGCACGGTGGGGCTGCTCGCCCGCGCTGAGTTCCTCCAGAACAGCCTCGCTCGTCACGATCTCGTCGCGCGACGAAGCCGTGGCCCACCACTCTCGGGTCCAGTTTCGCCTTGCCACCATCTCGGCCTCCGACCGTACTTCGAAGTAGAAGCTCGGAATGGTCGTTTCGATGTAGATTCTTCGCCTCACGGATTGATGACAGGCCGCCTGGTTATCACTCTACCGTATACCCTGGCAGAGTCGGCCGGCGAGTTCCCGAGGGTAATCAGCCGCCCTGCACGAAATGAACGACCTCCACCCGGTCCCCGTCGTCCAGGGTCGTCTCGCCGTAGCGCGGACGCCGGACGATCTCGCCGTTGTGCTCGATGGCCACGGTTCTCGGGTCGCGATCTAGGCTGGTTAGCAGGTCCAACAGGGTCCAGGCGGCTTCGATTCGGCGGGGTTCACCGTTCAAGGTGATGGTGAGTTCGCTCACAGGAGGTGCTTCAGTTCCACCGTGCCCAGGTCACTCTCGGCGGTGATGATCAGAGCCGCGGTGCCACCGCCGAGGTCGGGGATCTCGAAGAGCATCGCCACCTTGCCTTCGGCGTCGGAGCGGGACTTGGCCAGGGTCTTGCCTTCGGCGACGGTCGAGATCATGCGCACTTCGAAGCGGACATCTTCGACCGGTGCCCCCGATTTGCTCGATGTCGAACTCAGCACCAGGTGCGCCGGCCTGCCGGAGATCAGCTCGGGTTCACCCTCGACCTCGACCATCAGTTGCTCCTGGCTGGCCTCGCTGGTCAAGTACTCCAGGATCACCTGATCGAGAGTTCGATCCTGTTCGGTCACCTGAGTCTCGGAGTTCACCGTCTCGGCCGCCACCGTGGGCGCCACCGCGGTGTTGGTCGTCGTGGTGGCCCCGGTGAGCTGCTGCAACTTCTCGGAGAACTTGCCGGCACGAATCGCCGCGATGACCCGGCGGTGCTGGGTCTCCATCATCTTGGCGATCGCCTTCGCGCTCTGACCGTCGGCCAGCGCCTCGGCGTAGCTGGCACGCTTGGCGGCAAGGACTTGCCCTCCCACGTAGACCAAGCTCTCGATCAGCGGGTTGCCGGCGCCCTTGTCCTCCGTCTGGACGTGAAAAACCACGTCCTGATGACGAACGTCAGTGTTGTATCCGCCAATCATGATAGTGCGATCCCAAGAAACCTCAATTCCGAGCCCACATCTCCAACCCACCTCCACCTTCGAGGCACAGACCCGCGCAACTCAGCCTCAGCCACCCTCGGCAGGAGGCATGAACTCGCAGCCGCGTCATCATACCCCCGCCGTTGCCTCGGGAGTGGGTGACGAAACTAGCTGGTTCTTTGAAAGCAAGGGTGGATTGTAGAAACTCACGGCCGGTAGGGTCAACAGCTCTTGGCAGAAACTCTCACTCACTCGACACCGAGCGCGGGGCCAAGCCGGGGTCAAGACCGCCCCTGCGGGTACTGAGGGCAGCCCTTTCCGGGTATTGGGGTGGCCGGCCAGTTGTGCGACAATGCACAACTCGGCCCGGTCCTCACCGCGCCACCCTTCTACGCAAGTTCCAAGAAGAGCAACCTTCCGATCCGCAGGAGAGAACCTGATGTCTGATGAGCGCACTTTGGTGCAATACGAGGTCCGCGAGGGCGTCGCCTACCTGACCCTCGACGCCCCACCAGCCAATACCTACACCCACGAGATGATGCGCCAACTCGACGAAGCCACCCTCAAGGCGCGCTTCGACAACGACGTCTACGTGATCGTATTGACCGGCCTCGGCGAGCGCTTCTTTTGCGCCGGCGCCGACATCAAGATGCTGCAAGAGGCCGAACCTCGCTTCAAGTACTACTTCTGCCTCCACGCCAACGAGACGCTCAACCGGCTGGAGCAAACCCCCAAGCTGGTCATCGCGGCGCTCAACGGCCACACCGTCGGCGGCGGCCTTGAGATCGCCATGGCGGCCGACCTGCGGATCGCCAAGAAGGACGCCGGCAAGCTCGGCCTGCCCGAGATTACCCTCGGCGTGCTGCCCGGCACCGGCGGCACCCAGCGGCTGGCTCGGATGGTCGGCAAGAGCAAGGCCATCCAACTGATGGTCACCGGGCAGCTGTTCACCTTCGAACAGGGCATGACGATGGGCTGCGTCAACGAGATCTTCGAAGGCGACGACTTCATGGGTCAGATCCACGCCTACGCCCGCCAGTTCTGCCCGCCCAACTGTGCCTCCAAGGCGGTCGGACGCATCAAGCGCTCGGTGCAGTCCGGCGCCGAGGTTCCATTTGAGAGCGGCCTGGCGATCGAACGCGAGTTGCAGCAGCAGCTGTTCGAGAGCCGCGACGCCAAGGAAGGGCTGGACGCCTACAACAGCAAGCGCAAGCCCGAGTTCGAGGGCTGTTGACCCCGGCTGGGCTATCAACCACGAAAAGAGGCTGTCGATGAACTCCCGCGAACCTCTGGTTCTCGTCGCTCCGGTACGCACCCCGATCGGCAAGTTCGGTGGCGCACTGGCCAAGCTGTCAGCCGTCGATCTCGCCGCCGCCGCCGCCACCGCCTGTCTCCAACGAGCCGGCGTCGGCGGCGAGGTGGTCGACCAGGCGATCTTCGGCCATGCCCGCCAGGCGGGCTGCGGACCCAATACCGCCCGCCAGACGGCTTTCCGCGCCGGCGTGCCGGTTGACCGGCCGTCCTACACCATCAACCAAGCCTGTGGCTCGGGGTTGCAGGCGGTCTTTTCCGCCGCCCGCCACATCCGCTGCGGCGAAGCGGAGGTCGTCCTGGTGGGCGGCACCGAGAGCATGTCCAACACGCCCTATATGGTGCCGGCGGCCCGCTGGGGTGCCCGGCTGGGCCACCAGCCGCTGGTCGACGGCATGTACCGAGATGGATTCGACGACCCTCTCTCCAAAATGATCATGGGCGAGACGGCCGAAGAACTAGCCGATGAGGCCGGCATCGATCGCGCCGCCGCGGATGCATGGGCCGTCGAGAGCCAAGGGCGCTGCCAGCGGGCCCGCCAGGCAGGCCGCTTCGCCGCCGAGATCGCCGCCATCGACGTTCCCGGTCGCCGCGGCACTTCCACCCGCATCGAGCACGACGAGCACCCGCGCGAAGGGGTCACCGTCGAGAAGCTGGCCAAGCTCAAGACGGTCTTCCGGGACGGCGGTTCGGTCACCGCCGGCAACGCCTCCGGGATTACCGACGGGGCCGCCGCCCTGCTCGTCACCTCCGAGGCCGCCGCGCAAAGGTTGAACCTGACTCCGGCCGCACGGCTGCTCGACTGGCAGGTGGTCGGCGTCGAACCGAGGATCATGGGGATCGGCCCCGTGCCGGCGGTCGAAAAACTGCTGGCGCGCAGCGGTGTCGATCTGGCGGCGATCGACGAGATGGAACTCAACGAGGCCTTCGCCAGCCAGATTCTGGCCTGCCTGAAGCAACTCCCGATCGACCCCCAGCGGGTCAACCCGGACGGCGGCGCCATCGCCCTCGGCCATCCGATCGGAGCCACCGGTGCCCGCATCCTGGTCACCCTGCTGCACGGCATGGCGGCGCGCGGAGGCAAGTTGGGGATCGCCACCCTCTGCGTCTCCGGCGGTCTGGGTCTGGCCGCCCTGGTGGAGCGCGCCTGAGAGTCTGACGGACGAACTAGAACTACCGATGGGTAGGAGGAAATACCATGTCTGAAGCAGTTCTGATGGAGCGCGAGGGTCGCGTCGCCATCTTGACGATCAACCGACCGGACAAGCTCAACGCGCTCAACCAGCAGGTGCGCGACGACATGATGGCCCACTTGAGCGCCATCGAGAAGGACGACGAGATCGGCGCTGTGGTGGTCACCGGAGCCGGTGAGAAGTCCTTTATCGCCGGCGCCGACATCGGCGAGTTCGAGGGCCGTTCGCCCTTCGACCAGCGCCAGGCGATGGCCAGCCCGCGCGTCTTCGATGTCATGGCGACCTTTCCCAAGCCGGTGATCGCGATGATCAACGGCTTCTGTCTGGGCGGCGGCTGCGAGCTGGCGCTCTCTTGCGACATCCGGGTCGCCTCCGACAAGGCGCGCTTCGGCCAGCCGGAGATCAACCTGGGGCTGATTCCCGGCGGCGGCGGCACTCAGCGGCTGCCCCGCCAGGTCGGGCTGGGCCACGCCATGCGGCTGATCCTCGGCGGCGACATGATCCGCGCCGACGAGGCCAAAGAGATCGGTTTGGTCGAGATCGTCTGCCCGGCTGAGGAGCTGCGCGAAAAGACGATGAAACTGGCGCAACAGATCGCTTCCAAGAGCCCACTGACCTTGCGGGTCGCCAAGGAGGCGCTGCGCGCCAGCCAGCGGATGGCGGTCGAAGAGGGCATCCTCTACGAGCGAGATCTCTTCTGCCTCTGTTTCTCCAGTGAGGACAAGGCCGAAGGGGTCGAGGCCTTCCTCGCCAAGCGGCCCGCCGCCTGGAAGGGCAAGTAAGAAACCAGAAGGACCAGGTAAAGCCGTCAGTTGGCGGTGAGTGCCGGCCGGATGAGTCCGACCAGCGCCACCGCCAACAGGCCGAGAGAAATGGCGGGCGGGGACCACCAGGCGATGGTGCCGCGCAGCGCAGCGAGCAGGCAGACCGCCAGCAGAGCGGTCGCCGGCAGCAGCATCAGGCCGACCTTGGCGCGACGCCAAGGTCGGCCTCCCACCGGCAGCAAAGCGACGGCCCCCGCGGGAGCCAAGACGGCCAGCGCCAGACTGGGAGCGGCGAGGATGGCGGCGAGGAAGCTGAAGCGGAAAACGGCGCCGAGTCGGCGTTGGTGCACGGTGATCCCGCGGCGCCGTCGGCGCTCGGCCAGCAGGAGGAGCGCCCACAGCGCGAAGCCGACCCAGTACAGGTCGCGCCGCAGCCAGACGCGTCCACCGAGCACCCAATCGCTTTCCTCGCCCCGCGGCCGGCCGGCGAGAGCGTCGAGGCGCCGGACGGTCGCCGCCGTCGAGGTTGTAGTTGGCGGGGTCGCCGTCGCCGTCGAGCACCGGCGCGCCGAGGCGCCAGGGCCAGTCGAGCAGGTTCTTCGTCGCCACGCCCGTTTCGTTGAACGCGGCGATCTCCTTCCGGGTGATTTACCAGAGGTGGTCGTAACGTACGCAGTCG
>JAJRVQ010000105.1 GCA_024277255.1 Acidobacteriota bacterium | reverse complement strand
TCTGGTGGCCAACAACAGCGGCACGATCAACATCGCGGGCGCGGGCAACGCGATCACCGCCAACTCCGGTGCCGCGCTCGACATCACCAATACCAGTTTGGGCGGCGGCGCCACCTTCACCGGCCTCACTTCGGTCGGTTCCTTGACCGGGATCAACCTGGATACGGTCTCGGGGTCGGTGACGGTGAGTGGAACGACGATGGTGAATGCCGGAGGTCCCGCCGTGCGGTTGAATCAGAGCGGCGCCTTGGCCACCAACATCCTGGATCTTGTTTCGATCGCCGGCACCGGTCTGCTGGCCACCAACAACGGCACCGTGACGGTCACCACCGCCGCTGGCAGCCAGATCCTTGCCACCGGCGGGCCGGCGGCCGATGTCACCAACACCAACCTGGCGATCGCACTGGCCACCCTCTCCTCGACCGGCACCGCGACCACGGGGGTGAATCTGGTGGGGGCCAGCGGTACTTTGACCGCCAACGGCGGCACCGTCACCGGCGGCGCTGGAGGCACCGCCTTCAACGTCAACGGCGGCTCCGCGGTGGTCACTTACAGCGGCTCGGTGACGCAGAACAGCGCTCAGCGGGTGGTCAACATCGAGAACACCACCGGTGGCTCGGTGACCTTCCAGGCCGGGACCGTCACCGGGGGAGCGGCGAGCCTTGGAGTGCGCATCAACAATGCCGATGGCAACGCCTCGTTCGCCGACTTGAACCTGGGCACCAGCGGTGCACCGATGACCAACGTCGGGGTGACCTTGACCGGTGGCAGTACCGGGACCTTCTCGTTTTCCGGGACGCAGATCTTCACCAGTGGGGCCGCTGGAGTGAACGGAGACAACGGCGGAGTGGTCGAGGTTACCGGTGCCGGCAACCGCATCAGCTCCACCAACGGCAGAGCGTTGACCTTCGCCAACGGCACCACCATCGGCGCCAACGGCGCCACCTTCGAGCGCATCGACGCCAGCGGCGCTGACCTCGGCATTTTCTTGACCAGCGCCGGCAGCGGCTTCACCGTCACCGGCGTTGGCACCACCGGCGGCAGCGGTGGAACGATCCAGAACACTACCCAGAACGGCATCTTGGTTGAGAGCACCAACACCATCGCCTTGTCGAACATGAACCTGACCAACGCGGCCAACGACGGCGGCGGGGCTGGAAGTTGTAGCGAGACAGTCTTCACCGGCTGCAACGCGGCGCTCGAGCTGACCACGGTGTCGACGGTCGATCTCGTCAACTTGAACATCACCGGCTCCGAGGATCACGGCATCTTCGGCCAGACGGTGACCGATCTCGACATCAGTGACACGGTGATCATCGGCTTGGGGGCCGACGTCGACACCAACGAGCACGCCATCTTCGTCCGCGATCTGCTGGGTACGGTCGGCGCGGGGAGCGACAGCCTCTTTGACAACCTGACCCTCGATGACGCCCAGGATTCGGCCATTCTGATTCAGAACTCGACCGCCACCAGCCCCGGCAACCTGGCTGCCCCGGATCAGCTGAGCGTGACCAACAGCCAGCTGAGTGACGCTGGAGATTCCGGCCTCAACGCGCAAACGATGGCGGCCAACGGCAACCTCAATCTCATCGCCACCGGTAACACCATCACCAATACGGTGGACGGCGTGGACATCGAAGCGGTGGCGGGCAACATGCAGGCCACGGTGGGGGGCGCCGGCGCCTTGAGCAATGCGATCAGCGCCGGTGTGGGGGGAGATCTGGTCAACGGCATCTTGTTCTTCGCCAGCGCGGCTGGCGGAGCCGGCACCCTCAGCGCCACGGCGACCAACAACGCGATCACCCTGGATGCGGTCAAGATCGGCGGAGTGGCGCCGGTCAGCGGCTTGAACGGAATCGGTGTGAGTTCGGGAGGCTTCAGCTCGGGCAACCTCGGGACGATCCGCGCGACCGTCACCGGCAACACGATCAGCTCCTCCTTCGCCGGTATTTCGACGCAGACGGTCCACGGCGTCATCACCACCAACGAGGGCAGCGGTACGACGAGCCAGAACGTGATCGAAATCAGCAACAACACCATCACTTTGAACCCCGTGGCTGGAACGCCGCCCAACCCCGATCCCGAGACCGTCGGCATCGGCGTCGATGGGGGTACCACCGGCGGTGGAACGACCGTGCGCATCACCGGCAACAACATCGTCGCCACCGGCGACGCCACCAACGGCGCCTCGGTCGGGATCCAGATCCTGCCCACCGAGTTCGGCGATCCCGCGGCGACCAACACGCGGGTCTGTGTGCGCGTGACCGGCAACACGGTCAGTACCCCCAACAACCCCTTCGCGGCTGCCTTCGGCACAACCGAGCTCGATGTTATCGTCGCACCGGTGGCAGCGGGTTCCTTCCTGGATGTCGAGGCGATTGCGCTGGGTGTGCGCACGCCGGCGCAAATCAAGACCGATCTTGAACCGCTCAACACCAGTACCGAAGTGGGAGACGCGACCGGCTCGGTCTCCGGAACGATCACTGGAGTCGCGAGCTGCCCCAATTGAAGGCAACCGGATCGCTAGCAGTCCGTTAGCTGTCTCTATGTGTCCTGAAGTGTGGCTGAGTCCACCAACCATGAAAGGAGGGTCTCTTGTCTGAGCCATTTCTAGCCGAGGTCAGAATGGTCGGCTTCAACTTCGCACCGCGAGGTTGGGCCTTTTGCGACGGCCAAATTCTTCCCATCAACCAGAACCAGTCGCTCTACTCGCTACTGGGAACTACCTACGGCGGCGACGGCCGCACCTCGTTTGCCTTGCCGGATCTGCGCGGGCGCACTCCCATCCATGTGGGCAACGGCCACAGGGAAGGGCAGAAGAGCGGCGAGGAAAACCATACCCTGAGCGCCGCAGAGATGCCCCAGCACGCGCATACCGAGGTGGCCACCTCAACGTCGGCCAATCAGTCGACCCCCGGTGGCAACCGACTGGCGACGACCACCGACAACATCTACGGTGCAAAGAGCGGAAGCGGCACTCTCAATACCGGCTCGATCGTCAACGCCGGTGGCGGCCAGGCCCACGAGAACATGCAGCCCTACTTGGCGGTGAACTTCTGCATAGCCCTCCAGGGCTTGTTTCCGTCGAGAAACTAAGGAGGCGAATCAGAATGTCAGAACCCTTTGTTGGAGAAATCCGCATGTTCGCCGGCAATTTCGCCCCCCGCGGCTGGGCTTTTTGCGATGGTCAGCTGCTGGCCGTATCGCAGAACGACGCACTCTTCTCGCTGCTGGGCACCATCTACGGCGGCGACGGTCGAACGACCTTCGGATTGCCCGACATGCGCGGCCGAATCCCCATTCACGCGGGGTCCGGCCCCGGGCTGAGCCAGCGCAGACTGGGAGCCAAGAGTGGTGCGGAGAAGGTCACCTTGACGGTGAACCAGTTGCCCTCCCACCAGCACAACGTTTCCGCCTCCGCCTCGGGCGCCAGTTCGGGCGATCCCAGTGGCAAGGTCTCGGCGTCTACCGCGCCGACCAACATCTATTCCAATGCGCTCGCCACCGCGCAGAATATGAGCGGCGCAGCCATCTCGACTGTGGGCGGCAGCCGGTCACACACCAATCTGATGCCGTTCTTGTGCGTCCATTTCATCATCGCTCTGTTCGGCATCTACCCGAGCCGGCACTAGGAGGGAGCAGCCATGTCAGAACCATTCATAGCCGAGATTCGCATCTTTGCCGGGAATTTCGCTCCTCGCTCCTGGGCCTTCTGTAACGGCCAGCTCCTGCCGGTCTCCCAGAACACCGCTTTGTTTTCGCTCATCGGAACCACCTACGGCGGCGACGGGCGGACCACCACCGCCTTGCCGAACTTGCAGGGCCGAGCACCGATGCATCCGGGCCGAGGGCCGGGATTGACTTCGCGTCGCTTGGGCCAGAGTGGCGGTGTGGAGACGGTGACTCTCTCGGAAGCGCAGATGCCCGCGCATAGCCACACGATGCGGGCTGACGGGAGCACTGGAGGGCCACTCGGCGGTGGCGCCAATGCGGCGGATCCGGTAGGCAACTATCTTGGAGCCTCCGTCAAGTATGCCGGTGGTACCGCAGCATCGACGAACATGCCTCAGCTGACCAATGCCGGCGGCAGCCAAGCCCACAACAACTTGCAGCCCTTCCTGGCGATGAACTTCATCATCGCGCTCCAGGGCCTATACCCCTCACGCGGCTAGGAAAGGAGGCACCATGGCAGTCAATATTCCAGCCATCCGTGCTTCGATCGACGCACCTTCGATTTTCGAGGTGCGAGCCGATCGAGCGGTCGCCAAGCTGACCGTACGTTTGACCCTGAGCAACACCAGCGACCACAGCATCGTGCTCCATTCAGCGGCGAAAGGAGCGGAGCTTTTCTGGCATCTGCTCGACGACGCAGACCGGGAGGTGACGCGCAAGGATGCCTCCCGTACCATCGACATCGGCCGCGGCACCCATAGCCTCACCTTGCAGCCCGGCGGGGAGTGGCACGAGAGTGTGACGCTGAACCTCGATACGGCCTCCTTGAAGTCGGAGCGCACCTACCAGTTGCGGACCCGCTTCTGGGGGCAGGTCGCCGAAGCCGACTTGTTGGTTCTTCTCAAGATGCCCTTGGCCAAGCTGAAGCCCGCCAAGAAGAAGGCCCCGGCGAAGAAGGCTACGGCGAAGAAGGGAGCCACCAAGAAGAAGGCCCCGGCAAAGAAGAAGGGGGCGGCCAAGAAGAAATAGCCGCAGCGCATCGTTTGGTTTCGGTGACCCGGCTCGCACCTCTGGTGGGGCCGGGTTTCTTCCTTCCCACAGTTTCTTCTCGGGAGTCCATCTTGCCTGCCGATCTTTCCACCGTCAGCTTGCGTCCGATCACGCCGGAGGAGATGGAGTTTCTCCTCCGCGTCTACGCCAGTACCCGCGCCGAGGAGATGGCGCAGGTGCCGTGGACGGACGAGGAGAAGGCGGAGTTTCTACGCTTCCAGTTCCAGGCGCAGCACAAGTACTACCAAGAGCAGTTTCCCAACGCGGCGTTCGACTTGATCCTCGTTGGTGAAGAACCGGTGGGCCGCCTCTACGTCGATCGGCGCGAAGAGGAGATCCGACTGGTCGACATCGCCCTGCTTGCCGAATGGCGGGGAAACGGCTTGGGCAGCCGGCTCCTCGACGACCTGCTGAGTGAAGCTCGCCAAAGCGGCAAGCTGGTGCGCATCCACGTCGAACACAACAACCCGGCGATGCGCCTCTACCTGCGCCTCGGCTTCGAGAAGATCGAAGAGCAGGGGGTGTATCACCTGATGGAGTGGCGGGCGGATCGGGAGTTGAGCGAGTAGGTGACGGTGCAGGCGCGATAGGGTTCGGCGGAGGAGGACAGCTGATGACGGCAGTGACGAAAGCCCCCATTCCACCGGCGATCCGATCCGCCCCCGGCGGCGGCCTGTTTCTCGACAGCGGCTTGTGGATCGATCAACCGGACGCCCCCGAAGGAATCGCGGAGCGTTTGGACAACGGAGAGCTAACCTCTGCTCAGGCCGAGGCGCTGGAGCACTTCATTCGCTGGGGTTATACCGTGGTGCCGCTCGGCCTCGATGAGGCTCTGTTTGAGCAGATGGAAGGCGATGTGGACCGCTGTTGGCAGGAGAGGACCGCCAACCTGGTCTACGCCTATGACGGCCCACCGCGCTGGATGTCGGTCGCCGACGAGGCGGTGCATCGCAAGACCAAGAGCCGTATTCATGACCTGCACTCGCACTCCGAGGCGGCGCTCTCGCTCTACTTGGAGCCGCGCTTGCACGAACTGGTGCGCCTGATCATGGGCGAGCCAGCGGTGGCTATTCAGTCGCTCTACTTTCAGTTTGGCAGCCAGCAGATCCTCCATCGCGATCCGGTCGTGGTGCCGACCGGGGCCCCTGGCCACCTGGTGGCGGCGTGGATCGCGCTCGAAGACATTCATCCCGAGTGCGGTGCTCTGGCCTACGTTCCCGGCTCTCACAAGCTGCCTTATTACGAGTTCCGTCCCGGCCAGTACATGTATGACGGCAACACCATGGGAGCGGAAGATGTCGAGGCAGCCTTCGCCTTCGATGAAGAACAGTGCCGCAAGCACGGCTTGGAAACCCGTCTGTTCACCCCCAAGCGGGGCGAGGCCCTGGTGTGGCACGCCTCCTTGCGCCACGGCGGCTCGCCGCTGCTCGACCCCTCACTGACCCGCAAGAGCTTCGTCGTCCACTACGCGACGCAGGCGACCTATCCCACCCGCTCGATCACCGTCTATGAGCCTCAGCCGGACGGCACCGAAGTACCGAGGATCTGTGCCACCGACCGCCTCCTGGAGCGCGACGGCTGCTGTGGATTTGACAACCCGGCGCGGTAGGGACGGCGCAGACCTCTGCCAAATTCGCCTTGTGACTCCTGTGCGCCTTGCTCTGCGGTGGAAATCCTCATAGAGTCGAGAAGTAAGGAGCTTCCGCCAAGTAAGGAGTTGTCGTATGGCCAAGATAACCTCGAAAGGGCAAGTGACTATCCCTGTTCGGATTCGCCAAGCGATGGACTTGGAGCCCGGAGACGATCTGCGCTTCATCTTGGAGCCCGATGGTCTGCGGGTGAGGGTGATCAAGCAGGCTCGGCTGAGTGATCTCTTTGCTAGTTTGCCAGCGACCCGTCCCTATCCCGGCAAGGCCGCGATTCGCCAAGCAACCGGGCAGGCGATGGGCAAGATCCAAGCTGAGCTGAGCCGGAGTGGTTCGTGAGTCGATTGTGGCTCGACGCCAATGTGCTCCTCAGATTCATTACTGGCGAACCCGCCGAGCTTGCCGATCACTCCGCCCGCGTCATGCGACGAGCCGAGGAAGGGGAAGTATCGCTCTACGTCTCAGAGATCACCCTGGCCGAGGTGGTATGGGTACTTCGTTCCTTCTACAAGCACTCGATGGAGGAGGTTGCCGGCGTCCTGGTGCGCTTGCTCAGCGCCCCTGGAATCGCAGTCGAAGATCGTGACCGTACGATCCGAGCCCTCGAACTCGCCCGAGACCAGAATGTCGACTACATCGACGCAGTTCTGGCCCTCCAGGCCGCAGCCCGTGACGAAACCGTGGTCACCTTCGATGAGAAAGACTTCAAACGGTTACCGGTCCAGTGGACCTTGCCCGGCTAGCACGTTGTACGAACAGCTGGCAGAACATTCTTAGCTTGGACGACTCGCTGGAAGTGCACTACCGTCTGCTAAACTGCTACCGTCGATAAGCAACACCCTATCCGTATCCGTTCTCATTGAATTGTCGAGCAAAGCCATCGGCATGCTGATTCGGCTACTGAGGCGAGTCTGAGAGGAGGACAGCAAGTGGACCTAACTAGCGCGTTCCGCGCCCTGGCTGAACGAATACCTAGTCAACTGCCGCACATCAAGACTGAGGAAGCGACCAAGAATGCCTTGATCCTTCCGTTCATCCAGGCCCTCGGCTACGACGTTTTCGACCCGACCGAGGTTACGCCCGAACTTACTGCCGACGTGGGAATCAAGAGGGGTGAGAAGGTCGACTATGCGATCCTTCGCGATGGAAAACCCATAGTGCTGTTTGAGTGCAAGATGGCTGGTTCCGACCTCGACCAAGCTCATGTGTCGCAGCTCTACAGGTACTTCTCGGTCACTGATGCTCGCTTCGCCGTCCTAACCAACGGCACGTCGTACAGGTTTTTCACCGACCTGGAATCACGTAACCGGATGGACTCTCGACCGTTCTTGGAAGTGAACATGCTGGATCTGTCAGAAGGGGCAGTCAGGGAGCTGGAGAAGTTTCACGCCGAGGTCTTCGACCAGGACCGCATTCTGGAGACGGCAAGCGAACTGAAGTACACACGACAGATCAAGCGAGTTCTGGCCAACGAGATGCAGGAACCTTCAGAGGATTTTGTGCGCTTCTTCGTTTCCCAGGTCTACGAAGGCCGAATGACTCACGCGGTTCGAGAGCAGTTCAGCAACTTGACCAGGAAGGCGCTCCGCGAGTTCATCAGCGAGCGCATTAGTGACCGGCTCAAGTCTGCTCTCGCTACGGAGGAGGCCACGTCATCACTCCCGTCTCTCGATCAAGAGGCCGAGCCTGTTTCCGAGATCGAAACCACCGAAGAGGAGTGGCAGGCCTACTATTTGGTCAAGGCCATCGTGAGCAAAGTGGTGGAGTCGCGGCGCGTCGTCCTGCGCGATCAGAAGTCATACTGTTCTGTCTTACTCGATGACAACAACCGAAAGCCGATATGCCGGTTCTGGTTCAATGCGGCACAGAAGTACTTGGGCTCTTTTGATGCGGACAAGGAAGAGACCCGCCACCCGATTGGCGAGCTGGACGATATCTACGGGCTTGCTGATCAGCTCCGAGAGACGGCGTTGGGTTACGACGCGAGGGGTGGCAAAGGGGCCGACGAAATGACCGACTGAGAGGCCGGTCACAGGTCTCGATCTAAGCATGCTGCCGGGGTATCTGGGCCACCTCGTCACTCTGGAGCGCTGCCCCGTTGCTAAGTGGTTCGTGCCTTGTGATGCGCGCGCTCGCGAGACGGGTGGAACTCGTGGTGGGGAGCCTCTCAGGTGAAAACTGCCTCGTACTGCAACCCGCCCGGCCCCGGGCCGAGGGGGACGAGGAAGAGGCTGAATTCGCCCATCTTGTGGTGGTGGAGGGTGTGAATCTGCTGCTCCAGCAGTGGCGCTTCCGGGCCTACGAAGATCAATGAAAACGGGGTCCGCTCGGCGCTCGGTGGCTTGGTCAAGCCCTTGGCTTCGCTCAACTTCAGGTCGATGGGCTCTTCACCGGCGCCGGTACAGCGAAAGCTGTCTCCGAGGTGTTGAGTGAAGTTGTCGAGTTCGAGCTGCTGCAGCATTCTGTTCTCCTCTTGATGGTCCCGTTCCGCGCTGGATGGTACCAGTGCGCATGCCGTTGCACCGGCAAATCTGAGTTGCTTTGTGGCGGTATCGCATCTATCGGTCCCGTTTTGCGCTAGCCTGCGCACTCAAGAGTCGCCAGGGGGAGGTGCGGCTAGCCGTTCCTTCTCACCGAACTTCTACTCCAACGCCGTATGCACCTATATCTGCCGCGTCATCCGCCAGTTCCGCTCCTCGCCCTACTTCTAGTACGGCTGCGTCCCAGAACAGACGGATTCCTTGCATCGACAGGCCCAGTAGACCAGCTCGGCGGCGTTTCGTAACGAAATCGGTGAGAAGGAACGGCTAGAGAAATAGGGAGATTGTGAAGTGGCGCAAGCGAAGGGCACGCAAACTGAGGTCGAGTTTGATCCGGAGCGACCCAGTGCGGGTAGGTGGCGTACCGCGTTTCGCGCTTTGGGCCAGGGCGCGTCAGCAGACGACGGCGGGCGTGAGAGCCTGAGCCTCTATCCTCGGCTGCTCTCTCTGGGCAAGCCCTATCGGGGCAAACTGGCGATCGCCTTTCTCGCCGTGGTGGCCACCAGTCTGCTGTCGTTGGCCGGACCGCTCTTGATGCGCTACCTGGTCGACGCGGTGCTGCCCGGAGGCGACCCGCGAGATCTGACCAAGGTGACCCTTCTGCTGATCGCGATCTACGTGGTTCAGGGAGTGGTCAGCTTTGTTTCCTCCTATCTGATGAGCGTGGTTGGCCTGCGGGTGGTGGTCGATCTGAGAATGCAGCTCTATCGACATTTGCACAGCCTTTCTCTCGGTTTCTTCAGCGACAAGCGCACCGGTGAGCTGGTGTCGCGTCTGATGAACGATGTGCTGACGATTCGCGGCGCGCTGACTTCCGACATCGCCGGTGCGTTGTCGCAGATCATCATCCTGATCGGTGCGTTGGTCTTGATTATTCGGACCAACTGGAAGTTGACCCTCTTCATGCTCGTCTTGGTGCCGGCGGTCTATTTCCTCTCCAACGCTCTCGGGCGCCAGATTCGACGCCTTTCGGTCGCCGTGCAGGACGAATTCGCGGTCGCCACGACCGTCGTCGAGGAGAGCTTCTCGGGAGTCAAGGTGGTGCGCTCCTTTGTGCGCGAAGAGTACGAGGCTGAACGTTTCCGCAAGAGTCTCTATCGTCTACTGGGGGTAGCGATGGAGAGGCTCCATCTACAGGTGCTCTTCGGCCCCTTACTTTCGGTGCTCTTCTTTTCCACCTCGATACTGCTGATCTGGTTTGGTGGCAAACAGGTCCTGGCGGGCGAGTTGACCACCGGGCAGCTGGTGACCTTCATTGCCTTGACCGGAATGATGGGGGGCTCGATCAGGTTCTTTGGCACCCTATGGACGCGGTTGCAGCAAGTTCTTGGCTCCTCGCGGCGCGTCTTTGATCTACTCGATGTGGTGGATTCGGTGGTGGAGTCACCCGAGGCGAGGGTGCTGACCTCGGTCGAGGGGGCGATCGTCTTCGACAAGGTCAGCTTTTCCTACGCGGCGGCGCCGGGCGATGACCTGGAGGCGTCGAAGGGCGAGGCGATGCCGGTCGTTCTCAGCCGAGTGTCGATCACCATCGAGCCCGGAACCACGGTGGCTCTGGTCGGACCGAGCGGCGCTGGCAAGACCACCTTGCTCGGCTTGGTGCCCCGCTTCTATGATCCGACCGCCGGGAGGATTCTGCTGGATGGCCACGACGTGCGCGAGCTCACCCTGGCCAGTCTGCGCCAGCAGATCGGGCTGGTTCCGCAGGAGGTCTATCTCTTCGGTGGAACGGTGCGCGAGAACATTCTCTATGGGAAGTTGGACGCCAGTGAAGAGGAGTTGGTGGCGGCGGCCAAAGCGGCCAACGCCCATGAGTTTGTCCTCCAACTGCCCAAGGGCTACGACACGGTTGTCGGTGAGCGCGCTCAGAAGCTCTCCGGAGGCCAGCGGCAGAGGGTGGCGATCGCCCGTGCGCTGCTCAAGAACCCGCGGATTCTGCTCCTCGACGAGGCGACCTCGGCGCTGGATACCGAGAGTGAGATTCTGGTGCAGGAGGCACTCGACGTACTGATGGCGCAGCGCACGACGCTGGTCATCGCCCATCGCCTGAGCACGGTCAAGAACGCCGATCGCATCGTCGTCCTGGACGGCGGCCGGGTGACCGAGCACGGCACGCACCATGAACTCATGGCGCTCGACGGCCTCTACCGCCGCCTCTACGACCACCAGTTTCGGGATGGGGAAGGGGAGGAGGCGGCCGGGAGCGAGCTGACCCAGGAGCCGATCGCGGCGCTCTAGCAGGGCCGGTTTGGCTCGGTGATTCAGACCTTGACCAGCGTCTCCAGGTTGGTGGAGCCGTAGATATCCCGGGCGGTCTGGTCAACTTCGTCGAAGAGCCCCTTGAGTCGGCACAGGTCGGCCTGCGCGCACTCGCGTTCGAGCAGACATTGGAGGCCGAGGATTGGTGGCTCGAAGATCTCGATGATCTGCAGTACGGTGATCTTGTTGGGCCTCTCGACCAGCCGGTAGCCTCCCCCTACCCCCCGGGTTCCCCTGGCCAGCCCGGCTCGAACCAGCTGCTGGAAGACTTTGGCCAGGACACCTTCGGAAATGGCGTACTTCTTGGCCACCTGAGAGACGGTGACCGCCTCTCCCTGACAACGAGCCATCTCCATGGCGGCATAGAGAGCGTAACGGGTGGTCTTGTTGACGATCACGGCCGAGGCTTGATCTCGAGTTCCAGGCAGAAGCGGTCGGCCGGCCTGAATCCCTCCCGCTGGAAGAAGGTGAGCAGCCCCGTGTTGTCCCAACTGACCTCGGTCTGTAGATGGGCCACCCCCAAGCCGCCGAGATCGGTGCGCAGCTGTCTGAGCAAGGCTTGGCCGATCCCCCGGCCCTGAAAGTCCGGGTTGACGCCGATGGTGTCGAGCACCGCCGAGGGCTCCATGAGGCCGAACTCGCCGTAGTAGACCCGGGCGAGGAGAAAGCCCACGAAGAGGCCGTCCTGTTCGGCGGCCAGCGAGATCTTGATTCCTGTTTCCGCCAGGTTCTGCGCCAGCTTGAGCTTGAAGTACTCACCGCGCGAGCGGCCGGTGATCTTGGCGTCGAGACGGGTTACCTTGTCCAAGTCCTCGGGATTCAGCCGCCGAACGTGGATCGATTCGTATTCGAGGTTTTCCATGGTGCTCCTTTCGCTTGGCCGTCCTTGCCGGCGCCTACGCCGCGGCCTCGGCGCTTAGATCGATACCACGAGCCGCCAGCTTTCGCCAACGAAAGGCACCCCAGATGGCGGCTCCGATCGAGCCCGCCAGGATCGATTGAGGGTGAGTCTCCAAGCGGAAGGCGGACTTCGCCTCCTCGGCGGTTTCGTTCATCGCCGCCAGCAGTCCCACGTCGAAGGCCAGACCCCCGGTGACCAAAACCCGTCCGCGAGAACCGCTGGCGGTGAGTAACTTGATATAGCGACCCGCCATGCTCTGGTGGATCCCCTTGATGATGTTCGGGCCGGAGATGCCCCGCGACACCATGTTGATCACGTCTGTTTCCGCCAGTACGGCGCATATCGACGAACAGGATTCCGGGGCATCCGCTTCGAGGGATAGAGGACCGATCTGGTGAATGGTGATGCCGAGGTAGCGGCAGATGTTCTCCAGGAACTGACCGGACCCGGAAGCGCACTGGCTGGTCATCCGATAGGACTCCACCTTGGCTCGCTCGTCGAAACGCACGGCCCGGGTATGGAGTGCTCCCACGTCGATGATCGTGCGCACCTCCGGATTCAGGTAGAGCCCGCCGCGCGCGTGGGTGGTCATGCCGTAGAAGTGGCCGGTGCGGAAAGGGATGTTCTCCCCCTCGCCGGTGGTGGCGACATAGACCAGGTCGGAGCGTGTCAAACCGGTCTGGTTCAGCCCCTTGGCGAAGAGGTCCGTCGCCACCTGTTGAGGACTGCGCCGGCGAATCCGTTCACTCTCCCCAAAGAGGATTGTTCCTTCTGCGCCCGGCCGGTCTTCGAAGATGACCAACTTGACTCCGGCGGAGCCGACATCGATTCCGGCTACGAGGACGTTCTGTGTGGGGTCGACCATGCTCCTGCTCCTAGCTCTTCGTTGACACTATGTTGCTAGTTGACACTCTGCTGCCAGTCGCGGCGGGCGAAGATGGCGGCTCCCAGGGCGCCGGTGTAGATCGAGTTGGCGGAGATGTTGAGGGTCCGCTCGCCGTAGTTCTCTTGGATCAATTCCGCCAGAGCTCCCACCGCGGCCTGGTTGTTGGCCACACCGCCAGTGAAGGTGAACTCGTCCTCGACGCCGCCCGATCGGGCCAGCAGCGACATGGCGCGCAGAATCACCGCGCGGTGCAGCCCCTGCAAGATGTCCTCCCGCTTCTCTCCCAGGGACAGCCGCTCTCGCAGCTCCGCTCCGGCGAAGACGGTGCAGGTGGAGTTGATCTTCACCTTGCGGGTGCTTTGATTGGCCAACGGACCCAGTTCGTGGAGACCGAGGTTCATCTCATCGGCGATATATCCCAAGTAGCGACCGCATCCGGCAGCGCACCGATCGTTCATCTGAAACGAGGTCACGATTCCGCGTTCGTCCACCTGGATGGCCTTGGTGTCTTGCCCTCCGATGTCGAGCACCGTGCGGGTATTTGGAAACAAAGTGTGTGCGCCGAGCCCGTGGCAAAGGATCTCGGAGCGGATCTGCTCTTTCGGGAAGGGTAGGGTTTGGCGCCCGTATCCGGTTCCCACGCTCATCACCTGGTCGAGGGCTACGGTTCCCGCTTGCTCCACCGCTTTTTCGAGCGCCGCCGGCGCGGACTTCAACCGCCGTACGGCGGCGCGGGCGTTGTTGAGGAAGTTCTTGGAGCCGGCCGGGGTGTTTTCCACCTTGAGAATAGCCCGGTCGTAGTGGGCTACCAGCTGATCGAAACTCACCTCTTCACTTTGCGAGATCTCTTCGGCGAAGCGAAGATACTGACTGCCCGCGATGTCGCGGAAGAAGTCACTCTTGCGGCGGGCTCCTCGGCTGAACAGCGAGGGCGCTCGTTTGTCCATGCGCTCCAGGATTTGCTCGATGACCGGGGCGAGAGTTCGCCCCGCTCCGTCCTCGGACGCGAGCTGTTCCTCGATGGCTTGGCGCAGCAGCGTATGCTGAGACAGATACTGCTCCAGCCGGAAGAACCCCTCGACGCGACTGATCCAGCCCTGCTGCTCCTTCTCGTCCATCGAAGCTTCCGCCAGGGCCGAGGCCACCAGGGCGAAGCGCGACGAGATCAGCCCCTCGGCCAGAGCAACCTCGCAGGCCACCGCGTAGTTGGAACGGCTGTTGGTGATGCCCCGCCCCAAGATCTCCCCGTCCTCTCCGAGGATGATCGCTTTGGTGGTGGTGGACCCCAGGTCGATACCGACGCAATACTTCACGCCGCACCTCCCTGCCGTTTCTGATCGATCATCTGGAAATAGGACTCCAGCCGATTCTTGATGTTGGAGGCCGAGAAGTAGCGCGGATCGACCAGATCGCTCTCGATGAATCCGCCGGGAACTCCGGTTCGATTCTCCACCTCGCGCAGGATCATCAGTTGCCCGGCGGAGAAGGAGTTGCAGCTCTTGATCGAGTTGATCAGCAGACCGTCCGCCTGGTAGTCGCGCACGTATTTGCTGAGCATGTCGATGCGCGACGGAAGGTTGAGGTTGGTGTAGCAACCCATGCAGTATTCGGCCAGGCTCTCCAAGGGGCGGTCGGGATCGTGGCGGAAGCCGTAGTCGTAGACCCCGCCCACCTTGGTGTAGGTGGAAGCCACCACCACCGCTCTCTCGTCGGAGAACATCTTCCAAAACTGCCGAAAGTTGGTCCAGTTGGGCGGTCCCTCGACGACGATCCGGAAGGCCTCACCGGTGAGTTCTCCGTCGGGGGTGATCGGCCCCTGGCCGCGCTCGATCCGCTCTTCGATCTCGGCGCGAAGTAGCCGGTAGTAGTCGACCGCTCCCTCGGTGCCGCGAAAGGCGGTGAAGATGGGGCCGATGTAGTAGACGCCGCCGAAATAGGCGTCGATGGGGGAGGGGCGGTTCTTGGCCGATTCCAACACCCAGACCAGGTCGTCTTCGGCCTTGGCCGAGTTGGCCAGCAGTTCGCTCAGCCGGTCCTCGTCGTATTTCTTGCCCGAGAGTTCTTCCAACTTGGGGATCACCTTGGTCTTGAGCTGATCCACCACGTAGCCCAGCATCGCTTCCGTGACCTCGCCGTCACCCTGGTAGGGGACGTGCAGCATGGCGACCGGACAGTTGTCGTACTCCTGCCGCAGGATCTCGAACCACTTCATGAAGGTGAAGCAACCGGTGTAGGACAAGAGCAGCAGGTCCGGGTCCGGCAGATGCTCACCGGTGGGGCCGATGTTGCCTGAGGCCTTCATACCGACGTCGCATTTGACGTAGGTGCACACATCGGGTGAGTGGCCCTGCTTTTCGGCGATCGAGATGTACTCTCGCGACTTGCCTCGCATGCTGGACTGCAAGGCATTGATCTCGGGAAGAACCGGCAGCAGATCGAAGGAGAGCAGGAGTTCGGTCAGGTTGCCCGGGACGAAGGTGTAGACGTTCTTCTCGCCGCTCTTCGGCGACTGCGCCAGCCGTGAGTAGTGGTCGGCGATCATCTCCTTCTGGCGGAGTTGAGAAGAGTCCTTCTGGGCCTCGGTGGTCGGTGTAAGACTAGCCATGGTTCACTCTCCACTCCACAGTTTGATCGAATCGGAAAAGGTGCCCGCCTGCTCACGAATCACCTGAAACTGTCCGGTGTTCTCGGAGAACTTGAAAGCGGTCCAGGGAATGCCGGCCGCCTCCACCGCGGCGGAGGTCATTGGCTGGTCGAGCAACGCCGGGTCGCAGAAACTCGGGGCGCAGAAGAGGACACCTTCGGCGGCGCTCTGCTTCACCCTCTCCACCAAGGCGGCCCCTTTGGTCTCTTCGTCGATATAGCGCACCGGAGAGGCGATACTCTGCTCGAGGAAGGCATCGACCAGGTTCTGCAACGGATCGCCCTCCTCGGCGATATCCCCCTGAATCCACCGATGGATTTGTGCCAGGTCGTCGTCGACGATGTAACAACCGGAGCGCTCCAGGGTCTTCAACAGGCCCAAGGGGGGTTGTTCACAAAAGGAGCCCACCAGCAATACGCGCGCCTGGTCCATGGGCTGGCGTTCGGAGGCGAGCGAGGCGTCGCGATAGTCGCGTAGCAGTCGCGTGCTCTCGGCCAGGGGGATCACCAGGCTGGCGCGCAGGACGAGGTAGAACTCCGAGGTGGGCACCTTCCACGGTTGATCCCGCCGCAGACCGTAGAGGTCATCGACCAACCGGCGGTTTTCGTTGTAGGCCTTGATCGAAGCCCTCAACGCCTCGGCATCGTAGGGGCGAGCACCGCGCGCCGTCAGATCCGCGCTCAGGCTCTCCAACTCGTGGCGGTAGAACCGTCCCCCTACCTCGGGATCGAAGTTCTGCGGCACGTCCAGGTAGCGCACCAGCTTGTCGGGGAACTGTAGTTTCCACATGCCCGACAGGTTGCGGATGACGTCACAGATGGCCGGGAAGAGAAGACCGTCCAGGGCATCGTAGGAGCCGTTCAAACCGAGTTCGATGGTCGAGCGGGGAAGGTGGCAAATATAGCTCTGGTAGTAGGCGTCGCCGCGGATGATCTCCACGTCGTCGCCGCCGCCCATCAGCGCCACGGGGAGCACGCCTTGGGCATGGAGCAACTCGCGAGGAATGTAGATCGGCATGTAGCCAATGGCGAGCCCTCCGGTCTCTTCTTTCCAGTCACGAGCGGCAGCCAGCGAAGAGTCGCGGTAAAGAACCTCACAACGCTCGAGTAGCGTCTCCAGTTCGCTCATCGATTCCTCCATTGGGGGGCGCGCTTGTCGACGAAAGCGGTGAGCCCTTCGAGGGCATCTTCCGTGGCCATCAGGTCGTCGAGATAGAGCTTTTCGACGGCGGCGAGTTCTTCCCTGAACCGCCGGTTGACTCCGTGACGCACCGCCCGGACGGCGAGGCGCAGACTCTTGGCGGAGCGGGGGAGGTAGTACTTGCGCGCCCAGTCGAGCGCTGCCGCCGCCGGATCTTCCTCCACCTGATCGACCAGGCCGATGCGGTGGGCCTCCGGCGCGGTGATCGAGCGCCCGCTCAGGCAGAGATCCTCCGCTGCTCCTCGGCCCATGCGCTCGCTGAGGTAGACCGAGGCCACCGGCGGGAAGACCCCGAGGAGAATCTCCGGCTGGCCGAAGCGGCCATCCGGGTGGGCGAAGATGCGGTGGGCCAGGCTGACGAACTCCAGCCCGCCGCCGAGGCACTGCCCTTGTACCGCTGCGAACACCGTCACCTCTGCGTCGAGCAGGGAGTACAGCAGCTGATGAAAGGCCGGGATCATCGACTCGTAGAGGCCGGGAAGGTGCTCCTCGACGGAGGCTCCAAAGGAGAAGTTGGGCCCTTCGGCTTCCAAGATGATCACCTTGAGCGATTCATCCGACTTGGCTTGACGGAAGAACGAGGTGAGCAGTTTGCCCTTCTCTTGGTCGAGGATGTTGGCCTTGGGGGTCGCGAGGCGGAGCCTCCAAACCTGGCCATCTTCGACGATCTGACGTTGAACGGGAGCTGCGGAACTCACGATGGTCTCTCCTCGAGTTGAAACTCCAATTGATGGAAGGAGCCGCCGGTGAAGCCGTTGGATCGAAAGAAGGAAAGAACCGGGATGTTGTTCCTCTTCACCATGGTGCGAACCACCGATACTCCGGCCTGGCGAAAACGGTGCATGGCTTCCCCGAGCATGGCGGTGGCGATGCCGGCGCGAGTCTGGGTCGGATCGACACCGACCGAAAAGACCCATCCGCACACCTCGGATCCGAACTCGAAGGCGCGGGTCTCTCCGAAGAGGAAACCGGTCACCGCTCCCGCTTGGACGGCGGCGATACCGATGGTGGTCTTGGCCTCACTGCCGTGGAGAAATTCGCCGAAGATCCGCCGCCAATACTGCTGCTTCTTTTCGCCGGTATAGGCGGCGTCCAGATCAGAAACGGCGGCCAGATCTTCCATCCGAAGATCTCGAATGAGAATTCTGGCGGGAGTGGATTCAGCTACGGCCATGGGCTCTTGCCAGGATTTCGTCCACCAGTTCTTCTCCCCACACCGCGCCCTGCGCCAGCCGGCGGCGTAGGAGGAGGAAATCGGCCTCCCGGCAGGCTCGGCTGCCTTCGTTGAAGGCTCTGAAACCGGCTCGGGCCTCGGTCATCATGTTGAGGCCCAGCCAGGCGCGATTACTCTCTTTGTTGCGGTCCCAGTGGGCCAGCTTGTGCTTGCGTAGACTCTCGATGGTCTTGGAGAGACATCCGGGCATGGTCATGGCGAGACGGTAGACGAAACTGTTGACCGCCTCATTCAACGGGGAGAGGTCGACCTCGCCGCCGGCGAGAGTCTTCTTGGCGATGGCTCTCGCCTCTCCCTCCACCGGTTCTCCGTGGACGATCTGGCCCATCTCGTCGATCCACCGGTCGGTGATCGCCAGGGGATTGGGCAGGAACTTGCCGTCGACGCGCAGGGCGGGCACCAGCTTGGAGAGCAGACCCAAGCGATAGGCTTTGTGGGCTGTCCAGGGGTCGCAGATGGTGCAGCTCTCCATCGCTGCTTCGATACCGACGAAAAGCGGCAGGAAGTCGGTGCTGCCGCCATCGGGAGCGGAGCCGTGTTTGGGGCCGGCCTGACCGAAGAGGGCGAGATCTTGCGCGACGGAGAAGTCGCAGGCCATGCCGATCTCTTGCCCGCCGCCGATGCGCATCCCGTTGACCCGGCAGATCACCGGCTTGTCGCACATCAGGATGGAAGAGACCATGTCGTTGAACAGCCGCATGTACTGGCGGTACTCCTCCGGTCTGCCGGCGTAGTACTCGGCGTACTCCTTGGTGTTGCCACCGGTACAGAAGGCCTTCGACCCGGCGCCGGTGAAGACCACCGCCACCGCGGCCCGATCGGTGGAGGCGCGACGCATGCCGAGAATCACCCCCTTGACCATCTCGGTGGTGTAGGAGTTGTACTGCGAGGGGTTGTTCAGGGTGATCCACACCGCGTGTAAGCCAGGAACCTCCCTTCCTTCGGGATCGAGAAAGGGCCGCTCCGCGTAGAGAAGTCCCGGGATTTCGACGGCTTCGACCAGATCGTGGTCTTTCAGCTCCATTGCGGCAGCTCCCTTTCAGCGCTCCGGCTTGAGGATGATGCGACGGCACGTGCCGCCCTGGTGAAGTTCACGGAAAGTCTCGTTGATCGTGCTCAGCGGGCGAAACTCGACGAAGGGATCGAGGGCGATGGAGCCGTTGAGGGCCATTTCCACCACCGCCGGATAGTGTTCCGGCAGACATCCCCAGTTCCCCTGCGCCGTGGCGTCGAGCGCCATCAGATTGGACAGGCGAAGTTCCACCTTGCGCGGCGTGTAGCCCACCACCCCCAGATAGCCTCCGTGGCCGAGGAGGCCGAAGGCGGTGGCTTGCCCGGCGGGACTTCCGGAGCATTCGAAGATCTTGCTGCGATAGGTGGGGATCGACTCCGCCTTGGCGAAGTCGCGGATCGCGCGGCGCAATTCCTTGAACTCGACGCTGGCTGCATTGAAGGTCCGCTGCGCACCGTACTGCGCCACCATCGCCAGCTTGTCGTCGTCCAGATCGATGGCGATCACCCGCGCTCCCAGCGCCGCCGCCACCTGAACTCCGAAGCCGCCGACGCCGCCGGCGCCGACGAAGATCGCCAGATCGCCCTTCTCGATTCCACTCCTGCGCAGCGCTTGATAGGGAGTGGAGACGGCATCGGCGATGACCGATAGGGTCTCGAGGGTGAGGCCGGCCCGATTGATCGCCGGGTCGTGCAGATCGGGGACCGGGCATAGCCCCTCGGCCGGCACCACCAGGTGTTGGGCGAAACCGCCATGGATATCGCAGCCGGGGAAGATCTGCCGCGGGCAGATCGCGCCGCGGCCCGCCTCGCAGGCCGGGCAGTCGCCGCAAGGGATGACCGCCGGCACCACCACTTGGCGGCCGAGCCAAGACTCGGCGCCCGCTCCCGTTGCGGTCACCGTGCCGGCCACTTCATGACCGAGTACCAAAGGCAGAGGCTTGCGGGTGGGCACACCGTCGTAAAAGTAGCCGAGATCTGTGTGGCAGACACCACATCCGGCGACCTGCACCAGGACTTCGCCGGCTCCGGGGCTCAGTTCGTAGCTGTCCAGACGCAGATTCTCACCGGGAGCGTGGAACATCCAACCTTGGGTCCGCATGAGAAGTCCTCTCCAGTCCGTTCCTATTCCGGAATTCAGGGTACGTTTTATCGGTATGGCTGTCAAGTATCCCTATCTATTGAGTGTCCCGATCCCACCCATTGGGGGCACTTACGGAGGGATACCAATCCGCGGGGAAACTCCGGCAGGGTGCAGGGCAGTCGGGATCGTCGTGCCGTAGCGCGCGGTGGGCCGTTCGGCTCATTGGGGATGTGCAACTTAGAAGGACCGGGAGCTGTGAGCCATCTAATCGATCCCCGTTGGGGGAGCTATAGCAGCTTGGGCGAGCTGCTCACTACCCGTGCGTGCGAAGAGGGTGAGTCTCCGGCCTACACCTTTCTAGCCGACGGCACCGTCGAGGGGCAGCGCCAGGAGTTGACCTTCGCGGGGCTGGAGCGGCGAGCTCGCGCCATCGCGGCCGCGCTGCTCGCCAAGGGCCTCAGCGGAGAGCGTGCCCTCTTGCTCTTCCCGCCGGGGATCGATTTCGTCGCCGCTTTCTTCGGCTGCTTGCACGCCGGCGTGGTGGCGGTGCCGGCCTATCCTCCCGGCTCCAAGCGCAAACTGCCCCGTCTGGCGGCGATCGCTGCCGATGCACAACCGCGAGTGGTGCTGACCACCGAGGCCTTGCGGGACAAGTTGAGCGCCTTGACGGCACGCCTCCCACAGCTGGCATCGACCGCATGGCTCGCCACCGACGCTCTGCTGGACGCCGCGGAGCAGGGGGCACAGCCCGCACAACCGGCGATCGGACCCGACACCGTGGCCTTCCTCCAGTACACCTCGGGATCGACCTCGACGCCGAAAGGGGTGATGGTCACCCAGGGCAACCTGCTGCACAACGAGGAGATGATCCGCCTCGCCTTCGGCCATGATCGTCGATCCACGGTGGTCGGTTGGCTACCGCTGTACCACGACATGGGGTTGATCGGAAATCTGCTGCAGCCCCTTTACCTGGGCACCCACGCCGTCTTGATGTCGCCGATCGCCTTCCTCCAGCAGCCGCGCAGATGGTTGCAGACGATCAGCCATTTCCGGGCGACGACCAGCGGTGGCCCCAACTTCGCCTACGATCTGTGTGTCGCGCGCATCGCTCCCGAGGAGCGTAGCGGGCTCGACCTTTCCTCGTGGCAGGTCGCGTTCAACGGTGCCGAGCCGGTGCGGGCACAGACCCTTCGCCGTTTCACCGATGCTTTTTCGGCCTGCGGCTTCCGGGGACGCAGCTTTTACCCGTGCTATGGCCTGGCCGAAGCGACGCTGTTGGTCAGCGCCGGCGATCCGGCCTGTGAACCCCGCATTCGCCGCGTCGACGCGGCCTCCCTGGAGCAGGGACGGGTGAAGGATGCGCCGTCCGGCGCGACCGCGGAGGAGGCGCGGACTCTCGTCAGCTGCGGTCGCCCCTGGCAGGAGCAAAGGATCGCCATTGTCGATCCCGCCACCGGCGCTCCCCTGCCGGCGGACTCGATCGGCGAGATCTGGGTCGCCGGTCCCAGCGTCGCCGCCGGCTACTGGCGCCGCGATGAGCAGACGCGCAGAGACTTCAATACCCGGTTGCCGGATGAGACGGCAGCCTTCTTGCGCACTGGAGATCTCGGCTTCGTCGCCGAGGGCGAACTCTACGTCACCGGCCGCTCGAAGGATCTGATCATCATCCGAGGTCGCAACATCTACCCGCAGGATGTCGAATGGGGAGCCGAGCTGGCCCATCCGGCGCTGCGTCGTGGCTGCAGCGCCGCCTTCGTGCAGGAGGCGGAGTCCGACCAGGGCGGCGAGAGGCTGGTGGTGGTGCAGGAGATCGACCGGCGCAGGGAATCGGCGGCCGCCGAGGCGGCGGCGGCGATTCGTGTCACGGTCGCTGCCGAGCACGACATCCAACCCGAATCGGTGGTCATCGTCCGCGCCGGCGAGGTGCCCAAGACGTCGAGCGGCAAGGTCCAGCGCGACCTTTGCCGCCGGCTGCTCCTGGCTGAGGACTTGAAGGTCCTGGCGCGGGACAGTTTGGCACGCAGCGCCGCAGGACCTTCGTCGCGCGGAGCCATCGGCTGGGACGACGCGGCACAGGCTCTACGCGCCCTGCCCGACCACCAGCGGCTGGCGGCGATGAGCGAGTTGCTGGCCGGCGAGGTTTCCGCGGCGGCCAGAGTCGATCGCGGCGCGGTGGCGATCGATCGGCCGTTGACGGCGCTCGGGCTCGACTCGCTGGCCGCCATCGAACTACAGCATTCACTGAGCAATCTCCTCGGCGTGCGCCCATCGCTGGGCGAGTTGGTCGACGGCAGCACCGTCGCCGATCTCGCCACCCTCATGCTGGCGCGCTGGGAGGAGCTATCGTCGCGACCGGAGGGATCCTCAGCGACCGCCACGGCTTCGGCCGGCGACCGGGCAACCACGGGGTTGGCAGATTGGGAACTGGCGGATTTGGGACCGACAGCCACCGGGCCGACGGTCGGCGAGCAGCCGGTATCTTCCGGCCAGCGGGCACTGTGGCTGTTGGCTCGACTGGTACCCGACAACCCCGCCTACAACCTGGTGGCCGCCGCCCGCGTCGAGGGCGAGTTGGACGTCGAGGCGCTCAGGTCGGCTTTCACGGGCTTGCTACGACGCCACGCGGCGCTGCGCGCCTGCTTTCCGAACCATGGTGGCGAGCCGGTGATGCGAGTCGGCGAAGAGCCGGTCTTCGAATTGGCCCTCCTCTCGGGCGACGAAGGGGAGCCGGAGGCGAATCTGCTCGCGGCGGCGCAGTTCGCCTACAAGCCTTTCGACATCGCCAGCGGGCCGCTGGTGAGGGTCGGGGTTCAGCAGTTGGGTCGCGGCCGGCGGTTGATTCTGGCGGTTCACCATCTGGTGGCCGATTTCTGGTCGTTGGCGGTGATCATGCGTGACCTGAGTTTGCTCTACGCCCAGGCTTGCGAAGGCGGCAGCGCCGGCGGGGCGCAAGCGAGCGACCCGCCGGCGCTGCTGCGGGTGGAGCCGCTGCGCTTCAGCGATTGGGTGCGCTGGCAGCAGGATGAGCGTCACCAGCAGCAAAGGGCGCGTGACCTCGAGTTCTGGCGCCGGCAACTCGACGGCATTGCCGCCCTCGATCTGCCGGTCGACCATCCCCGGCCGCCGTTGCGCAGCTACCGCGGCGGCCGCGTGGTGGCCCGCTTGCCGGCGGATCTCGCCGCGACGGTACGTTCAGCCGCGGCCGGCGGTGCCACCACGCCCTACGCGGTCTTGCTCGCCGCCTTCCAGGCGCAGTTGGCTCGCTACAGCGGGCAGAGCCGTTTCTCGGTCGGCTCACCGACCTCCGGCCGCGGCGCCGAGGGCGTCTCCGAGGTGGTGGGCTATTTCGTCAACCCGGTGGCCATGGTGGCCGATCTGCGCCAGGAGTCGGCGCGCTCGCCGTTGACCACCCGCGCATTCTTGGCGCGGACGCGAGCCACGGCGCTGGCCGCCTTCGAGCACCAAGAGCTGCCGTTGCAGGATCTGGCGGAACAGATCGAGACCGATCGCGACGCCAGCCGGTCACCGCTCTTCCAGGTGATGTTCACCTTCCAGCGGCCGCACCTGCGGGGATCCGAGGCGCTCGCCGCCGCCGCCCTCGGTGCACAGGGGTACCCCATCGAGTTCGGCGAGTTGACCCTCCATTCCGAGTCCCTTCCCGAACAAGGAACACCCTTCGACCTCGCCTTGACCGCGGCGCAACTGCCGGCGCGGCAAGAACCGGGAGGTGAGCAAGCCGGTGGAGAAGGCGGCGGCGAACTCGGCCTCGCCCTCCAGTACAGCCGTGACCTCTACGATCCCGCCACCGCCGAGCGCATGCTGGGCCACTACGCGACCCTGCTACGAGCCCTGGTCACCGATCTGGCGGGTGGAGGGCGTGGGGCGCTCGAACGGCTGCCGTTGCTCTCGGCGGCGGAGCGCGGCCAGCTGCTCGCCGAGTGGGTGATGCCGGCCACCCTCGAAGTGCCGGCGGTGACTCTGGTGGATCTGGTCGCCGCCTCCGTCCGGCGCCATCCCGATCGCTGGGCCGTGGTCTCCTTGAACGGCCAGGTGACCTTCGCCCAACTGGAGGAGCGCAGCAACCGGCTGGCTCACGCTCTGCGCCGGCTGGGGGTGGGACCCGAGCAGCGGGTGGCGGTGATGCTGCCCCGCACCCCAGGTCTGATCGTCGCTCTGCTCGCCGTGCTCAAGGCGGGAGCCGCCTATGCTCCGATCGATCCGGCCTATCCCGCCGAGAGGCGCGGCTTCATTCTTGAGGACTGCCAACCGCGAGTGATCCTCTGTCAGAGTACATTGGCCGATTCGGTACCTTTCGACCAACGGGCGCGAACGCTTCTGCTCGACATCGAGGCCGAACGGCTCGATCGATTCCCCGCCACGGCGCCCAAGAGCTCGGCCGGCGTCCGTAACCTCGCTTACCTGATCTACACCTCGGGCTCGACCGGCAGACCCAAAGGGGTGGCGATCGAGCACGCCAGCGCGGTGGCGATGATCAGCTGGGCGCGGACCGTGTTCAGCGAGGCGGAGCTGGCGGGGGTCCTCGCCGCCACCTCGGTCTGCTTCGATCTTTCGGTCTTCGAGATCTTCCTGCCCTTGGCCAGCGGCGGAACGTTGCTCCTCGTCGACGATGCACTGGTGTTGACTTCGCCGCGGGCGCCGGAGCTGACGGCGCAGTGCCCATTGACCCTGATCAACACCGTGCCTTCGGCGATCACCGTGCTCGAAGAGCTGGCGGCGATCCCTGAGAGCGTGGTGACGGTGAATCTCGCCGGCGAGCCGCTGAAGGGCGATCTGGTGCGCCGTATCCACGCCAGTGCGCCGGCCGTGGGCCGGGTACTCAATCTGTACGGCCCGTCGGAAGACACCACCTACTCGACCTGGTGGTCGAGCGCCGACGAGCCGTCGCGGGCTCGCCTCGACAGCGGCGAGGAGCCGACCATCGGAGTGCCGATCGCCAACAGTCGCGGCTATGTGCTCGATGGGAGGATGCGCCTGGCTCCGGTCGGAGTGCCGGGTCTGCTCTATTTGGGAGGCGGTGGCCTGGCGCGCGGCTATTTCGACCGTCCGGCGCTGACCGCCGAGCGCTGGTTGCCGGATCCCTTCGCCGGTGTGGCCTCGGGCAGTGGCCCCGGCAGCCGGATCTACGCCACCGGCGATCTGGTGCGGTGGCTGCCCGAGGGCCAGCTCGAATTCCTCGGGCGTGCCGATCACCAGGTCAAGATTCGCGGCTTCCGCATCGAGCTGGGTGAGATCGAGGTCGCTCTCGCCGCCCACAGGGCCGTCTCCGAAGCGGTGGTGACGGCCGGTCGGACGGCGGCCGACGAGCGCCGTTTGGTCGGCTACTGGGTCGGCGAGTCGGGGGTTGAAGCCGATGGCGAGATGTTGCGCCGGTACCTCGCCGGGCGCTTGCCGGAGTACATGGTGCCCTCGGTTCTGGTCGAGTTGCCGGCGTTGCCGCAGACCCCCAACGGCAAGATCGATCGCCGTGCCTTGCCGGCGCCGGATGCGACGGCGGAGAAGGAGCGAGTGACTCCGCGGACTCCCCTCGAAGAACACCTGGCGCTGATCTGGAGCGCCGTGCTCGGTGTGGAGAGGGTCGGGGTGCACGATCACTTCTTCGAACTCGGCGGCCACTCGCTGCTCGCCTCGCGGGTGGTGGCGCGGATCCATTCGGAAATCGGAGTCGAGTTGGAGTTGGCGCAGCTCTTCTCTGCGCCGACGGTGGCCACTCTCGCCGAGCGGGTGGAAGAGGGGCTGGTGTTGAATTCGGACTCGGCCGCTCTCGAAGAGCTGCTGGCGGCGATGGAGGGTGAACTGGCCGAAGGTGGAGAGGGCGGGGCGCAGCGCCGGATGCAGAGCGGCACACAAGCCGACCCCGGGCGGTCGCCGCGATGAGCCAGAGAGACCAGCTGGAGCGGATTCAGCAGCTACCGCCCGCCATGCGCGCCCGCTTGCTCGACCAGCTGCGCAGCGAGGCGGCCAGCCAGGCACGTGCCGAGGCGATCGGCCGGCGACCGCAAGGGGCGGCCATCGAGCTGTCCGCGGCGCAACGACAGCTCTGGTTTCTCGACCGGCTGGCCCCGGGCTCGACGGCCTACAACATGCCGATGGCGGTGGAAGCGCGCGGCGAGTTGGAGATCCGTGCTCTCGCTCGGGCGATCCGGCGGGTGGTGGAGCGCCATCAGGTCTTGCGCACAGTCTTTCCGGATGAGCGGCACAGCGATGAACCGGTCGCACTGCTGCTGGCGGCAGAGGAGGGCTTCCCGCGGCTGGTCTTGGTCGACTTGCAGGGACTCACCCCGGAGCGCAGCCGCCAGGTGGAGCGACGGCTGATCGACGGCGAGGGATCCCGCCCGTTCGATCTGCGACGCGGACCGCTCCTGCGTTCGTTGGCTCTGCGCCGAGGGAGCGAAGAGCACGTCCTGCTCTTCACCCTCCACCACATCGCCGGTGACGGCTGGTCGAGTGGTTTGCTGATCGATGAGGTGGCGCGCGGTTACGCCGGCGAGATCGGCGGTGGCGCGGCTGCACTACCTGCACTGCCAATTCAGTACGCCGACTACGCCGCCTGGCAGAACGCGCAGCTGTCCACCGAGAAGATCGCCCCCAGTCTGGCCTTCTGGCGCCACCATCTGGACGGAGCTGCGCGCCGCATCGATTTGCCCTTCGATCACCCCGCTCGGCAGGGCGACTCGGTCGATGGAGCACAGCTGCCGATCGCCTTGCCTCAACCGCTGTGCGAGCGCTTGGAGAGGATGGCTCAGGAGCACGACGCAACCCTCTTCATGGTGACGCTGGCCACCTTCCTGCTGCTCCTCGAGCGCTACACGGCGCAACGCGACCTTGTGGTGGGCACTCCGCTGGCCGGCCGGGAGAGGCCCGAACTCGAAGCGCTGATCGGTTTCTTCGTCAACACCCTGCCGTTGCGCTTCGAGATTCCCGCCGCCGGCATCCCATTCGATCGCTTCCTCGAGGCGGTCAAAGAGAGCAGTCTGGCCTGCTTCTCCCATCAGAAGGTGCCGTTGGAGCGGTTGGTCACCGAACTGGCGCCACAGCGAACTGCATCGAAACGGCACTCGGCACCTTCGCCGCTGTTCAACGTCCTTTTCGCCATGCAGAACGCCACCCGCCGGAAGCTCGAACTGGCCGGATTGAGTCTGACCACGGTGCGTGCCGGCGCCGGTACCTCCAAGTTCGACCTGACCCTGTCGCTGGATGAGGAAGAGGCGGGTCTAAGCGGCTTCTGGGAGTATCGACCCTCCCTCTTCGAGGCGGCGACGATCGATCGGCTGGCCGGCCACTACCGGTCACTGCTGGAGGCTGTAGCGGCGGCTCCCGGCGGCCGGATCGATCGTCTTCCGATGCTCAGCCCGGCGGAGATCCGCCAGCTTACCGGCGAGTGGAACGATGCTTCCGGCGGCGCGGAGGCTGCGCCGCAGCCGATGGGCGGCGAACTGCGCCCGCAACGCAGCGTGGCCACGACGGTTCTGATCCGGGCGCGGCAGATTCCGGGCGCCATTGCGGTCAAGGAGGGCGACCGCCGGCTCTCCTACGGCGAACTCGATCGCCGCTCGGCGCAGCTGGCGACGCGATTGGAGCGGCTGCGCATCCGCGCCGAGGAGCCGGTGGCTCTGGTCATGGAGCGCTCCGCCGACCTGCCGGTGGCCTTGCTGGCGGTGTTGCGCGCCGGCGGCGCCTACCTGATGATCGATCCGGCGGCGTCCGAAGAGCAGATCGCCCGCCTGCTGTCCGTCGCCGGGGTGCGGGTGGTGATCGCCGACCGCGGGCAACTCGAACGGCTGCGCGGCCTGGCCGCACCGTCGCCGGCGGTCGTGGACGGCGGCCCGCCCGTGGCTGGCTCGACCACCGCCCGGTCGCCGAGGATCTCCGAAAAGGTCCATCCGGATCGGCTCGCCGCGATCCTCTATACCGCCACGGCGAGCGACCGTCCCCGCGGAATCGGGTTGACTCACGACGGCTTGAACCGGTGGGTCGCCGGTTCCGGCGGCGGTAGCGTCCAGATTGAGGCAGATCGCATCGCACTCTTCTCGGCGACGGACCATGAGGAGGCCCTGCTGGCGGCATGGCCCGCCTTGGCAGCGGGGACCTGCCTCGATCTCGACGCCGTGCAACCCTTGTCGGGCTCGCTCGTGGCCGGATCCCGGGCCTACGTCGTTCACCGTGGCCACAGCGGGCTGCTGGCTCCCGTCGGTGTCGTCGGCGAGCTGTGGATCGGCGGGGCCGACCTGGCGCGTGGCTACCTCGGCCAACCCGCCCTCACCGCCGCCCGCTTCCTTCCCGACGGCTGGTCCGGGGTAGCGGGAAGCCGCCTCTACCGCACGGAGGATCTGGCGCGGCGACACAGCGACGGCACCCTCCAACTTCTCGGCTCCGCCGCTGACCTGGATCGAGCAGGGTGCTCGGAACTCGCCGCGGCCGACACCGAGGCGCAGCAGCGGTTCATCGCGCCGCGCACGCCGCTCGAATCGCGCATCGCCGAGCTGTGGCGAGAGTTGCTCGGCGTTGAGAGGGTCAGCGTCCGCGACAACTTCTTCACCCTCGGCGGCCACTCATTGATGGCGACGCGGTTGATCGCCCGCCTGCGCCGAGTCCTCGGCCACGAGGTGGCGCTGGAGGAGCTGTTCGCCGCGCCGACGATCGAAGCACTGGCACAAAGCATCACACGGCGAATCGAGCAGGGCGAGAGCCCGGCCGCCGAGGCGGCGCAGTCGGGGCTGAAGCGGCTGGATCGAAAAGCGGGCGAGGCGCAGCCGCTCTCCTTCGCGCAAGCGCGCATGTGGCTGCTCGACCGCTTGAGCGCTCAACCGGCGGCGTACCATATCGCCGCCGCCGTCGAACTGCGCGGCAGGCTCGATACCGCCCTGCTCGCTCGCGCCCTGGCGTCCGTGGAGGAGCGCCACGAACCCTTGCGAGCCCGTTTCTTGGAGGTGGCCGGCGAACCCCGCCAACGATTCCTCACACCGCGCGATCTCCGGGAGATCTTACCGGTGGTGGAACTGGCGGCGTTGCCGGCGCGATGGCGCGAGCCGACGCGCCAACGGTTGAGCCGGGCCGCGGCCCGCCATCCTTTCGACCTGGCGGCAGATGCGCCCTGGCGTTGCTGTCTGTTGCGCTCGGCGGCCGGTGAGCACAGCCTGGTGCTGACCATGCACCACATCGCCTCCGATGGCTGGTCGGCCGGCGTGATGGTCGAAGAGGTGACCGATTTCTATGCCGCGGCGGCGCGATCCGGCCCGCTTCGGCCCGCCGAGGAGCCGGAGATTCGCTACGGTGACTTCGCCGCCTGGCAACGCCGCCGTTTTGCCGCTGGCGCTTTGCAGTCCGAACTGGCGTGGTGGCGGGATCAGCTTGCGGGAGCGCCGAGCAGCCTCGAACTGCCGGCCGATCGGCCGCGCCCGGCGGTTCGGCGCCATGTCGGTGCGCAGGCCGACACACGACTCGACGCCGCCTTGACCGGCCGGCTCAATCAGCTGGCCAACGACCGCGGCTTGACCCTGTTTACCCTCTTGCTGGCCGGCCTGCAAGCGCTTCTGATGCGCTACAGCGGCCAGCAGGATGTGGTCGTCGGCTCTCCGGTGGCCGGCCGCACGCAGCCGGAGCTGGAGCCGCTGATCGGCATGTTCGTCAACACCCTGGCACTGCGCGCCGATTTCTCGGCGCGGCCGGGATTCCTCGCGCTGCTCGATCAGGTACAGGCGACCACTCTCGGAGCTTTCGCCCATCAGGAGTTGCCTTTCGAGCGTTTGGTCGAAGAGCTGACACCGGAGCGCGACCAGGGCCGCACGCCGCTCTTCCAAGTCATGCTCGCCTGGCAGAACACGCCGCGCGCCGAGCTGGAACTCCCCGGCCTGTCGCTGCGCTCTAGCCCGGTCGATACCGGAACGGCCAAGTTCGATCTGGTGCTCAACCTGGCCGAGCGAGGAGAGGGGATTGCCGGCAGCTGGGAGTTCGACCGCGACCTCTTCGATTCGACCACGGTGGCGCGGATGGATCGCCACTATCGTGCCCTGTTGAGCGAGGCTCTGGAGAGGCCGCGGCTGCCGGTGGAGGAACTGCCCCTGTTGTCGCCGGCCGAACGGCAACAGCTGGCCGGTGAATGGAGTGTCAGCGCGCAGAGCCTCTCAGTTGCCGGTGAGGCCGCTGGCGCCATCGAGGAGCCGGTCCATCATCGCTTCGCCCGCCTGGCCCGGCGCCATCCGCGGCGGTTGGCGGTGGTGGCGGGGGGGCAGCGGTTGAGCTACGGCGCGCTGCGCTCCAGCGCTTTGCGGCTGGCCGTCGATCTGCGCCGCCGCGGCGTCGGCCGCGAAGTTCCGGTCGCCGTCCTGCTCGATCGTTCCCCGCACTACCTGGTCGCGGTGCTGGCGATCCTCGAAGTGGGGGCGGCTTACCTGCCGATCGACCCCGCCTACCCGGACGAGCGGATCGCCTTCATGCTGCGCGACAGCGGCGCCCCGGTTCTGTTGACCGGTGCAGCCGGCGCCGAACGCTGGGCGCGGTGTGAGCAGAGCAAGAGCACGGCGGCTACGGTTGTCGCGGTCGAGTTGAGCTCTGTTCGACAGGGCGACGACGAGGGCGAGTTGCCGGCGGTGGATCCACGGCAGATCGCCTATGTGATCTACACCTCAGGGTCGACCGGCCGTCCCAAGGGGGTGCAGATCGCTCACCGAGGGTTGAGCGAACTGGTCGCCTGGTACCGATCGACCTACGGCTACCAAGCGCAAGAGCGGGTCAGCTGGAGCGCCTCGCCGGCCTTCGACGCCACCGTCCTGGAGATCTGGCCCACCCTCACCTCCGGCGGGACCCTCTGCGTGCCGCCGGACGAACTCCGTGGCTCCGTCGAGTCGCTGGGGCGCTGGTTGCTCGGGGAGCGAATCGCTCTCGCTTTCTTGTCGACGGCCCTCAGCGAGGGATTGCTCGCCCAGCCGTGGCCCGCCGCCACCCCCTTGCGCGCCTTGATGACGGGTGGAGATCGGCTGGCCCGGCGTCCTCCTGCCGGCCTTCCCTTCACGTTGTACAACCACTACGGGCCGACCGAAGTGACGGTGGTGTCCAGCGCGACGCCGGTCGAGTCACGGGGAAGCGGATCTCCCGCGATCGGCAGAGCCATCGCTGGAATCAAGCTCTGGGTGGTGCGCTATCCCCGGCGGCCGGTGCCGGTGCCGCTGGGAGTCGCCGGCGAATTGTGGATCGGCGGTCACCACTTGGCGCGGGGATACCTGGGTCAACCGGCGCTGACCGCGGAGAAGTTCCTGCCCGACTCGCTGAGCGGAGCCTCGGGAGGCCGGGTCTACCGCAGCGGCGATCTGGTGCGCCAGCGCCAGGACGGTCAGCTCGAGTTTCTTGGGCGGATCGACCATCAGGTCAAGATTCGCGGCTTCCGTATCGAGCTGGGCGAAATCGAAGCGGTCCTCTTGGCCCATCCACGTATCGAGGCGGCGGTGGTCGACGTGCGAACTTCGGCGGCGGGGGACTTGCGGCTCGCCGCCTGGGTGGTTGCCGCCGACGGAGAACCCGGTGGCGCGGCACCGGCAGAGCCTTTGACCGTAACGGCGATCGCCGAGTGGTTGCGCCGGGAGCTGCCCGACTACATGGTGCCCTCGGCGATCGTCCCGGTCGACGAATTGTCGCTCACCGCCCACGGCAAGCTGGATCGCTCGGCACTGCCCGCGCCGCGTTGGGGCCTCCTGGCGGGCGATCGTCGCTGGGTGGCACCACGCCCGGGAATCGAGGCGACGCTCGCCGGCCAGTGGCGCGATCTCCTCGCGGTGGAGCGCGTCGGCGCCTTGGACAGCTTCTTCGATCTTGGAGGCCATTCACTGCTGGCGACGCGGGTGATCTCCAGAGTGCGCGAGCTGTTCGACGTCGAACTGTCGCTGCGCGACTTCTTCGCCACCCCGACGCTGCGCCATCAGGCCGACCGCATCGCAGCGGCACGGCTGGCCGGGGAGAGCGGTAGTGAGGCGGCGGCCACGCTCGCCCCGCCGCTGGTAGCTCGGGGTCCCGGCGACGAGCCGCTGCTCTCTTTCGCCCAGGAACGGTTGTGGTTCCTCGATCAGCTCGATCCGGGCGGCTCGGCCTACAACCTGCCGATCGCCGTCGACCTGCGCGGGCAACTCGACGCGGCGGCGCTGGCGGCCAGCCTGGCGGCGGTGGTGCAGCGTCACGAGAGCCTGCGCACGACGATTCAGGACGATGACGGCGTGCCGCGGCCGCGCATAGCCTCGCCTCCGGCGGTTCGCTTGCCGGCGGTGGATCTCTCGGCACTGAGCGAGGCTGAAGGGGACCGGTTGTTGTGCGCCTTGACCGCCTTGGAAGCCGAGAGGCCGTTCGATCTGACCACCGGCCCGCTGTGGAGGCCGCTCCTGCTGCGGCTCACGGCGCTGCACCATCGCCTGGTGCTTTCGATGCACCACATCGTTTCGGACGGTTGGTCGATGGGCGTGCTGGTCGAAGAGGTGACGCGAGGCTACAGCGCGCGCCTCGGGCGAGGGGATAGAGAACTTCCGGCGCTGCCCATCCAGTACTCGGACTATGCTGCCTGGCAGCACAGCCCGGCGGTGGAGCGACAGCTTGCGGTGCAGCTGGACTACTGGCGCCAGCGACTGGAGGGAGTGCCCCAGTTGGAGCTGGTGACCGACCGTCCGCGGCGGGCGCTGGCCAGACAGCGGGGGGCGGGCGTGGCCCATCGGCTCGGGCCGGAGTTGACGGCGGCGGTGGACCGGCTGGCCGGCGCCAGCGGTTCGACGCCGTTCATCGTCGTGCTGGCGGCGCTGGCCGCGGTTCTGGTCCGGCGCGCCACCGGTGAGGGCCAGGTGCTGATCGGAACACCGGTGGCCAACCGGGAGCGTTGCGAGATCGAGCCGTTGATCGGCCTCTTCGTCAACACACTGGTCTTCCACCTCGATCTCTCGGGCCGGCCGACGATCGAGGAGTTGATCGTCCAGGCGCGGGAGACCTCCCTCGACGGCTATGCCCATCAGGCGCTGCCCTTCGAGCGGCTGGTGGATGCGCTGGGCATCGAGCGGACGACCGACCGATCGCCCTTGTTTCAAGTCATGCTGGCCTTCCAGAACGCGCCCCGCCGGGAGTTGGCCCTTCCGGGGCTCAGCGCGGAGGTGGTCGAGATCGATACCGCCACCTCGAAGTTCGACCTTTCCTTGTTCGCCCTCCACGAGTCCGAGGGCGATGAACGAAGGCTGCGGCTGGGCGGTCAGTACAACACCGACCTGTTCGATCGCACCACCATCTCTCGCCTGCTGAGCCAGGTGGAGAGCTTCCTGGCGCAGGCGGTGGCGCAGCCGGGACGCAGCCTGCGCGTCCTGTCGCTGCTCAGCCCGGGCTAACGCCACCAGGTCGCCGTCGAGTGGAGCTGGGCGGCACAGCGCTCAGCGGGCCGCGGCGCAGCGGCCCGCGGCGCGGACCTGTGGAAGCTGGTGGTGGCCCAGGCCGCCCGAACCCCCGACTCGGTCGCTTTGTCCACGCCGGCCGGGGAGCAGTTGACCTACGACGAGTTGGTGCGCCGCAGCCTACGGTTGGCCGCCGGGCTGAGCGCCGCCGGGGTCGGCCCGGAGGATCGGGTCGGTCTCTACTTGGAGCGCTCCTGGGAGCTAGTGGCGTCGATGCTGGCCGCCGTCGCAGCAGGGGCCGCTTACCTGCCTCTGTCGCCCACCCAACCGCCCGCCCGGCTGGATGCGATCCTGCGTGACGCTCGCCCGGCGGCGGTGCTCGCCGCACCCGGTAGTCCGAGTTTCCTCGCCGAGAGTCTGCCCAACGGCGTGGTCTTGACGGTCGATGCGGCGGCAGTGGCGCCGGCCGGAGCCAACGGCGAACCGGCGCTGCCGGCGGGGCCGGTGAGTCCGCTGAACTCCGCCTATCTATTGTTCACCTCCGGCTCGACCGGCAAGCCCAAGGGGGCGGTGATCTCGCATGCGGCGACGGTCAACCACATGCACTGGATGATCGATGCCTTCGGCTTCGCCGCCGGCAGGCGGGTGCTACAGAAGACGCCGATCGGCTTTGATGCATCGGTGTGGGAGTTCTGGGTGCCGCTGCTCTCCGGAGGACGCCTGGAATTGGCGCCACTCGGCTGGGAGGAGGATCCGACCCTTCTCACCACGGCGATCGAGACCGCGGCGATCACCGATCTTCAGGTCGTCCCGTCGCTGCTCGAACTGCTCCTTCAGGAGCCGACTTTCGCCGGTCTGCATTCCTTGTGCCGGCTCTTCTGCGGCGGTGAGGCCTTGTCGCGCGAGCTGAGGGATCGCCTCCTCGCACGACTCGACGTGGACTTGGTGAATCTCTACGGTCCCACCGAGGCGACCATCGACTCTCTCTTCCACCGTTGCGGCAGCGATGATCCGGTGGGAGCGGTGCCGATCGGCCGGCCGATCGAGGGTGCATCCGCCAGGGTGATCGATCCGGCGGGGCGCTGGGCCTCGGTGGGGTCGCTGGGCGAACTCTGCGTCGCCGGACGCGGTCTCGGCCGGGGCTACTTCGGCCGGCCGCGGTGGACGGCCGAGGCCTTCGTCCCCGATTTGGCCGGCGAGGTGCCGGGCGAGCGGATGTACCGGACCGGCGATCTGGTGCGCTATCTGACGGACGGCAGGGTCGACTTCCACGGCCGTCGTGATTTCCAGGTCAAGGTCCGCGGCCACCGGATCGAGCCGGGCGAGATCGAATCGGTGATGCTCGCCCACCCCGAGGTGGAGTCGGCGGCGGTGATTCTGCGCCGAGATTTGCCGGGCGGGGATGGACTGGTGGGCTACTGGGTGGGCTCCGGCACAGACGGACGGCAGCTGCGCGGTTACCTGGCGGACCGGCTGCCGTCCTACATGGTTCCCGGCGCCTTCGTCGCCCTCGAAGCTCTGCCGCTTACCGTTGCGGGCAAGCTCGATCGACGGGCGTTGCCGCGGCCACAGGCGGGGGATCTGCTCGCGCAGCCTCTGGCGGTCGAGCCGCGGACGCCGACCGAGCGGGAAGTAGCCAAGATCTGGTGCGAAGTTCTCGAGGTTGACGCGGTCGGAGTGGAGACTTCTTTCTTCGAACTCGGCGGCCACTCGTTGCTGGCCACCCGCGTCGTCTCCCGGTTGCGCTCGCGATTCTCCATCGAGCTACCCTTGAAGACGCTCTTCCAACGTCCGACGGTGGCCGGCCTGGCGGAGTTCATCGATGGCGAGCTGGCGGCCGGTGGCGGCCGAGACGTACCACCGATCGAGCCGCGTAGCGATGCGCCCGATGCGCCGCTGCCGTTGTCGTTCGCCCAGGAGCGGCTGTGGTTCTTGCAGCAGATGGAGCCCGACAGTTCGGCCTACAACATGCCGTCCGCGCTGCAGCTGCGCGGGGATCTGCGCCTGGAAGCACTGGCTCGAAGCCTCGGCGAAGTCGTTGCACGGCACGAGGCCTTGCGCACCCGGTTGCTCACCATCGACGGCCTGGCCAGTCAACGGATCGATCCTCCGTGCTCCACCGGCAGGCTCGCCCTGCCGCTGATCGATCTGTCGGCTCTCGGCGAGTTGCGCCACGCCGCGCTACTGCGGCTGGCGTCGATCGAGGCAGGGCGGCCGTTCGATTTGGCGGCGGATGCGCCGTTGCGTTGCTCGCTGGTGCGCATGAGCGGCGACCAGCATGTCTTGCTTCTCGACGTTCATCACGTCGCCTTCGACGGCTGGTCGACGGGGATTCTGGTCGGGGAGATCCAGCGTCTCTATCCGGCCTTCGCCGCCGGCGAGGAGTCCCCCTTGCCACCTCTGCCGGTGCAGTATGGCGACTACGCGCTGTGGCAGCGCGGCTGGCTGGGCGCCGGTGAGTTGGAACGCCAGCTCGACTACTGGCGCGGCCAGATGGCCGGGGCGAACACTCACCTGGAGCTGCCGACCGATCGCCCGCGGCCGCGCCGGCCGAGCTACCGGGCGGGCCGGCTTTCGCTGCACCTGGCGCCAGCGCTCGCCGCCGACCTCAGCGCCTTGTGCCGGCGCCGGGGGGTGACCGAGTTCATGGCCTTCCTCGCTCTCTATTCCGCCCTGCTGGCGCGCTGGAGCGGCCAGCAGGAGTTGACCGTCGGCTCGCCGATCGCCAACCGCACGCGGCCCGAGATCGAGGGGCTGATCGGCTTCTTCGTCAACACCCTGGTGCTGCGCGCCGACCTTTCGGGCGCGCCGAGTTTCGAGCAGCTGCTGGCTCGTACCGAGAAGGTCGCCCTCGATGGCTACGCCCACCAGGACCTGCCCTTCGAGCGGCTGGTCGAAGAGCTGGAGCCGGAGCGCGACCTCCACCGCACGCCGCTGTTCCAGGCGATGTTGGTGCTGCAGAACGCTCCCGCCAGACCGGTGGAGCTTGCCGGCCTCGAACTGGAGCGGCTGCAAACCGAAGCCGGTGCGGCCAAGTTCGATCTCCTGCTCACCCTGGCGCCGGTGGATGCCGCCGGTGGTGCGGCCGCGGGAGGTGGAGCCTCGGGTTGGAAAGGCGAGGTCGAATACAGCCGCGACCTCTTCGACGCCACCACCATCGAGCGCTGGATGGCGGCGTGGCAACGGTTGCTGGCGGCCGCCGTCGCCGCACCCGCGGAGCCGGTGATGGAACTGCCGTTGCTCTGCCCGGCCCAGCGCCACCAGCTGCTCTATGCCTTCAACGACACCGCCGCCGATCCCGCCGATCAGCCGCATGGCCTGCCGGTTCACCTGCGCTTCGAGGCGGTGGCCCGAGAGAATCTCGATCGGGTGGCGGTCGCCGGGGAGGGCTGGAGCCTCACCTACGCTGCCCTGGACCGCCGTGCCGCGCAGCTGGCGACGGCCTTGCGCCGACTGGGCGTCCGGACCGATTCGCGCGTCGCCCTCGGCCTGGCCCGTTCGGCGGAGATGACGGTGGCCGTCCTCGCCGTGCTCAAGGCGGGTGCGGCCTACATGCCGCTCGATCCGACCCTGCCGCGGGAGCGTCTGGAATTCATGGTCAAGGACGCCTCGGTGAGCGTGTTGCTCAGCGATCGCGCCACCCTCGATCGCCTACCGGCGGCGGGGCTGCGGGTGATATTGCTCGACGCCGACGCGAGCCGACTGGCGGCGCTGGAACCCACGGCCTGCGACCTCACTTCGCCCAACGCTCTGGCTAGCCTGCTCTACACTTCGGGTTCGACCGGCCAGCCGAAGGGCGTGGCGATGAGTCATGGCGCTTTGGCCAATATGGTCGAGTGGCAGCTTACCGCCTCGCCGGCCGGCCACGGTAGCCGCAGCCTCCAGTTTGCCGCGCTCTCCTTCGACGTCTCCTTCCAGGAACTCTTCGCCACCTGGTCTTCGGCGGGTACGCTGCAACTGATCGACGAAGCGCTGCGGCGCGACGCGCCCGCCTTGTTGGCCTACCTGGATCGCCACCGCGTTGAGCGTATCTTTCTGCCCTTCGTCGCTCTCCACCAGCTGGCCGAGGTGGCCGCCGAGAGCGGTGTCTATCCTGCCGCTCTGCGCGAGGTGGTCACCGCCGGCGAGCAGCTGGTGGTGCACGGTCCCGTTGCCGCTTTCTTCGATCGGCTGCCGGCGAGCGAGCGAACCCTGGCCAACCAGTACGGTCCTACCGAGGCGCATGTTGTGAGCCAGCAGCTCCTCGTCGGCCCAGCGGCCGGTTGGCCGGCGCTGCCCGCCATCGGCCGGCCGATTCGCGCCACCCGGCTGCTCATTCTCGATGGCTGCGGCCAGCCGACCCCGCTGGGTGTGGCCGGCGAGTTGTTCATTTCGGGGGCGGCGCTGGCTCGTGGTTACCTGGCTCGCCCGGCGCTGACCGCAGCCAGCTTCCTGCCCGATCCTTGGGGCGACGGTGGTCGCAGCTATCGCACCGGCGACCTGGCGCGCATCCTGCCCTCTGGCGCTATCGAGTTCTTGGGCCGGCGGGATGGACAGACCAAGATTCGTGGCCACCGGGTCGAGCTGGGAGAGGTCGAAGCGGTGCTGGCCGAGTACCCGACGATGGGGCAAGCGGCGGTCGCCGTCCACCCTGACGCCGGCGGGCGCAACTCGCTGGTCGGGTATGTGGTGCTGGACGAGGAACTCGATTCTGCCCGCCTGCACTCGTTTTTGACCGATCGGCTGCCCGGCTACATGGTCCCGGCGATCTTCGTTGAGTTGCCGCAACTACCGCTCACCGCCAGCGGAAAACTGGCCCGCCGCGCCCTGCCGGCGCCCGACTGGAGTCGGGCTGACGAGCAGATCGAGCCACCCGCGACGCCGACCGAGCAGAGAATCGCCTCGATCTGGAGCGAACTGCTGGCCGCTGATCGTGTGGGTCGCCAAGACAATTTTTTCACCTTGGGAGGCCACTCCCTACTCGCCACGCAGGTCATTTCGCGGATCAACCACGCGTTTGGTATTGAGCTGCCCCTGGCCGTTTTCTTTGAGCATCCGACCTTGGCGGCCCTGAGCCGTCGGGTTGAGGAGCTCAGCGGCGGGGCCGCGGCGACCCGGGTTGCACCGGGAGTGCCGGTAGTTCCCGAAGTCCTGGCAGTTCCCGAGGTCCCCGAGGTCCCCAAGACTCTGGCTATCAGAGAGGCCAGGCCGGTGGCCGTGGCCTCGAAGTCTTCGGTGGCTCCGGCCGCTCCGGTCGTCGCCAAAGCCCCGCAGTTGCCAGCAGTCCTGAAGAAGCCGGTGGAAATCGGCGGTAGAGAAGCTAAGGAAAGTCCCCTCTCCTTTGCCCAAGAACGACTGTGGTTCCTGGAACAGTTCACTCCCGGAAGTGCCGTCTATAACATTCCGGTGGCCTTGGAAGTAACCGGCGCCATCGACGCCACCTCGTTGGCGACGGCACTGGCTGACGTTTGTTGCCGCCATGAGTCGCTGCGGACGACCTTCCATCAACTCAATGGCCGTTCCTTCCAGCGAATTGCCGGTGCCGCCACGGTCCAGCCACGGCTGCCGGTGGTCGACTTGAGTGCCTTGGCCTTGAGGACGCGGCGAGCGGTGACACTGCGCCTGGCGACTCTGGAGGCCGAGGTTCCTTTCAAGTTAGAGACGGGCCCTTTGATGCGCTCTGTTCTGGTGGTTTCGAGCGCCTCGAAGAGCACCCTTCTGCTAACCATGCACCACATCGTCTCTGACGGTTGGTCCATGGGAGTGCTGGTCGATGAGGTCTGTGGCTACTACAGCGCGCGCACTCTGGGCCGAGAGTTCGCACCACCAACCTTGCGAGTGCAGTATGCGGACTTCGCGCAGCGCCAGCGTGCGCGGCTGGAAGGAGGAGAGCTAGAACGGCAATTGAGGTACTGGCGTTCTCATCTTGAGGGAGCACCACGGCTCTTGGAGTTGCCCGTGGACCGCCCACGGCCCGCGGTACAAACGACCCGCGGAGGGCAGAGCTTCCGGTATTGGTCTGGAGATCTGCAGCAAGGGCTCGCTGGCTTCTCGCGGAGCAGAAGCAGCACGCTGTTTATGACCCTGCTGGCCGGACTCTCACTCGTTTTGAGTCGCTACAGTGGTCAAGGCGATGTGGTAGTGGGAACTCCGATTGCCAATCGCACCGATCGCGATCTAGAGCGGCTGATCGGTTTCTTCGTGAACACCTTAGTGCTGCGTGTCAAGGTGGAGAGTGCCACCACGTTCAACGAACTCTTTGACCTGGCCCGGCAAACGGCGATCGGCGCCTATGCCCATCAGGATGTTCCCTTTGAACGCTTGGTCAACGACCTGGTGAGCACCCGCGCGTTGGATCACTCACCATTGTTTCAAGTGATGTTGGTGGTACAAAACACGCCTCGGCCACCGGTTTCCATTCCTGGCCTTGCATTGGCTCCGTTACAGGGCGAGGGAGTGAACGCGAAGTTTGATCTGACTCTCGAAGTCACCGAGATGGAAGAGGATCTGCGGGTCGCCGTCGAGTACAACCGCGACCTTTTCGACGCCACGACGATCGAGCGGCTCTTGGGCCACCTGCGGCGAGTCCTGGTGGCGGGCTCGGCGGCTCCGATCGGCCGTTGGCTGCCTTGCAGATGTGGTCGGCGGCGCAGCGCCAGCAGGTCACCGTCGAATGGAGCGAGATGACGAAAGTGGCCGTGCCTTCCGGCGGCAGGGCTGAGGAGACGAGTCTATGGGGTCGGGTGGCGGAGCAGGCTCGGCGAACCCCCGACGCGGTTGCCTTGGCGACAGCCGAAGGCGAGCAGCTGAGCTACGGTGAACTGGTGCGCCGCGCCGGGCGGTTGGCGACCCGGCTGGCGGCCCAAGGCGTCGGCGCGGAAGATAGGGTCGGCCTCTACTTCGAGCGTTCCTGGCCGTTGGTGGTGGCGATGTTGGCGACCGCCGCCTCGGGTGGCGCCTACCTACCGCTATCGCCGTCCCAGCCCGGTCGGCGGCTGGCGGCGATTCTGCGCGATTCCCGGCCGGCGGTCGTGCTGGCCGAGGCGGGCCTTGCGGAAGGGCTGGAGGCAAGCTTGTCCGCCGGCCAACTGATGGCGTTCGATTTCGCCTCCCTGGTGGTGCGTGGCGACGACGAAGACTCACAGCTGCCCGCGGGGCCGCCTTCGGCGCTCAACGCCGCCTACCTCCTCTTCACCTCGGGCTCGACCGGCCAGCCGAAGGGAGCGGTGATCTCGCACGCGGCGGCGGTCAACCACATGGATTGGATGGTCGAGACCTTTGCCTTCACCCCTCGCACGCGGGTGCTGCAGAAGACGCCGATCAGCTTTGACGCCTCGGTGTGGGAGTTCTGGGCGCCGTTGATCGCCGGTTGCCGGCTAGAGTTGGCGCCGGTGGGCTGGGAAGAGGATCCAGCTCTGCTGAGCTCGGCGATCGAGAGTCGGGCCATCACCGACTTGCAGGTGGTGCCCTCGTTGCTGGAACTGCTGCTGCGCGAAGAGAGCTTCGCCGGTCTAGCCTCATTGCGCCGCCTCTTCTGCGGCGGCGAGGCGCTTTCGGGTGAGCTGCGCGACCGGGTCCAGGCGCGGCTCGACGCCGAGTTGGTCAACCTCTACGGACCGACCGAGGCGACCATCGACTCGCTCTTCCACCGCTGCGCGGTGGACGATCCGGCGGGAGGAGTGCCGATCGGCCGGCCGATCGCCGGGGCCATGGCTCGGGTGATCGACGCCGAGGGGCGTTGGGCGACGGTGGGCTCTCTGGGCGAGCTGTGCGTGGCCGGGCGTGGTCTTGGTCGGGGTTACTTTGGCCAACCGCGCTGGACTGCCGAGGCCTTCGTTCCTGACCTGGCTGCCGCCGAGCCCGGCGGGCGGATGTACCGCACCGGCGACTTGGTGCGCACCCTGGCCGATGGCCGGGTGACCTTCCATGGACGATGCGATTTCCAGGTGAAGATCCGTGGCTACCGCATCGAGCCGGGTGAGATCGAAGCGGCCCTCCTCACCCATCCGGGGGTGGAGTCGGTGGCGGTGGTACCGCGCCAGGACCTGCCGGGTGGCGAGGGGTTGGTCGCCTACTGGACCGGCGAGGCGAGTGAGGCGAGCGCTTTTCGCGCCTATCTGTCCGAGTGTCTGCCGCCCTACATGGTGCCGGTGGCCTTCGTGGCCCTCGCCGCGTTGCCAGTGACCAGTGCCGGCAAGCTCGATCGGCGCGCCCTGCCGCGGCCGGCGGCGGGCGAACTGGCGATCCAAGGAGTGGTGGTCAAGCCGCGCACCGCCACCGAGCGGGCGGTGGAGAAGGTCTGGTGCGAGGTTCTCGAGATCGACCCGCCGGGCGTCGAGAGTTCTTTTTTCGATCTAGGCGGCCACTCGCTACTGGCCACCCGCGTGGTCGCGCGGTTGCGCTCCCAGTTCGCTATCGAACTGCCCCTCAAACGACTCTTCCAGCGGCCGACCGTGGCCGGTTTGGCGGCCTTCGTCGACGAGGAACTCCAGCAGGGGAGCGACCGGCAAGCGGCGTCGGTTCCGCCTCTGGTGCCGCGCGATCGGCGATCCGAAGCGGCCCTGCCGCTCTCGTTCTCGCAAGAGCGGTTGTGGTTCTTGGATCAATTCAATCCGGGTAGCGCCGCCTATAACATTCCCACGGCATTGGAAGTCGTCGGGCATGTCGAGGTAGGGGCGCTGGCCGGGGCGTTGACGGATGTGCGGCGGCGGCATGAATCGCTGCGCACCACCTTCGTCCAGACGGACGGGCAGCCACGGCAGCGGATCGCCGCGCCGGAGTTGGTGAAGGTCTCGTTGCCGGTGATCGATCTGCGCCGGCTCGCCCTGCCGATGGCCCGGCGGCAGGCGACGCGGTTGGCTAGTTTGGAGGGGGCGCATCCGTTTACTCTGGAGCGCGGTCCGTTGATCCGGGCCACTTTGGTCCGGATGGAGGCGCGACTTCAGTCGCTGCTGCTGAATATGCACCACATCGTCTCCGACGACTGGTCGATGGGCGTTCTGGTCGACGAAGTGTGCGCCGGCTACGCGGCGCGTCTGGCCGGCGAGAAGGCGTCCCTGGCGCCACTGGCGATTCAATATGCGGACTATGGTGTCTGGCAGCGCAATTGGCTGGAAGCGGGCGAACTCGAACGCCAGCTCGCTTATTGGCGCCGGCGCTTGGAGGGGGCTTCGCTGCGCCTGGAGCTACCGACCGACCGGCCGCGTGCAGCGCTGAGCACCACGCGGGGTGCCCATCTGTCCAAGCACTGGCCAGCGGCGCTACGCGAGCCTCTCGAGCGGTTAGCACAGGCGCGCGGCGGTACGCTCTTCATGGCTTTGCTGGCCGGTTTTGCTCTGGTGTTGCAGCGGCTCAGCGGACAAGACGACGTGACGATCGGCTCGCCGGTGGCCAACCGTACGCGGATGGAGCTGGAAGGGCTGATCGGCTTCTTCGTCAACACCCTGGTGATGCGCGTCGA
>JAJRVQ010000104.1:0-57500 GCA_024277255.1 Acidobacteriota bacterium | reverse complement strand
GGCCATGGGGAGCGGCTGCGCTGCGCCGCCAAGATCGATTGCGCGATCTTCTTGGCCTGGTTCGGGTAGGCGTCACCCACGGTGAGGGAGGAAAGCTCGTTCAAGGCGATCAACAGCCAGTGATCGTGCGGCAGCTCATTGACCGCCTTGCCCTGATCTCGCACTTCGATGAGCCAATCCGCGCCCTTGCTGGCCGTATTCAGCCAATCCGGATTGGGATCGATCCGGTAGAGGCGGGTCAGTGCCAAGATCGCCTCGCCTGGGTAGTAGATCGACTCGAAGGGCTCGTCGTCCGGTTTGCCGAAGAAGTATTTGGATCGAAAATGGCCGCTCTCTTCTTGCTGGAATGCCAGGAAGCGGGCGAAGGCACGGGCCTGATCGAGCCAGGCGGAGTCCTCGCTGACCCGCTGGTACTCGACCAGGGCGAGAAGGGCCAGGGCGGAGCCTCCAAGTTTGGCCTCTTCGCCGGGGGAGACGATCGCCTGGACGTCGCCGGCGAAGTTCCCTGACCGCGGCACCCGCCTCGCCTCCTTGAGCAGAGCTTTCAGCCCCCGCTTCGCTCCTGCCAAAAAGCGCTGATCGCCGCTGTCGCGCGCCAGTTCCACCAAGGCATAGCAGCTACCGGCATGGCGCAGAAGGTTGTAGCCCTCATCGTAATTGTCGCGCTTGGGACGATAGCTGTAGTTGAAGGTCCCATCGGCCTTCAGGTGGCGCAAGAGGTACTCGCCGCCGGCCAGAGCACTGGTGAGCAGGGCCTGCGGTGAAAGGTCGGGATCCAACAGGTTGCCCCGGTAGAGGCGCTCTACAAGGCCGTCCTCCCCTTCGATGAAGCTGTCGAAGCGCAGGCGGCGGAAGGGACCGAGCATCCTGGGCCGCGAACCGTCCTGCCGGCCTCGCCCGCCTTCCTTCAGGTACAAGGTCAACCGACCGTCGCGGAACTTCCTCTTCGAGTCGACGATCCGCCAGGCGAGCAGCTCTTCGGGAAGCAGCACCAGGCCGCTCTTCTCCAGCCGGAGTCCCTCCAGGCTGCGCTCGATCCGTGCTCGCCCTTCTCGATTGACCTCCTCGCTCGGGCCCACCCAGGCGGCCAGGTCGATCTTCAGCAGCCCGCCGTCGATCTGCTCGGCGTTGCTTCGCCGCTCCAGATCTTCGACCGCCGACTCCAAGGCGACCGTGTAGCTCTCACCCCGGCCCTGCGCCACCAGAGCCGGCTGTCGAGGGCGAGAGAGGCTGACCACGGCGATGGGCTCGACTCGCTCGTCCACCGCCAATTGAAGATCGAGCGTTTGCCCGCGCGCCAACCGGTTGCGCACCGCACGCAGAATCCGTGTCCGGTCGCCCCGGCCCAACACCGACAGATTGACCACCCCGCTCGCGGGTGCCGCGCTGACTGCCGGATTGAATACGCCGCGCACGGGAGACGAACTCCGATGGAGGATCTTACCCCGTCGAATCAGGTGTCGCATCGTAACTAGGAGGACCATGAGGCCGATGATCACCACGACAAACCGCCTCAGCCGCTTGCTCCGCTCGCTCTGTCTTTCCTGCATGCTCCGCATCGTTCGCTCCTCCATACTCGCGTAGTGCGTTACCGGGAAATCTCGATATATCACGCCCCGATTAACAGTCCGATGAACGGCGCAGTGCACCACCGAACGAAGTACTTGGCCAACGGATCCCAGGGCTAGCGGCCCCCTGTACCGGCAGCTTCCGGCGGCTCACGCTGCTGCGTCTCCGAATTCACCCAGTGCCTCCACCGCGCCATCCACGTCGATCGGCCGTCCGCCGGCGGCCAGTGCCTTGGCCACCGCCTCGACGGTGCGGCGAATCATCGCCGGCTGCGTCAGGCAATAGCCCATGTGGCCAACGCGAAAGTACTCGCCGCGGATCTCCGGGTGGAGTCCACCGGCGACGATCACGCCTTCGGCGGCGATACGTCCGACCAAGCTACCGTCGACCCCCGCGGGGAAACGCAGCGCACTGAGGGCATTGGACACCAGCTCCGCGCGCCGGGGGACCGGTTCAAGGCCGAGTTCCTGCCACGCCCGGCGCAGCGCCGTGGCCACCGAGCGGTGCAGGTCGCAGCGCGCTTCGGGCCCGTCGGCCAAGATCTCGCGCAAGCTGACCGGCAGGGCCAAGATCAGATTGGTCGCCGGGGTTGAGAAGTAGCTCGGCCGGCGCTCTTCGTAGGCGCCCATGATCGGCAACCACTGCTGCCAGTCGAGGACCATCGGCGGCGCCGTCGCTCGACGGCTCTCACGGGCGGCCAAGGCGCGTTCGGAAACCACCATCAGAGCCAACCCCGGCGGCAAGCCGATCGCTTTCTGCGAGGCGGTTAGGTAGAGATCTGCATCCCACTCCTCCATGCGGAACTCCTCGGCGGCAGTGGCACAAACGCCGTCGAAGACGGACAGGGCACCATACCGGCGAGCCAACCGCGCCAGCGGCTCCGGATCGAGGCAAACTCCCGTCGAGGTGTCCACGTGGGTGGCGAAGAGACCTTTGATCGGTCCCAACTCCGCCAGGCCGACCAGCGCCGCCTCGATCTCCTGTGCACTCGGCCCTTCACCGACCGGTGCTTCGACCTCAACCACCAGCGCCCCCTGGCGGCGGAGCATCTCTGCCAAGCGAGAGGAGAAATAGCCGGTGTTGACCACCAGCACTCTCTCCTCGGGTTCGATCAGGTTGGCGACGGCCATCTCCATCGCCGCCGTCCCGCCGCCAGCGAGCACGAAGGGCTGGCTCTCGGGCGGAGCCATCCACAGCTTGCGCATCAACTCGAGGGAAGCGCCGAAGGCCTCGATGACCGAGGGGGCCAGGTGGCTCGGCGGCGGCACCGAGAAGGCCTGTGTGACGGCAGGAGAAACCTCGATAGGGCCCGGAATCATCAACAGCGGTTTTGCGATGGTCATCGCGGCGAATTCTACCGTGTGCGGGAGCCGGGCCATGGTCAAGATCGCTGTCAAGTCTCGCTTGACCCGGCGGACCCGACTTGGCTACGGTGCGCAGATGGTCATCCAATCACCGATTCGCCGCCACTGCGCCAAGGCCACACCACGCCGTCGAGGTGGCTCGCAATGAAGTGGGCCGTGCGTGGCACGATGGTTCTCGCCATCCTCCTCCTCGTCGCCGCGGTCTTTCTGGGCTGGCATTTCAAGGTGGACGCCGGCCTTCCGGCCAACGCCGCCGAAGTTCAGGTCGAGGTCCCGACCTTCGACCGGGTCGTCCTACCTTTCGCCCATCGGTTCGACCGCACCCACTCCCTCCCCTTCCTCGGTTCGGCGGTTCTCGACATCGACGGCGACCGGCGCGAGGAGCTCTTCCTGGGAGGCGGCTATGACCAGCCGGACGGACTGTTTCGCTTCACCGGCAACGGTTTCGAGAAGATCTACCCGACCGGACTGACCAAGGATGCCGGCGACACGACCTACGGTGCCGCCTCGATCGACGCCGACGGCGATGGCCATACCGACCTCTTCGTCAGCCGCGAGAGCGGTCTCTATCTCTTCATCAACCGCAGTGCGGGCGGCAAAGAGGCCTGGTTCGAGCGCCGCCGCATCGAGATCCCCGCTATGCCCGACGACGGCAAGACGGTGGCCCTTTCGATCGCTCTGACCGATCTCGAAGGCGACGGTTGGGTCGATCTGTTCCTCGCCGGATACCTGCGCCGCAAGCATGTCGCCGGCCTGACCATCTTCAACGACGAAGACTACGGTGGCCTTTCCCGGCTGCTGTCGAACAACGGCGACAACACCTTCACCGACATCACCGCCGCCAGCGGCATCGAGTACACCCACAACACTTTTCAGGGGGCCTTTGTCGATCTCGACGACGACCGCCGGCAGGACTTGGTTGTCGCCCATGACACCGGCGAAGTACGCACCTGGCACAACCTCGGCGGCGGCAAGTTCGAGGCGATCGACAACCCCACCTCCGGCATCTACGCCTATCCGATGGGGATCGCCATCGGCGACATCAACAACGACCACCGCCCCGACCTCTTCTTCTCCAACACCGGCTCCACGGTGCCCGGCTTCCTGGCGCGCGGCGACTTGCGCGACGATCAGCAGCTCAATACACGGTGGATCGTGCTGGAGAATCAAGGCCGGTTCCAGTTTCAGGACACCGCCGAGCGCTGCCGCATCGCCGATTATGAGTTCAGCTGGGGAGCCTTGTTCGAGGACTTCAACCTCGACGGCTTGCAGGATCTGGTGGTGGCGGAGAGCTTCGTCGATTTCCCGCCCCACAAACTGATCAAACTTCCCGGCCGCTTCCTGGTACAGAATCCGGACAACACCTTCGCCCCGGTCGGCGCGCAAGCCGGTGCGAGCAATCCACACTTCGGCATCTCTCCGCTGGTCGCCGACTTCAACGGCGACGGCTACCCCGACCTGGTGCACGTCAACCTCGACGGCCCCAGCCTGGCGCTGATCAACCGGGGCGGTTCCGCTCACTGGCTACAGGTCGAGCTGCCGGACGCCCCCGCCTCGCTGGGGGCGGTTCTCCGGCTGCAATTGGCAGATGGCAGCCGGCGGGTGGCGCACACCGCCTCGGGCGAAGGGCTGGCCAGCGATCAGACCCACCGGGTGACCTTCGGCCTCGGCGAGGCCGGCTCCGTCGGCCCCTTGCAGGTAGAGTTCGCCTCGGGCGAGGTGGTGATCGTCGAGCAGCCGGTGATCGATTCCTGCCTACAGATCGCGCCCCCCGCGAAGGTTCCGACAGAGCAATCCGCGGCTGCTGAGTAAGCCTCCAGGGTTTGCTACCATCGAGCGCGTGCCGACGCCTGATTTGCGCCTCTTGCGGCGCCTTCTCCCCCAGCAGTTCGCTCCCCGCCGCGGGTCGTCTCGCCGGCGGACCCTGGTCTTACTTCTTCTCGTCTCGGCAGCGACCTCCAACTCCACGCAAGGTCAGAGCGCCAACACCGTGGCCGGCCGTTCGATCCTCGCCGTCGCCGGGCCGGCGATGCAGGAGATCTTGAGCCACAACGGCACTTCCCGCGACCGTAGCCGGCTGTTGAAGAACAACCTCTCCCGCTACTTCGCTTCCTATCCGATCAACATGTCGGGAGCCGACGGGCAGCGAATCGTCGGCACCGTCGAGCGGATGAGCCGGACTTTCGTCGTCGATCTCTACCGCACCGCCGAGGCGATTGCTCACGACTCCGCTGCCGGCGAGATCTCGCTGCGCCAGGTCGAGAGCGCCGTCCAACGGCTGCTGCCGAGCCGGGAAACGCCTTACAGGAACCTCGCCTTCTTCCCCGCCGCGGCCGCCGAGGCGCAGATCGAGATCGAGACCGCCGACTTCGAAGCCTTCTCCGCCACCGGCCTGTCGTGGAACAGCCTTGGCCATCTGGTGGTCAAAGTGTTGGAGGAAGACCCAGCCGCGCTGCCGTTGACTGCGCAGGCAGTGCGGCGGCTGGCCAGCGCCATCGACAGCTACGCCATGCTGGTGCTGCGCCTGGGCGGCCTGCACGCCGCTTCGCTGCGGGCGCCCTACCTGCTCAGCCGCCACCTGCGGCTTGCCGGCAAGACGATCGCGGCACGCACCGCCGGCGAGACGGCGGCGATCGAGATTCCGCTGCGCCGCCGGCTGGACCCTCCAGCCTCCGGCGCCGGAGCGATCTTCGTCGATGTCACCGCCGAGTCCGGTTTCAACTTCCGCCATGTCACCAGCGACTGGCTCTCCCGCTTCCGCCGTTTCGGCCCACCGGCGCCCAGCTTCAGCGGCGGCGGTGTGACGGCGGGGGATGTCGATGGCGACGGCTGGCCCGATCTCGTCGTCTGCGGCGGCGAGGGCTGCGCCCTCTTCCACAACCGCCGGGACGGCCGTTTCGAGGATGTCACCGCCGCCAGCGGTATCCACTGGCGCGGCGAAGCCCGCATGGCCGTGCTGGCCGACTTCGACAACGACGGCCGGCGCGATCTCTTCCTCACCTACGCCCGCGATGCCAACCGGCTGTACAAGAACTTGGGGCAGGGTCGATTCGAAGATGTCACCGAGCGCTGCGGCCTCGACCGCCCGGGGGATATCAGCGGACCAGCGGTCGCCTTCGACTACGACAACGACGGGTTGCTCGACCTCTATGTCGGCAACTTCGGCAACTATCTGGCCGGGGAGACCCCGTGGGAGACGACCGATGCCCAAAACGCCATGCCCAACCGCCTCTACCGCAACCTCGGCGGCCTGCGCTTCGAGGATGTGACGCAGAGGGCCGGGGTCGGCAACACCGGTTGGAGCCAGGCCATCTCCCACGCCGACCTCGATCTGGACGGCGACCAGGATCTCTACCTGGCCAACGACTTCGGCCGCAACGATCTGCTGCTCAACCAGGGCGACGGCACCTTCACCTCCGCCGGCGACGGCAGCGGCGCCGACGATCCCTTCCACGGCATGAACGTCTCCTTCGCCGAGCTCAACGGCGACGGGCTGCCCGACCTCTTCATCACCAACATCTGGCACTGGCATCCGGCGCGCAAGGCGGTCGATGAGTTCAACTCCCTGCTCACCTCCCGCCGCCAGGAGGACGGCGGCTTGCGCTACGACCGCGCCCCCGCCCCCGGTCAGTTCGAGATCGACACCGGGTGGAGTTGGGCCGGCCTCTTCTTTGACGCCGACCTCGACGGCGACGACGATCTCTTCGTCACCGGCGGACTGACCGACTACTCGACCTTCGTGCAGTACCGGCCGCACCCCGACTTCCCGGGTCGCATCTACCCGATCAACGACAGCGGTGAGCCCAACCTCTTCTTGCGCAACGACAACGGCCTGCCCGGCCAAGCGATCACCAGCGGCGCCGAACTGGCCGGCCGAAATTCGCGCAGCCTGGCTCTACTCGATTTCGACCTCGACGGCGATCTCGATCTGGCGGTGACCACCTTCCATTCCCGCGCCCACCTGTTTCGCAACGACGCACCGGCGGAGGGGAACAGGTGGCTGTCCGTCGAGTTGATCGGCGATGCGGAGAAAGGCATCAACCGCGACGCCATCGGCAGCCAACTCGTCGCCAGCGGCGCCGGCGGCTTTTCCGCCTGGCGCAGTATCACCGGCGGCGAGGGCTACCTCGGCATGAGCAGCCTGCCGGTCGAGTTCGGCCTCGGCGCTCTGAGCGAGGTCGACCTGGAGATTCACTGGCCGAACGGAACCGTGCAACGGGTCGACAAGGTTCCCGCCGACAGCCGGGTACAGGTGCGCTACGGCCACCAAAGGTTCGAGCTCCTTCCCGCGGCGCCCGGCCCAGTCGCGCCGACCACGGCTGCACCGACCGCGACGCCATGAAGGCCTCTCTGCCCGTCGCAGCCCTCCTCGCCACCAGCCTCGCCCTGGCTTGCACGATCACCTCGAACCCGCCTCCCGCGCCCGCCAAAAAGGCCACAGAGAAGCCGGCCAAGGGCCAATACAACGGGCAGGACAACGACAACAAGGCCACCGAGGCTCGCCTGCGCCGGGCGGCTCAGCTCAGCGGCCTGGCCCTCGCCGACATGGAGGAGAGCCACTACGAGACGGCGGTGGCAAGGCTGCTGGAACTCCAGGAACTGTTGCCCGACAACGTACTACCGCCGGTCAACCTGGCGATCTGCTACTTGAAGTCGGGGCAGCTCGAAGCGGCGGCCGAAGCTATCGACCGAGCCACCGCCCTGCGGCCGGACAATCCGCAAGTGCTCTACACCCTGGCCAAGGTGCTCGAACTGGCGCCGGAGATGCAGCCGCGCCGCGAGCAGGTCCTGCACCGGTTCGAGCAGGCCCATCCGAGCGATCCGCGGCCCCACTACCTGCGCGCCCGCACACTGGAGATCCAGGGCCGGGCCGGCGCGGCGCTGCCCTACTTCGAAGCGGCGCTGGAGCGTGCCGAGGAGAATCTGGTCTTGCTGGTCGATCGCCTGGTCGCCGCGGCCTTCCTGGGCGATCCGGAGGCCACCGGTGATGGGCTCGACGCCATCGAGGATCGCCTCGACGGCTTCGAGGGCAGCCTTGCCGACTACGCCGAACAGCTACGCGACGCGATCGACGAGGTGGATGGAGGGGGAGATCCGGCCGCGTTGAGACCTCCCGCCCTGATCATCCGCAACCTGCTGCGGCCCAGCGAGCTCTACCAGATCGACCTGGTGCCGCTGACCGGCGGCCAGCAACCGGGTGGAGCGCTCTTTCCGCAGCAGGACTTCGACCCGCCGCTGCCCAAGAGCATTCAGGGTGGCCAGGACATCGCCATCCGCTTCGCCGACGCCACCGTACAATCCGCTCTCGGCGAGCTGCCCAGCGGAGAGCTTCGTCTCTTCACCCTCCACCAACCGGGATCCGAAGAGCGACTGATCGCCTCCAGTAGCCACGGCACACAGCTGCTGAGTTGGCGCGACGGCCGGTTCGTAGGCCGACCCATCTCAGCCCCGCTGCCGCACGGCGCGACTCTTTCCGCCTTCGATTTCGACCAGGACGGCCTCGCCGACATCGCCTTCGGCACCAACCACGAGGTAAAACTGCTGGCGGCCAGAACCGAGGGTAAATTCGCCGACGCGCGGGTGATCTTCAGCGCGGTCGGAGACCGGGGCGGCGCCAAGAACGACGAAGGAGCATCCACGCGGCCACCGAGGTTCTTCCCCGTGGAGATCGACCATGACGGCGATCTCGACCTCTTCGTCGCCCGCGCCGGCCGCGCCGACCTCTACCTACAGAACCAGGGCGACGGCCGCTGGCTCGAACGGGCCCAAGAACTGGGGATCGCCGGTGCGCCGCAGACCACCAGCGACGCCCTGGTGGCCGATTTCGACGCCGACGGCGATCTCGACCTGCTGACCCTCCACCCCACCAGCCACCCTCGCCTCTACGACAACCGGCGCACCGGGAGTTTCCACGAGACCAGCGAGGCCGCCGGTCTCGGCTCGACGATTCGCCAAGGTCTCAGCGCCGCCGAGTTGCTCGACTTCGACGCCGACGGCCTCTTCGATCTACTGCTCTGGGGCCGCGGCGGAGCCACCCTGCTGCGCAACCAACGAGGCCGATTTGTACCCTCTGCTCTACCGCTGATCGACCTTCATTGGAAGGCCGCCGCCGTGGGCGACTTCGACAACGACGGCGACCCCGACATCGTGGCCGTCGCCGGCGACAGCGAAGCGGGCGACGACCCGGCCGGCGACGCAGTCGTCCTGCTGCGCAATCGGCGCGACCGCTGGGAGGTCGAAGAGACCGGTCTGGGGTTGAGCGAGGTTTCCGGGCTGATCCCCGGCGACTTCGACGATGATGGCGACCTCGATCTCATCGCCCACGACTCCGCCGGCCGGCCCCGGCTGTGGCGCAACGAGGGGGGCAACCGCAACCACTGGATCCGACTGGCCTTGCTGGGCAACAGCGACAACAACTCGAAGAACAACACCCAAGGGCTGTTCACCAAGATCGAGGTGCGCATCGGAGGCGACCTGCAGACCCTGGCCGGCAACGGTGCGGTCAACCACATCGGGCTAGGCGCCAGCCGCATGGCCGACGTGGTGCGCGTGGTGTGGACCAACGGCTTGGCCCAAACCTGGCAGCGGCTCAGCGCCGACCGCACTCTGGTCGAAGAGCAGGTGCTCAAGGGCTCCTGCCCCTTCCTCTACACCTTCGACGGCGAGGGGTTCCGCTTCGTCACCGACCTGATGTGGCGCTCACCGCTGGGCATGGTGCTGCCCGATGGCTCGCCGGCGCCGCACCAGCCGGCTCAGGACTGGGTGCGCATCGACGGCGAGGCGTTGCAGCCGGCCGGCGGCAAGCTCTGGCTCCAGGTCACCGAAGAGCTGTGGGAGGTGGCCTATGTCGATCGGCAGTTCCTGCTCGCCGTCGACCACCCTGCCGCCACCGAGCTGCTGGTCGATGAACGGTTCACCCCACCTCCTTACCCGAGCCAGCCGCCGCTTCACTTGATCGGCGAGCGGCTCCGACCGGTGCGGGCGATCGACCATGAGGGCAGGGATGTTCTCGCCGAGATCCTCCGCCGCGACGGCGTCCACGTCGATCGATTGCCGCTGGACCGCTACCAGGGTCTGACCCGAGGCCATGCGGTGGAACTGACCTTCGACGGCGTGCCGCGCGACCGGCGCTTGCGCCTCCTGCTCCACGGCTGGATCTTCCCCACCGACTCGACGATCAATTTCGCCCTGGCCCAGGATTCCTCCCGCGACTCGCGCCCTCCCAGCCTCGAATTGCTGCAAGCCGACGGTCGCTGGCGACTGCTCGAACCCTCGATCGGCTTTCCCAACGGCAAGCGCAAGAGCATGGTGATCGATCTCACCGGCCGGCTGCCCGCCGGCAGCGTCACCCTGCGGCTAGCGACCACCATGCAGATCTACTGGGACAGCGCCGCGCTGGCCCTCGGCGACCCGGCTGCTCGGCCGGCCACAGAGAGCAGCCCGCTGCGCCTCACCCGGCTAGAGCCTCAGCACGCCGACCTGCACCGGCGCGGCTTCTCGCGCCTCTATCGAGAGTCGGCCAGCGGGCCGCATCTCTTCGACTACCGCCAGGTGCGGATCGATTCCCCGTTCAGGGCGATGGCCGGCGAGGCCACCGCCGCAGGGCCGGTCACCCCTTTGCTGTTCGCGGCGGACAATCGCTACGCGATCATGATCGCCGGCCACGAAATGACCGTCACTTACGACGCGACCCGTTTGCCTCCGCTGGCCGACGGCTACCGGCGTGACTACGTGCTCTACACCGACGGTTGGGTCAAAGACGCCGATATCCACACGGCGCACTCGCAAACGATCGGCCCACTGCCCCGCCATGGGATGGCCGACTATCGCTGAGCGGCGCCACCGCGAGCTTCCCGCGAGCAATCTCGGCACCGATTCTCAGCGTAGAATAAGGTAACCAACACACCGACTGAGACAATCGGCTGCGCCGACTCCACCCTCGGGTGGCCGGCAGCCGGAAGAGGGATCCGATGCGCAAACTTTCGACGATCGCCGCCGCCAGCCTGCTAATGCTGACCTTTGGGGCCCTGTGCGAGGCGCAGGTGTGGAGAGGTGAGCAAACGGTCGGTGTCGAGGTCGTCGATGGGCGCAAGCCGCTAGCCAACGCCGAGGTGCTCCTGCGCTTCGCCGATGTCGAGCCCTACGTGGGCCCCGCCCCCGAGGTGACCGACAGCAAGGGTCGGGTCCTGTTCACAAATCTCACCGTTGGACGCTGGCGCATCGACGTGCGGCGGGAGGGGTACGCCCATTTCTTCGCTTTGATCGAGGTACGCCCGGGAAAGCCACCGGTCGTCACCGCCGGCCCGTTGCGCGAGGGTACCGAGGCCACGCTGAGCTTCAAGTTCTTCAAGACCGGCAGCCAGAGAGGCCAAGGACAAGCGCGGCCGACGAGCAAGAGAGGTCGGCGAGAGAAGTCGAAGGCGGCACCTCGATCCGGCACAGCACGACGGCGGGAAACACGGCCCCGGGAAACACGGCCCGGGGAGACAGCTCCACGAGCGACACCACCCGCCATACCGACCCCGGCCCCCGCGCCGGTTCCACAGCCGACTCCACAGGCCACTCCGGTGGCGCCGAAGCCCCAACCGAAAGCCGAACCGAAAGCTGAACCAAGAGCTGAGCCGACCACACCCACCACAGCGTCCACCCCAAAGCCGGCACCCACGACCCAGCCGCCCTCGACCGAAGTCGCCAAGCCGCAGCCGCCCTCTTCGCCACCTCCGAGCAAGCCGGAGGTGAAAGCGCCAGCCACGATTCCCCCGGTGCCGACACCGCCTGCGGTTGAGCCCACGCCTGAGCCTGAACCTACGCCTGAACCTACGCCTGCGCCTGAACTTACGCCTACACCCCCGGCCCCTGCGGCCGCGGTTCCCGTAACACCAGCACCGCGAACCACCCGGCCGCCGGTTGCCGAAGTCACCGCTCCGCCCGCCAGCACAGCCCCATGGGATCCGTCCGACGCTCTAGCTCGACTTCGCCCCTCGGCCGTCCTGCGCAGCGGCGGCTCCTGCCCCGATTGCCCGCCCGGAGAGACGGCTCTCGTCGTCGAACAGTTGGCCGCGCCCGCCGCTGCCGGCGGCAACTGCGGCGGCGCCGAGGCGGCCCTGGCCAACATCGTCGCCCTCGCCGGCGGCCGCGCCGGCCTCGCCGAGGACTATTGGGCCGGACCCTTGATCGATCCGACCACCGGCGCCGCCACCAGGAGCATCCATCCGGAGATGGCTCAGCGGGTGACCAGCCTGCTCGCCCCGCTGGCCGATCCGGCATCTTCCTGCCAGGTGCTCGCCGTCTTTCTACCCGCCGGTAGTCTCTACCGCGGCTACCGCTACGAGGCGCGCCACGAGCGGGATCAGGCGGGCTGCAGCGCCGGCCAGGAGTGCTCGACCGGAGGCGCCATCTGGCCCGGCCACCCGAAGGTCCGCAAGACGCCGTCCGGCACCATCATCTACGCCCATTTCGACAACCGCTCCGCACGAGCGCAGGTCGGCCGGCTGGTCGTCTTCTTCGAGGCTCCCGGCCAACGGCGCCGGTAGCAGTCGACCTATCGATAGACGGCCTCGGGCCGCATCAACTTCCGGCCGTCGCCCAGCCGCTGCTCGGCGACGGCGACCAGCTTGCGCAGCCCCTGGCGCTGCGTCGCCGAGACGGCCACGCCCCGGTAGCGACGCTCCAGGGCCTCCGCCGCGGCCGGGTTCAGCAGGTCGGCCTTGTTGAGCACCATCAGTTGCGGGATCTCCTTCACCGACAGCTCCCGCAACAGCTTGTCGACCGCGGCTACCTTGGCTTCGAGTTGTGGGTCCGCGGCATCGACCACATGTAACAGCAGGTCGGCGTCAGCCAGCTCCTCGAGGGTGGCGCGAAAGGCGGCGATCAGGTCCGGCGGCAGATCGGCGATGAAACCCACCGTATCGGTGATGATCACCTCCCCCTCGCGCGGGAACCGCAGGCGACGGCTGGTCGGGTCGAGGGTCATGAACAGCTTGTCCTGGACTTCGACCTTGCTGTTGGTCATCGCGTTGAGCAGCGTCGACTTGCCGGCGTTGGTGTAGCCGATGATCGACAGCACCGGGATTTCCGCCCGGCGGCGGCGCTGGCGGCGCAGGTCCCGTTGTCGGGAGAGCTGCTCCACCTGTTTTTCCAATGCCCTAATGCGGTCGCGAATCCGCCGCCGGCCGATCTCCATCACCGTCTCGCCGGGGCCTCGGCCACCGATCCCGCCGGTCAGCCGGGAGAGGCCGGCGTCCTTCTCGGTCAGCCGCGGCAGCGAGTACTTGAGCTGCGCCAACTCGACTTGCAGTTTGCCGTCGCGGCTTTTGGCCCGCTGGGCGAAAATGTCGAGGATCAGCTGCGTGCGATCGATCACCTTCAACCCGGTGGCGTCTTCGAAGGCCCGCGCCGGCGCCGGTTTGAGGTCCACATCGAAGATCGCCACCGTCGCTCGGCGGCGCATCCCTTCGAGCACCAGCTCCTGGAGCTTGCCGCGACCGACCACCGTCTTCGGGTGCAGCTTGCGCCGGCGCTGCCTCAGCGTACCGGCGATCACCACCCCGGAGGAGCGGACCAGCTCCAGCATCTCGGCGAAGTGTTCGTCGTCCGGTTCGAGGCCGACAACGAGCGCGCGCTCCTCCTCCTTCTTGCCACCCGGGCCGCCATGCAGACGGGTGTACTCCGCCTCCAGCGCGCCGATGGAGAGTTCGAAATCGAAGTCGAGAGCGTGGATGTCGCGCGCCAGAATGCGGCGAAACGGCTCCACCGGCTCCGCCGCCGGCGACTCTGCGCCCACCTCGCCAACATCGTCGGCCACCAAGCCGGCGGGGTCCAGATGGGCCAGTTCGATACTCCCCGCGCCGCCGTCCTCCATCACCTCGATCGCCGCCACGAGATCGAGCCGCAGCAGGGCGAGGTCGTTGAGATCGTCCGCCGACAGCGGCTCCCCGCGCAGGTGGGTATGCACCAAGCGCAGGCCGCGGAAGCGGCCGGGGCCACCTCGCAGCCGGCCGACATCGGGCAGCATCAACTGGTGGGCGTCCCCCACCACGACGCTCTTGACCACCCCCTCGCGGCTGAGCAGCACACCGACTTGGCGCCCCATCTCGCGCGACAGACCGGTCAGATGACGAGCCAACTCAGGGGAGACCACCTCGCTCTTGCCAACCTTGCGCCGAAAGGTCCGCTCCAGCGCTTTGCGCTGCGAAGTTTGGAGGCCGTGAGTGTTTCCTTCGATCATGGAGAGCGTTGGCCGGCTGCCGGCACGCATCATCATACTGCGCAAACGCACCGCCGCGGTTGTCGTCTGCGGGGCACCGGAGAATGGCTCACATGCGGCCACTGTCCAGCCGGCGGGAAAGCCGGCCAGGACGGCGAGACGGTACCCCGTTCAATCTCTTCTTGACACGCTTAGGGTCTTCTCGCACACTGTCCGCCACCCGCTTCGGAGCCCTTCCGGATGCGAGATTCGAGGCCAACATGTTCAAGAATCTTCTCTCCCGTGCCAAGCAGGCCGAACACACGTTTATGGTGACCATGGCGGTGGCGGTCGGCTGCCTCGGCGGAGCCGGTGCCGTGCTGTTTCGCAAGCTGATTTCCATGATGCAGGGCTTCACCTGGGGCCACGGACCCTACTCCGTCTCCCAGGTATCAGCACACCCGTCTTGGTACATCGTGCTGATCCCGGCTCTGGGCGGCCTCATCGTTGGACCGATGGTCTATTACCTGGCGCGCGAAGCGAAGGGGCACGGCGTGCCCGAGGTGATGGAGGCGGTGGCGCTGCGATCGGGGGCGATGCGACCGCGACTGGTGGTGGTCAAGACGCTCGCCTCGGCGATCTCCATCGGAAGCGGCGGTTCGGTGGGGCGCGAAGGACCGATCGTGCAAATCGGCTCAGCCCTGGGCTCGACGCTGGGCCAGTGGCTTCAGCTCTCCGGGACACGGCTGCGCACCCTGGTGGGCTGTGGAGCCGCGGCGGGAATCGCCGCGACATTCAACGCCCCCTTGGCCGGCGCCCTCTTCTCGGTGGAGATCATCCTCGGTGATTTCGCCGTGACTCAATTCAGCCCGATCGTCATCTCCTCGGTGGTGGCTACCGTCATTGCACGCCACTACCTTGGCGACTTCCCCGGTTTGGTCGTCCCCGAATACTCCCTCACCAGCGCCTGGGAACTCGCCATTTACGCGCTGCTGGGGATCGTATCGGCACTGGTCGGCCTGGCTTTCGTCAAGGTGCTTTACAAAACGGAGGATTGGGCGGATCAACTACCTATGCCGGTCTGGTCCGTCGCCGCCTTAGGCGGAGCCGTGGTGGGAGTCATCGGCATCGGTTACCCGCAAGTGTTCGGCGTCGGCTACGAGGCGATTGAGCAAGCCTTGCGCGGCGAGACGGCGATCACGCTGCTGGGGTTGTTGTTGGTCCTCAAGATCATCGCCACCAGCATCACCATCGGCTCTGGCGGTTCCGGCGGCGTCTTCGCCCCCTCGCTTTTCATCGGCGCGATGACCGGCGGAGCGCTGGGGGCCACCTTCCAGGGCTGGCTACCTTCGATCGTTCAGTCACCCGGCGCCTACGCCCTGGTGGGCATGGGGGCGGTCGTCGCGGCAGCGACCAACGCCCCGATCACCGCCATCTTGATCATTTTCGAGCTGACCTCGGACTACAAGCTGATCGTTCCCCTGATGGCCGCCTGCATCATCTCGACGCTGGTCGCCACCCGTCTCAGTGGCGACTCGATCTACACCCTCAAGCTGCGCCGGCGCGGCATCAACATCCGCAAGGGCCAGGACATCAACGTACTGCGCGCCCTCAGTGTCCGCGACGTGATGAGTCCGACCTTCGCCACGGTACAGGCAGAGGTTTCGGTCGGACAACTCGTCGAACGGGTGGCGGATCAGCCAACCGCCCGCATCTATGTCATCGACGACGACGGCACCTTCGTGGGCACCATCGCACTGCCCGAGCTGCGCAACACCATCCGCAAGAGCAGCGCCTCCGACACTCTCGCCACCGAGCGGCTCACCTCCGGCGATCTGGCGCGCGAAGACTCCCGCACCCTGCAACCCAACCAGAGCCTCGACGCCGTCATGCGTATCTTCGGCGGCAAGAGCCGCGAGGAGCTGCCGGTGACCGAGAACGGAAAGCTGGTCGGAGTGGTCAGCCGGCGCCACCTGCTGGACGCCTACAACGAAGAGATCCTCAAGCGCGACATGGTTTCGGAGATTTCGAGCAGCGTCAGTGCAGCAAGTTCAACGGAAGAGGTCATCCTCGGCAAGCACCACCGCATGGCCGAGATCGACGCTCCCGGCATCTTCATCGGCCGCTCGATCCGCGATCTGGATGTCCGGGCGCGCTACGGTGCCCAGATTCTGGTCGTCCGCAGACCTCAAGGGTCGGGTATCGACCAGACGCTCGATGTCGTACCGGAACCGAGCACGGTGGTCGAACGGGGCGACCGGCTGGTGCTGGTCGCCGACGAGCCGGCGCTCAAGAAGCTGCGGGCGCTGTGAGCACGGTGCCGCGATGAACACGGTGCCGCGAGGAGCACAGTGCCGCGGTAACCAACCTCACTCAAAGGCGACATTGTCGACCCGCAGCTCGAACTCTCCGGGCTGCGCCCCGGCCGAAATCAAGAAGGCGACAAAGCCGTCCATCTTGAGATTCTGCACCTGGGTCAGATCGATGTGGACCGTGCGCCATTCGTCGGTGGAGTCGAACTCCTCTTGCGTCGGGGTCTGCCCCAGGCTCTGGGCGAACAACAGCACGCGGAACCTGCCGGCGCCTCGAACATCGAAGGTCAGCGTCTCGATGGAACTGAGATTCGCCGCTTCCATCGGCGCCGAGCCGGGAAAGAACATCGCTCCCGCCCAGGGATAGGCGAAGCCCTCGCGGATCTCACCCCGGATGAGCAACGCTCCGTCGCTGCCCGCGGCGCCCTCTGGCGACCAGCCGAGTTCCACCACCGACTTGCCGCCCAAGAACTGATCGGTCGACGCCGTCCAACCAAAGCCGTACTCCGCCTCCACACCGCTCTCGAAGTCGCTGACCAGACCCGCTTCGCGCCGCGGCCGACTGGCCTCCGCTTGCGCTTCCGCCACCTGGCGCTGCTGCGCCGAGACGGCGGGCCGATCGATCGGCAAGCCCCGCTTCCACACCGCGGCGATGGAGCGGGTGGCGGTGATCTCGGCGGTCGGATCACCCTCCACCAGCACCAAGTCGGCGAGTTGCCCAACCGCGACACGCCCCCGATCTTTGAGACCGAAGGCGTCCGCCGGAGCGGCGGTGGCGGCCTTGAGAGCCTCGCTCGGTGTCAGGCCGGCGCCGACCAGCAGCTCCATCTCCCGGTGAATGCTGGCGCCGTGCGTCGTCCCGGGGTTGGGAGCGTCAGAGCCGGCCAGGATGGGTACGCCCACCGCGCGTAGTTTGCGTACCGTCTCCTCGACCACCGACATAGTGAGCCCACGGCTGGGAAAGGCCTTGGCGAGGTTGACCTTTTCCGCCGAGTTGAGGAAGGGAGCCAGCCGCTCGTCGGCCACCAGCGAGGTCCCCGAAGCCACCCCGGTGGCGCTTTCGAGCACCGTCATCGTCGGCACGACAAAGATCCCGTGCTCCTTCGCCAGCCGCAGCAGTTCGTCGTCGGCGGCATGGTCGAGAAAAAGATGGGCCAGACCGTCGGTGCCGCTCTCGATCGCCATCCGCGCACCCTCCAGGGTGTGCGTGTGGGTCACCGCCAGCAAACCGTGGCGCTTGGCCTCGACGATCACCGCCGCCACGATCTGTCGATCCAAAGTGGGGATCTCACGGCCGAAGAGTGAACCGTCTTCGATCACCACCTTGATGAACTGAGAGCCCTCGACAACCCGATCAGAGATCCAATCCTTGACTTGATCGGTCGCCGTCAGCGTCGGGATGGGCACACCGAATTGCGTACCATGGCCGCCGGGCGCAGTGGCCAGAACGCCGGCCGAGATCATGTCGGCACGCGGCAGCGGCTTGCCTTGGGCCTGCTCCGCCTGGACCTGGCGCAAGAAGCGCGGGTCGGTGAACATGTCCAGCTGGGTGGTAACCCCGAAGACAACAGCCCGCTCCAGCGCATCGCCCCAGCTGTGGGTGTGCGAGTCGATGAAGCCGGGCAGAAGAGTCTTGCCCTCACCGGCGACGACCACCGCCCCCTCCGGCACCTCGACCTCGGCCCCCACGGCGATGATCTTGCCCTGGGAAAAGACCACGGTCGCCTTGGGAACTGTCCGCTCGCCATCGAAGAGGCGAACACCGACTACCGCCACGCTCCCCGCGAACCCGTCGGCCGCGACCGACTCCGCGGCGAGCGGCTCCTTGGTGGCTGTCGCGGCCTGCTCGCTCCACAGCCCCGGGCTGTCCACCCACAGCGAGCACAAGAACAGTGCGGCAACCAACCTCCAGCTCGACCCGACACTCATCCACCGTGATCTCATCAAACCCTCCCACTGCGCTGCGCAGTAGCTCTATCGACCCAAAAAAACAGCCTCGCCAGCCTATCGTCAAAGCGGCGGAGGTGAAAACGACGCCGAATCCGAGCGCGCCTCCATCAACTCTACGATCGCGACATGGCCGGCACGGCGTGCCCTATCGAGGGCCGAGATGGCCCCCGCCTCCCGGCGCAAGGGATCGGCTCCCGCGGCGAGCAGTGCCGCCACCACCTCGGTGTAGCCGCGTTGGGCGGCCACCATCAGCGGAGTGACCAAGCCGAAGCCGTCGACCTGGCAGGGGCGGTCGACGGCAGCGCCGGCAGCGAGGAGTTGGCGAGCGATCGACCGATGGTTGCGGCCCGCCGCGAGCATCAGCGGCGTGACCCGACCGAAGGCTTCGACGAAGGTCTCCACATCAACTTCGGCACCGGCTTGCAGGAGAAGCGGCACGACTTCTTCCTGCCCGCGTACCACGGCAAAGAGGAGGGGGCTGTTGCCATTGCGGTTGCGGGCATCGATCTCGGCCCCGGAGCGCAGCAACATTTCGGTGAGCGGCCGGTCGCCGTAGTAGGCCGCGTACATCAAAGCCGTGACCCCACCACGGGTAGCAGCCTGGACGTCGGCGCGAGCCGCCAACAACGCTTCGACCACCGCGCGGTGTCCCTTGCGAGCGGCCAAGAGGAGAGCGGTGCTCGCCGTTTCATCGCCTGTGGGTCGATCCACTGCGGCGCCGCCGGCGAGCAAAGCTGCGACGGCCTTCGCGCGGCCTTCGTCCGCCGCCCTCAACAGCGGAGTATAGCCGCTGCGATCATAGATCTCGGTATCCGCGCCGCCTGCCAAAAGGGCCTCGACGACTTTCGAACGGCCGGCGCGAGCCGCGGCGCCGAGGGGAGTTTCGCCTGCGTGGCAGTCGGCGCCGGCCGAACGGTTGACCTCGCTTCCGTGGTCGATGAGGAAGCCGACGGCGGAGAGGTTGCCACGCGCGGCGAACAGCTGGAGGAGAGGGCAGCCCTCCGCCAGCTGAATCTCGATCGCCGCCCCTCGGTCAAACAAGAGTGCCGCCGTCTCCTCATGCTGGTGGTTCAACGCCTCCGCCAGCGCGGTCCACCCATCAGCCGCAGCAGCGTCGACGGCCACCTCCCGCGTCAACAGCAACGCCACGATACGCCGATGACCGAGGGAGGCGGCGGCGATCAGAGGGCTCCGTCCGGCGCCGTTGACAACCTGTGGACGGCCTCCGGCGGCGAGTAGAGCTTCCACCACCGCCGGATCACCCGAAGCCGGAGGAAAGAAGAGTGCGGTGTTTCCCGAGCCATCCTGGGCGTTGGGGTCGGCACCGGCGGCGAGCAAGGAGTGGACGAGAGCGCGGTACCCTCCGCTCACCGCCCACATCAATGGAGTGCGACCGTGCTCGCCCGATTGGTTGGGATCGGCACCGCCGGCCAGCAGCTGCGCCGCGACCTGTGGCCGGCCGCCGCGCAGCGCGCTGATCAGCGGTGTATCGGTACCGGTTTCGGTTTCGGCGAGCGAAGTGACACGGTCGGAGCGATCCTGCCGGGGGGTTGCCAACTGTGCTGGCCGGCGCGTCACCGCGCTCGCAGCTGAAGGAGGCGAAGGGTGACCGCCACCGGTGACACAGCCCACCACCAAGGCGCCGCAGGCGGCCAAGAGCACGGCACGGCTCCACCGCCGCCAGGCCGCGAAACCCGGCGGCGGTGGGGTGATCACAGGATCAGCCGAGAGGGTCAAGGATCCAGCGGTAGAAGCTCCTCGTTGGGCTCCTCGGGGGTGCGTAGCGTCATCAGGAAAGCAAGGATGGACTTCTGCGCCGCGTCGGAGAGGTTCAAGAATTGATCTCGGACCGTCTGCGCCTCGCCGCCGTGGAACTCGATCGCCTGGTAGAGAGTCGTGGCCCGGCCATCGTGAAGGTAGGGAGCGGTGTCCGCGATACCCCACAGGCGGGCGGTGGTGAACTCATCCTGAGCGACATCGCCTCCCCGTTCGAAGGTCTCGGCGAGACGCGGTCCCATAGCATGGCGTTTCAGGTCGGCGAAGAGGGGCACGATGACACCGCCGTTGCTGACCTCCTGGAATCCCACCTCGGTCAGATCGATCTTGAGGTAGACGTTGTCGTACGGTGCATTGGCGACCTCCGGGTGGGCCAGCGGCAGGGAGGGGGAGTTGGTGACCAGCGCCGGGATATGGCACTTGGAGCAACCGATGTCGCGGAAGTACTTGAAACCACTCCGCGCCTGCAGGGAAGAGGTGTCCACCACAGGAACCGGGTTGGTGACACTGAAGATGTGCAGCATGCTCATCTCCGCCACGGAGACCTCGTTGGTCACCGAGTCGCCGTCCTCGTCAACGTCTTCACCAACGACTTCCACCGGCTGCACACCGAAGTGGAATTGCATTGCGCCGCGGTCGAAATCGCGCATCGAGAAGTTCTCGCCCTTGCGACCGAAGGGGCGCACCACCAGTACATCGGCGGGATCGTGGGTCGAGTTGTCGGCGAAACCGACGCCTTGCACCGCCGAGAGGTCGACCTGTCCGCCACCCAGCGAGGTGATGCTGCCGAATCTGACGCCGTGCGTCTTGAGAACCACCGTGGTGCCGGCGGGAGAGCTTTGGGCGATGGCGAGCAGCTTTTGGAGATCCTGGGTCATCTCCTTGGCCAGCGCCTCGACACCGCCCCCGCCGAAGAGGAAGGGCGGATTGGAAAAGCGGCCGTTGAAATCGGCCACGCCGTCGAAAACCAGGTCGAGTTCCGGATCGTGGCCACTCTGGAAGAGGACCCGATCGTCGAAGGAATCCGCCACGTCGATCAAAGTGGGCATGATGATCGCGTTTTGTACCATCCCACCGACGCCGCCGAGGCCCAACTGCGGCGGGCGCGTGCGGTGGCTGACCAGGGAATGACATTCATTGCAGCTCTGCGCGTCCAACCCGTTGACGCGCAGGATCTGGCCGTTGCCCTGCAGGGTGGGGCGATGGCCGAATGCCGCGGTGTCGAGCTCCGAGGGATCGAAGGGGCCGTCGCCGAGACCGTCGTACGTATTGAACGGCGTGGAAAAGACGGAGAGGCCAAACCGGCGTAGATCATCGAAGTCGAGAGCACCCGCCGCCAGATCGTCAAGAATCTGCTGGAGGGTTCCGATCTCCGGATGAGCCGGTCCCACGTCCACGCCACCCGATTGGGCAGCGAGGGCGACCGGTGCGATCAGCATCAAAGACAAAACTGTACACAGACCGAGGAATCTCGGGTTCTTCATAGCTCTTTACTCTCCTTCTCCAAGACGCGATTGAATACAGGTCAAGAGGGCCACTCCCTCTGCCTGCCAAGGCCAAGAGAAAGCTGTCTTGCCCGGAATCATCGCGGAGGACGAATTCGACAACGCCACGATCGTTGGCCAGGCAAACGGCAAACCGCCGGCCGGCATCAAACAGGCGTGCTGGCCCACCTACCACTCGCTCAACCTTCCACCGAATTGTGGCGAATAGCTATCTCCAAGCTACAGGTGCACAAGAGTTTCGGAACCGTGACGGAGCCAAGAGAGTAATGCGAGCTGACGCTCAGTCGCCGTGCGGCACCAAGCTGGGTGGCTGGGCGCCGTCGCGCACGTAGCGGTCGAGCCATTCGCGGGTCCTGAGAAGCCTCTCCTCGCGGTACTCGCTCAGCGAATGGTCACCGCCTTCATAGAGGATCAGGCGCTCCGGGCGGTGGGCCTCGATAAGGACTGCGGTCATCTTCAGCGCATGGCTCGGCGGTGTGCGACAGCACCTCACCGTCGCCACCCGGCCGGCTCAGCAGAGCCTCGGGACCGAGTGAGCGGCCGGCGAGGATCACCCGCTCGATCGAGCGCAGAGCCTTGACGCTTTGGCGCGGGTCGTCGCGCAAGAGCAAAAGATCGGCCTGCAAGCCCTCTTCGACCCTGCCCACCGGCCCCCAGTGGTCGAAGGTCGCCGCAAAGTTGCTGGTCGCGCCAGCCAACGCCTGGCGCGGGGTGTGGCCGATGCGCACCAAGGCTTCGAGTTCCTGGTGCAGCGAGATTCCCGGCATGGTGCCCCACACGTCGGTACCGCTGCCCGCCAGGTAACGGGCACCGGCGCGGTGGTAGGCCTCGTCGAGCAGGTACTCGCTGCGCGCCAGCGCCGAGTAGGCCACCTGATGGGCCGGGTTGGTGACGTGGCGGCCGGTCTCGCGGTCGGCCGGGTTGTTGATCGAGCCGGGGTCGAGCAAGCGGGCGATCGGGTCGAGCCAGGGGTTCTCGGCCCAGGGCAGATCGAGGTAGAGCAAACTCAGGGTGGGCATCAACGAGACGGACGAAGCCCCCAGCTCCTCGGCGTAGCGCGCCAACCGAGGATCAAAGGGCGATAGCTCGGTCAACCAGCGGTAGTAGAGCCACTTGGGGCTCTCCAGATCGTCGCTGAACGGCTCTTCGGCGACCCCACGGGCCATCTTCGCGGAGGCCAGGGCCAGCGAATAGCGCGTCGTGTGAACGAAGGCGTCGATGCCGGCGGCGATTCCCTGCGAATAGGTCGACAGCCCCAGCTCGCCGATGGTCCCCATCCCCAGACTCTCGGCGTGCGCGGTCACCGCGGCGAGCTGATCGGGCTCCAGTTTGTACATCAAAAGGGCGATGGTGTTGCCCGCCTCAGCCAGCGCATCCACCGCCTCCAGGTGCTCCGCCGTGGTCCCGCGCTCGAAGCCCACAGCGTCGAGCAGATGCAAATGCGGCCCCGGCTCGGCATCGGCGAACAGCTCCCCCCGGCGACCGCCCGAGACGGCGATGATCGAGGTCACGCCGCTCGCCAGGTAGGCATTGGCGTAGGCCTGTTGGTTGATCGCCGCGAAGCCATCGACCAGACCGGGAACCAGGTAGCGACCCGTGCCGTCCACCACCTCGATACCCGCCGGTAGCTCCACCTCCCCGCGCCGGCCGACGCGGGCGATCTTCCCATCCTCGATCAGCACCACGGCATCCTCGATGTCGTTGGCGCGATCACCCCTCTCGGCCACATCGATCACCGTCGCGCCGACGATCGCCAAGGGCTCATCGGCAAGAGCCGGCGGGGCGACGAAGGGCACCAGGATCGTCAGCAACCACAACGATGAGGAGACAACGAGCCAAGGCCGACGAGGGATTGAAATCACGGGCAACCTCCAGAATTGGCGAAAGTGGATCTTGGATCAGCCAGCTTCGCTCGGCAGGACCGCCAATACGACGGGTGCGATTCTAGCGCCGAGCCACTCTAGAGCCTTACTCTTGACTTCGGTAGCCATTCGAGCCAAAATCGTCTAGATCGCCTAGATTTCCTGGTCAAACCGACACAACCTGAGAACTCATCATGAACTGGAAGCTGGCCGAAGCGAAGAACAAGCTCAGCGAGGTCGTGCGTCTCGCCCTCACCGAGGGTCCCCAGCGAGTGGTGCGCCGCAAGGACGCTGTGGTGGTACTCGCGGAGCGGGACTACGAGGTATTCACCGGCCGCAAGCAGTCGTTCACCGACTTCCTACTCAATGGCCCAGACCTGGAGGAACTCGACCTCAGCCGGGATCCGGCGCCGATGCGCGACGTCACCCTGTGAGAATCCTCCTCGATACCTGCGTTCTCTCGGAGATCCAGCGCAAACAGGGTGATCCAAGAGTTCGCGAACGGGTGACTTCAATCCCTGGAGACAACTTGTTCCTCAGCGTTCTCACCGTCGGCGAGTTGACCAAGGGTATCGAACTACTGGCCGCAGGAGAGCGCAAGCGGACCCTGCGCCGCTGGCTGGAAACCTTGGAGCAAGACTACGCGGACCGCATTCTTTCGATCGACACCGAGACGGCGCGAATCTGGGGCGAACTCACCGCCGGCGCGCAGACTGGAGGGCGAACGATTCCTGCCTCCGACGGGCTGATCGCCGCCACCGCCATCCGACACGGCCTTCATCTCATGACGCGCAACGTCACCGACTTTGTCAACACCGGCGCCATGCTGCTCAACCCATGGCAGGACGGGTGATCAGAGCGGTCGCGAGCGAGTCAACGCTGACGGATACGGCGGCGAATTCCCAGCGAACCCGCCGCGCCTGTGCCGCAAACCTGCGGTATCGTCCCCCTTCACTATCCCAGGAAGCCCCCCACCGATGTTCGAACAAATCAGCCAGCTCATCCAAGAACTCGGCCTGAGCCCGGAGGCGACCGCCCTGGTGGTTGGCGCCACCGTGCTGTTCCTGCTCTTGCTCCTCGCAGCCGTCTCCTTCTTCGTCGCCAAACGGCTGCTGCTCAGAATCGTCAGTTCCGCGGTGAAGAGAACCAAGACGGAGTGGGACAACCGGCTGCTCGAACACCGCGTCTTCTTCTGGCTCGCCCACCTCGCTCCGGGCATCGTTCTCTATCTCCTCGCACCGGTGGCGCTGCGCGGAAGCGAGCCGGTGATCGCGGGCGTTCGAGCCGGTTCTCTGATCTACATGATCGTCGTCGCGCTGCTCGCCTTCGACGCGCTGCTCAACGCCGTCCTCGAGATCTACAACACCTTTCCCGTCTCCAAACAGGTGCCGCTCAAAGGCTTCACCCAGGTCGCCAAGATCGGTCTCTACCTGTCCGCGTTCATCGTCATCCTGGCCACCCTCCTCGGCAAGTCCCCGATCTTCCTGCTCAGCGGCATGGGAGTGCTGGCCTCGGTGCTGATGCTGGTGTTCAAGGATCCCATCCTCGGACTGGTCGCCGGGATTCAGCTGTCGACCAACCGCATGCTGTCGAAAGGGGACTGGATCTCGATGTCCAGCTACGGCGCCGACGGCGACGTCATCGACATCGCGCTGACCACGGTCAAAGTCCAGAACTGGGACAAGACGATCACCACCATCCCGACCTACGCGCTGATCAGCGACTCGTTCAAAAACTGGCGCGGCATGGAGGAATCGGGCGGGCGAAGGATCAGCCGGTCGGTTCATATCGATAAGAGTTCGATCCAGTTCTGCACCCCCGAGATGCTCGTGCGCTTTGCGAAGATCCAATACATCGCCGCCTACATCGAGGAGAGCCAGGAGCGGCTGGCGGCCTGGAACGACGAGCACGGGATCGACGACGCCAGCCTGGTCAACGGCCGTCGTCTGACCAACGTCGGTATCTTCCGCGCCTATCTGCTCGCCTACTTGCGCAACCACCCCGGCGTGAACCAAGAGATGACCCTCCTGGTGCGCCAGCTGGAGCCGACACCAGACGGTCTTCCCATCCAGGTCTACTGCTTCAGCTCGACCACCGAGTGGGCGGCCTACGAGAATCTCCAAGCGGATATCTTCGATCACATCCTGGCAGTGGCGCCGGAGTTCGACCTGCGCCTCTTCCAGAACCCCAGCGGCAGCGACTTCCAACGGTTGACCGCGTAGTTCGTGGACGTAGCGCTACACTGGCATAAACCAGTGTGGTCAACGGAGGTGAGCGATGGTCGATCGAAGGACGTTCCTCAAGGTAGGCGCCGCCACAACGGCGCTCGGTGCGCTGGAGCGCATGAAGCTGTCGGCCGGCGAAGCCGAGACCGGCAGCAAGGCCGCTGCGCCCGCACCAGCAAGCCACGACCTGGCCGAACTGACGGTGGATCAGCTGTCGCAGGCGATGGCCGACGGCCGCTTGACGGCGCGCTCGATCGCCGAAGGCTACCTCGACCGCATCGAACGGATCGACCGCGGCGCTCATCGAGGCGGCCCGGCCCTCAACTCGGTGATCGAGACCAACCCGGAGGCGCTGGCGATCGCCGGCGCACTGGACGCCGAGCGTCAGGAGAACGGGCCGCGCGGGCCACTGCACGGCATCCCGATCCTGATCAAGGACAACATCGCCACCGCCGACCGCATGCAGACCACCGCCGGCTCGCTGGCTCTTCTCGGCGCCAAGGCCCCGCGCGACTCCGCCGTGGCCGTCAAGCTACGCCGGGCGGGAGCGGTGATCCTCGGCAAGACCAACCTGAGTGAGTGGGCCAACTTCCGCTCCAACCGCTCGTCGAGCGGCTGGAGCGGGCGCGGCGGTCAAACCCGCAATCCCTATGTGCTCGACCGCAGCCCCTGCGGCTCCAGCGCGGGATCGGGCGCGGCGGCGGCGGCCAGTTTGTGCGCCATCGCCATCGGCACCGAGACCAACGGTTCGATCGTCTGCCCTTCCTCAGCCAACTCGGTGGTGGGCATCAAACCGACGGTCGGCCTGATTGGACGCTCCGGGATCGTCCCCATCTCGCACAGCCAAGACACCGCCGGACCGATGGCGCGCACGGTGCGCGACGCGGCGCTGCTGCTCGGCGCGTTGGTCGGCGAAGATCCTCACGACCCTTTGACCGCCCAGGCGGCGCCGCACGCGCAGAGCGACTACACCGCCTACCTCGATCCCGACGGCCTGCGTGGCATGCGCATCGGGATCGGCCGCAACTTCTTCGACTTCCACGAGAGGGTCGACGCCTTGATGGAGGCGGCGATCGAGACCCTGCGCAAGCGCGGAGCGCAGATCGTCGATCCGACCGAATTGGAGATGCCGCGCGACAGTCGTCAGGCCCGATTCAATGTGCTGCTCTACGAGTTCAAGGCCGACCTGAACCGCTATCTCGCCGAGTTCTCGGAGGGCGCCAAGGTGCACAGCCTGGCCGAGCTGATCGACTTCAACCAACAGCACCGCGACCAGGAGCTGCCTTTCTTCGGCCAGGAGCTGTTGATCGAGGCGCAGGAGAAGGGACCGCTGACCAGCGAGGAGTACCTGGAATCCTTGGCGACGGCGCAACGCGCGGCGCGCCAGGAGGGAATCGACCGGGTGATGGACGAGCACAAACTCGACGCCATCCTCGCCCCCACCGGCGGGCCGCCGTGGCCCATCGACCTGATCAACGGCGACCACTTCGGCGGCGGCAGCTCGACTCCGGCGGCGGTGTCCGGCTATCCGAACATCACCGTACCGGCCGGCTACGTCAACGGCTTGCCGGTGGGCATCTCCTTCTTCGGCCGCGCCTACAGCGAGCCCACCCTACTCAAGATCGCCTACAGCTACGAACAGGCGTCGCAACTGCGACGGCCGCCCGAGTTCTTGCCAACCTTGCCCTTGCGCCGATCCTGAACCCACTACCTCAGGCCATGACGGCAAGAGCCGAGAAGAAAGGCGCCACCAGCGATTCCGCACCGCTCAGCCACGCGAGGCTCCGAGCTTCCGAGCCGCCAATTCCCTTGGTGAAGAGAAGCCAGGCCGGTTCTTCCGCGATGCGAATCGTGGCCATCGGCGCGGCTGAAGAACCGGCCACGAGCCGCCACCCTTCCTCTTGCCGGCGCAGTACGAAGCGATAGTCCTCCTCCCCCACGATGGTCAGGCCAACCTCCGTCCCAACATCCGCCGCGGTCGCCCGGTAGGCGGGCGGTAGGGCGCGCAGGAAGGTGGCGAAGATCGCCCCGGAAAGGCTCGGTCGAGTCAACGGCGGTGCCTCAACCGCCAGCCGGATCTGTTGCTGATGCAGCCACCGTTCGGTCAACTCCCGAGCTGTATCGAATCGATTGCTGGACTTCTCTTCCCCCGCCCAGGTAACCGCGAAGCGTGCCTCTTCGTCGGGGTCTAGAGCCGCGAGAGTCGCCACCAGAGCGGCCTCGGCGGTCTCCAGTAGATCGATCAGCAACGCCGGGCTCAGCCGCCGGCAGGCCCTCACCCAGTCGGCGTTGAGCTGGTTGAGCCACGTCACCAGCTCCTCTTGGGAGGTCACAGGCCGGGATGGCGCGGGCGGCGGGTAGTGGTCGCGATCCAGAGAGATCCGCCGGCAAGCGGTGTCGAGCAGATGGGCCGCGATCTCCTTGACCGTCCAGGCGGAACAGACGGTGGGGCGACCCCAATCCTCAGGGGTCAAAGAGCGCAGCAACACAACAAGGTCGTGGCCTAGCGGTGCGAAGAGGGGGCGGGTGTCGGGTGGCGGCAATGGATCAGGAATACTCATCCGTCATCTACGAGGCGAACATCTCCCCGAGAACCGAGAGCGACTTGTCAAGCGCTTGCGAGGAAAGCCGCCCGAGCCTCTTGACCAACCGCGCCCGATCCACGGTTCGAATCTGATCCAGGACGACATGACCGGACTTGCCTTGAAACTGGCAGGGGATACGGAATGGGTAGCCGTGACTCCCCGTGGTCAGGGGCGCGACGATGTAGGTCTGCATGTAAGCGTTCAACTCATCGGGCGAGACGATGACACAAGGGCGCGTCTTCTTGATCTCGCGGCCTTGGGTCGGATTCAACGAAACCAGATAGACCTGCCCTCGTCGCACATCCGTCACCTTCACCACTCCCACTCCTGCTCGTCGAAGCGGGTTGGAGTGGGCGCGTCGAGCAATGGTTCCTCACCCTGACCCGACAGGGCCTGCGCCGCCGCCGCCCAACCCCCGCGGGGCCTCTCAGCGGGAGAGATCACCAATGTTCCCTCTCGAACCTCCAGCTTGACCTCCTCCGTCAAACCCACTTGTTCCATGATGGGTTTGGGGAGGCGAATCCCTCTGGAATTACCGATTCTGACGATTCTCGCTCTCATGGCTACACCTCCTGGAGTGATTACATTGTAATCACGCTGGCGTGTATCGTCAAGGGACTTGGTAGCCAGGACTCAGTACCGTGTACTCGCTAGCGGAGAGATCCGCCGGGCTGCACGCCTACCAAGAACCACCCTCCCTACGGTACCCGCTCCTCCAACTCCCGCAGCCAGAGATCCGCCGAGCTATCGCTGGGGGCTCGCCAGTCGCCGCGGGGGGAGAGGGAGCCGCCGGAGCCGACTTTGGGGCCGTCGGGTAGGGCGGAGCGTTTGAACTGGCTGGTCTGGAAGAAGCGCTTGAGGAAGACCCTGAGCCACCGTTTGATCGCCGGCAGGTCGTAGGCGGTGCGCGACGCTTCCGGCACTCCTTGCGGCCACTCGCCGTGGTCGAGTTCTCCCCACGCGGCCAGGGCCAGGTAGGCGACCTTGCTGGGGCGGAAGCCGTAGCGGCTGATCCAGTAGAGGTGGAAGTCTTGCAGATCGTAGGGGCCGACCACCGCCTCGCTACTCTGGGCGGGTTCGCCGTTCTCCTCGCCCGGCACCAACTCCGGCGAGACGGTCGTCGCGGCGATCGAGCGCAGGACGCCGGCCAGTTCACCGCCCTCCTCCCGGCGCTCCGCCTGGTCCGCCCGCCAGCGGATCAGATGGCGAATCAGCGTCTTGGGCACCGAGGCGTTGACCCCGTAGTGCGACATCTGATCGCCGACGCCGTAGGTCGACCAGCCCAGCGCCAGCTCGGAAAGATCGCCGGTTCCGACCACCAGAGCGCCTTGCTGATTGGCCAGGCGGAAGAGGATCGAGGTCCGCTGCCCCGCCTGTACGTTCTCGTAAGTGATGTCGTAGACCGCCTCGCCACGCGAGGCCGGGTGGTCGAGGTCGGCCAGCATCCGCTCGGCCGCCGGGCGGATGTCGATTTCCTCGCCGCTGACTCCGAGTGCGCGCATCAGCTTCCAGCCATTGGCCAAGGTCTGTGCACTGGTGGCAAAGCCCGGCAGGGTGTAGGCCAGGACGTTGCGGCGGGGCAGACCGAGGCGATCCATCGTCTGTGCGGCGACGAGCAGCGCCTGGGTCGAGTCGAGGCCGCCCGAGACTCCGATCACCACCTTCTCGATGGCGCTGGCGCGCAGCCGCTGGCTCAACCCCTGCACCTGGATTTCATAGACCTCGCGGCAGCGCTCGTCGCGACAGTCGGGGTCGGCCGGCACGTAGGGGAAGCGCGGCAGGCGACGGCGCAGGCGCTCGTTCTTGGCCGGTTCGGGAAGCTGGATGGCCATTTCGATCCGCCGTACCGACCGGGGCTCGGCCGCCTCGCCGGGACCGTCGCTGAAGGCCGTCCACCGCATGCGCTCCTGGCTCAGCAGCTCGACATCGACATCCGCCATCACCAGTTGCGGCCCGGCGGCAAACCGTTCGCTTTCCGCCAGCAGCTGCGCATTCTCATGGATCATGCCGTGGCCGTCCCAGGCCAGATCGGTGGTCGACTCCCCCGCTCCCGCCGCGGCGTAGAGATAGGCGGTGACCGTGCGTCCCGACTGCGAGGCGCAGAGCAGCCGCCGGTATTCGGCCTTGGCGATGGTGACGTTGCTCGCCGAGAGGTTGCAGATCACCGTCGCGCCGGCCAGCGCCAGCGCCGAGCTGGGCGGAACCGGGGCCCAGAGGTCCTCGCAGATCTCGACCCCGAGGGTCAAATGAGCAACGTTGAGGGCGGTGAATACCAAGTCGGCACCGAACGGAACGTCGCGCCCGAGAAGAACCATCGACTCGCCCGCCCTGCCGAGCCGGCGTGCCACCGAGGCCGGGGCGAAGTGACGCTTTTCATAGAACTCGCGGTAGTTCGGCAGGTAGCTCTTCGGCACCACGCCGCGCACCGCACCGCCCTGCACCACCACGGCGCAGTTGAACAGCCGATCGGCGAAGCGCAGCGGCGCTCCCACCACGAACAGGCCGGGCAACTCCGAGCTGGCGTCGACGAAGCTCGCCAAGCCGGTCAACACCTCCCCGAGCAGCGCCTGCTGGTGGAAGAGATCCTGGCAGGAATAGCCGCTGAGCCCCAGTTCAGGGAAGAGGCTGATCAGCGCCCCTTGGCGCGCCGCCTCCCTCGCCAGCTCGATGGACTGCTCGGCGTTGAAGGCAGGATCGGCGACCCGTAGCGAGGGAATGCACACCGCGGCGCGCACGAAACCATGGCGGTAGGGCGAACGAAAGGGCATTTCTGAACTCACCATGAGCGAATTGTACCGGCCCGGAGGCGGTAGAAGAGCCGTTGGCGTGCTAAAACCACGACCATGACGCCTCGGCGTGAGAGGAAGCAGTACCGCAAGGTCGTCGCCGTGGTCCCCGCGGCCGGCCGATCCCGGCGGATGGGACGAGCCAAGCCCCTGCTGCCCTTCGGCGATACGACGTTGATCGGCGCCACCGTCAGCGCGCTCGAACGCGGCGGCGCGCACGCCGTCATCGTGGTCACCCGAGCGGACGACCGCACCCTGATCCACTGGGCGAAAGAGCACAAAATCCGCCAAGTCGAAAACCCGGCTCCCCACCGGGGCATGCTGAGCACGATTCAGGCCGGTGTCGCGGTGGCGCTCCAGCTCTACCGCGAGCCGACCCTGCTGGTCAGCCCCGCCGATCTGCCGCGCCTCAAGGCCGAGAGTGTCACCCAGGTCGTTCGGGCCCTGGATCAGACCGGCGTCGCACTGGCGGTTCCAACCTGGCGCGGCAAGCGCGGCCACCCACTGGCCATCGCCCACCGGCTGGCCGGCGAGATCGCCCAACTCGATCTTGAACTGGGGCTGCGCCAACTCCTGACCCTGCACGCCGAGGAGCTGGTTTCGCTACCCACCGGCGACCCTGGCGTGGTCCGCGATGTCGACACTCCCGAGGACTACGCCCGACTCGCCGCCCAGGCGGTCGGGGAGATCCGATCATGACCCAGCCTCGCCGGCCGCAGGTCAGCCCACAAAGCGCTCGCCAACTGGCCGCGGATCACTATGGTCTGAGGGCCACCGCCCGTGAGTTGCCCTCGTATGACGACCGCAACTTCCTGCTCGAAGACTCTTCCGGCAACCGCTCGATCCTGAAGGTTTCCACCGCCGACCAGCGCCCAGCGGTCGAGCTGCAGAATTCTGTACTGATCCACTTGCAACGGCAGCCGGTGGAATTCCAGCTGCCGCGGGTTTGCCCGGCCTCCGGCGGTTCATCGCTGGTGGAAGTCGTCGACGATGCAGCCACACCGTGCGTGATACGCCGGCTGACCTTCGTCGCCGGTCGCCAGATGGCCGAATTGGACCAGTACCGGCCGGAACTCTTGTCGACTCTTGGCCGAGCGCTGGGCAAGCTGGACAAAGCCCTGGCCAGCTTTGACGATCCCTCCGCCGAGCGCCGGTTCGAATGGGACCTGCGCCACGCCGCCCAAGCCGGCGAGCACATCGCGACCATTCCCCGCCGCGATCATCGAGCCCTCGCCGAGTACTTTCTGCTGCAATTTCGCACCCTCGCCGAGCCGCGACTGGCCGGGCTGCGCCAGAGCGTGATCCACAGCGACGCCAACATCCACAACGTTCTGGTCGATGAGCACGGCGATCTCGCCGGCTTCATCGATTTTGGCGATGTGGTGAAGAGCAGTCTGGTCTGCGATCCGGCGATCGCCGCCGCCTACGCCATGATCGGACAGGAAGACCCCTTGGCTACCGGCAGCCGCCTCATCGCCGGCTACCATGGCGAAGTGGCTCTCGACGAGGAGGAGGTAGCCCTTCTCTTCCCCCTGCTGTGCGCCCGGCTCACCGTCAGCGTGATCCTAGGTGCGCGCGAGCGCCGCCGCGAGCCGGACAACCCCCATGTCGGCATCAGCTCACCGGCAATCTGGCCCCTGATGCGCCGATTGCGCGCCGTTTCACCGCGGCAGGCTGAAGAGGTTTTCCGCATCGCTTGCGGCTTCGCCCCCGGTGGTTGCAATCCCTCGCCCGACCAGCGCCGTACTCCGGACGAACGCGCAGTAGACTGCTCAGGATCCACAACCAAATGGGAGACAACCGATGATTCGATCTGACCGAGGCTGGGGCCGTCCCGGGACCACGGTGGCCACCACTGCGCTAGCGCTGTTGGCCGCCCTTTCTTGGGCCGGTGGGGCGCGCGCCGCAGAGAAGCCCCAGCTCCCCGAGCCGCACCCCGACCTGCCCGACACCTTCAAGCAGCTGATTCCTCGCGGCATGATCGCCTCGGTGGACGAACCGCAGTTCGTCTCGGCCAAAGAGGCGAAGATCTCCGACGAGGCCTGGGTGCTCGGCGTCGAGATCGACGGCGTGGCCAAGGCCTACAGCCTCAATCTGCTCAACCACCACGAGGTGATCAACGACAAGATCGGAGAGCGGTCCTTTGCCGCGGTGTGGTGACCGCTGGCCAATACGGCCGTCGTGTACGGCCGCGAATACAACGATAAAGAACTGCGCTTCGAGGCTTCGGGCGGGCTGATTCACGCCTCGCTGATCATGCAAGACAAAGAGACCGACAGCTACTGGTCGATCATGAGCGGCGATTCGCTGGCAGGTGAGTTCAAAGGCACCGCCTTGCGCGAACTCCCCCTGGGCGAAAAGGTCCAATGGAAAGACTGGGTGGCCGACCATCCCAACACTCTGGTGCTCTCGGTCGAGGGTGTCGAGCATGATGACAACAACCCCTACGACAACTATTTCCGCTCGGACTCCGGTTTTCGCGGTGTCGAATCGACCGACACCCGGCTGCCCACCAAGCAGCCGATCTACTCGTTTCACCGGCAAGGAAAACCCTACGCCGTACCCTTCTCCGCCTTTGAAGACGGCGGTGTTGTCCAGCTAGGGGATCGCCAGCTCTTCCTCTATCGCCCCGCCGGTGTCGAGATCTTCTACTCGACCTTTGCCTTTGTCGGCGATGGTTTCAAACGCGACGGTGAGCGCTGGCTCGACATCGCCTCCGGTGCCGTCTTCGACGCCGAAGCCGGCCGTTTCGTCGGCGGCGAGGGCGCCAAGGTCGAGCGGTTGGATGGTTTCGACACTTTCTGGTTCAACTGGAGCATGGCCAACCCCGACACCAAGATCCTGACTCAGTAAGCGACCGTCCTGCTCGTAGTGCGCCGGGACGATCTTCACGGTCGCCCCGGCGAACCTTCCTCCGGCCAAGATCCGGCCCGTGGCATCGCATCCCGGATACAATCGTCTCCCGACCTTCGAGGAGCCTTTCGACCAGGAGCCAGCCATGCGCCTCTACGCCTTTCAAGGCATTCGCTACAACCGCCCCAGCGCCGAGATCGACCCGCTGGCGGCACCCCCGTACGACCAGCTGGATGACGCCGCCCGCGATCAACTGCACGCGCTTTCCTCCCACCAGTTCAGCCATCTGACCAAGCCTCTCGCCGACGCCGGCGGCGACGCGTACGGTACCGCCGCCCGGCTGCACAGCTCCTGGATGAGCGACGGCATCTTGACCCGCGACGAAGAGCCGAGCCTGTACATCTGCTCGACCGAGCTTGCCGGCGGCGGCCAGCGGCTGGGAATCTGCGGTCTGGCGGGGCTCGAAGCCCCCGATGCCGGCATCATCCGCCCCCACGAGGAGACGCTGGCCAAGCCGCTGGCCGATCGTGTCGCCCTACTGGAGGCGACCCGGATCGACCTCGAACCGGTCTTCTTCCTGTCGCAAGACGAAGGGCGACTGGAGGCCCTGATCGGCCACGACCTCGACGGAGCCGAGCCGCTGGCCGAGCACACCGACGCCGGCGGCCATCGTCATCGGCTCTATCGGGTGAGCGACCCCGAGCGCATTTCCCGCTACCAGGAGCTGCTGGCCCCTCTGCCGGTCGCCATCGCCGATGGCCACCACCGTTACAAGACGGCTCGCCTCTACGCCGAAAGGTCGGGCGCCGCCGAAGGTACCGCCGAGGTGACCGCGGCCAACGCCAAGATGGCGGTGATCACCAGCCTCTCCTCGCCCGGTCTGACCATCGATCCGATCCACCGGGCGCTGCGCCGGCCGATCGACATTTCAGCCGCGGCCCACCTGGTGGTGGAGACTCGCCCGGTCGACGCCCAGGACATGAGCGAACTGGCGGCCGCCGTCGCCGTCGCCCCGCAGCCGGCGCTCGGCGTGTGGAAAGTCGGCCGGCTGCCCGAGATCTGGCAGCTCGATCCAACCCGGGCCGGGGAGGCGATCCCCGACAGCGCCAAGAGTCTCACCGTTTCGCTGCTCCACGGGATGGTCTTTCCGGCTCTCGGTCTCAGCGCTTCCGCGGCCACCGACGGCACCGTCGTCTACCGCTCCGACCCGGCGCAACTGAGCGAGCAGCTGACGGCCGGAGATCTGGCGGTAGGGTTCGCCCTGCCGCCGATGTCGCCCCACCAGTTCGCCGCCGCCATCGCTCACGGCGACATGCTGCCGCCCAAGGCGACCCGCTTCCTCCCCAAGTTGGTTTCCGGCCTGGTGTGGGCCGATCACGGCTCGCGGATCGCCTGAGTCGGCCCTGCGATGCCTACCTATCTGCGGCCGGACCAAAAGCCGGTCGTCCAGTTCGAACCGGCGCTCGAAATCTCACCCTTCATCCTCTTTCGCCGGCTGAAGAAGGGGCAGCAGGTGCGGCTGATCGATGTCCGCTCCACCCCCGGAGAACTCAGCTTGGCGGGAGCCGAGCGCTGGCAGGGCGAGGGTTGGGAGCCCAGCGACGATCGGCAGGTCGTCTTCTTCGACCACGACGGCAACGAAGCGATCCCCATCGCCCGCCAGCTACAGGCGGCCGGCTTTGAGCAGGTCCGCGTCCTGTTCGGCGGTCTGGAACTCTACGAGTTCTCCCTCGACCCGCAAGTGGTCGGTGACGAGACCTTCCTGGTGAGATCCAGCGACTAGCTTTCGAGCGCTCTGCCTTTAGAGGCTCCCCACGGCAGAACGGTCAAAGTCACCGCCGCCGCGGCCAGCGTACCGAGCACCACGGCGACGCCGAAGCGCTGGGTCGGCGGGAAGCTCGACAGGGCAAAGATGCCGAAGCCGCTGGCCACCACCAGGGTGGCACCGAGCACCGGCCGCAACATCTCCCGGCGTCCCTGGGCCCAGGCAGCCGCCACCGACAGACCGGCCAACCGATGGCGCCGCACGGCGGTGGCCAGGTGGATCATCGAGTCCACCCCGAGGGCGATGGCGATGTTGGCGGCCGGCGACGAGATGATGTCGAGCGGCAGTCGTAGCCAGCCCATCGCACCGAGGAGAAAGAGCGGGATCAAGATCAGACCGGCGACCATCACCAGGGTGGTTCGAAGCCGCCGTGAAACGCGGGCCGCGATAAGAACGAAGAGCAGCAACAGCCCGCCCAGCCCGGTGGCGAGACTGCGCGCCACCAAGCTCGACAGCTTGCCCTGCAACTCGTAGAGCCCTCCCACCAGAACCGGCTCCAAGCCAGCCGCGTGAACCGCCTCCGTCAGCCGATCGACCACCTCCTCGCGCCGCTCCGCGCGATCGGCCTCGCGCATGCGCAGCATGAAGTTAGCCTGTGTACGCTCGGGGGTGACGAAGGCGAGAGCGGCCCCCTGGAAGGCTGGCCCGGACAACAAATCCAGCAACCCCCGCGCCGGGAGCAAGGCGGCGAACGGCGAGCTGGCCCGCGCCTCGGCGAGCAGCGGTGAGACCGAGAGAACCACGCCGGTCGCCGGCTCGGCCTCGAACGCCGCCTGCAAGGCGTCGAGTTTGGCCACGATCTCTTGGCTGTCGAGCCTCCCGCCCGCGGGATCGGCGACAACGATCGAAAGCGGGCTCGACCCCCCATCTCGATCGATCGCTTCGAGCCCCTGGCGCAGCTCACTGCCCGGCTTGAAGAAGGACAACAAGCCGGGATCGGTACTCAGCCGCCCGGCGCCGAGGCCGGCGAGGAGGCAGAGAGCCACCACGGCGATGGCGAGGCGACGACCTGCGGCGGACGGCTCCGCCGCCGAGGGAGGCTCGGCCGCCCGGCTCGTCGCCGCGGCCGGCTGCAAGCCGCGCAGAAAGAGCGGGTAAAGCCCGTACGCGAGAACGATCGCGGTCAACGCCCCCACCGCGCCGGAGATTCCCAGCTCACGCATCGGCTTGGCGGCGGCAAAGAGCAGACTGAGGAAGCCCAGGAAGGTGGTCGCCATGCTCCAGAAAGAGGCTTCGAAGGTGCGCAGAATCGCTGCTTTGACCGCTGGACCACCCTGCTGGCCGGCGGCAATCCGCCGCCAGTTCGAGGTCAAGAAGACGATATGCGACAGGGTCAGCACGAAGACGATGGTCACCAGATTGGCCGTCAACACACCGATCGGAACGGCGAAGAAGGCGAGAATCGCCAGCGTCGCGGCACAGGCCACCAGGCAGGTGGCCAGCGTGCCCGCCACGATCCACGGCGAGCGAAAGAGCAGACCGACCATCAACCCAAAGAGGATGATCGCCACCGCGCTGAAGATTTTCAGGTCGCGCAGCAGGTAGCGGCGCACCAACTCCACCACGTAGGGCACGCCGGACATCTCGACCCCGCCCGCGACTAGGGGCGAACCCGCCGCGGCGACCTGCCTCTCGACCGCCCTGACCGCATCGGGCGTGCCCTCTGCGTTCAACGACACCACCAGATTGGTCGCCGTGGGGTCCGTACCCTCGGCCGTCTGCGCCACCAAGAGGCGGCTCCAGAACGGGCTGCTGAAAGCTGCTTGCGGCGTCGATGGCCCGGAAGTCAGGCTGTACACACCGCTGACTCCCGGAAGCTCCTGCAAGCTCTGGGTCAAGGCGGCGACGGAAGCCAAGTAGTCGGCGGAGTGGACCTCTCCCGCCGCCCGCAAGAAGAGCTGCGGATTGGATGGAAAGAGGCCCTCGATCTCGCTCGAGGTCGCCAACTGAGGGTCGTCGGTAGAGAAGAAGAAGTCACTCTCGACCTTCGGCGAAAGATCGACCCCGACCAGCACGGCGGTCACCGCGAGGGCGGCTAGAGTGACCAACAACCACTTCAACTTCACGGTGCCTCCAACTTCACTGTGCCTCTCCTAATCACGTCGCGTCTCCGTGTCGCCATCACACCCATCTGTGTCGAATAACGAGCCGCGAGGAGTGAAGGTTACGCCGGGCACTGTAACTCGACCGGCACCTTGGCACTCGCCCCAACTTGCTCGCGCACCAGCTTCGGAACCAGATAACCGGGCAGTCGCTCGGCCAGCTGGCGGACGATCCGGCCTGCCTCCCGGCGCCCGACCTCGAAGTGGGCGGCACCGCGAACCCGATCCAGCATATGGAGGTAGTAGGGCAACACGCCGGCCGCGAACAGCCTCTCCGACAACTCGGTCAAGACCGCCGCCGAGTCGTTGATCCCGGCCAGGAGTACCGCTTGATTGAGCAAGGTCACTCCGCCGTCGCGCAACCGTTCGAGCCTCGAGGCCACCGCGCCATCGATCTCCCGCGGATGGTTGGCATGGACCACCATCACCGGCCGCAGACGGCTACCGTTCAGCCAGTCGAGTAGCGGTCCATCCAGCCGCTCGGGCAGGACGATCGGCAGCCGGGTGTGGATGCGCAGGCGGCGCAAGTGAGGAATCCGCGCCAGTTCCTCGACCAGTTCGGCCAGCCGAACGTCGTCCCACAGCAGAGGATCGCCGCCGGAGAGAATCACCTCGCTCAGCGTCGGGTCGGCGGCCAGATAGCGCAGCGCCTCCCGCCTGGCCACGCCGTTCAACGAGTGGTCGGCGTAGGGAAACTCGCGGCGAAAACAATAGCGACAATTCACCGCGCAGCCGCCGGCGACGATCAACAGCGCCCTGCCCTGGTACTTGTGCAACAAGGCCGGCCGTGCGGCCGCCTGCAGATCACCGACCGGGTCACCCACAAAGCCAGCCACCTCAACCAGTTCTCGACCAAGGGGAAGAACCTGTTGCAGCAGCGGATCGCACGGATCACCCCGCCGCATGCGGGCAATGAAACCACGCGGAACCCGCAACGGAAAGCGGCGTGCGGCCTCCTCTGCCGCGGGCAACAAGCGGCGTGGTAGCTCCAGTAGCCGCAAGAGTTCGGCGGGGTCACTCACCGCGCGAGAGAGCTCCCGCCGCCACGGGATCGCGGCAAGAGTATCCGCCGGCAGAGCCAAGGCTCCCTCTATCTCTCTAGTTTTCGGTATCATGCCGTTCGGCCTCCGACACCGGCCGGCCACCTACATTTCGCATTCACTCTTATCCTCGCGAGGAAACCCGATGGCAACTTTCACCACCAACCAATTCAGGACCGGCCTCAAGGTGATCTTGGACGGCGATCCTTACACGATTGTAGTGAACGAGTTCGTCAAACCGGGCAAGGGCCAGGCCTTCAACCGGGTCAAGATCAAGAATCTCAAGAACGGGCGGGTCATCGACAAGACCTTCAAGTCCGGCGAGTCCATCGAAGCGGCCGATGTGATGGAAACCGATATGCAGTATCTCTACTCCGACGGCGAGGAGTGGCATTTCATGGTGCCGGAGAGCTACGAGCAGCATTCGGCCCGCGAAGCGGCGGTGGGCGACGCCGCCCAGTGGTTGAAGGAAGAGGATATCTGCCGCGTCACTCTGTGGAACGGGATTCCGCTCTCCGTCGCTCCGCCCCAGTTCGTCACCCTCGAAGTGACGCAGACCGATCCCGGCGTCAAAGGCGACACCTCGGGCGGCGGCAACAAGCCGGCGACGCTGCAAACCGGAGCCGTGGTCCGAGTACCGCTGTTCATCCAGGAGGGCGAAGTGATCCGGGTGGATACGCGCACCGGTGAGTACGTCTCGCGCGCCAAAGACTAGCGCTGGCGCCGAAGGGCTGAGCGTGACCTCGCAGCCGCCATCTCCAGACGCTCCGGAGCCCGGCACTCCCGCGACTGGCCCCCGATGGCGGCCCACCGCCACGCTGGCCAACCTCCAGTGCAGAGCCGAGGTCTTGGCCAAGGTGCGCCATTTCTTTGCCGAGCGCGGCCTCCTCGAAGTCGAGACACCTCTGCTCTGTGCCGGCACCATCCCGGAGCCGGCGATCGAGTCGCTCCACACCCACTGTGGGCAACCCGCCCAGCGGTTCTTTCTGCAAACCTCGCCCGAGTTCGCGATGAAGCGGCTGCTCGCCGCCGGCAGCGGGCCGATCTACCAGATCTGCAAGGCCTTTCGCGACGGTGAAACAGGCCGCCGCCACAACCCCGAGTTCACCATGCTCGAGTGGTACCGGCCGGGCTGGGACCACCATCAACTGATCAGCGAAGTCGAGGCGCTGGTCACCGCCGTCCTCGCCACGCCGGTCGCCGAACGCATCACCTACGGCGAACTCTTCGCGCGCCACCTGGCGATCGATCCTCACTCCTCCTCGCTCGGCGAGCTACGGCAAGCGGCGGCGCAAACGGACCTCGGAGAGTTGCCCGCCCTCGATCGCGACGGCCTGCTCAACCTCCTATTCGCCACCGCCATCGAGCCCCAGCTAGGAGCGGACCGGCCCACTTTTGTCGATGACTTCCCGGCCAGCCAGGCAGCGTTGGCCCGGGTGCGACCCGGACCGCCCGCCGTCGCCGAGCGGTTCGAACTCTTCGTCGCCGGCCTCGAACTGGCCAATGGCTTCCACGAACTGACCGACGGCGGCGAACAACGAAGGCGGTTTGAGCACGATCGCCAACGGCGAAGCCAGGCCGGCCAGGCCGATGTGGCTCTCGATGAACCTTTCCTCGCCGCCCTCGAACACGGTCTGCCCGCCTGCTCCGGCGTGGCGCTAGGAATCGATCGGCTGGTAATGCTGGCCGCGGGGGTGAACGACATCCGTCAGGTCCTCGCCTTCCCCACCGACCGGGCATAGCAGCCCGGCCGGGTGTGCCGCTGGAATGAGCGGCACACCCGAGAATTCACTTGTTCCGGCTCGAAGTCGAGGTCTTGGATGAGGCGGTCTTCTCAACCTTGGAGGCTGGGGAATTCGACATGGACTGCGGCTGCGCTTGTACGCGGCAAATCTGCTTCGGGTTCAGCGAGGTGGCCGAACGATTCTTGGCGCACTCATAGCAAGCATAGCCATGCTCGCTGGTGGCGCCCGTCGCGTGATGCGAATAGCCCGGCAGACAGAGCACACAACCCCACTCGAGCACAAACTGACCATCTGGACAGCCGTCCCAGCCATTGCCGGCGGATGCTGTTGCGGCGAAACCGACCGATGCGAGCACCAAAAGGGCCAGCGCGGCGGTGATACCAAATGCGTACTTCATCTTCATCTTCTTCTCCTCTGCTCAGCGTGAATTGTGCGGAGACCCAAACAACAGGCTTCCCTTCCGAGAGGGAGTCGTCGGGGCGACCCTTTGCCCCGATCGATTGCAGCGGGTGGCTAGAGGTCCGGCCCACACACACAGATCCAGAGATGCGGATTTCCCGCATCCGGCTCCTCGTGAGTCGGATGCGCACGGGACTTCTGACACGGTGAAGAATCCGCGGGCGCGGCAGCACCGATTCTCTCGCCTCTGCCGGTTTGCGCACGACGCGGAAAGTTCCGGTCACAATTTCGGCCGGACCGTACTCCAAGATAGATAGAACAACCCGTGGGTGAGCACGGCTGCCGGTGGCCTTGGCTACCCAGCCGCAGGGGGCCAGGAATCCGCCATTTCCGACACCGCCTGAGCCATCCCACTTCCCTCAGTAGCAACCACATGATCTCGCGACTCATCGACCTACAGAGCACCCTCCGGGTGGGCACGGACGGCGGCTTGCCCGACACTTCCCAACGGGTAACGGCTCTTGACGGCAAGTTCACTTTCCATTCCACCCTTGGCGCCGGCACCGAGTTGCATGTCGAGGTGGCCGCGCCATGAAGCCGGTGCGCCTGCTGCTGGCCGACGACCACCCGGTGATGCGCGCCGGTCTGCGCGGCCTGTTCGAAGGGGCCGGAGGATTCGAAGTCGTGGGTGAAGCCTCAGAGGGCGGTGAGGCGCTGGAACAGGTCATGACTCTGCGCCCCGATGTACTGATCCTGGACCTGTCGATGGCCGGCATGGGAGGGGTCGAGGTGGCCCAACGACTCCAGGCCATCGGCTGCGCCACTCGCGTGCTCATCCTCAGTGCCTACGACGACGAGGCCTACGTGGAAGAGCTGCTCGCCGCCGGCGTGGCCGGATACCTGACCAAGGACGAGCAGAGCCGCGCCCTTGTCGAGGCCGTACGCCAGATTGCGCGCGGTTGCACCGCGGTGTTCAGCCGCTCTATCACCGCTCGCCTGGTAGCTCTCAACCAGGAACGAACCTCAGCCTGCTCGCAATCCCTGAGTGAACGCGAACTCCAGGTGCTGCGCTGGCTCGGCCAGGGATTGACCAACAAGCAGATCGCGGCACGGCTGGAAATCTCCGCCAGCACGGTAAAGAACCACCTCGCCAACATCTACCAAAAGCTGAACGTCCACTCCCGCGTCGAGGCCTTGCTCTGGCTGCAACGCCACGACTCTGCGCAGCCATAACAGGCCAATAGGTCTACAAGAGTAGGTAAGTTGGCCTATTGCTCTTTTCACATCTCCTGCCTAGCATCAGACAGGCAGAACGCCCAGGCAGTGCCACTCGAGGCACCGCCTGATGCAAAAGGAGAAACGCTGATGCCCAAACTGAAAATGCTAGCCCTGTCCCTCCTGGCTGTCGGCCTGTGGACCGCGAGCGCGAGTGCGCAACAGGCGGTTGAAGCCACCGCGCTTACTGAGGCGGATCTTTCCGCCGCGCTGTTCACCGTCGAAGAGAACGGCGACTGCCAGGAACAGTCCAACGAGGAACTGGAGATGTCGGCCCTGCCCTGGGAGAGGATGTCCGATCTGGTTCTGATGTCTTCCGAGGAAGTCCGGGAACACCAGAACCACGAGGCTTCTTGCTACACAACCGGCTCCGACTGCGAGTCGTGCGGCAACGGCAAGGTTCGCTACTGTACCTACTACAGATGCTGGTGCTCCTGCTCCGGGAGCTGGTACACGACAAAGAGTTGCACGAGTTGTCGTAACTTCTGCTAACGATCTCTCTATCTCGGCCGGGCGAGCGCGAGCCACGAGCGGCCCCCCGCCCGGCCGATTTCACCTTTCCACTGTGATCTCACAGCCATCCGCCGCCTTCGGATCTCACAGTGCCTGGCACCCAGTGAGTAACATCGTGATGTAGCGGTACGGGCGCAGCACGGTGCGCCTCTACGGGTCGTCATTACCGCCAACTCAGTGGCCACCACCTTGTACCGCTCCTCGAAACGGGTAGTCTGGTAGCATTCAGTGAGCATGCATCACCCGCCGACTCACAGCCGCAACGAGGAAACACCGCTGGCCAAGGCACGCTGGTTCCAGTCCTTACCGCTCAGCGAGCGGATGGAAATGCTCTGCTCCTTTACCGACCTGGTCTTAGAGAACAACCCGGAAATCGTCAACAGGAAGCATGCTAAACCGGTTGCAGGACGTATTCGCGTCGTTTCAAGGCCATGACGTCAAGTACGTCGTCATCGGCGGCATCGCAGCCGTCCTGCACGGCGTGCCTCGGGCTACCTTCGATCTCGATATTCTGATCGATCTCGAAGACGTAGAGGCCCTGGAGGCGAGCGATCCGCTAGAAGATCGGTTGGATATTTAGCTCTCTCCACCCGCCGCCGCATAAGCCCCCGGAAAAACCTTCTCCGCCACCGCGCCGGTGACCGGTTCGATGCGGGCGGCGCAGACCTTGTACTCGCCCGTTCCGGTGACCGCGTCGCCGGCGTCGGTGGTCAGGTAGTTGGTTCGCGCTTCGGGGAAGTGGAAGGGCATCCAGATGGCGCCGCGGCGCACTTGGCGGCTGACCATCGCCCGGCAGCGCACACGGCCCCGGCGGCTGACCACATCGACCAGCTGGCCGTCTTCGATGCCCAGCTTGCCGGCGTCACGGCGGTGCACCTCCACGAAACACTCCGGCTGCTTGCCGCTCAGCCCTTCCGAGCGGCGGGTCTGGGTGGCGGCGTTGTAGTGGTAGAGGGTGCGACCGGTGGAGAGGACCAGCGGGTACTCGGCATCCTCGCACTCGAAGGGCGGCCGGAACTCGACCGCCTGGAAGAGCCCCTTGCCACGCAGCACGCCGCCACGGTGGAGGTACTCGGTGCTCGGCGCTTCGGGGGACTCGACCGGCCACTGGAGGCCGCCCTCACGCTCGATGCGCTGGTGCGAGATGCCGGCGAACTTGGGCGTCAGCGCGGCGATCTCGTCGTAGACCTCGGCCGGGGTCCGGTAGTCCGGCTGCTTCAGCCCGGCCCGCTTCATCACTTCGAGGATGATGTGCCAGTCGGCCCGCGCCTCGCCCGGCGGCTCGACCGCCTTGCGAACCCGCTGCACCCGGCGATCGGAGTTGGTGAAGACACCCTCTTTCTCGGCGAAGCAGGCGGCCGGCAGCACCACATCGGCAAAGCGGCAGCTCTCGTTGAAGAAAATGTCCTGGACGACGACGAAGTCCAGTTCGTTCATCGCCTTCTCCACCCGGCCCACGTTGGGCTCGGAAATGACGATGTCCTCGCCCATCAAGTAGAGACCGCGTAACCGGCCGTCGCCCATCGCCTTCATCATCTGGTTGAGGTTGAGACCGGGAGTCTCGCTCTGCTCGACGCCCCAGCCGGCGGCGAACTTGGCCCGCACTTGGTGGTCCTCGGCCCGCTGATAGCCGGGATAGAAGACCGGCGTCGCCCCCGCGTCGTTGGCGCCTTGGACGTTGTTCTGGCCGCGCAGCGGGTTCATCCCCGCTGAGCGAATCCCCAGGTGGCCGGTCATCAAGACCAGGTTGGATAGGGCGTAGACGTTGTCCGTGCCGGTGGTGTGTTCGGTGATGCCCAGGGTGTAGTAGATCCCCGCCTTCTCGGTGGTGGCGTAGGCGCGGGCCACCTGGCGAATGGTCTCGGCCGGCACGCCGGTGATCTCTTCCGCCTTCTCCGGCGTGTATCCGGCCACCGTCTCGCGCACCGCCGCGAACCCTTCGGTGTTGGCCTCGATCCACTCCTGGGCCTCCAGCCCCTCGTCAAGAATAACGTGGGCCAGGGCGTTGAGCAGCCAGACGTCGGTGCCCGGCTTGAGCTGCAAATGCCAGTCGGCGATCTGGCTCATCCAGATGGCGCGCGGGTCGGCCACCGCCAGCCGTGCGCCGCGCTGCACCGCCCGTTTCATCTCCATGGCGATGATCGGGTGGGCTTCGCTGGTGTTGGAACCGATGACGAAGAGGAAATCCGCCTGCCGTATCTCCGGGATCGAGTTGGTCATCGCCCCGGCTCCGAACGTGGTCACCAGACCGGCGACCGTGGGAGCGTGTCACGTGGCGGCACACTGATGGATGTTGTGTGTTCGATAGGCGGCGCGGGCCATCTTCTGGAAGAGGTAGTTCTCCTCTACAGTGCAGCGGCTGGAGCTGATGAAGGCGAGGGCATCGTTGCCGTGTTCGGCCGCCACCGCGCCGAGGCCGGCGGCGACCCGATCCAGCGCCTCGTCCCAAGTCGCCGGATGGAGCGCGCCACCGTCACCGCGTACCAGCGGCACGGTCAGCCGGTCTTGGTGGTGGATGAAGTCGTTGGCGAAGCGCCCTTTGACGCACAGGTTGCCATCGTTGACCGTGGTTCCCGGCGGCGGGCTGGTCACCTTGACCACGCGATTGGCCGCGCGATCGACGTTGAGGTCGAGCTGGCAGCCGACGCCGCAGAAGTTGCAGGTGGTGCGCACCTTGTCCAGTTCGTGCTCCGCCTTGCCGTAAGCCAGCGCTTGGACTTCACTCATCGCGCCGGTCGGGCAGACATCGATGCAGCCGCCGCACAGCTCGCAGGTGGTGTCACTCAGCGAGCGGCCGTCGGCGGTGGCGATGGTCGTCTCGGCACCTCGCATGGCCAGGGTGATGGCGCTGACCGCCTCCACCTGGTCGCAGTAGCGGGTGCACAACGAGCAGGCGATGCAGCGGTCGGGGCGGAAAGTGATGAAGGGGTTGTCGTCGTCCGGGCGCCCTTGGCGCGGCGAGTCGACGTGGGTCCAACGGCCGGCGGTGCCGTACTCCTCGGCCAGAGCGTGAAGGCGCGAAGGGTTGTTGTCCTGCGCCACCTGGCGATCTTCGATGGTGTCGGCCAGGTGCAAGGAGAGGACGAAGCGCCGGTTGCGCGCCACCTTGGCGGTCCGTGTGCGTACCACCATGCCGGGTGCGGTCCGGGTGTGGCATGCCGGCTGCATCAACCGGGCGCCGTCCACCTCCACCAGACAGATCCGGCAGGCACCGGCCGGGGTCACCCGGTCGTCATGACAGAGGGTGGGAATCTCGATCTCGGCCCGGCGGGCCGCCTGGAGAATCGTCTCCCCGGCCTCGAAGTGCAGTTCGTTACCGTCGATCACCACGAATTTGCTCTCAGCCATCACGCTCTCCTGGTTCCATTGGTTCCATCTTGCTCGCTCTCAAGGCCGAACTCGGCCGGGAAATACTTCATCGCACTCATCAGTGGCAGCGAGGCCGCCTGCCCCAGCCCGCAAATACTCGCCTCGGTCATCCCCCAAGAGACCTCCATCACGTCGGCCAGCACGCTCGGGTCCCGGTTCCCCGACCCTTGGTCGGAGGCCAAGTAGCGCTCCAACGCCTGGCGCAGGATCTGCGTGCCGATTCTGCACGGTGCACACTGACCGCAGGACTCGTCCTCGAAGAAGACCGCCTGAATCAACGCCGCTTCCACCATGTCCACCGTCTCGTTGAGCACCACCACCCCGGCCGAACCGAGCATGCTGCCGGCCGCCGCCAGGGATTTGAAACCCAGTTCCACATCCAGCTGGTCGGCCGGCAGAAAGCCGCTCGAAGCACCGCCGGGCGAGAAGGCCTTGACCGTACCGACCGCCCCTCCAGCCATCTCCAACAGCTCGCGCATGGTGATTCCCAGCGGTGCCTCGTAAACACCGGGACGATGGACATGGCCGGAAACACAGTAGAGCTTCGGTCCCGGCTCGGTGCGTCCCGCCGCCTTGAACCACTCGCCACCGCGTAGCAAGATCGCCGGCAGGCAGCTGATCGTCTCGACATTCTGGATCAACGTCGGCTGCCCGCGGAAGCCCACTTCGACGGGAAAGGGCGGCTTCATCCGCGGCATGCCGCGCTTGCCCTCGAGCGCTTCGAGCAGCGCCGTCTCCTCGCCGCAGATGTAGGCTCCGTGGCCGTCGACGAAATGCCAGCGCAGATGGCTGGGCACCTTGCTTCGCACCGGCCCCTCGGGATCTTCGGGATCGATCCATTCCCGGGCCTCGGCCAGTGCCGTTTCGAGCGCGTAGCGGGCCCGCCCAAACTCGCCGCGCACATACAGGTAGATATCGTCCGCGCCCAGGGTCAGCGCCGCGATGGCCAGCCCCTCGATCACCAGGTGCGGCCGGCGCAGCATCACTTCGCGATCCTTGAAGGTGCCCGGCTCCCCCTCGTCGGCGTTGAGTACCACGTAGCGTTCTTTCACCGCCTGGCCGCGCACCGCATTCCACTTGATGTAAGCCGGGAAACCGGCCCCACCGCGACCCTGCAAGCCGGCGGCCTCGAGCTGGCCGCAGACCCAATCACTCCCCCGCTCCTCGGCCAGCGCCAGCGCCGCGTAGCGAGCCGAATCGCGGCCCGCCAAGTCGATCGCCAATCCTTCCCCACTGGGCACGCAAGCGGCGGCGGCGATCGGCGCCTCGTCGGAGCGATCCCACCACGCCGGTGCCAGATCGCAACGGCCCAGACAGGAGGTGAATCCGACACTGGTGCCCTCCGCCTCCTGCTCGGCCAGAAACTCGTCGCCACCGGCGATCTTGCACGACAACCCTTGGCAGACGCGCACCTGCACATCCGGCTGCGACAACAGATGGTAGAAGGTCGCAACGCCGTACACATCCGCCTCCGGCACCCCGGTGCGCCGATGAACCCGACCCGCCACCCCCGGCTTCAAGCCACCCGCCCGCTCCAGTTCGACAAGGACCTCTTCACGGCGCGCGTCTTTGGACTGCATGGTGGTTGATTATAGGCGCACGGCGCCAGGGTGCGCGAGCGACTCAGTGCTGGTACTTGAGCGGATGGCTCTCGTGAATTCCCTCGCTCTTGTTGGCCTCGAAGTCGAAGACGAAGTCGTCACCGACGAAAGGACTGTCGGCGTTGTGGCACTGGATGCACTGCTCTTCTCCTACCGTATCGACCAGACCCACGGCCACCAGGTCCGCCTTGACATACTCCTTGTTGTCGCGCGTCATGTAGCCATCCTGTGTATAGGTGCCTCCCGGGCCGTGGCACGACTCACAGCCAACACCCACCAGCGTCGGCGTCGTCTCGATGTCGACGAAACCACCCGGCTTGCCATAACCCGTGACGTGACAAGAGATACAGTTCTCGTCGGTCGTGTAGTCGGCCGCGGGGTCCAGACCGGCCGCCGTTTTCTCCTCGACCCGCACGTCGGGCTTGAGCACTTCGAAAGTCGACGCCATGGCCGTCGCTTCCCACGACTTGTACAGCTTGAGGTGGCACTTCTTGCACTTCTTCGAGCCGATGTACTCGAATCCACCGTCCTGAGCGAGCACCGCGGTTGAGCCACCCAAAAGGGCCAACGTCACGAATAAAATTCCCAAGATAGCCGAGCGTTTCATTGTGTCTCCTTTTCCACGCATCGTCCTGTCAAAGGTCACGTCCCCGCGGCAATCGCCGAATCCGAGACCAATCTCGATCCGGCCGTACACACCCGCCGGGGTGGGCCCTGCCCCTAACCCCCGACCGAGCATCAGTTCACAGGGTAGTTCGGGTCATATTTTTTCGGTTTGTGATCCTTGTTGGTGCCGTCTGGCAAGTGGCAGTCGACCCAGCATCTGCCCCGACCGTCGGAGGAGTCCTCGGGCGCCTCGAACTCAAGTCGACCACCCGAGGGAAGAGCGACCGACGCGTCGAAGTTGATGAGAAATCGCTGGGCGCTCGAACCATGCGGGTCATGGCAGTAGTTGCAGCTCATCTTCTCCCCGTTGATGTGCTTGTCGTGCTCCTTGAAGCTCACGGTGTCGTCGAGAATCACGGCCGGATCGTGACACTCGAAACAGAGTGAGTACCTGGCCTGGGAGTAGTTGCCCTGATCGGTATCGAAACGGTTTTCTAGAAGGTTGGGCCAGATCGAGCCATGGGGACCGTTGGGAGCGCCCCCACCGTTGGCGGGACCGCTATCGTTGTTGTGGCATGCAGTGCAAGCCGTCTTGCTGTTGACGGACCATCCTGCGCGCAAGCTCGGCACGGGGTGAGAGGCGGTGTTGTCGACGGCGACCGAGTGGAAAGACTTGCGGAAGTCCCCACCGCCGCTGAACTCGACCTGTAGATTGGTCTCCGGGAACTGTCGCGGTGTGGGTGGGGAGGCGGTCGCCGTGGTCGAGTGGCAGCGAAAACACACTTCGTACTCGAAAGCCGCGAGGCGCACCGCCGTTCCGCCCAGATTGACTCCTTGCACGCCGGTCAGCGGTCCAGACGCCGCACGGGGAGTCGTTGCCGGTCCCGGAAGATCGATGCGGCCCTCAGCCAGGTGCGGATCGTGACAGTCGGCACACTCGACGTGCCGGTTGAGGGGAATCGCCGCCTCTCCAGGAGCATGGACATCCTCCGCCAGAGCCAAGGGGTGCACTGAGATCTTGGAAGCGTCGGTGAACTCGAACCGGATGTTCGCCGATAAGGGAGATCCGTCATGACACGTAAAGCACTGCTTCTCCTCGCGATCGACCTGCAGCAGCGGGTAGTCCGTGACGAAACTGTTGTCGGCGTCGGGCCAGCCGTGCGGCTGGTGACAGTTGGTGCAGTAGCCGGTTTTGGCCGAATCGGCGACCGGAGGGAAGGTCGAACCGTACTGGCCGCCCGGCCAGAGAACTCCGGTGGCGGCATCGAAGTGCGAGCCCGCAACGGTGTTGGCGAGTTGATGGCAATTGGTGCACAGAGTGTTGGTGTTCGCCAAGCGCACCAGTGTGCCGTCCGAAGTCGCAGCGTAGTGCACCTCGTGGCAGGTCGAGCACTCGACGGTCATCTGGGGGCCGGGAGGGGTCAAAAGCGGGTCTGGAATGTAACTGCCGCCATCGTGGCAGGTGACGCATGCGAAGCGTGTATCGGAGCCCACCGGATGCGACCCGAAGGTCGAGGAGTTGACGTCCCGAGCGCTATGGCAGTCCTTGCACGTCTGGTCGGTGTCGCCATCCTCCCGCTGGAAGAGACGTCCAGCGCCGCTGCCGGAACCGTTGTAGGGCGGGGCCGGAATACCCCACGGAGTGAACGGCGTCTTTGACTGGCTATGCTGGTTATGGCAGGTCGAGCACATCAGCTTGCCGGCCTCCAAGCGCGCCAGCATGGAGGGCACAATCGGCTCGCGAAGATCGGTACGCACGAAGATCCTCCACACCTCACCGAGCTTGAACGACGGCGATCCGACACCGTCGGTGAAGGTGACCGTGACTCCTTCGTCGAGCGCCACGTCGGCGCCAGTCGTCCCAAAGCCACTGCCTCCTAGCGTATCGGTATACGAGAAGGTCGCGACTCCCGCCTGGCCGGCGGAGGCGATGATCAGGATGTAGGTCTTGGAGAATCTGCCGGTGAAGGTCCCACCTGAGCGTATGGTTCCGGTCGAGGTGTTGGCAGGGTCCGGTTGGGTGTGGCCCGAGCTACTCGAATCCCAGCGATGCGAGTTTCCCCTTGGGGAGAATCCCGCCGGAAGACCAGGCCCCGGCAGCGCCGGGTCGTCGACCGCCGAGAAGGGAAGGGCAGATGCCTGCCCACCGACAACATGACAGCTGGCACAGAGGTTGAAGTTCCCCTGCACAGAGGTGAGGGTGCCGCCTGGCGCCGCATGGGTGATGTGGCAAGCACCGCAGCTCTGCGGGGCGAACTCGTGCGGTGGATCCAGCCCGGCAGCCGGGACGACGGCCGCCCCGAAGAGGGCAAGTCCGAACAGAAGTTGTCGACCGGTCGTCATCGTCTGCCGTCCTTCTCCGCGCGCCGCTCCAGCGCGGACACCTCGCTGCTGAGCCCAAACTCTTCGACCCTTCCGGTGTTGAACGATGCGACGTATAGCTTGCTGGAACCTACAGCGCCAATTCGCCTCCTATCGACGATAGTCAGACCGAGTGGGGTCATCAACCGTCCGGGTGCCGAACCGAATTCCCCAACGCGGTCCAACAACGCACCGTTGCGATCGAAGACCCATACCTGTCCCTGGAATGAATCGGCAACGAAGAGTCTACCGGCCCGGTCGCTCACCAGCCCGGTGATCCGTCCGAATCGCCGGGTACCTCCGTCACCACCGATGCAGGAGACGAAGTTGCCTCGGTCGTCCAGAATCTGGACCCTGTCGTTGTTCTGGTCGCTGACGAAAAGACGGGTAGGAACCGAGCCCCGAGCTGGCCTCAGGTGGATCCCGGCCGGAAAGTCGAAGCGGCCCGGAGCGCTGCCCTTGCCGCCAAAGGCGAAGATAAAAGTCCCGGCGCCATCGTAGACGCGGACCTGATGTGTGGCGCCGTCCGTCACGTAGATCCAACCTGCGCCCTCGGGGTCGACGGCGATTCCGGTCGGGTTGACAAACTCACCGTCGCCCTGCCCGAGGTAGAATTGACGGTTCCAGGCAGCATCGAAAACTCCCACTCTGCCAGCCGTCTGCTCTCCAACGTAGACCCTACCCGTCACGTCCAGGGCGATGGCGAACGGTCGCATGAACCCTTCTCGCTTCGAAACGATTTCACCTCTGGGGTCGCGCACGTCGACATAGCCCCCCTCGGGGTGAGTCGTGTACAGGAGGCCGGAGGAATCCGCCGCCAGTCCACCGGGAGCGATCCCGGCGCAGGGTGATCTGGCGGTGCAAAATCGATCCGTCGCAGTTCGATCGGGAACAGGTGCCTCGCCACCAGAGAGCTGATCGCCCTCGTGGACCCGGGCCACCACCGGTCTCAGAGCTTCCGTCCAGACGCAGTCCTGAGCCTGGAGCGCCGACACCGCGGAGCCCAGGGTGGCGGCGATCATGATCGCTCCAACTATCGAGAGCGCCGAGCGGAGGCGCATCGGAGTTCGCGTCTGGATTCGCATATCGGTGACAATTCTGACCTCCGGCAAGGTTCGACCGCGCCACCCAAAGGGGCAGGTAAGTCCGGCCGCTTGCGCTCGCAGCAGATTCATTCTCCAGCCCGAATGGACTGCACCATGCTCATGAACGGCTTGCGGTTCTCCTCGACCGTCTGTTCAGGGCCGGTCAGTTTGAAGAACCAATTGGCATCCGGTCCCTCCGCCACCGCACCAAGAAGCATCGAGCCTGGACGTGGGGTCTGTGACCCCATGCCGGTCATTCCACCGCTGTAGATGCCCTTGACTTCGGCTATGAGGACACGCACACCGCCAACGACGAGTTCCTCCGTCCTGAGAGCTTCCCGCGACGAGCCGCCACCGGGTTGTCCAAACTGGTCCGCCCAACGCTCCACGTTGGCTTGCGCATCGCCGCCCTGCCCAGGGCCGAAGTAGAAGACGACGCACTGCGCGTCACCGCTCGCACCCGGAACTCGATACTGGGCACGACGCATGCTCGAAGATGGCGTTTCCGCCAACCACTGCGCCGGCTGAGTCCAGCTCATACCTTGGGAGCCTCGGCCGCTATTCGGGGGCGGAGCCGGGACCACCGACGAACTGTCCGGGGAGATCGCCGGATGACCGGCCGGCAACTCCTGCCCAGGCGTGACTTGGGGCGCAGCCGCGCTGTCGCTGGCCGCATCGCCCGCGCAAGCCACAACAAGAAGAACAATCAACAAACCCACTGCATAACCCATCTGTGATTTCATAATATCAACCTCATTTCACACCGCCAACTATACTGATTTCCGGCGCGAAGTACTTGTTTGCGACGCCGTAGGACTCCGGCGCATGATCGTATCCGTGGCAGGTCAGTAGGCAACTGCCCGACCCGGGTGCGGACGACGAAAAGGCCAGACGACCCGACGCCATCGAAGGGCCGACAGAGCCGAAAAAAACCTCTTCGCCGAAACGAATCAGCCCGCGGTTGTCGAGCGAACCGTGAGCGCTGTGACACGTCGCACAGGAGGCCCGCTGCTCCACCACGTGCAAACGGTGGTACTCGAACGGGGACTCATCGAGGACCATCGAGCGCTCATGGCAGTTGTAGCACAAAGCGTAGGTCGCTGCAGATTCCTCCATCCCGTCGACCGTCGCATACTCGGCTCGCAAGATGTACTGGACCGCGGAACCGTGCGGCCCCCTGGGGCCGCTTGCGTCGCTATTGCCGTGGCAATCGGTACAGTTGATCTCTCGGCCGGAGAGTTCGGGGCGCACGGACGGCGAGCGCTCCCCTGCCGGTGCCTCCACGGGATGGAACGAAGGGTTGTTCGGATTGGTCAGGCGGCTCAGGTCGAGCGGACTCTGCGTACCGAGTCCCGCGGCTCCATGGCAGGATTGACAGAGTTCCACCTCGAAGCGCGAAGGATCCCGAGGCGAGAGGCGCCGCACGCCCGCCGCTGGCTCTCCCAGATCGCGCTGCGACATTCCCCGGTGCGGACTGTGGCACGACGTGCAGGTCACAGTACCCGGCTCGCGGCGAGAAAAGGCCTCTGCATCAACAGGATGCAGGAAGGGCATTGCGAAAACCCGGCTCAGCAGCATCGGCTGAGCCTCCGGCGAGAGCAGACCCTTCGCGACCTGGCGATCGACACCGGCCTGCGAGTCGTGACACCTCACGCAAACCTCGGTCTGAGGACCGGGCAGCATCGGCGAACGCGAGGCCCCGTGCCCCTCGTGGCAGGAAGTGCAACTGGCCGGTAGCAGGCTGGGATCGACGTGCGGATCCACCGCCATGGCCGCGGTCGCCATCGAGAGGACAATCACGATGGACGCGCTCAACGCAAAGCGTGACATGTCAAGCACACCTCCTCGACCGTCGGCTTGACCCAAAAACGGGGGACTCGGCCGGGACTGTAGTAGCGATCCGCGTGCGGGTCGTGACAGGTCGTACACTGCATCTTGCCTGCGGCGTCGAGCCTGACATCCTGATCGCTTTCGATGGCAGCGAGCGGTCGGAGCACCATGTCACTCTCGGGATCGCCCCCCAGCGTCACACCGTCCGGCACCACGAACGAGACGGGATGGCTGCCGCTCAGATCCGTCCCGATATAGCCCGGTCGACCAGGCGCTAGCCGGTCGCCCCCTCTCATCGGGATGACCCGTGCCTCGCCAGTGACATCGCCGAGAGCGACCGTGCCGTCGTGGCAAGAGAGGCAGAGCCGCGACGCCCCATCGGGTTGCGGAGCGGGAACCGGCGATCCACTGAAACGGAGATCGGGAACTTCATAGCGCGCCTGGGAGAGGGCGTGCCCCCACAGCGGCACCGGCGTGTCAACGCTGTGCGGTATGTGGCAAAACTTGCACACCTCCGTCTCGACGAAGGAACGAACTTCGCCCGGCCCGGTGACCGAGAGATTGTGTACGGTGCCGACTACCGTCGCCTGCTGGCTCGTCGCAGGAACGGTCCAACTCCATACCATGACCGCTATCACCAATGCCGGGCGGGCGCTGTCCAGCAAGCCTCTCATTGGACTCCTCCGGCCGCCTGTCTTTCCACAAGGCGGTAGACCGCCATCCGACGATTTAGCGAATCCACGATGGCCACCCGGCCGTCGGGATGCGCTGCCATCCCGGCCGGGAAGGAGAACTCTCCATCTCCGGAGCCGCTGGCCCCGAAACTCATCAAGAATGTGCCATCGCTGCGATACAACGAGATGCGGTCTGTCTGGCCGTCCGAGATCCACAATTGCCCCATGCTGTCGACGGCCAGACCTTTGATCCGCGGCATCTCGCCGGGAGCATCTCCCAGGGCCCCGAAAGTCGTCACGAACTCGCCCGAGATGGCTAGCCGCTGAACCCTGAAATTGAGTGTGTCGCCGACCCACAGATCCTCGCCCGCGACCGTCAAGGCCGTCGGAAAGTTGAATTCACCCTTGCCGTCTCCTCGACGGCCCATACTACTCGCTGCGGAAGCCGTGAGTGGCGGGGCGATCGCCAATTCGAGGATGCGATGTCGCCCCGTCTCCGCTACGAAAACGGCACTGCCGGCACAAGCCACACCGGTAGGTCGGTGCAGTCCCTCAGCGAGCCGTCGAATCAACTTCAGCTCGCGGCTCAACAACAGAACCTCTCCGCGACGCGAATCGCTGACCACGACACCAGCGGGGCACACCGCCACGCCGATCGGCCCTGCGACCAGATCGGGCGCCGTAGTGGTGATCCGGCCTAGACGGTCGAGGCGCACGACCCTACCGGCTCCAGGATCGGTAACCACGAGCGCGTTTCCGTCCCACGCCGCACCGTAGGGCCGGTAGAAGATCGCTGGGGCCGGTGCGCCGGCGATTCGCCTCCAAAAGCCGCCGGCGTCGCGCCGGTTTTCGATGATTTCCTCGAGTTCGACTCGCGGATCGCCGGGCGGCCACTGCCAGGCCGAGATCGCTCGGCGTTCGACTCTGCGCTGCCCGGAACAGCCCGCTGTCAACACGAGCAGCGTCAACGCCCCATAGCGCAGGAGCCGCCGGCTCATCGAATCACTCCTCGCCGTTGGGTGCCGGTCACGATCGGCAGCCAACCCGCGAGACGACGGCTGATCGCCCACCGCACCCCGCGGTTGCTTCGCCCATCACCGCCTGCGAAGTACTCGTTGGTCTCGAAAGCGCTCGCCACCACCACGATCTGACCCAGACGCAGCTCGAGTGTGATCTCGATACGATCGCCATCGATATCGGGTGCCTGAACGAGGTCACGAACGTCGCCACGGTAGGACCCGTTGAAACTGAGATGTCGCCAGGGTTTCCAGCGCGCACCGAAGCTGCGGAAGCGAATTTCTTGATCGCCTGTCACCGGCTGATCGACTCTCGTCTTGCCGACGTTTGCCTGCAGCGTGAACTGCCGGCTGCCGAACTGCAGAGTCGAGGTCAGCGTGTCACTGCTGAAGCCCGTGACCACGGCGTTGTTGGTCGCTTCCCGGCGACTCCATTCAGCCCAGCCGCTCAGCGACTTCGAATCCCAGCGATGAGACAGCGTCGAGCGAGCGCGGTAGAAGTCCTCGTCGCCAAGCGCCCGCACCACGAGCCCCAGATCGGCCAAATCGGTAGGCAGACCCGTTCGGCTGAAGCGCAGTTGGTTGCGGCCAGCCTCGACCTCCAGCTCCTTGCGGAGCCGTTGTGCCTTTCCGTGGCCGATCGAAGCGTTGACCGAGAAGGCGGACTGCGACTCGTTGCTGTCGACCTTCGGGTCTCGGCGCTTCAGGCTACCGTAGCTCACGCTGCCGCCGGCAAGCCAATTGAACTCACCTCGTGTCCCTTGCCAGGAGAGACTCAGACCTGCTCGGGGAGCCTGAATCTCCACCTCCCCCGCGGTTTGACGCCCATATCTGACGAAAGGAGCGAGCTCCCACCTCTGGCGCAACCGCCAACGGTAGAAAACCGCCAGCCCCGCACTTTCGACGCTGTCCCCGCCTCGCGACCGGCTGAGCCCGAAGTTGCCGTCGAAATCGAGCTGATCGTCTTCGCCGATGGAACGGTACAGACGGGTCCTCAGCCTAAAATCGTCGCTGGTGCGGCGTGCATCTCCCCCCACCCCGGTTTCCTGGTGAATGCCGACTCCCGACATCTGCCAACCCCAGCTCTCCGTCAGATCGCCGCGTTGCTCGAGGTTCAGAGTCAGGTCCTCGATCTCCAGGTCGACAGTGCCGTACTCTCGCAGGCGGTGCTCGAGACGCACATGATGTTGCAGCCGCTCTCCCGACCTGCTCCAATCGACGAACTGGTTATCCTGCACGTCCTCTCGGGCAGTAGTGCTCACCAGGTCGTAACCCGCGTGGTTGACTCCCATGAGAGTCCCTCTCAACGGACCCTTGCGAATACGGAACTTGCCGCCCCACTCGGTACTCGTATCCGGAACCCCGAGCAGCGGCAGAGTTCGCTCGTCGTCGGGAGTCGTGTAGTCGTAGCGTTGTTGCCGATAGAAGAGGCTGAACGGGTAACTGCCGCGAGGAAGAAACGAAACCTCGGCGGCAAGGCCAGTGCGCTCCGTGTCGACACTCCGGCCGCTCTCGACTTCGGTGAGCGCCAGATCGAGTCCCAATCTGAACTGACCCAACGCGGGGTGCCCCAGATAACCGTTGACACCCAATGAGAGGCGTAGCTCCTGCTGATCGAAGTTGTTGACCTGCCGCCCGTTGCGCGTGTTATCGGTCCCCCGCTGGGCCAGACCGAGCGAGCCGTCCCACCACCACTGGCCGAAGCGCTGCGCCGAGAGCGCACCGCTGAGCAGGCCAATCGCCATCCAGAGGACCACCACCCGCACGAGCAATGCCGGTCCTTCACGGCCAGACGATGGATGCCGGCTGAAATCAGCGGAACGGCGAATCCTCTGGTTCAACCTCCGGCTGTTCGCTGGCTCCTCCAACTGCCCCCTCCAACTGCCCCCTCTCCAACTCACGGCTCGTCGACACTGACAAAAACGGCGGGGACCGCAACCCCCGCCGCCGCCAGAAGCGTCAGTTCCTGATTGCTCTCGATACTACTTGATGTGGCACGTGGTGCACATCGCGCTATTCTGGTTCGAAGCGACCAAGAACGGACTGTTGGTGTTGTCGTGCGGGTCATGGCAGGAAGCGCACTGCAT
>JAJRVQ010000103.1 GCA_024277255.1 Acidobacteriota bacterium | reverse complement strand
ATTCTTCGCCTCCTACAGCTCAACGTATTCGAACGAAGGCCACTAGAACAGCTCCTCAGACCGCCCGATCCCATCGCAACGGATACTCCTCTTCAACTCCACCTCAGGATTGCATGAAAGTTAGTGGGACAGCAGTGAGCGGAGATCTCCACTGATTGGTTGTCGTCGGTCACATGGACGGCACCGAGAAAGGTCGCAATTCCCCTGAGGGTGTAGCGGAGATCTCCACACCGCAAAGCTTGACGCGGTACCGGGCGAGCCTACGATGTCGCAATTCCCCTGAGGGTGTAGCGGAGATCTCCACCCTGGATATACGGGCATGATGAAGTCTGATGGGAGTTTGTCGCAATTCCCCTGAGGGTGTAGCGGAGATCTCCACATCATCGGTGCCGGTGTTGGCAGCGTGTTGGCTGATATCGGTCGCAATTCCCCTGAGGGTGTAGCGGAGATCTCCACAGCCCTTAAGAAATTACTGGCACATCATCTACCTGAACATGTCGCAATTCCCCTGAGGGTGTAGCGGAGATCTCCACGTTGTGGATCAACGTGACCCCCACGTATACCCTGGGAAGTCGCAATTCCCCTGAGGGTGTAGCGGAGATCTCCACGGCCAAGCTCCTGGACGAAATCGTTCAGGAAATCCAGTCGCAATTCCCCTGAGGGTGTAGCGGAGATCTCCACAGTGTAATCACGGATGGCGGCGACCTACCGCCGATCATGTCGCAATTCCCCTGAGGGTGTAGCGGAGATCTCCACTTATTAGCTTTGTGAAACAGGATGAGGGATCTATAGGGTACGTCGCAATTCCCCTGAGGGTGTAGCGGAGATCTCCACCTCACGGCCCGAGATATCAGCAGTCTCAACGACTACCAGGTCGCAATTCCCCTGAGGGTGTAGCGGAGATCTCCACGCCGACACTCTCGCAAGACAACACCAAGACTGGGTTAATGTCGCAATTCCCCTGAGGGTGTAGCGGAGATCTCCACTTCATTGGCCGACCCGAGGAGGGACAAAAATGAAAAGTGAGTCGCAATTCCCCTGAGGGTGTAGCGGAGATCTCCACCTGGAGGACTCGAGTTTGGGGTGGTATTTTCCTTCTGACGTCGCAATTCCCCTGAGGGTGTAGCGGAGATCTCCACAGACCACCATGTGGCCGATTTCGCGATCGAGGGCAATTGTCGCAATTCCCCTGAGGGTGTAGCGGAGATCTCCACCTAACAACAAGCCGAAAGTGTCGCCGGATGACCTAAAGAGTCGCAATTCCCCTGAGGGTGTAGCGGAGATCTCCACGGACACAGTCAATGAAGAAAAGCAATGGATCATCGTACGTGTCGCAATTCCCCTGAGGGTGTAGCGGAGATCTCCACCGGACCAGCGTATGGTCTATGACCCGACTGATGAAGGTGTCGCAATTCCCCTGAGGGTGTAGCGGAGATCTCCACGAACAACAACAGCGGTCTCACTTTTACCGTTCCGACACGTCGCAATTCCCCTGAGGGTGTAGCGGAGATCTCCACTGCGGGAGCCGCTGATGCCATACAGACCCACGACCCTGAAGTCGCAATTCCCCTGAGGGTGTAGCGGAGATCTCCACAAGAATGGCTCACCTTTTGGATGAGGTCGTGCAGGAAAGTCGCAATTCCCCTGAGGGTGTAGCGGAGATCTCCACAGCGGCCATCGTAAGCTACACATTCTAGTGCACTTAGGAGGCCCAGGTGCATAACCTAGGCGCGGAGGGCCGCGAGAGCGTACAGGGAACGAGGGCCGTCGCCTCTGAGATTTGGTGTAAGTGACAGAAAACATGAGGGTTATCCTTGATTCCAGGGGGGTGTCTAGCGATGGCCCTTTTTGGCACTCTCAGGAGGTTAGACACCCTGCTGAGATTTCGCTCGTCGTTGCCGCAGGCGAGACTTCAAGTCCTTTGTTGTCAGTCGCTTAGAAGTGTTCCGATGAGGCTTCGCACCTCTTGGCTGGTCGGGGACTGGATTTCTTCTTGACCGCGATGGGCCGGCGGTGACCACACTATGGGTGCCTCCACGAGGTGGCCCGGCTGATGGAGCACAGGGTCCTTGCAACGAAGAAGGGAGCGAGCCCATGGATAGGACAACAGAGGAATCGCAGCATCTCGGCGTGGCACCAGCCACCCTGCTTTGGGAAGATATTGCCGTCTTCCGGGAGAGCTTTTTGCGGTTACTGCATCCAGACTCAGCTGCCGCTTTCCGCACGGTGGGCCGGCTGTTGTATGACTGGGCGATCGAAGACCAGTTCTCTTTCGGACGCACTTCGCAAAGCTGGATCGTGCGGGATCTTAGCGGCGCTGCCGCGGATTTGCGGTTCTTGGAAGGCTTCTTGGCCGACCTTGGCCGATCGAGCCAGCTGAGCCATCTCGATGAGGGAGAAGAACAGGCCGCCGAGGTGGCGGCCAAGATGTCGCTTCGAATTCGAGCCGCTGCCGACCGGTTGGAGAGCTCCGCCCACCTACTGCGCCGTGCAAACAGGAACGTGTCCGAGTAAGGAAGGCCTTGCCGCCTCATGTCTTATTCCTCCACACATCCAGCGGTAGCGCCTCTCCCGCCAACACCATCTGGCGCAAAGCCTCCACCTGCGTGCGAATCCGCTCCCGCCAGCTCGGCGATCCCGGCCCCTGGCTGGGAGCGCGCAGAAACTCTTCATAAAGCCGGAGGTACTCCTGGAACTTCTTCTTATTCAACCGGACTCCTTTGGCGCCGCCTTCAAAGTCGGCAGGTGAAATCTGATTGTTATTGAACAACTTCACCGTCAACCGATCCACCACCGGCTGGCGGTAGGGCTCGATGACATCCAGTGACAAACTCGCCCGCCCATAGCGAATACCATGGAAGAAGCCGATATGCGGATCAAACCCCCGCGCCTCCAACAGCGAAGAGATCTCATTGCCCAAGATCACATACCCCAAGCTCAACAAAGCGTTCACCGGATCGGTCGAAGGTCGCTTCTTGCGGCCCGGAAAAGAGGCCGAGCTGAGCATCTTGCCGAACTGTTTGTAGTAGGCGGCGGCACCGGAGCCTTCGAGCCCGAGCAAAGTTTCCAAAGACTGCGTGCCCGCCACCGAGCCTTCGAGGCGCTGGATCTGGTTCAAGGCGGATCGGTCCAACCGCTCCGGGTGGTTGCGCCGGAAGCGAGCCAGGACGCGGCGTTGCGCGGTCAGCTTGGCGGCGACGACCTCGCGGCTGAAGGCCAAACGGAAGTCTGCGTCGCGCCAGCGGTCGAACTGTGCCAAGCGCAGGTAGATATTGCGAGAACTCCGCGCCACCAGGCTGCCGCGCAGCCGGCCGTGGCTGGTCAAGAAGGAAACGTCCACCCCCTTATCCAGCAGCATGGCGAGAGCTTGGGAGCTGAACTGGACGTTGCCGAAGACGACGATGCGTTCGAGGTGGAAGAGGTGGAGATCTTGCACCTTGCGCTGGCCGTCCCAGACTTCCAAGCGGTTGAGCCGCTTGCGCACATGATGGCCGGAGGTGGTGAGGTAGACGATGTTCATGGTGGGTTGCCAAACGAGCGGATTAGATCTCTAGTTGAAACTTCCAGCCCTCTACCTCTTCCGTTGCTTGGCGGCGGAGGGTGCCGGTGGTGAGCTTGAGGGTGTCGGTGCCGGATTCGTCGAACAGCTGGGCCAACTCGCGCCGGCCACGGCGCAGTGAGGCGAGGATTCCCCGGCGGTGGCCTTCCAGTTCGCGGATGCGTGCCAGCGCCTTCTCGGCGCGTTGGATGAGTTCTGGCTGGGTGGCGGTGGTTCGGTTCGAGGTCGTGGGTGCCTCGCCTGTTTTGGCTTCCCTGGAGAGGGGAGGGGGCTGCCTCGGTGGCTGGGCCGTCTTCTTCTTGGCCATGGCGCGAAAGACCGCAACCTCGCTCGGTTTGAGGGCCAGCAGGAGCGGTGTGGGGTAGGGGGCGCGGCGACTGAATCTACAGTCGCACTGGGTCGTGCTGGTGGCTTCCGGGTGCAGTTCGCGCAGCCTGGGGCAGGAGATCGGGTGGCTGGGCAGCCGTTTGGCGTGGCGGTCGGTAGTTTGGCTTCGGTAGTTGTAGGTGTGGCCGATGATGGCGTGCAACGCCTGGTTTCCTTCGTCGCCAAGGTGGCCGAGGACGCAGAGTAGGCTAGTGCGCTCGCGGTGGGTCAGGTAGGAGGTGGCGGCGGCCCGCTTCTCCAGGTAGCCGAGCACCCCGCAGCCGTCGAGGATCTTGCGGGCCCGCTCGCCGATCGACGGCAGGGTGATCGCGGTGGAATCCTTGGGCAAAGGGGGCCCGTTCTTCTCGCTCTTGGGCGCGGCGGCGCCGGGAGCGGATTGCAGCACGGTGACCGGAACGCGAGCCACCGCGTGCAGAGATTCGAAGGGATCGGCCACGGGGCGACCTTGCGAGTTGAGAATCTGCGAGGCCTTACCGCTCTTCGGGTGGCTACCCAGCGGTAGCTTGACGTGCGGGCCGGTACGATCCGGGCGCACCCGGTCGCGGTTGGGGAACTCCTCGACCCGTATCCCCTCGGGCCAGGGTTGGGTGGCACGGGCTACGCTGAGCAGCCAGCGGCGCAGAAGCAAGCAGGGCACGGGAGCTGCGAAGCGAACCCAGAGGTGATAGCCCTTGTAGCCGCTGGCTTCGAGCAGGCTGTCGGCGCCGCGCCGGCTGAGTTCTGTCTTGAGGCGCAGAGCGGTGGCCAGGGCACGGCCCATCAGATCGTCCGGCACGCCGAGCCGTTCGTCCAGGGCTCGGCGTTCGACATCGACGTCCAAGACACCCAGCAGTGCGGTATTGCCGGCGCGCACCAACGGCAAGGCCAGCACCCGCTCGCCTTCGAGGTGGGCGAGCCAGTCTTGGTCGGTGATCGGGCGCAGCACCGGCGTGTAGGCGCGCCGATGGCCATGCAGGCTGAGCGCCGCGTGGACCCCTTCGCGGCCCTGGAAGAAACGATGGAGAAGGCCAAGGTCGGCCTCTTCGGGTTCGATGAGTGGTGCAGCTAGCCCGGCAGTAACACTGGGCTCGGGCGCCATCGCCGGCTCATCTTGGGCGGCGAAGAGGGGAGACAAGACGGTCAGCCGCTGCGCGAGGTCGAATTGACCCTGCTCAGAGAGCGCCTCGACAAAGCCTTCGAACACCGAGCCCTCTCCAACTTTGGATTGAGCGATGAGGCTGGCTAGAGTGGTCTCTTCTATGGTCAGCAGATCGGCCCACGCTGAAAGCTCCGGTGCCGCCTTGGAGTCCGAACTCAGAGCGATAAGTTCCAGCCATGCCTGCTCTTCGCAACCACGGTTCCACCAGCCGCGGGCGAGATGGAGGGCAAGCCGTGGTGGAACGGGTTGAGGTTGGCGCCAGCGGCGCCGGGTGAGATCTTCGGCCAGGCCGGGCTCGAGCCCTTCGCCGGCGCTGCGCAGGAAGGCCAGAACGGCCGTGGGCGTGGCTGCCCAAATCTCGGGTTGCTCGCCGTAGTAGGCGCTCCAGCCGCGGAAGAGGGTGTCGAGCGCCGGCAGATCGAGCGGTTCTTCCGCGCCGAGTTGGTCGAGCCGAACGGTGAGTGCTTGGACTGCTTTGACCGCCGGCCCGCGCCCGGTGGGGCCGAAGTGAAAGCCGAGGAAGACGAAGCCATCTTCCGCGCGGCAGATCCGGCTCTTGTCCTGGTTGAGTGCCAGATGGAGCTGGGCCAGTTCCTCCTCGATCTGGCTCTGGGCGGCTTCGACCGAACTCCGTGTCTCAGCCAGGACGATGAGATCGTCGCAGTAGCGTAGGTAGCGCGGATGGCTCGCCAGTAAGCTGCGGTCCAGATCGGCCAGGTAGAGGTTGGCCAGCAGGGGGGAGAGCGGCGAGCCTTGTGCGATGCCGGGAAGAACGTGATCGGGCTCGGCCGCGTCGAAGCTACGGCTGCGCAGGATGCGACCGAGAAAGCGCAACGACGGAGTGTCTACCAGCGGTTCGAGCCGCCCGAGGAGCAGCTCGCGATCGATCGAGTCGAAGAAAGCGCGCACGTCGGCGCGTAGCACCCAGGGCGTCGTATCGGCCACCCAGGTGCCGACCTGTTCGGCGGCGTTCTTGGCGGAGCTTCCCGGCCGGAAGGCGCGGCAGGCGGGGGAGAGAAGCGGTTCGACGAGGGGCTGGAGGAGGTCACTGATCGCTCGTTGCACGACGCGGTCGCGCAGGGTGGGGATGACCAGGGCGCGGTCGGAGGCGGCGAGGAAGCGTGGGCGGATGCGCAGGACCGGCATTGGGCGATAGGTGTTGGAACGGATCTCGTCGCACAAGCGGTCGAGCTGGTCGCTGAGCTGGGCGGCGAATTCTTCGTGGGTGACGCGGTCGATGCCGGAGGATCCCCGCTTGGCGGCCACCCGCTTCCAGGCGGCGCGCAGGGTCGGCAGGCGGTCGAGACGATCGAGGAGGGCGAGCTGAGTGGTCACAGGACCTCGATCGATTCGGGATCGGTCTTGGGAGTGTGGCCGTAAACCCGTATGCGGCCAGCGCAGGCGGCGCACAGGTGATAAACGCGCAGGCTGTCGCTGGCGGCGGTGAGGTGGGGCAAGCAGCGCTCGACGGTTTGGTCGAGCAGCTTGTCCGGCGGCTCGCCTTCAAAGACGCTGTATTGCACCCGGTGCAGAGCACCGTGGAGCAGGTCGGCGATTCTTTGGCGGTGGCGATCGCTGGAGATGTCGTAAGTGACGAGGTGGAGCATGGCTGAATGTCTTTCAGGTCACTGTTCGAGGGCGGCCCGGAGCCAGGCTATCCATGGCTTGCCAATTTTTCGCCAGTTCTTGCGGCCGATGGGGCTAAGTCCATGAGCATGAAAAGCACTGTTGCGTACTTTGATGAATCCCAAGAGCGATTGAAGTTGCGTCTCGAAAAACTGGCCTAGAGGATCTTCCAAGGTCGCGAGCAGCTCATAGGATTGGCGCAGGCCGAGCTTGAAAGGGGGCCTACCGCCGGTGGTTTCGCCGAGGATTGACAACCACTGGCGGGCGGTTGGGGTTAGCGTAGGATTCTTGGGATTCACAGCACCGGTGTGTGTGTTGTAGGCCGCCCGCAGGCGCAGTTGTGCCAGTAGCTCGGTGGCCCGATAGAGGCGGGCCACGGCGTCGTCGAACCGCTGGCGCTGGGCGCAACGTTCGGCGTTGGCGAGGATGTCGCTGACAAGGGGCGTGCCGTCGAGGCCGGCAGGCCAGGCTTCGCCTTCGGCCATCAGCTCCACCGTGCGGACGAGTTTGCCCAAGGTGGAGGCGTGGCTTTTTTTTAACTCCGGGTCGTCGTTGGCGAGCTGGCGAGCGGCGAGGTAGTCGAAGGCGTCCCAAGCTACCCACAGCGAGCTCTCTGTTTGGCATCGCAGTAGCCGTGGATTCTCCGCCGAGGTCACGCCTCGGTCGCGCAACGCGGATTGAATGATGGTAACGGCGCCATGGAAGTTGTGCTGTTGCATGAGCTCCTCGGCGCGTTCCAGCGCGGCGCTGGACAGGGCGCGGGAGACGCTTTGCGCCGTGGCCACGCCCGCCGTATCGATCTTGATGAGATCATGGCGGCCCTGTGTGCGAATGACCTCCAGCTTCCACCCGCGCCGCAAACCGTGGTGGCCTAAACCGAAGGTCATCGTCTTGGTGCCACCGGTGTAGTTGGCGATTACTTCGCAATGGGCAAGGTCCTGGTCGGCGATCCAGCCCTCGGCGCGCTCGCAAGCGTCAAGGACTTGATCAAGGTCGTCGGGGTCGGCGATTCGCTCGATGTGGTACCTATCCTCGGCGAAATCGACCTCGTCGAGAATGGCCGGATTCTTGGATGTTGCTTTGAAGTCTCGGTCGCAGTGTGGGCAGTGGCAGGGGAAAGTTCGCTGTGTCTCTTCGGTGACGGTTCGGTCCGAGGCTGCATGCTCTTCGGTGACCGAAGAGGTGGTGGAGCAGAGGAAGATGACGCGCGTGAGTGGTTGGTTCTGCTGAATGGCCTGGACCACTGGCTGCCAGGCGCCGCCGACGGTGCAGACGAGGATTTTGGGTGGGTGGCGGGCGGTGGGTTCAGTCATTGATCTGGATGCTTTCTATACGGGTTTGTCCATTGACCGTGATGAGTTGCACCGTTGCAACCAGTTGCTTCTTGCCGAGTAGTTTGAAGATCTTCTGTGGCACTAGCTTCGCCTGGCCCTTCGGTGGCGGATTCTGGCCGGTGAAGGCGACGATTCGCTGACCGTCGCGCCCGATCTTGACGTTGGACAGGGTTCTGGCTCTGACTGGTGGTGGCTGCGGCAGTGGCGGATCGATACCCCCCCTCTCTGGGACGCGGGCTTCGGCCGTTGGCTCCACCACCAACTCTTCTTCCGAAAGAAATCCATAGCCGCTGGAGGTCTTGGCGCCGATCGCCAAGAGGTCGAGAGCTTCGGTAAGTAGGCCGTGTAACTGGGCGAGGTCCTGCTTGCGTTGGTCTTCGTCTCTTTCAAGCGAGCGAACGGGGATGTTGAATTGCTCGCCGGGGCAGATGGCGAGAAAGGGCACGGGTATGGGATCCTGCCAGTCGGCCGGCGGCTTGGGATCGTCACCGAAATGGCACGTATGGTGAGGGGTGAGGATCTCCACGCGAAGCTTGGGTAGACGAGAGGGGAAGGCGTCGAAGAAGGTGAGCCGGCCCTTGGCCTTGGTCGGGTCGGTGGTCTCCGGCCCGAAGATGCGTTGTTGGTGAAGCCGCCAGAATTCGGCGGGGTTCTCTTCGTCCGGGAGGTGAGTCTCGATCTCCAATTCGCCTCTGGAAACCAGCCGTGCCGCAGCCCGTGCTAGCCCCTTGAGGCTCGATCCGGGAAGGTAGGGGCTGCCGGTGAGGTGGTCGAAGAGGAAGCCGTTTGCGGTTGGGTGGGGTAGGCCGAGGCCGAGGATCAGCGGGGTGTGGTTGTAGTAGGTGAAGCTCTCAGCGCCGAGGTGGCCGAGGGCGGCGGCGCGGCGATGGTGGAAATCTTTGTAGTGGCCCTGGCGCTTGTCCGCGCTGGTAATGTTGGCTCCGTCGGGGGGATGGATCGTGGCACAGAAGTCGGTGAAGAACTTCGGTTTGGCCCCATCTTCCATCGCTTGCTGCCAGCTGTGGTGATAGCCGGCGAAACCTTGGTCGAAAAGCAGTGAGAGGTTGGCGGGGCCGTTTAAGGCGAGGTGACTGGAACGTCCCGGCGGCAGAGGCAAGCTCACGGCTGAGGCTCCGTCGCTGGGGAATCGACGAGGAAAGCCTCGGCGAAGCGCTTGAGCCAGATGGAAAGGGCTCGGGTCTCGCTGGCGGCTTGGCGGTAGAGTTGCTCGGCATCTTCGTCCTCGCGGAGACCTCTACCCGTGATGGCGTGGATCAAGCGAAGCTGCGGCCGGTAGCAACTTCGTATTCGTAGCCATTCTTCGAGCCAGTCGTGGACTGCCCGTTCTGGAGTGTCGCTGCCTTGCGCCAGCAAGAAAGCAATGGTCTGACCGAACCCGTTGGTGTGCAACCGGGCCGGCAGTTTGAGGAGCTGGGTGCGGAACTTGCGCCATTTCTCCACTGTGCTCTCTAGTTCGACTTTCTCCAGAGCGAAAGCGGCTCGTTCCTGCTCGGGAGTCCTCATATCCCCTCCTTCTCCGGCGAGCCTTGCTCCGCCGTGGGGTCGAGGTAGTGCAGATGAGTGACACCACGACCGATTGTCTCGCCGCCCCCCAGCCGGATCACCGGCATCTGGCCGAACGCCGCGCACAGCCCTGCCGGTGGCTGGCTGGCGCGCAGCACTGAGAGAAAGAGGGTCTCGGGCGGTACCAGCTCTTCGACGAAGAGGTTGCCGCGCCGCTCGCTCGGGGGGATCTTCTCAGCCTCGGCCTCCGCTTCGGGAATCTCGCCGGTGGTGCCCCAGGCGTTGAGCTGGATTCGGGTCACCGCATGGGTACAAGTCTGGACCAGGGTCTGAAAGTCGGTGTTGCTGACGATCAGCAGCCGGCGAGCAAAGAGGCGCTTGGAGTAGGCGAACTCGTCACCAGCGGGAAGGAGGGCGAGGAGATGGTGGATCGGCGAGGAGTCATCGGCGAAGAACTCCGCGTTGGGCACAGCCTCGACGCGCAGATCTTCGAGGAGAAGGGTGTCGGCCTGCTCGGGGTGAGTCCAGCCCTGGCCTTGGACCGGGTCATCGAGGGTGAGCGGTTGGCCGAGGGCCCGGAACGCCCGTTCCAGCACGAAAGGGCAGGTTATCCAGTGAAAGGGTGACTTGGAGGATCGGACCGGAAAAGCCACTAGGATGCCGTCGCCGAAGGAGACAGAGCCGGGGCGAGAGGGCTTCTCCAGGGTCTGCGTGCCGTTGTCCCCTTTCTTGGCTGGCTCGTAGCCGGTGCCGAAAGTCAGATCCAGCTCTTCTTGGGACAGATGCTCTTTGCACTCGTCGCGGAGAATGCCCTTGATGGTGGAGCCCTGAATCACCGGATAGTCGGTGTGGCGTTCGCGCTGGATGGGTAGGTCGACATAGCCGGCGGCGCTTTCGGTGCCGCAGTGCAAGGGCGTTTCGGTGTAGAGGCCGATTACGCCGGCGGGAGCGAAGGTTTTGGTAGCCACTTAAGAGTCCTCCCAGGGATAGCTGCCGGTCAGAGCGAGGCCGAAGCCTTGCCGGGCGAGGTGTTCGTGGGGAAAGTCGCTGAGGTTGCGACCATGGAGTTGGGCTGCGGTGAGCGCGGTCTCGCCGGCCGCCGGAGCGAGCAGGTAGAGGCTTCCCGGCGCGAGGGCACGGCGCAGTGGTTTGGATCGCCGGTTGGCGACATCCCACCCGCCGATCGGCAGGCTGCCGTGGACCAGCGCGCCGCGCAGCGCGGGTGGTGTTGGCCGAGATTTGCCAAGAGTCGGCGGATAGGCTCCGCGCTCGCTCAACGCTGGGGTGGCGAAGGCCAGGCAGAAGGGCGTTGATGGGGCCGATTCCTTGTTGTGGCTGAGAGTGGGAAAGGGTGGCCCGGCCGCAAGGGTCGCCGTCTTGCCGTCGCCGCCGAGGCGCAGGTAGCCGCGAGGCTTCAGCGGAGTTCCTCGTGCTTCGAAGCCCAGCCCGACCCGCTGGCGCAGGCGGACGAAGCCGAAGGTGAAGAGTTGGCCATCGACATGGCTGCGCTGGTCTGGCTGCAGGCCGACGCCGGTACGGTACTCGTCGATCCACAGCTCGCTGCGGTGGACGAAGTTCTTGCGTTCCGGCAGTCTGCCGGCCACCCAATCGCGTATCCCGTCCGGCTGAAGGTACCAACCTGAGGCCGACTCGGCCGCGGTCTCTCCCAGTTTGGGGCGGTACTCTTGCCAACCAGCGCCGGTGCGACGGTACGGGTGCCACAGACCGAGAGGGTGGGAGATGTGACTTGTGCCCTTCTTGCCCAACTTCGCGTGGCGATAGCGCAGCACCTCGGAAATATTTGGCGGCGAGGGCGCGGTGGTTTGGCGCCGGAGGCTCGCTTCCCTTTCCGGCGGTTCGGTGAGCAGCGCGAGGTCGGCAGGGGCGGGCACAAGGAGTTCTTCTCGGCAAGCTGTGGTCTTGCTTGGATCGCCGTCGAGCCGGCGAACGAACCAAGGGCCGCGGATTTCCAGGTTGCCGAAGCCGCCCCAGTCGCCGAGTTCCTCGCGCAGCGGGCCGAGCCGGGCCCAGCTTTTCTCACCCTTGAGCGAGGCGAGCGCGATCCCCTCGTCGATCAAGCGCCGGGTGCGGATGGCACCGTAGAGGGTGGATGGGTTGGGCGGGAAGAGAGAGCGCAGGTAGTGATCGTCGCCGACCGTGCTCGGCTTGCCGTCGCGGAAGAAGAGAACGTCGTCCGGCCACAGGGAGTAGCTGGTCCAGGGGCTGTTGCTCATCAGGCCACCTCCCGGCCCAGAAAGCGGGCGATGCGTAGGGCCGGCGTCTTGCCCTCTTGGAAGAAGGGGCGAAGCAGTGTGGCGGTGCTCTCAGCCTCGCCAGGGCTGAGGCCATCGCGGCGCAACTGCGCCGCCAGCCAATCGAACCAGCGCTGGCCGGTCTTGTCTGTGGTTGCGCCCTGGTTGAAGGTCTGGCGCAAGGTCTCCTCGGCGGTACGAAGGTCGTAGCTCGACGAGGAAGAGAGGTTGCGCTTCTCCAGCTGCTCGACCAGATCGAGGAAGGAAGCGAGCCAGCTCTTGGTGCCGTCGCCGGCCGCCTCATCCCATTTGAAGGCGACCTCCAGCGGCGCCCCGGAGCGTTTGGCCAGGCGTAGGGCGAGGGCGTCGCGACCGGCCTCGCGCTTGGCCTTGCGGTTGAGGAGGTCCTCGACATCGCGGAAGAGCAGGCCGGCCGACTGTTTGACGTGGGCGTAGAGAATGGCGGCCGAAATGGTGATCTGCTTGAGGTCTTCCCTCTCAGTCAGGTAGGGGCGCAGGCCGCTGACGATCTCCAGGAAGTGTTGGCGAATCGCTCGGGTGAGTGGCAGAGCGTCGCGCGCGTGGCAGACGAAGAGCACGTCTTCGCCGCCGGCGTAGATCAGTTGCGGGGGTATCTCTTTGTCGAATGGTTCCTTGAAGCTAAGGTCGTCGAGTCTGAGGTCAGCCGAGCGTTGGCCTCCGAGGCTGTTGGCGAACTGGGTTAAGCGGCTAGAAAGCTGGCGGTGGAAGGCTTGGATGTCCCCCCGAATTCGGGTCTTGTCCCAACGCAGGATCTCGCTCAGCTTGTCGCCGTCCATGGCGACCAGGGCGAAGTAAGGGCGTTCCTCGCTGGCTGCGAAGTCCTCGAAGGCAGCGAAGCGGGATAGTTGGCTGCCGTGGACGAAACGATACCGATGCCGGTTCTTTTCGCGATCTACCTCGGCTAGCTTGGGGTAGAAGCGCTTGGTCGTGCAGACCAAGCAGAGGCGGGTCTGGCCCAGTCGAAAGTAGGCGGCATCCGTTTTCTCTACCGTTTCGGCTGCCTCTTGAATCGCCTGCCAGGTGGAGCGAACGTGGTTTCGCTTACCGTCGGGCAGGGCGGTGCGCTCGCCGCAGATGGCGCACTTGTCGCCGGTTTCATGGCGCTGGGTGAAAGGCCGGAAGAGTCGCGAGGCTTGGTATTGGCGAGCCGCCTGATCAGCGGCGCGGGCGTAGGAGTCACCGCTCTCGCCAAGGTCCTCGGGCACCCAGGACCAGGCGATCTCGATCACTCCGTCGCTCTGCCGCCGGCCCTTGCTCTGCGGGTCACTGGTCCAGATCGCCTTGGCGGTCTTGCAGTTGTACGGATGACCCGCCATCTTGTTGGCTGTCCAGGCAACCATCTCCTCCCACCTGTCCTCCACCGCTTTGGCCATCTCTTGCGCGGTCTGTTCGACCCTGTGGAGCGGGACTCGGCAAACGAAGCGATTGGTGAGGGTCTTGGGTGTGGCTTCAACCGTTTCGAAGTAGGGGAGGACCATCCGGCAGCCCTCGGTATTGAGAACCACGTGGGTCGCCTCGCCCACCAGATGCGACAGCATGCGACTGCCGGCCCAAAGATCCGCCACCCGCCGCGCCTGCGCGATGAAGGTGTGGACCGGCCCGATGGAGAAGGTGAGCAGGGCGGTTTGGGTGCTCATCAGGCGGCCTCCTCGGTTGCGATAGGCTGAATTAGCCGCTTGTCGGCCAGATCGTCGAGGAAGTCAGCCACGATCGACTTCTGGTGGCGAGTTGGGGGTGAGTGGAGCGTCGTGGTCTCGAGGTCTATCTGGAGTTCGCCATCGGTTGGCGCGAGCAGAGCCGGTAGATGAGTGAGAACCGGGTAGTAGCCGCTGTCGAACTGAGCGACGTGCAACAGGAGCGGCGAAGCTCTGCGGCTTGACCGTGGTGAGGCGGGTTCCACGAAGCGAGTTTGCGGGGGAGGTGTTCGGTTGCGAAAACCGAGAGGTAGGCCGAAACCGGCACGGTCCGGGACATCGGCGATGGAACCCGGTGGCTGTGGACCGTAAACCCAGGTGTAGTCACGGCCCTGGCGGTCAGCTCTTTCCTCTTTGGTGTCGTGGCCATAGCGCCGGCGGAAACCAATGAGCCAACAGCCCAGAGTTTGGAGGGCTTGCCCCCAGCTTCTGCAAGGCCGATCGGCGATGAAGATTCTTGCCCCTGGCGAGAATCGGCTCCAAGTAGGTTCCGGCAGTTGTGAACTCGCCACGCCGCCGCCGGCAGCGCGGAGGAGGTGGCTGGCGGCGGACTCGAACTCCCGTCGATTCGCGGCCCTCAACCTCGCCGGCAGCCACGGAGTTTCCTGCGCCGGCGTCACCCCGGCACGTAGAGAACCGAACCCCTTGCGCCACCGAGCACCGAGACCGCCGAGGTTCAGCCAGGCCCAGAGCGCCAGTTGGAAGAGGCTGCATAGTTCGCCGGAGAGGGGAGGGCAGCGACTGAACCAGAGATCCAGGTGGCTGCTTTGCTCCGGACGAATGTAGGGCCGATGGAGGCGCCCCTTGCTGAAGGGGCCGAAGGCCAGATACTGAACTGGGTTGGTGGGTATCTCTTCTATGCGCCGGGTGTATCGGTTCCGACCTCGTATTCGGAGCCGATCCGTGACGGTAGAGGGGTTGGCGGCACCCCACTCGCGTGCGATCTCCTCTGCATTGAGACGGGAACCGAACCGGCTGGCGTCGCGACAATGGTCTGGCCTGGGCCCGGTTCGAACCATCAATGGCGAACGGCTGGAGGTTGTTCCGAACAATCTTTGCTCGGCGGCGCTGACGACTCTAAGTAGCTCGCCCTCTGCAACCTTGCCGGCGAAATACCCTCCCGCCACCGCCCGAAACCACCAGCGCAGCTGCCCGCGAACGGCCTTTCCATTCCACTCTGGTGCCGCCGTGGGATCCGCCCCTCCCAAGAAACACGGCGTCACAAACTCAACTTCCAAGCGAACTTTCTCCATGCCTCATCCTCCTTCGCAGCCAAGAGATCCCCAGCAGTTTGTGGGGTCTCACTGGCATGAACCCCATTCGCGCAAAAGGGTTGAGTGGAGGACGAAAAAAATGACTCTTCTTGCTGGAGGCGGTCTCGCAGTGACGGGCACCTCTGCGGAATCTCTGCCGCACCGCTCTTGCGCGGGGCAGTGAGCCAAGGCAGCGAGGGATGGTAAACTGAGAGCGATGCCGCGCTTCAAGTCATTGAAACAGAATAGGTTTTCCCTTATCGACAGCGCAGAGGAATCGATCCGGCAGGAGGTCCTCGACGCCTTGGCGGCGACCCCCGAGGAGCGAATGGCGGCGGCGATCGACCTCCTCGATGCGGCCTACACCCTCTGGAGGGAGCTCGAAGGTCATGAGCAAGGACTTTGCCGATTTCCTGGCCTCACTCAACAGCGAAGGCGTGGCCTATGTCGTGATCGGCGGGATGGCGGTGATACGGCTGGTGCCGTATCGGACGACCCGTGACATCGATGTCTTGATCGAGCCCACCCGCGAGAATGCTCGGCGTGCGCGGCGCGCCGTGGTGACGTGGGCCGGCGAGGAAACCGATTTCTCCGTGGAGGATTTTCTGTCCGGCGATATCCTGTCTTTTGGAGGTCTCCTGCGGGTGGAATTTCATTCTCGTGTCCCTGGCGCTCACTGGCAGCGAGTTTGGGAGCGCCGGGAAGCCGCTGAATTCCTCGGAGTGCCCACTCATTTTGCTTCGCGACAGGATTTGATCGCGATGAAGCAGGCCGCGGGGCGACCGGACAAGGACCTACCGGACATCGAGCGACTCCGCAGGTTGGGCGAGGCAGGATCGGCCACGAAATGACGGGCACTCTTCGGCAGCAGCCAGCGGCTACGAAGTGACGGGCACCGCTGCTGCGGAGATCTCCATTCGTTGATCGAAGCGGGCGCAATGAATTGCGCCCCTACAGTGTGGTGATTCGCCTCGGCATGAAGCGAACTCTCCATGCCTCGCGTAGGGGCGCGATTCATCGCGCCCGTATCGGACGACCCGGCTACGAAATGACGGCCACCTCTTCGGCAGGTGCAGGACCTATCTGACCTTGGTGATCTTCCAGCTCGTCTCCAAGGGAGCGATCTGAACCTCGATCTTCTGACCCTTTCTCAGTTTCTTCCTGACCGAGGCGCTGAGAGTTTCGAGTAACAACTTGGCCTCCTCGTTCTTGGCAAAGGCCTTCTGGCCGTTGGGAAAAGAGACCTGGAGTTGCTCAATGTTGGGTCTGTAGCAGCCGTCTCCGGCCAACCACTCGCCCTCTCGCAGATCATCAGTTGCGGCGGTGGCTGGCGTGGCCGCTGCCTCCTTGGCTCCCGGCTTCGGCAGGCTGAACCGCCCATAGCCCACCGAAGTTGCCGCTCCCAGCCCATCTTCTTCGCCGACCTTGGCCAGGATCTCGTCGAGGAGCCAGCCGAGCCAGTCTTCAATGCCCTCTTGCTGGCGAGCCTCGACGATGCAGAGAAACTCGCTCTCCGGCGCCACGGTCAGCCGGTGGATGACGGTGGGGTCGTCGAGGTCGGTCGGCCGTTGGCGGGTAGAGTCTTTCTTCGTGTAGTAGTCGGGATGGTGGACGTTGACGATATCGAGGGCGAGTGGGCTTGCCTTCGATGAGCCTTCCGGGGGAATCCACAGGGCGTCGAGGAAGTCGATGGCGGAGGCTTGGGCTCGGTCGTTGTCGAGGTAGCCGAGCAGTTGGTGAACGATGTCGGTCAGTGGCTGGCTGTCGGTGCCGTTGGAACAGGCCAGCGCTAGCCGCTTCAGACGCGAGCGCACCGCTCCTTTGAGCGCCGAGCCGGGAATGTAGGGGACGCCGTAGGTGTGGTGGAGCAGGAGTGAGCCTTCGGTGACCGATTCGTTGGCGGCCGGATGGAGGAGGAGACGGCTGGTGGTGGTGAGGGTGAAGTCGCGGCGGTGGATTTGCGGATCGGGGGCGGTCAGCGCCGCCTTCCACCGTTTGAAGAAGGTGCGGTAGGTGTCGAGGAATGTCTTGTCGAAGGCTTCGATCGCCGTCGCATAGAGGGCATCGCGGGCTCCCCATTCGCTCTCGGTCTCGTCCTGGTTGGAGGTGGGCGAGTTATCCGGCTTGCCGGGCTTGGCTTCGGCCAGACAGCGGTCGAGCCAGAGGCCGATGTGTTGGGGCAGCGGGGTGGGGCGGTGGTGTTCGTGGCAGCCGGCTTCACTGCCGTCGGATCCGGAGGATCGCACCCACTCGGTGAAAGGGATGATCATTATGTTGCCTCCGAAGTGGTGTCCCCGCCTTGGCGAGCATCGACGAGCATCTTGATCCAGCCGGCGGCCTCGGTGGCCGCCTCCCATTCGAGTAGGTAGAGGGGCAGTTCTGTGCTTCTTGCCAACCTCTCGCCGAAGTTTGTGGGCTGCTCGCTGGTGCGGTCTTCTCCTAAGGCCGCTCCCATGGCTTGGATCAAACAGTGGGCCAGCTCGGCGTCGCTCTTCTCCTTCGAGGCGAGGAAGAGCAGGGTCTTGGCCGGGCCGTGGCGGCGCACCATGGCCGGAAGGGCGTGAGCCCGCGCGTCGATTTGCTGGGCGAAGCCTTCCCCTTGACTGTCGAAGAAGGTGGCGACGGTGTTGACGATCAGCCGTTCGCGCGTTTCCATCAGTTAGGTCCTTGCAGAGATGGGGTGAGGATGAAGAAGGCGCGGCCGAGGCCGATGGTGCCGTTGCCGCCGAAGCGCAGCAGGGGGCGGTTGCCGGCAGACTGTTGCACCACGGCGAGGTTGTCGTCGGCTTGGCGTATTGTCGTCGTCTTGGCGGAGCTTCCATCCTTGCGGTCAGCGTATTCGAGGTAGGTCGTCTTGTGCCCCATCACCAGGCCGTAGAGGAGGGTTTCGGCCGGCATGTGTTCTTCGGTCCATGGGCCGGTGGCTGCTGCGGTGCCGGTCTTGCGATCGATCGGTACTCGCGAGCGCACCTCCATGGCGAGGCGGGTGAGGAAGCCGAAGAGGTTGTCGTCGACCACGAGAAGGCGGCGGCGGAAGAGGTCGGCGGCTTCGTCGTCTTGCGGCCAGATCCAGGCAGCGAGGTGCCGGGCTAGCTCCCGAACGGAGGAACATCGATCTACCTCCAGGAGGAACTCTTCGAGGAAGACGCGATCTGGTTCGTTCCCGTTCTTGGGAATGAGCAGGGCGCTCGATGCTTCCTGCTCCTCGTTCGTCGCCACCATGCCACGACCGGTCGCGGGGTAAGGTATTTTGACTTCCTGCCCCGGAGCGATCACCGCCAGGTCGCGGTTGAACCGGCGCAGCACCTGCGGGCAGCTCACCCAGGCGAAGGTGCCACAAAGGCTGCGCACCGGTAGGGCCAGCAGGAGGGCGTCGGTGAAGACGAGGCCGGAGCGGTAGTCGCCGGCCTTGTCTGATTCGGGGCCGAATGCGGCCAGCTGGTGGCTGGAGGCCTTCTTGGGATCTGCTATCGCTTCGGATCGCAACACCCCTTTGACTGAGGAGCCAGGGACGAGCGGGTAGTGGGTGTGGCTTTCGCGCATGGTGGGCAGATCCACCGCGCCGAGCGAGTCGTCGACTCCGATGTGCAGGGGTGAGATGGCGTGTAGAAAATAGAGCTGATGCACGTTCGTCATGGGGCCTCCGCGAGGGGTAAGGTCGAAGGAAGGGGTAGAACCAGGCCGTAGCCGTCGTGGGCCGGCGGGGCGAGGAAGGAGTCGGGGTCTCCGTTGAGGCCGGCGCACAAGGAGCGGCCCCAGAGCTGCTCGCAGGCGGCCAGCAGCTCCGCGTGGCTGTCGTAGGGGCCGTAGAGGTAGACCGATCCCGGGGGCACCAGCCGGCGGATCTTGCGCGGTCCGCCCGCTTGCAGGTTCCAGCCGCTGACGGCCTGGAAGCGGGGCAGGCGGAGGGCGGCCAGCTTCTCTCGGTGCAGGCGTGGTTGGTCCGGCGGGAGCCAACCGCCAAAGGCGCCGGGGGTGAGGAGCTGGAGGCGCAGGTAAAGTTCCTTGCCGCTGCCGGCGATCTGGCGGATGCGCTTCTCGATCCTCGGGCGATAGGCGTCGAAACTGGGGAAAGTCGGCCCCGGCCGCGCCTGGCAGCGCACCAGCCGCCCCTCGCCCCCGAGAACCCGCAGCGCCTTGTCCGCCGGCGGTTGAGCGTTGGCAAGGTCGGCGGCGGAGTCGTCCACCTCGATCACCACGCGGAACCCCTCGGCGTAGCGCTGGCCGCCGGAGTTGAAGAGCGCTTCGGCCAGGGCGGTGCCCGATTCGGGGTCGATGGCGACGTGGATGCGGTGCTCGGCGACGATGGGGGGGAGGTTGTCTTTGGGCGAACGCTCTTGCATGGCGAGAATCTGGTCTCGCTGGGGCAGCCGATTTGGATCGGTTCCCAATCCCCACTCGATCACCGATTCCAGTGGCCAGAAGGGGAAGTTGAGCGGGCGGGTCTTGACCCCGTTGACCTTGGCGGGCGGGGTGAGAAAGTGGATCGCCGCCGGGCAACCCTCCGGCAGGGTGACACCCTCTTGACTGTGACAGCTGATGCGTTCAGCGGGGACCAGCTCATCGCCGGAGACTGCTACATCGGCCGGCGCGGCGGTCCACAGATCGAGGGAGCCATCCTCCTTGGCTTCGGCCAGCCAGGGGCCGCGGATCTTGACTTCTAGCAGCTGGCTGGCGACCTTCGAGGAGAAGCCGTAGCCCTCGCCGAGACGGGTGCGTACCAGCCCGGCGGCGGTGGCTTGCGGTGGCAATTGGTGGATCGACCGCGGCACCACCGGCTGGATGCGTCCGCCATCGCCGAAGACGAGGGGGTCGCGCGGATCGAGGAGGAGGGTTTGCCAGGCTGGGGTTGGGGCGGTCATGACCGTACCTCCTGGTCGGTTGCCGGCAGACCCCGGCCGGCGCGGTGAAAGCGGGCGGCGATGCGCAGCTCATCGGCGAGCCGGTGGCTGTCTTGCCAGCTCTCGATGACTTCGATCCGGTCGTCGATCTGCCGGGTAAGTTTGTCTTCGCCTTCGCCGTCCGCCGGCGACTTGGTGGAGCGCCGGCGCTGCAAGCGGATGCGGCTCTTGGCGATCTCCAGGGCGGGGTCGGCCCCTGGGCTGTTGCCGGCAGTGTCGTCGCCGGCAGTGTTCTCGCCTGCGTTGCGCTCGTCTGGAGGATCGAAACGCAGCGCCCACTCGCGCAGCAAGCCACTGGTGCGCAGCGACAGGCGGTTCTTGGCGAAGCCCTGGCTCCAGGTGTAGAACCGTTGGCTCAGCTCGGCGATCGGGCCGCAACAGGTGCGGGGTGGCCCGCTGCGCGGTAGCTCGGAGATCTGAAGCCAGCCCTCCGTGCTTCCGGCGCGGCGCCGCGCCGCCTTGGCGTCGGCCAGCGCCTCCTCCGCCGCCTTGCGCACCCGGCGCAGGTCGCTCTTGGCGTGGGCGATCACCAGGCCGCCCGAGAGGCTGGCTGGAAGGCCGGCCCCCTTCATCCGCTTTGCGAAGTGCTCCGACAGCTTCTTCACCGTCGCCAGAGCCTTGTCGAGCGGCAGGTAGGCCAGGGAGTCATCGCCGCCGACGTAGAAGGCGCAGCCGTGGTTCGTGCGGACGATCTTCTCCACCTCGTCGGCGAAGCCATCGAGCGTTGAGGACCAGTTGCGCAGCTGCTCATTGCCGTTCGCCTTGGCCAACGCCGAACCCACGCCGTCGCCGTCCATCGCCAACAGGGCGTAGTAGGGCGAGGGGAGGCCGAGGCGGCGATAGAGGATATCGACCTGGGGTTGGAGCTTGCCCAAGGTCTTGATGGAGTCGTTGACCAGCTTCTTACTCGCTTTGGGCAGTCGCTCCAGGTAGCGCTCCAGCTCCCGCCGGTAGGTGCCGAGGCCGTTTTCGATCAGGAAGGCGGCGTCGAAGGGGAAGATGGATTCGGAAGAATCCTTTTCATACTTGCGATCCGGGTCACGGGCTGGGGAGCACCAGGTGAAGAAGAGTTCGTTATCTGTGGACTGGCCGAGAATCGCGATGATCTCGACGAGAGCCTGCTTGCAGCTTGGATCGGCATTCGCCCGCCGCAACCAGGGGTCGAGGGCGACACGGGCGATGGGTGGGAAGGGGAGGCGGGAGAGTTCGGGTTCTTTGGAGCCGAACAGGGCAATGCGGCGGGCGAAGCCGAGGGCGTCGAGGTGTTCGTCGGGGCCGATGCCGAGCACTCGGCGAGCGAAGGCGCGGTGCTGTGCTAGGTCGTCCCGGAACTCCCGATCCTTCGGGCTGGCGGAATGGAGCACCGAGTCGCGCCCCGGGTCGAGATCGCTCTTGCGCCGGCCGTCTTGGCTCCAGCTGGGTTCGACAAAGAGGCGGGCCGCCTTGCGGCCGCCGAGCAGCTGCCAGACGCGTTTGACAGACTCTGAGAAGGTCTCCTGCTCGGGAGTCCAGGCGGCATTGAACTCCAGGAAGTCGCCGCGGAGGATGGCTTCGGATTGGGCCTCAAAGCTCGCCTGATGGGCCACCAGGCGATGAAAGAGGGTGTGGTTGTCCACATCATCTCCATCCGACTTGAGGCGGAGGTTGCGCAGCGCTCGGCCAACTCTTGGATCGTTCTTGGCCTTCTGATAACACTCCGCAATGGTCCCCTTGAGCCAGCTGCGTGCTGCACCTTCCGCCCCTTGCATCAACTCGCTGATCGCGCTGGACGAAGGAGCCTCGATGGTCGCCAAGATCTTGTTGCTCACCCGGCCGGCGTAGGTGGAGTCTTCGATCTTGGATCTACTGCGGATATCTTTGAGCCGTTGGGAGGTCGGAAGGAGGAAGTTGATCGTCAGGCTGTCTTTCTTGACCTCCTCTTCCAGCCAACGGGCCACCTCGGCGGTGCACTCGGAAACCCAGGTCGATCCCCACCACAGATCGCGGCTACGCCGCCCGCCGCCGATGAAGCCGCCGACGGGGCCGATGGAGAGGGCTGTGAGGAAGCTAGTCATGGTTGTTTACTCCCATGTCGTTGAGATCGATCTTGTTGAACTCCTCTGTCTTGACGAGCCAGTTCAGGAATCTCTCTCCCTCGCCCACGCCTGCAACATTGCGCATGGCGAGGACGACCGACTTGGCGGTAGGTAAGCTGTTTCGTCGAGGTGATTGAACCGTCCAAAGGCGGAAACGGATCGGCGAACCGCGCTGCGCACGTTCGCTACGAGGAAAGGCCTTTGCCTTCCGGAATCCAGCTAGTTTCTGGATCAAGTACCTGTGCTGTTTGTCGATCAGGCCTTGTTGCGGACCGATGGCAAGGCTGGGTGGCCAGGCGGGGTTGGTCGCGTGAACTTTGTTGTTCGCTAGGGCGGGGATGGGATCGATCACCTGGGTGGAGGGAAGGAGATCTTTCCAGAACTTCTGGAGGCTGGCGGAAGCCGCGTCGAACCGGACCTGGTCGCGAAGTTGGAGAGTTCCGAAGCCACGGTGGGTTCGAGAGCCAATGCCGCTGAAGAGGAGCCATGCCCAGAGTGAACTGAGGACTTCTGAATTGCGCTGCGAGTCGATGGCGGTAATCGTTAGACGAAATCGCAATTCGGGTCTGATCTTCCCTGCTTCGCCCTCACTCATCGTTTGCCCGAATAGAGCGTAGCGGTAGCCACTGTTCAGCTGATCGACATCGCGCGGCGAACTGGCTTCACTGGGTTTCACTTCGGTGGTGATGCGTACTAGGCTGCGGAGGTTACGGTCGTCCTTGCTGCTGTCTGCGTCCGGCACGGCTACGCCTCCCCAAAGCTCAGCCTCGCGGCGGAAGAGGTCATCGGTAGATTCTCCGTGCTGGCTGTAGAGCATGCGCCACCAGTGGCGTAACTGCCCCTTGATGGTCGGTGCGCGTACGAAGTCGATCTTGTCCGGGACACTGCTCTTGACCCCACCTCCGACAACGGGCGTGATCGTCTTCAACTGGAGTTCGGCCCTCCAGACCGGCACTGGTTGGCGAGCCAGCTTCCTGACCGTGGCCAACTGGTCCGTGGATGGCGGGGCTAGGGTGGGTCGGGGCATGGGTATCTCCTGGGTTCAGTGCAGCACTGGTCACCCAGGCAGTCGGGCTACCGCTAGGTAGCGGCCAGTGCTGGCGTTCACCTACAAGAACCCAAGTTCTCGCCAAGGGTTGAGTCGAAAGGGCAGAAATTTTGAATCTCTTGCCCTGCGCAGTGACCAGCGCCAAATTGGGCCGATGATCTTAGGAGCGGAACAGCCTCAACGCGCAGTGGCTCGCGATGCGCGAGAAGTCCTTGTCCGTCGTCCACAGCTGTGCCTCTTGGTGGATTGCCTGGGCGGCGATCAGCGGTCGGGGGCGGTGGTGGCAACTCCGCAGGGGCAGCGAAGTGTGTGGCACTAGCTCAGGTTGACGCGGAGGAATCGGCGAAACCCTACCGCAAGGGGTGCCAGCAGCCAGATCAGCCAACCGGCGATAACCGTGGTCCACAGGCCAGCGCCCGTCCCGCCAGGAATGGCCAGGGCTAGCCGGGGTCTCAGCTCCGGGCTCGCCGCTAAGCAGGTCAAGCGAAAGAGACTGACCGGGCTCAAGGCCATGAGTTGTCCGGAGAGAGAGCCGGAAGGCGGCCCCTCCGCCTCGACCTCGTGGGCGTGGGGGTCGTGGATCGGTGTTGCGGTGCGGGGAGTGGCGATCTCGCTATGCCCGTGCTCGCCGATCGAGACGGGGGGCGGCGGTGCTAGTGCGACCACAAGGGTGAGCAATAGAGCGTCGAGAGCGAAAACGAGCACGATCCAAGTGACCAGTGCCGCGCCAAATGCCCTGACCCGACCTCTACCCGCGCATCCCAAGACCGCGCCGATGGCCCCGGCCGACAACGAGATGAGAAGACCGGCGCCGCCCACCGCCGCCCACCCCTTCCAGCCAGTGTCGCCTTGAGTCATCACGACCGCCAGGCCAGCGCTGGCGAAGGCGGCGAAATAGACGGCTCCGAGAGTCGTTGCACGGCCCAGGCACTTGCCGGCAAAGCAGGCTCGGCGGGAGATCGGCAGGGTCAAGATCGGAGCCAGCGAGCCGTCCTCGAGTTCGCCGGCAAACAGCTCGGCCCCCGCCAGGAGGGCCAGGAGCGCCAGGATGACAGCCTCCAGGGCGATCTGAAGAGGCAACACCTCGGTGAACGAGGCAATCCCCAAAGAGCCCCGGTGCAGCGGCAGGAGGATCACCGGCAACCAGGCCACCGCGCCAAGCAACACGGCGGCGCCCAGTGTCGCCCGGCTACGGCTGAGCAATTGGATCTCTCGGCGCGCCACGAGAAGCACTTTGCCGATCGCCACCATTAGCTGGATTCTCCTCGAACGCCGATCGGCACCGCTCCCAGAGCTTGCCGGTAGACGGAGCGCGTGGAGGTTAGACAGCTGCCTGTTTGACCGGTGTTCTCGGAGCCATTCTTGGCGGATAGGCTCGCGGTGAGACGTAGCCGCCCTTCTTCGAGCACCGCTACGTTGGGCTCGAACAGGTCGAGAACCTCGAAGTCATGGCTGGCCATGATGAGTGTGGCGCCGGATTCGAGTCGTTCTTGGAGGTGACTGAGCAGGCGGTCGTGGGTTTCCGGGTCCAACCCGACGAAGGGCTCATCCAAAAGCAGGAGAGCGGGAGATCCCAATAGAGCCGACAGCAGACCGAGCCGCCGCACCCAGCCGCCGGAAAGCTCGCCGACATAACGGCTCAAGACCTCGCCCAGACCGGTGACCTCAAGAGTGCGGCGGCGCTCTTCTTCGCTGGCGGCACGCGCGGCAAGGGTGAACTCTATGATTTCACCAACGGTGAACGACGGGTGAAACGCACTCCGCTGGGGCAAGTATCCGGTCGAGGGCGGTGGCAGTTCGAGACGCACCGGGTTGCCCGCCAAGAGGACCGCTCCCGTCGTCGGCGCCAATAGACCCGCCGCCAGGGCTAACGCGGTGGACTTGCCGGCGCCGTTGGGCCCGACGAGACAGGTCAAAGTCCCCGGCGGGCAGTTGAGCTCAAGCTCCTGAAGCGCGACATGGCCACCGAAGCGGCGCCCTACATTCGCGAAACGCAGCTCCACGCTCACCTGGACACTTTCGTCTCTACAGCGGGTTCGGCGACGCCGGATTCGCTGACCAGCGGGAAAGAATCGAAGGACTCAGTCCCCGGTGTTCCCAACCGAGCATCCCACCAATCGAGAAGGGTGAGGGCCGGGCTCATCCAGAACCAGCGAGCTACCGGTGCCTGGGCCATCAACGCCGAGGCGGCCTTGTTCAATCGATAGGGAGTCTCGCCGATCCCGTCGTTGTTCCAGTCGAAGCCCGCGTAGTCGCTCCAGTAGTTGCCCCGGCCCTGAGCGAAGAAGGCGTTGGCGCCGGGGTGATCCTCGAAGACCTGAATCAGGTTACCGTTGAACCGGTTACCGGTGAAGACGTTCTCTTCCGAGCCGGCGGTTAGGTAAGCACCCACTCCATTGCCTTCAAGGCGGTTGCTGACAAACTGATTGACAGCGGAGTTGTCAACGTAGAAACCGCGACCATTTCCGGCAACGCGATTGCCTTCGAAACGAGAGTGCTCGATCATTTGACACAGGATACCGAAGTCTCGATTGTCGACTGTCTCGTTGTTCTCGATACGGTTGCGCTTCGAGAACATCAAGGCGATTCCGCCTGTACACTCGGCAAAGCGGTTCTCGGTCAGGGTGTTGCGCTCCGAATACATGTAGTGGATACCGTAGCGCAAGCCCCGTCCCTGGTTTGACTGGATCAGATTGTCATGGGCGAAGGACAGGTAGATCCCGTCTCGCACGGCGATGAGGTGATTGCCTCGGACCTCGTTGTTTTCGGTTTTCCACAGGTGGATGCCGTTGCCTCTGCGAGCTACCGGTAGCGACGTGTCACCCAGAACCTCGTTACGGAGAATGTGGTGGTCACCTCCGGCTTGGAGGTAGATGCCAAAGGCTCTCGCCTCGACTCGACAATCCGCGACCGTGACATTGTGCGCCTCGACGATCAGAATCACCGCTTCGTCTTGCGCGAGATCGGCACCGGACCCCCTGACGGTCAGGCCGCTGACGCTGATTCCATCAGCTGTCAGGATCAGCACCGAACCCGTTCCAGGCCCTTGGAGAATTGCTCCAGGCGCACCTTCCACCCGCACCGGCAAGTCGATGGTGACAGGCCCGGGGTGAACCCCAGACGCCAGCGTTAGCCTGTCGCCGACCGCCGCCCCCGCGAGAGCCACCTCCAGCTCACCAGGTTCGACGCTGATCTCGACCGCTCGCCCTGGCGAGGCCAAGACCGTCAGGAGACCAACCAGAAGCGCGACTAGCCGAACCAACGGGTGACGTTGCCCAGGAACCCGAACGTGATATCGGTGATGATGCGCTCGCGCCCAGTGATAATCAGGAGACCGATTCCAGCGAGCATCGTGCCGCTGGCCACCTTCAAGAACCGGTTGACCCCGATCTTCCCACCAAGGGAGATGCGGATCCTCGAGAAGCCAAGAGCAATCGCGACCATCGGCAGCGCAATCGCCAGGGAGTAGAGCCCCAGGGTGACTAGGCCGGAGTACCAAGAGGTAATTCCAGCATAAACCAGGAGCGGATAGAGCACCGCGCCGCCCATGCAGCCAAGGCAGGCGGATGACAGGCCCATTCCGACCAGAAACGAGTCGAAAGCCCGCATGGTTCCATGTGCTGCGGCACGGTCCTCGCCACGAAAACGGATTCGTATCAGAACCCTCTTGATCCTGCCACGCACCCCCGCTAGTAGCCGACTCACTCCTTCCGGGAGGTGCATGCCCGATGTTCCTAGCTTGCGGGCGATCCATTGGTTCACTCCCAGGATTCGCAGAGCGAAGTAGAGGATCAAACCACCGCCCGCGAGCTGAATCAGGATGGCGTACTCACCGAGTGGTCGACGAACGCCCTGACCGATGAGGCCAACCGTCGCGCCGGCGATCGAGTAGAGAAGAGTGAATCCCGCCACGAAACTACCCAGATTGACCAAGACTCTGCGCCGGCCACCATCCACGGCGCCGAGGCCCCCATGGGCCATCGCTTCTTTTTCGCTCTCGTCGATCGTCGCCGAGATGATCGCGGTGTAATACAGGGTCAGTTCTAGCGCACAGGGTGAGAGCACCACCAGAAGGGCACCACTGAGCGCGACCAGAAGCATCAGTGTTCCCCGTAGGCCTGTCTCAACACTTTCATCGAGTGGCACCAGCCACTCGAAACGCCGCACCGCGACCGCCCCCATCCCTGTGGCCTCGAGGACAACGCTGCCTTTGCCTTGGTGCAAGAAGGGGCGACCGTGGTGATCGCGTGGTGGAAAGAGCAGCATGTAGGCGTTGTGATGCTCGGTGAGCACGATCGGCTCGGTGAGGGCAGGGTAGCGCGCCCCGTCAGCGCCGACGAGGTAGAGTTCACCATCGAGTTTGTGCATGTGCGCGATGGAACCCTTGTGAGCGTTGACGCCGACGAGAACAGGTAGGACCGTCTCGGCCTTGCGATCGCCAAGAAAGCGCTCCAAATCGCGGCTAGCGAGGAACTTCGGGGTCACCAGAGTGAGGTCCAGGTAGAGATCGTCGATCGACACTCGGTCGGCATCGCTACGCTGCAGCGCGCTGGCCGGGTAGGCGGCACGGTACCGCGGAATCATCACCATGCCGCCAACGAGGAGGGCGAGGATTAGCCCCAGCCCGGCGAGAACTGCCGCAACTTCCCATCCGAGGCGTCGACGCTTTGGGATGGACGGCCGGTCAATCCGCTCAACAGCCATGAGAGATTCCTCCCGCTGAGGACCAGCGAAGTTCTACGAATTGCTCGATATGGAGGCGCGTTTCTTCGGCACTCTCTCCACCGGTACCGCCATCAGCCACTATTGTAGCCGGGGCGCGAGCCGTCGGACTGACGAGCGGACCAGGCGGTGAGAAGCAGGGCAGCCAGGTATGCCCATGCCCCGCTACCGAGCCTCATATGGACGGTGAAATTGGCGATCTTCTTGGAGCCCAGCAACGGAGGAGTGAAGTTTGGAACACCCTCTAGAATCGTGTCGCCACGTTCGTGACCCATCCTGTAAAGCCGGTATTGCAGGAGTGCGCCACCGCCGAGAAGAACGAAGATCATGAGAACGCAAAGAGCGATCGCCGTGCGTCGGCGAACCGTGGCCGACACCATCAGCACGACAAGAGCGAGCACCAGAAAGGCTCCCAGAACCCAAGGTGTCGCCTTGAGTTCAAACGTATCGAGCGGCAACCGAACCCCGACGTATTGATTGAGCAGCTCGATTTCCTCGATATCACCCCGAACGCGACCCGCGAAGACCTTGACCATGAGTGCCTCGTCGCCCTTGTACTGTGGTGCCTCCATGCGCGTCGACCAGAGTGGCAATACCAAGGTGGCGGCGAGCAGAATCGCCGCCACGGCGTTCGTACTTTTAGCCACCCGCTTCCACCAGCATTCTTCCCCTCATCTCTAGGTGAAGCGCCGAACAGAACCAGGTGCAGTAGTACCAGTGGGTTCCCGGTTTGTCCGCGATGAAAGTTACTTCGCGCGTCTGCCCAGGATCGAGGGCCATGTTGATACCGTAATCCTCGATCGCGAAGCCATGGCTCATGTCTCGGATGGTTTCGATGTTCGTCAAGGTGATCGTAACTTTGTCGCCCTGCTTGACGGTGAATTCATTGAGGCCATACTTGGATCGGATCGCCGTCATGTAGACGTGAACTTCGTTAGGTCCCACCCGCTCGACTCGGCTGCCATCCTCTGGCACTGCATTGATGGCGAACTCCTCGGTTTGGATAACATTAGGAGCGAGATCCGTGGCCAGCATGAACACCGCATCGTGCGGTTCAGGCTCAGCCGGGAAAGATGATAGGAGGGTCATCTTATGGCCCGAGATATCGATCAGCTCCTGCGCCTCGGGCATGGTGGGGCCAACGGGTAGATATTGGTCTTTGGAGAGCTTGTTGAGCGACAACAAATACTCTCCGGTGGGGTGCATGGTTTCGGCCAGAGTCGCTTGCGTGTGTCCCACATTGTAGTGGATGTCCACCCGGTCGACGATGTAAGTCGGGTCTCCCGCGATGGCTTTCTCGATGTTCCACTTGACGATCTGAGAATCGACAAAGAGCGAGGTGTAGGCGTTGCCGCGCCCATCGAACGTCGTGTGCAGCGGTCCGAGACCGACATCGGGTTGCCCGGCGATCGCGTCACGGAGATTTTCGACCTGGTCGATCTTGCTGATATCGATGATCGATACCGTCGGCGATAGCTTGCCCGTGCCCATGACGTATTTGCCGTCCGGCGTCACATCGCAACCGTGTGGGTTCTTCGGCACGGGAATCACATAGACCACTTTCTCTGTCGTTGCGGAAGGGTCGATCACCTTGACGCCATCGATCACCGTGAACTCACCGCGTTCCATCGCGGCTTCCGCGGCATGAATGTCCACCGCTCCGATACCGTCCTCTTCGCGCTGGATCATCCCTTCGACAGTTACAGCTCCTTCGAGGTTGTACATCGTGGTAAAAGCCCAGCGACCATCCTTGCTGGAGTCAGCGATGTCACAGTTGCCTGGCATCAGGACTTCAAACCGTGTCTCAAGTGTCATCGGGTCGAGAAACGCCATGACCGAGCTGTAGCTGTCAACATCGACGCTACCAGCGGGGATCTCTGCTCGGAACTCGCCGTTAGCAATGATGTAACTCGTATCCGGAGAGATGACCGCAATCCCATGAGTCGCCTGAAGGTTGGGTATCTTGACGATCGCTTTGGTCTCGAAGGTCGACAGATCCACCCTGGCGATTCGGCTATTTGCCTTGTCGTTGATCCACAGTCTTTTGCCGTCATAGTCCCCACCTGTTTCGGAGAGGATCGGATGGTGGGTGTCACCCCACATCGGCCCGGACGCGGCAAGTCTCTCGTAGCTCTCGGTCCCTGGGACATTGGCGTACCCATAACCGGCGCGAGGTTCATAGACAGGAATAGAGCGGATAAGACGTCCAGAAGGCAAACCGTAGACATAAACGCCTCCGCTTTGCCCGCCGGAGAGGAAAGCGTAGTACTTATCCCACTCGCCAACCGGGACATAAGTCCGGCTACCGAGGTCACCTCCGGCCTGCGTGGTCTTGCTCGGGGTGTTACAGGCGACCGATAGGGTCAGGCCCGCCGCGAGAAACGTGCCCAAGATCAACAACTGGCTAGTTCGTTTGCTCATCGAGGTCTCCTCAGCTCTCGGCCGGCTCGACGATGAGCTTGCCGTTCATCTTCGGGTGAAGTGGACCGGTGCTGCACTGGGTGGCGCAGTAGAAGGAAAAAGTCCCGGCCTTATCGGCGAGAAAGGTGACCGACTTGGGCCGCTGAACCAGTGCTCCATTCATGAAAACCGACTTGTCGTAACCGTCGATTGCGAAGCCGTGACCGACACCCAGCCCGTTATCGGTGGGCTGGAAGTTAATTCGCACCACCTGTCCCTGGTGAACGCGAATCTCGTCGGGGATGAATTTCCACTGGCGTTCGGTAAGCTCGATGACCACGTCGGGCTCCCCGAGATCCCGGCCTGTAACCGCGGCGGCGGGAGTGCCACCGCCGGCAAAGCGGAGTTCGGCAAGACTGTAGACGTAGGCGGCAAGCTCCCAAATCTCTTCCTCGCTCAACGCTTCATTGAAGGCCGGCATCGGTGTACCGTTGTTGCCTGTGTAGATAGTGAGTGCGATGTCGGGCAAGGTGTGGCCACGCTTGAAGTCCGAAGCCTTGTGGTAGTTCCGCGGTGGGATTGCGTTTCCGAACGAGTCCTTGAGGGTGAGTGCCGAAGGGCCGTCGCCGTATCCGGTCGCGCCGTGACACTTGCCACACCCGGCTTTCTCATACATCTCACGACCGCGGGCGATCGTCTCGGCATCGACCTTCGCTGGCTCGCTACCGAGGTCCACCGGAGTGCCTGCGCCACGGCTCTCGAACCTATCCGAGAAGGTCTTCAAGTGAGCGACCAACGCCCAGCGCTCGTGCTCAGAGAGAAGATACTGCCAGGGCGGCATGCCGGTGCTCTGCACTCCGACCGACACCGTGCGGAAGAGATCCTCATCCGTCGGCATTTGGCCACCCGGCGTAGTCTTGAAGCGGTAGATACCAGTGGTGAAGTCGCGTGGCTGCGGGCTCAGGAAGACGGCGCAAACACCGTCGGCGGCACCGGTTTCACCGTGGCAACCAGCGCAGTGGTCCTGGAAGACCTGCCGCCCCTCAGCCTCCAGCTCCGCCGTCATGGGGGGCGGCTCGGGTGGGTCGAAGTGCATCCAGGAAAGAGGCACCGCGTCCGCTTGCGCCCCCGCCCCGCTCGCCGCACGATCAGCGACCTTGGCGGAGCAGGCCCCGAACAGGAGAAGAACGCCGGCCAGGCCGACGCCGATGAAAGGACTCGCGTAGCCCGCCCTTGGGGTTCGCCTTGTCGAGTTCATGGGGACACCTCCTCTGATGCTGGAGTTGCGGTGAATTATCTTGCCGGTTGGTTGATGATCGGGACTTCAGAAACAGTGACCGCCTGTACAGCGGGCTCAACGGGTGAGCACACCGTTAGCTCCCGCCATCTTGGAGAGTATTGAGATTCCCGGTCCTGAAACTTGATTCTTCGCCACTAGTACACAACCGCGACGTAACGCCTATGACAGGCATCATGCACAGCCCGGATCTGCAACCCGTAGCCGGATGCGGAGAATCCGCACGTCCGGATCTGTGGGGGGCCTGGATGGGTAACTGCCCGGGTCTACCCGATTCGCGGTCGGTTTGAGGGTTGAGTGGTAAGAGGTGAGTGGTAAGCGAGGTTCTTTTCGCTCTTGATAGTAGGGGCTGGTGCTGGTCCGCGGGAGGTGTGTGTTTGTTCGTCACCTTGAGTATGGGGTGCAGGCAACCTCAAGTCGAGAAAAGGGGAGAATCATGAAGAAGGGCCCCAGAGTGTTTCTGGTCGAGAAGATGCCCACGGTGGCCAACCTGGGTAGTTGCATCATCATGCCGCGGTCGGGGTTGATGACCATGGCGGCGATCTTGGGCGAGCGGACGGACTACGAGATCCACCTGCTCTTCGAGCCCTACTGCGGCCGGGTCGAGCCGCAGCGCATCGCCGCGGCGGAGCCGAGGTTTGTGCTGCTCAACGGGTTGACCACCACGGCGGTGGAGAATGAGATCTTGGTGCGCGAGCTGCGCCGACTGGCCCGGCGGCCGTTGGAGGTGATCGTCGGCGGCGAGCATGCCACGATGTTCCCTCACGCCACCCAGCGCTACGCCGACGTCATCATCCCGTACGAGGGAGACGAGGCGCTGGTCAAGGTGCTGGCGGCCTTGGAGTTGGGCGAAGCGAGTGGCCGCGACCGGGCCTTGGCGGCGATTCCGGGGCTCTGGTATCGAGACAGCGCCGGGGCGTGGCACGAGTCGGCCGGCATCCCGCGGCGCACCAAGATCGACTATCGCTACGACCTGACCCGTTTCGTCGGCAGCAAAGGGGTACGCTCGCGGCTGCCGTTGACCCAGCTGCCGGTGCAGGCGTCGCGCGGCTGTACCTACCTGTGCTCCTTCTGCTCGTGGATCAGTCTCTTCGGCAGAGCGGGCTATCACGTGCGCTCGGCGGAGGACTTTCTCCACGATGTGGAGCACGCTTTCGACCACACCGGGGTGGACCGCTTCATGGTGGTCGACAACCTCTTCGGCGCCGACCGGGAGGCGACGCAGGAGCTTCTGGAATCGCTGGTGCGCCGTTTCGAGGGTCGCAAGCGCCAGCCCACCTTCACCGTGCTCTGCCGCGCCGATCAGTTCACCCACGGCGAGGATCTCTTCTCGGATTCGTTCCTCCAGCTCATGCGCCGGGCCGGCATCTGGAACATCTCGATGGGGCTGGAGTCGGTGGAGGATGCCACTTTGCAGGATATGCGCAAGGAGGCGGAGACTCACGTCTACGTCGACACCGCCGAGCGGCTTCAGCGCTTCGGCTTCAAGATCTCGGCCTCCTTCATGGCCGGCTATGCCGACGACACCGAGCGGTCGGTGCGCAGCATTGCCCCTTTTGCCCGTAACCTTGGCTGTTTCACCATCCAGATGTACTGCCCGGCGATCACGCCGCGCACCAGCGACTGGAAGCAGCTCATCCATCGCCGCATCCCCGGCCATCCCGCCCGTTTCCTCAACGGTCACTCGGTGGCCACCTTCCCCCAGCGCATTCTGCCCAGCGTGTTGCAGAAGACGCTGTTCGAAACGGCCGACGACTTCTGTCGCGGTGGCCAGCGGGAGGCGCAGAAGTTGATCGTCGCGCGCATCTATCGCCGAGTCTGGAACGGTATGAAACCCTTCTACGCCGCCTTGGCGGAGATCGAACGAGAGGTCCTTCTCCCCGAGAGGATCTACCGCGAGAGCAGCCCCGGAAGCTGGGAACTGGATGAAGACCGCCTGCTCACTCTGTTCGCCGACCGGGAGCGCTATGAGGACTTCGCCCGTCGCATCGAGGAGATCTTCGATCCGGTACGCTACCCTGAAGGAGTGGAGCCGTTGCTGCCGATGCCGCGCGATCCGCTGCCCGGCGCCGGCTCGAATCTGGCCGCAAGGCGCGGCCAGCGAGCGTGGAGTGAGGCGAGAGGTGGCGGTGGGATGCAGTAGGAGCGAGAGCAGTTGGGGAGAGTAGAGAGATGAGCAGAATCGAGCACGGTGAGGTCGAAGGGTTGCGGGTCGGTCGCTTTCCCGGGAAGCTGAACACGGCCTGCATCCTCTACCGCGTCGGCGACACGATCATCGATACCGGGCCGCCGAACATGTGGCCGGCGGTGCGCCGGTTTCTGGAGGAGCGGCAGGTCACCCAGGCGGTGGTGACCCACCACCACGAGGATCACAGCGGCAATCTGGCACCGATCCGCCGCGCTACCGGGGCTGAGATCTACTCCCCGGAGGAGTCGCTGACGCGGCTGGCGAAAGGGTTTCCGCTGCGTCTCTACCAGCGGGTGTTGTGGGGCAGGCCCGATCGGGTGAAGCCGCGGGTGGTTCCCGCACGGATTCCGGTGGCCGGCGGGTTGAGCTTGACCACCGTGGCCGCGCCGGGCCACTCGCACGACATGACCTGCTATCTGGAGGCGGAGCGTGGCTGGCTGTTCAGCGGCGATCTCTACGTTTCCTCGAAGACCGTCTACCTGCGCCAGGACGAGGATCTACCCCGCCACCTGGCCAGCCTGCGCGCCGTCCTGCAGCTCGACTTCAACACCGTCTTCTGCGCCCACCGCGGCGTACTGCGCGACGGCCACAAGGCCCTCGAGCGCAAGCTCGACTTCCTGGAAAGCTTCCGCCAGCGGGTGGCCGACCTGGCACAGCAGGGCCGCAGCCCCCGCGAGATCACCCGGCAGCTGCTCGGCCGCGAGGACCTGATGAGCTGGATCACCGGCTTCCACTACTCGAAGAGGAACCTGGTCCAAGCCTGCCTGGCGGCGAGTGGGGTGAACGAGAAGGGGTGAGTGGCGCTTCTCCGGCAGTTCTCTTCTACCCCTCACCCAACCCTCTCCCGTGGGGAGAGGGCTACGGATTCACCGCCGCCGGCCGTTTCTTCCCCCTCTCCCACTGGGAGAGGGGCCAGGGGTGAGCGGAGTTGAGGGCACTGATCTTCACCGTTGTCACCGTAGTCTCTGGCCATGGATGCGGGCGCTTAGCGAGAGGGGCGCGAAAGACAATGCGTGTGGTCAGATCGCCTTGATGATCTCTTTTGAAAGACGCATCGAGCGCTGGTAGGTTGGGCGGTCATCTTGGTCAAACTCAAACTCGTAGAGTTGAATTTCGCCGAGGCCGTGAGCCATCTGGCCGAGGTAGAAGAGGAAGCTGTTGGGTGCTGCGCCGAAAATGTGGAGAATTCCGCGCTCTGAGGGTGGTCGGCTGGCAAGACGTTCCACCAGGGCGCTGGCCATCGCGACCGCGTGAGCACCGTGCGCCACGGCGGACTGGCTGGGATGGGGGGCTGTGACGGCTGAGAATATCCGGCGGACGGAGAAGTCGGGGTCGGCGGCCTTGCGGGCCTTGATGTAGCCTCTGACCGAAGCCGTTACCGGTCGGGTGATACTGATCGCCAGCGCCAGATCGCGGCTCTCGGGATCGATGATTCCTTCTGTCGGATCTTCGAACTCTTGCCAGAGAGGTGTCTTTTTTTTCACCTTGCCCACGCCGGCGTGCCAGAGGGAGGTGCCGGTGATGCCGCGTTGGCGTAACGAGAGATTCAAGCCGCTCTTGGCTTCCAGCAGATAGCCGGCGGTGAAGGCGAGGGTTTGGTGGGCTTGCATTTCAAGGATCAACGGCCGCTCTTGGCGAGCCGCTTCGGCTAGGAAGCGGCGAATCTGGGGGAGGAGCTTCTGATTCCACAAGTCGTGAGAGCGGATGTATCGCCGCTCAGGACTGTTGCCTTTCGGCTCGAAACTGGAGACCACGGAGAGGACGCGGTCGCTGCTTCGTGTTAGCTGATCTCCCCAGCCTTCGAAGGACTGGAGGGCTATGGATAGAGGCTCTCCCGGCGCCTTTGAGTGGCGCTGCACGTCGAAAATCCGACCGTCTTTGGCGTTGAGGAAGAGGACCGGAGTCGCCCACTCGAAGGTCTTGTCTTCGAGGGCGGCCCTGGCTTCGGCCATCGCAGCATCCACCGGATCGCCAGCGGCGAGGGCGGCGTAGAGTTCGGCGGAGAAGCGGCCGACAGCTGGGGTCGAGACGGTGTAGCGCATGGCGACCACCGCCGGCATGCCGGCGCGGTAGAGCGCACCGGCGACGGTTAGAAACGGGCTTGTCCCTGTTTGCCAGTCTGCTTGCGCCGTTCGACAAGCGGCGAGGAGCACCAGCCTGATGGTCTCGCTGTAGCGAAGGACTTCGGCGATCTCGCGCGCCGTGAATTCGCTCTCCCTACCGTCCGCATGCTGGAAGAACAAGATTCCTTCCTTGCTATCGCTGTGGATACCGCCGTGTCCGAGGAACTGGACCGCGTGGTATTCGTTATGGTCAATCTCTGCTGCGAGAGCCGCGAGTGTTGGAGCGGCGAGCACTTTCACTACGACGGTTTCGGTCCCGGCGATGGCGGCTCGAATCTCGCGAACCGCTTTGGCCAAGGGCAGATCGGTGGAGTCGATCGCGGACTGAAGGATCAGCAGTACCTTCAAGGGTGGCTTGATCTTCGGCCGCCGGCGATTGGGCGGCAGGCGCGAGCCGAAGCTATAGACCAGCGGCATGTAGGCATAGCTGCTACTGCGGCAGAGAAACTGGTCTTTGTCGTCCGGGTCGGTCAGCAAGTCCCACGGTGTGGCAATGAGGCGGTTGAGGTCGGCCGAACCGGGAGCCTCGGGAGCAGTGTTGAAGAGGAGTCGCAGGCGAAGACCGCGACAGCCGTTGTGGCGGACTTGGTCGGCAACGGCCTCTCTGGCGTAGCGCAGGAAGTTTTGGGTTCTATCGGGAAAGAGTGCTGCGGTCAGCCGTTGGCCGTATGTCTCGCGCAGTTCCGTCGGTTGGGGGTAGTCACCGCGCTTGGCTGCCTCGGTTCCCCGATCTTCTAGAGTTCGGATCAGGTTGCCGAGAGATTCGTCGTCGATCGGAGCCTGCATGTCGAATTCCATCGACTCACCCAGCGGGGATTGGATCACGCGGCCCACTGGATATTGTTCTGGAGAACCTTGGTAGCCGGCGAAGGTAGGGTCGTCCCCGGCGGTGTCTCTGCTTCTCTTGGAGCTGGTGGAGATGCGCACCGTCAGTTCGCCGTAGGCTAACTCTGGGGGCGGATCGGTGGGAGGACGAACGGGAGGGACGGTGGTGTTGGGTGGCTCATCATGCGGTTGAACGGGACCGCCTGGCTCAGGAACGGTCGGTGTTTTGGGGGTTTCGCGGTCGGGTGAGTTCGTGGAGCGGTCAGCCATATCAATTCCTCCTAAGACGGTCCAATCCGGCCGGCCTCCGGCCACAACGGACCCTTGAAGTGAACGGTTCCGAGTGCAAGAACCCGGAAGGAGGAAAAGGGTTGAGTCTGCGGAGAAAAAAACTTACGGCAAGCCGCGCAAGGCGAAGGCGGCCCAGTGGCCGGGGGCACGCCACTTGGGGTGGTCGGGGTGGTGAAGGAAGTGCATTTGGGTTGTTTGGAGGGCTTCGGCGGGGGATGCTTGATCGATGAGCAGGGCGCGGAAGAAGTGCACCATGAAAGCGGCGGTCGGTTCATCTTCGATCGGCCAGAGGCTGACCAGGACGCGGGGAACACCGGCGGCGAAGAATGCCTGGGGGAGCCCCTGGAGACTCTCGCCGGCGAGCTTTTCACCCTGGCCGGTGGCACAGCCGGCCAAGGAGACAAGGTCGGCGGAGAGTTCAACTCGGGCGATCTGATAGGCGTAGAGATGGCCCTCGCCCGTCTCGCCCTTTGCCGTATCCGGGCTGAGGATGAGGCTGGCGTATTCCTGCCGGTTGCCCACTTCGGCGTGGGTGGCGAAGTCGAGATATTGATAGCCGTTGAGTCGGCCGTCGAGAATGGCGGAAGCTTTGGCATCTTCTGCGGTGAAAATCAGGCGGGCGGCGGGTGGAACCAGGGCGGAGACGCGGTCGGCCTCCTCTTGCGCTCCCGATAGCGATTTGTAGTAGGAGCTGTCACCGTATGTGGGAGCGGCCACCACAGCGAGAGTCTTGCCTGCGTTGGGTCGCCTCCGGCTCGCCCAGGAGCGCAGCCAGCCGATGCTCGAAACGGAGGGCGGGCGCACGATCCGATGGCGCTCCACCAGTAGAGTCGGCTGGTCCTCGAGGGTGCTCTCACAGCTCCTCTCATTGCCGGAGGAGGGGATGGGCAGAGCGGCGAAGGGGAAGGCGTCGAGATCGGTTTGGGCGATGATCCACAGGGGTTGATCGTGGAGGAGGTCGGCGATGGGGCTGAGCAAGAGGTCCGAGGCTTCGCAGGCGGCTTGGCGCGAAGCTTTCTCTTTTCGAGGGCGGTGGCTGTCGCGAATCGCTTTCCAGTACTGTGACAGAGAACTCTCCAACTCGGAGCGGCGCGGCAGTGTGAAGACCTCGGCCACCCCCTCGCCGATCGCCCACAGGTGGCTTTGGTGGGGTCCGATGTCGTACTGGAGGATGAGAACTCTCTTCTCGGCGGCCAGTGCTTTGGTCTCCTGCAAGGTGAGCCATTGGGTCGCTGCCGGCGCCTCGCGCGAAGGTGTGTTGTTTCTTGCGCGCAACAGGTCGCGCAGCGTCCGGCCATGGGCCCGTTCGCTGACCGCGAAGGCATATTCGAGATAGTGGTTGGTGGAGCCCGTTTGCTCATCGAGGAGCAACGCGACCTCGATCACTTCTTCGTAATAGTGCTGGCGCCTGGCCGCTAGGTGCTGGCGCTGGTCGATCCGGTCGGCCTTGGCACGGTATTCCTCGATCTGGTGTAGCGCCTCTTCCATGCGTCCTAGCGCGAGGGTCAAGAGTCCCACGCTGGAGCGCGGCCGACTGCCTTTGGCCCTGTTTCTTTGCCCGAGAGGTGAATCAACGCGATCTCGCGCGATTCGGCCCAGGCCGAAGCGGCAGCTGGCCCAAGTGAGTGGGTGCAGATCAGCGCCAGCCTTGGATCCGTCGGCGCAGAGTTCTCGATAGTCTTGCTCCGCCTCGTCCAGTTTTTTCCTTTTGTACCGTTCGTAGGCTCGCTGAATGCGCACGGCGTTGGCCAGTTCGGTTTGATCTAGCTCCTCCCAGGTAGCGATGGACTGGGCAAAGTGCAGTTCGGCCAATTCGCCCTCTCCTAGATGGGCCTCGATACGGGCGAGGCCGTCCAAGGCGGCGGCGTGCAAGTCACCTTCGCGGCCACTCGATTCCATCCCGAGCAGGGCCGCGTAGAGTTTGCCGGCCTCTTGCCACCGCTCTAAGGCGAAGGCCAGGTCTCCCCGGGCTTCCAAGAGTTCGAGGCGGACCCGGTACTGGGTTTTTCCGCCTGCTGCCGAGTTCGAGGATTGAACGAGTTTCTCGGCCTGATCGAGGGCGCGGTGTGCACCATCATGATCGGAGTAGAACGTCTTCCAGCGACCGAGGGTGACTTGCAGCTGGGCCGCGTTGAGGGGGAGACCTGCGGTCAGGAAGAGCTCGCTGGCCTTTTCGTAATACTGCTCGGGCGTTCCCGGCTCTGCTTTGACCCAAAGGATCGCCCCCAGTCGCTGGTATGCGAGGGCTTGGAGTTTCTTGTTGTGGAGAGACTGAGCCATCTCCAAGCCACGATGCGCCCACCGTAGAGCCCGAGGATCGTCGGTGTCCATTGCAGCCATCAGCCGGCTACCGGCTCGCCGCCGGTCGGTGCCGTATTGGTCTTGCAGCTGGATCAATCGTTCGGCTAGCTCCGGGAGCCTTTCCGGAATGCTGTTTTGCAGCAGATCGGCCAGCCGGTAGAGCAGCGCCGCTTCCGTCTCCGGGTCGCCGGTGGCGGCGAACTGATGGACGCTATCTTCCATGCGTGTTAGCCAGCGCTCTTCGTGGGTGTGGCCGTATTCCCGGTCGGCCTCGGCGAAGTCGCGAGCCGCCAGCGCGAGCTTGATCAGCAGCGAGGTGGGGGCCGGGTCGATCTCGACACGCAACTCGTATTCACCGTCCTTGGCGTCGATTTCGTGGAGGTCAAGCAGGAGTGGCTGCGCAGCGTGTGCCTCGTCGTCGGCCTTGGCTGGCGGTCGGTACCCAAGGAGTGGCTCGATGCCGTCAGCCACGGCGTCGAAAGGCAGGCTCTGCTGGCCGTCGGCAGTGGACAGAACCCAGACCAGGTCGAAGTCCTCGTCTTGAGTGACCGTGGCTCTGAAGTAGGCACCGGGAGACAGGTCGAGGCGGTAGCAGTGGTGGCCTTGGGCCGTCAGCTGGCGTGGTGCATGGCTACCGGCGACGAGAGGTTGCGCCAGTTCCAGGATGCAGGGGGGTGCCTCGGTAGCCGGTGGTGCAGCTGGCGGTGAAACGGTTTTGCCGCAGGCTAGCGCGGTGGCGAGGAGCGCGACCAAGGGGCCTGCGTGGAGGGGGGCGGGGCTGAGGTCATTCGTGGACAAAGAGAGTCCAGGTGGCTAGCGGCTCTTGCGTGGCGTCGTCAGCAGCGAGCAGTTCGATGGTGTAGGAGCCGGGTGCGAAGTAGTCGGGCGCCAGTTGAATGCCGAAGTAGGTGGAATCCATGGGGTCGGGGTGCGCCGGGGACTTCCAGAGCGTCTTGCCATCTGCACTGATCCTCACTTGGTAACGCTCCAAGGCCGGTTCACCGTCCCATTGCAGTCCCCATTTGGTGGTTGGATCGCCACGGTGGAGTTCAACCGAACTCTTGCCACGCGTTTGGGCTTCACCCAAGTTGCTTGTGGCGGTGGCGAAATGGCCGAACTCGACGTCGGCGACGTCAGCTAGGACCGTGGGTGAATCCGGAGACGGCGGGGAGGGTGCCTTTGCGCTTGAGAGCCACCAGAGGCTGGCGATGGCCAGGAGGGCCAGCAGGGCGGCGATGGGTTGGAGATAGAACTTGCGCCTACTGGGCGTGACTCTGGATTCGGATAGGGGTTTTACCTTTGGTTCCGGGGAGCTGGAGGGCTCCATCAGTGCAAGCACCACATCAGCGCACGCTTCGCAAAAAGCGATATGTTCCTGTACCGCCTCGGTCATCGCGGGGGAGAGGGTGTCGTCAACGTAGTCCGCAAGGTCCCGGTAGTCGGGATGAGGGCAGAGGGCCTCAGGAGCTAGGTCGCCCAGGCTCCGCAGAGATTTGTCAAAGTTGGCGGGGTTGGCGGCCACGTCACCCTCGCTCCGGCCTCGATGAAGGGGTGGAGTCGGCTTCGAGAGCGGCCTTGAGCCTCTTTCTGGCTTGGTAGATCTGAGCTTTCACGGTCCCTGGCGATACTCTCATGAGAGTGGCGGTTTCAGTGGTGGTGCGTTCCTGGAGAAGGCAGGGGGCGGCGCTGCGTCGCATTTTTGGCGGCATCTTGGCGAACTCGTCTAAGACTTGTCGTAGCTCTTGGTGGGCCATTGCCTGGTCGAGAGGGCTCGGTCGATGGCCACTGTCCACCTGCATGCGGAAGGAACTCGGTTGCCCGTCGGTGATGGCGTCGAGAGATAGTGGATTTGGGATCCGCTTTTTCGCATGAAGATCTTGTTGTCTGTGGTCAAGAGTGCTGCGCGCTATGGTGAACAGCCATGCTTCGAAGCGCCGTAGGTTCTCAAAGTGCGCAGACTTCTTCTTGTTTTGAACCCGAAGGAAGGTTTCCTGGAGTAGATCCTGGGCAACATCCTCCGATTGACCCTTCTTTCTGAAGAAACGAGTCAGGCGGCCCTTGTAGGTTGTGAAGAGTCGCCCGAGCGCCTCCTCACAGCATGGCACCCGCCCCACCGCCTGTGCATCCGCCAGCAGCTGCCGCTCTTCGTCGGTGATCGTTCCGCGTTGCGCGTGCGGCTTGGCTCCGTCTTTCTGTAGGAACATGGCGGCGATGGTAATTCCGCGGGCGGTGAATGGGGATCGCGACCCCGGTGTCTCTATCTGATGGGACTGTCCGCGGCGGATGGTAGCACGGAGTGTCGGCGCGGATGGTTGGATTATCAGTTCCACGAACTCCACCATGCGGCCTCTTCTCTCAACCTTTCTGCGCGTTTCGGGTTCTATGGGTGGAGGAGGTTTCGATGCACTCTGAATCCGCAGCGCTCAACAGGCAGGGCCACGACCACGCCTATCTACGTCTTCAGTTCCAGATCAAGCCGCTGGACGGCTCGGAGGCACCTTTGGGGACGCCGGTGATCCGGCGTGTCCTGGGGCGAGCCCTGGTGGAGGCGCATTGCCCTACGGGTGAGCCGCTGTGCCAGGCTAAGCCGGCCGGCAAGGGGCGACCGCCGGCACCGGAGGAGCTGTGCGTTCTGGCGGGGAGTTGCCCGTACGGCGTGCTCTTCGCGGCCAGCCGTAGCGCGCGCCCTCCGTACACCCTCTTTCTTCATCCACCGCCGCGTGCGGGAGCGGCACGGTTCTTGGAAGTGACCTTGTTCGGACCGGCATGGCGCAGCTACCCCTGGGTGGCTCGGGCGATCGAAGGGGCGTTGCTGCGTGGGGTCGGCCGCGGGCGCTGGAAGTGGGAGGTGCAGGCGGTCTTTCGCACCCGCGATGATCGCCACCGCCAGCGGTTGTCGGGCGGGGGCATCGCTGGGCTGCCGCTCGATCTGCGGCCGGATCGTCTGCCGGTGCCGCTGCTGGTGGCCGGTTCACCCGCCAAGGTGAGCGCGCCGGGACCGGTGTATGTCGATCTGTTGAGCCCGACCCGGTTGGTCGACGGCAAACGACTGCTGGCGGAAGGCAAGCCGATTCGTTTCGAGTTGCTCTTGGCGCGCACGCTGGATCGCTACTTCGGCGTCACCCAGCCTCGCGGTGGTTGCGGTGCGGCGCGCAACGGTCTCGGTGAGCTGGCAGCGGCGGCGCGGGCGGTGCCGCTGGTGGAGGATCAAACCGTGCGCCGCAGCCAGCAGGACTACTCAGCTCGTTCGCGCCGGCTGATCCGCCTCGACGGCCGCGTGGGCCGGCTGATCTATGGCCCCGAGGCGGTGCCTTTCCTGCCCATTCTGCGGCTGGCCGAGATCCTCCATCTGGGCAAGAATCCGGCCTCCGGCTGCGGCCGAGTCCGGGTGCTGGGAGGAGAGGCGCTTGAATCGCCAGGTCTGGGGTTGTAGGTTGGGGATCTGTTTTGTGCCGCGGGTGGCGTGGGTTGGGTTGCTCCCGGCCTTTCCTTGAAGTTTTCCCCTGCTGGAGGTGCTTCCGATGAGACGTTTCGCTTGGCTTGTGGTGACGGCGGGGTGCTTATTTCTTCTGACTCCGCCGGCTGCGGCGGTGGATCTCGATCAGGCTCCGGTCTTTCGCTTGCCGCCGATCGACAACGACGAGTTGCTCAACGAGGACGCGCTGGCGGCCGGGCCCGGCGTGCCGGTGCGTTTCGCCTTGCCGGTGGCGGTCAAGATCGATCCCTTCGGCTACGGTAGTTGGGAGACGTTGGCCGACGGCTCGATGCAGTGGCGGCTGGTGGTTTCTTCGCCCGGCGCCAAGAACTTGAACTTCGGTTTCACCCGCTATCGGATGCCGGCCGGCGGCGAGTTGCGGATCTACAGTCTGGACAAGGAGCAGTCGATTCGCCCCTTCACCGCCGCCGACAACAAGGCGCACGGCCAGCTGTGGACGCCGATCCTGCCCACCGACGAGGCGGTGCTCGAGGTCAACCTTCCGGCCGATGGGTACCGGTCTTTGGAGCTAGATTTGAGCCAGATCGGCCACGGCTATCGCACCTTTGGTGAGGCCTTCGAGTCCGGCTCGTGCAATGTCGATGTGGTCTGCCCGGAGGGTGATGGCTGGCGCGACGAGATCCGTTCGGTGGCGGTCATCGGTACCGGCGGGTCGACCTTCTGCACCGGCTTCATGGTCAACAATACGGCCAACGATCTGCGACCTCTGTTCATGACCGCCAACCATTGCAGCATTGCCGGCAGCGCGCCTTCGCTGGTGGTGTATTGGAACTTCGAGAACTCGATCTGCCGGCCGCCGGGCAGCGCTGCCAGCGGCGGCCCCGGCGATGGCTCGCTGGCGCAGTTCCAGACCGGCTCGACCCTGCTGGCCAACAGCAGCCCGTCGGACTTCACCATCGTCGAACTCGACAGCGCGCCGAACGATGCGTGGAATGTGCGTTGGGCCGGCTGGGACAGGACCGGAAATGTCTCTCCGAGCGCGGTCGCGATTCATCATCCGAGTACGGACGAAAAGAGGATCAGCTTCGAGAATCAACCGACCTCGACGACCTCCTATCTGGGTACCGCAACGCCGGGCGACGGAACGCACGTGCGGATTACGGATTGGGACCTCGGTACCACCGAACCCGGCTCTTCGGGCTCGCCGCTGTTCAACTCGGACCACCGCATCATCGGCCAACTGCACGGTGGCTTCGCCGCCTGTGGTAACGATAGTTCCGACTGGTACGGTCAGGTCGCGGTCTCCTGGGAGGGAGGCGGCACGCCGGCCACTCGGCTGCGCGATCACCTCGATCCCGGCGGCTCCGGTGTGATGTTCCTCGATGGCCGCGACGCCACCGCCATCGCCGTGGCGCCGAAGTTGCTGGATGTTTGCGCTCCGGCCGATGCCGTCTTCAACTTGACGGTGGCTCAGATCGGTGGCTCGTCGTCGGCGGTGACGCTATCGGCCACCGGTCAGCCGGCGGGGACGACGACCGCCTTCTCAGCCAACCCGGTCACCCCGCCGGGCACCAGCACGATGACCATCTCCAACACCGGCGCGGCGGCTGCTGGCAGCTATACCATCGACGTCAGCGGCACCAGCACCGGCGGCACGGAGATGGACAGCGCCACGCTACGCATCTTCGCCGGCGTGCCGCCGGCACCTTCTTTGACCCTACCGGTCAACGGAGCGCTCAACCAGCCTATCCGGCCGACCTTAACCTGGGGTGCGCAGCCGGAGGCGGCCGACTACACGGTGGAGATTGCTCTCGATGCGGCCTTTACCAACATCGTGGCCTCGGCGACGGTGACCGAAGCCACCTTCACCCCCGGCACCGATCTGGCGACCAACACCCTGCATTATTGGCGGGTCTCGTCTTCCAACACCTGCGGCGCCGGCGGGACCTCGCCGTCCCGGAGCTTCACCACCCAGGTGGCGCCCGGCGAGTGCTCGGTGGGTACCACGGCGGTGGTCGTCTTCTCGGACGACCTGGAAAGCGGCGCCGCCGGCTGGACGCACAGCGGTACCGGTGACACCTGGAGTTTGTCCGCGGCCAGGACGCACAGCGGCACCAATGCCTACTTGGGCGTCGATGTCGCCACGGTCTCCGACCAGCGGCTGGTGACCCCGGCGATTGCTCTGCCCGTAGTCGGTAGCGCGCTGAGTTTGAAGTTCTGGAACTACCAGTCGGTGGAAAGCAGTTCTAGCGGCTGTTGGGACGCCGGCGTGCTCGAGATTTCGACCGACGGCGCGGTGTGGACGCGGATCGAAAGCGAGCTGCAAACCGACCCCTACGACGGCGCGGTGAGTGGCTCGACGTCGAACCCGCTCGGCGGCAGCAACGGCTGGTGCGGCGACCCGCAGAATTGGATGGAGTCGGTGGTCGACCTCTCCGCCTGGGCCGGTCAAACCGTCCAGTTCCGCTTCCGCTTGGGGAGCGACTCGTCGGTCAGCCGCGAGGGTTGGTACATCGACGACGTGGTCGTCCAGAACTGCGAAGGCGGCCCCGGAGAGATCTTCTCCGACGGCTTCGAGAGTGGTGACACGTCGGCTTGGTCGGCGCAAACGCCGTAGGTTTCTACCCGAAATTATCCACTCACCAAGGCCACGACGCCAGGTTGGGAGTCGTGGCCTTTCTTTCTCTAGCTAGATTGGCCCACCCATGACCCAACTCCTCGCCCGACTCGGCCGGATCGACATTTACTGGTTCGACCAGATCTTGCGCGGTCGGATCACTCCCGGCATGCGGATTCTCGATGCGGGGTGCGGCGCCGGTCGCAACCTCGCCTTCTTGATGCGCCAGGGCTACGAGCTTTTCGGCGCCGACAAGAAGGCCGAGGCGATCGAGTCGGTACGGCGGTTGGCGGCGCAGCTCGCCCCGCGACTGCCGGCGGAGAATTTTCGCCTCGAACCTCTCGAAGCGATGAGCTTCGAGGCAGAGAGTGTCGATGCCGTGATCTGTAGCGCCGTTCTCCACTTCGCCGCCGACGAGGACCATTTTTGGAGGATGGTGGAGGGTATCTGGAGGGTGCTCAAGCCGGGCGGCCTTTTCTTTTGCCGGCTGGCCTCGTCGATCGGCATGGAGGAACAGGTTCACCGGATCGAGGGTCGGCGCTACGCGCTTCCCGATGGCTCGGAGCGCTTTCTGGTCGATCAGGCGATGCTGCTCGACTTGACGCGAAGGCTGGGTGGAGAGCTGGCCGATCCGATCAAGACGACGGTGGTGCAGAATCTGCGCTGCATGACGACCTGGGTAGTGCGCAAGGGCTCTTAGCCGAGGGCGAGCTTGCGCTGGCTGGACAGTTTCATCGCCCGGCCGGTGAGCGGGTCGGTGAACTCCAGGCGTTGCGCCAGCAGCTGGAGCGGACGCTCGTAGCTGCGTGCTTCCTCGGGTTGAAGGTGTGGGTAGAAGGTGTCGTTGAGGATGGGGAAGCCGCTGTCGGCCATGTGGAGCCGCAACTGATGGTTCTTGCCGGTTTGAGGGCGGAGGCGGAAGAGACCGCTGGCACTCTCGGCGCGCCAATCCAGCAGCTCGATCTCGGTGACGGCGTTGACCGTGCCCTGGGCCAGGCTGCGGCTGAGAAACCACGGATCGGCGGGCTCGATTCTGCTCTCGATGCGCCAGCGTTGCCGGGCCGGGGCCCCGCCGCCGAGGGAGCGGCCCACCGCCAGGTAGGTTCGTCGTATCTCGCCTCGTTGGAGGAGATTCCCGTAGGCGCCTCGGGTTTCCCGGCGGGTGGAGAAGAGAACCAGGCCGGCGGTGTCGAGATCGAGGCGGTGAATCGGCGTTAGATCCTCGTTGCCGGTGTGCTGGATCAGACGGTAGAGCAAACACTCGTTGACGTAGCGACCACCGGGGACCACCGGCAGAAAATGGGGCTTGTCGGCGACCAACAAATCGTCGGTTTGCAGGAGGATCTCCTCGTCGAAAGGCACCCTTGCCTCCAATTCCACCTCCCGGAAGTACTGAATCCGCGTACCACCGCGGTACGGAGAATCTAATGAAAGGGGGTGTCCGGCTTGATCGAGCACTTTGCCTTCGAGGATCCTTTGCCGCCAGATCTCGCGCCCGATGCGCGGAAAACGTCCGGCGAGGAAGTCGAGGAGCGCGGGTGGCGGCTGACGTTGCGGCAACTGCACCCACGAAGGCCGCGGCGCTGTACTGAGTGTCGAATCAGACATGGCAGTGGCCGGACGATACCCGATCTCGGCTCCGGCTGGCCGGGCCCGAGCGAGTGGCCGAGCCGCCGAGTGATTGCACGGGAGTGGAACCGGCGTAGACTACTGAGACTCTTTGACCGATTCGATCAGGGTCGAGGAGAGGTTCCCAAGGAGAACAGCGGATGACGAGTCGAGCACCTCTTGCAGCACCATCTTCGGCGAGGCGGGCCACCCTGGCTCTCGGCCTGGCGTTGCTCGCCATCACCGGCTGCCGCGCCTTCACACCGAGTCCCGACTTGCGTCTACTCTATGAGCGCTCGGCGCAACTGCACGGACCCGATCGCAATCCGGTCATCGTCATTCCCGGTCTGCTCGGAACGCGCTTCATAGAGGCCGGGAGTGAGACCGAGGTTTGGGGGGCCTTTACCGGCAAGTACGCCGATCCGCGCAAGGCCGACGGAGCGCGCCTCGTCGCGCTGCCGATGCGCCCGGGTGCGACGTTCCTTGAGCTGCGCGATGAGGTCTACCCGGACTCGGTGCTCGAAAGCTTGCGGGTCCGCCTGCTCGGCATTCCCTTTCAACTCAAGGCCTATCGCAACATTCTCGCCCTGCTCGGCTCGGCCGGTTACCGTGACGAGTCGTTCGGCCTGAGCAACATCGACTACGGAGACGATCACTTCACCTGTTTCCAGTTCCCCTATGACTGGCGCCGCGATAACGTGGAGAGCGCTCGCCTGCTGCACGACTTCATCGTTGAGAAGCGGGAGTACGTGCGCGCTGAGATTCAGCGCCGGTTCGGTGTCGATCGGCCTGATCTGCGCTTCGACCTGGTGGCCCATTCGATGGGGTCGGTGGTGACGCGCTATTTCCTCCGCTACGGGGCCGCTGACCTACCGGACGACGGTTCGCTGCCGCCGGTGACCTGGGCCGGAGCTGAGATGGTGGAGAAGGTCATCCTCGTCGGTCCGCCCAACGGTGGCACGATGTCGGCCGTCCAGCAGTTGTTGGGGGGCCGCGACTTCGCTCCCACCCTACCGAGCTATTCCTCGGCGCTGCTCGGTACCTTTCAGTCGGGCTACCAACTGCTGCCGCACGGCGGTGCCATCGAGGTGGTGTGGTCCGACGCGCCGGACGAGTCGGTGGGGGACCTCTTCGATCCCCAACTCTGGCGCGACCACGGGTGGGGGCTCGCCGCCGAGAATCAAGCGGAGATGCTGAGCTGGCTGCTGCCAGAGGTCGCCGATCCCGCCGAGCGTCGCCGCATCGCCCTTGACCACCAGGCCAAGGCTCTGCGCCGTGCACGCCAGTTCACTTCGGCGCTCGATCAACCGGCGCCAGCGCCCAGTGGGCTGGATCTCTACCTAGTGGCCGGCGACGCCATCCCTACGCCGAGGCGGCTGGCGGTCGATCGCCAGGGCGGCAAGTTCAAGGTGATCGATCGGGCGCCCGGCGACGGCACCGTCCTGCGCTCCAGTGCTCTCGGTGACCAGCGCACCGGCGAGCGCTGGAGCGCCGAGCTGATTTCGCCGGTCGATTGGCGCGATGCCTTCTTCGTCTCGGCCAGCCATGTCGACATGACCAAAGACCCCGCCTTCACCGACAACTTGCTCTACCGGTTGTTGGAGGCGCCACGGCGCTGAGTCGGAGTTCCCGGCTGCCAGCGCAGCTCGCTGCCGCTGAGTACTGCTAGCATTCGACTCTTATGGCTCGTCTACCCGGGCGGCTGGCCGACTCCCCAGCCGCCAGATCATGCAAGGAGATCTCGTGCGTCGATCAATCATCGGTTCCGCTTTCGTCATAGCGCTTCTCATCGCCACTCTCGGTGCGGTGCCACCCGCCGCCGCGCAGCCCGATCTGTCCAACGTCGAAGTCAAGGCCCAACCGGTCGCGGATGGCCTCTGGATGCTGACCGGTGCGGGCGGCAACATCGGGGTTTGTGCCGGGGAGGACGGCGTTTTCTTGATCGATGACCAGTATGCGCCGCTGACGGAGAAGATCGTCGCCGCGATCAAGACGGTCAGCGACCAGCCTGTTCGCTTCGTATTCAACACCCACTGGCACGGCGATCACACCGGGGGCAACGAAAACCTGGGCAAGAAGGGCACTTTGATCATCGCTCACGACAATGTGCGCGAACGGATGAGCCACGAGCAGTTCCTCGCCGCCTTCAACTCCAAGGTTCCTCCTTCGCCACAGGGTGCACTGCCGGTCGTCACCTTCAACGACACGGTGACCTTCCATCTCAACGGTTTCGAGATCCATGCTTTCCATGTCGCCCCGGCGCACACCGACGGCGATTCGATGGTCCACTTTGTCAACGCCAATGTGCTGCACATGGGCGACACCTACTTCAACGGCATGTACCCCTTCATCGACGTCTCGACCGGTGGCTCGATCGAGGGCGTGATCGCCGCGGTGGATGTGGCGCTGGCGATGATCGACGACAAGACCCCGGTGATTCCGGGCCACGGCCCGCTCTCCAACAGGGCCGAGTTGATGGCCTATCGCTCGATGCTCGCCGGGGTGAACAAGGCGGTGGCCAAGGCGATCGCCGAAGGCAAGGACCGCGATGCGACGGTCGCCGCCAAGCCGACGGCGCCTTGGGACGAGAAGTGGGGCGGTGGCTTTATCCAGCCCGAGTTGATGGCCGGCATCGTCTATGACTCGCTGACCAAGAAATAGACCGGCCAGGAAGAGGGGAGAGGGGCAGGGTGCGTATCCGTCGTCGCTCAGCGCGCGCACTGCCGGCGACGGTCATCTCGCTCGGTGTGGTCAGTCTGCTGACCGATCTGTCGAGCGAGATGATCTATCCGCTACTGCCGGTTTTTCTCTCCGGCGTACTCGGTGCCGGGGCGCTTTCGATCGGCTTGATCGAGGGGCTGGCGGAGACCACCTCGTCGGTGCTCAAGATCATCTCGGGGCGCGGCTCCGACCGCAGTGGCCGGCGCAAACCCTGGCTCCTGGGTGGTTATGGTCTCGCCGGCTTGGTACGTCCTTTGATCGGCCTGGCGGCGAGCTGGCCGGTGGTGCTGGTGCTGCGCTTCTTCGATCGCGTGGGCAAGGGAATGCGCGGCGCGCCGAGAGACGCGCTGATCGCGGATGTCACCCCGACGCATCTGCGCGGTGCGGCCTACGGTGCTCACCGGACCTTCGACCACGTTGGAGCGCTGCTCGGACCGCTGGTCGCGGCGGCGCTGCTCTCGGGGCTCGGCTGGTCGGTGCGTCAGGTTTTTCTCGCCGCGGCACTGCCGGCGGTGTTGGTGATGGTGGTGCTGTGGACTGCGGTCAAGGAGCCGAAGTCGGCCGGCGAGCGAAGCCCGGAGAGGGTCGAACCGGTGGCCGCCGGCTCACCGCCTCTATTGGGCCTCGCCGCATGGCGAGAGCTGGGAAGCCCATTCCACCGGCTGGTGACCGCCTTGTTGGTCTTCACCCTGGGCAATTCCACCGATGCCTTCCTGCTCTTGCGCCTGTCGCAGGCCGGCGTCGGCACCGCTTCGGTGGCGTTGCTCTGGTCGGCGCATAGTGCGGTCAAGGCGGTGAGCGCTCTGGCTTCCGGCCGGCTCTCCGATCGCCTCGGTCGCCGGCCGTTGGTTCTCACCGGCTGGGCGGTCTACGCGGGGGTCTACTTCGCTTTTGCCATGGCCGGCGACTCGCGCGCCGTGCTGATCGCGGCCTTCCTCATCTACGGAGCCTCGTTCGGTTTCACCGAACCGGTGGAGAAGGCCTGGGTGGTCGATCTAGTGCCCGCCGATCGGCGCGGCACGGCGCTGGGGTTCTGGCAGGGGGCCGTGGGCTTGGCGGCGCTCCCGGCCAGCCTGATCTTCGGCGCCGTCTGGTCGCTGGCCGGTGCTCCGGCAGCCTTTTGCCTCGGCGCGGTGTTGGCGGTGCTCGCCGCTCTGCTCCTCGGGCGGGTACCGGCAGTCTCCGCGGCGGGCTGAGCGCCGCGGCCTCGCGGACCCCTCACGGACAGGAGGCGAACGCTTCCGTATCGGTGACCGCGTCGGCGGAGGAGCCGAGGGGGTTGAAGTAGCGTTTGCTCTCGCCGGTCTGGGAGTCGGTCACGGTCAGGGTGAACTCGACGTTGGTCACCGCGGCGAAGAAGACCCAGCGGTGCTGGTTGACCGGGCAGCCGTCCAGCACCTTGACCAGCATCTCCCAGTTGCTGGGGTTGAAGAAGGAGAACATGCCGGAGTCGTCAGAGCCGAACTCGACCGGCTTTCCGTCGCCGGTTTGGCCTTGCCGGGTCTTCCAGTCGACCTTCACCTCGTAGCGGCCCTGGTTGAGGCAGAGGGTGGTTTCATCGGCCACGCACTCGAAGCCGCCCCCGGCGTTGGCGGAAAAATCGGCCCGCAAGCCCAGCGCTTTGAGCTTGGGGAAGAAGCCGCGCAGGTCGGCCCAGCTGTTGCCGAGATTGGTCGAGACGGCGGTCGGCTGCAAGCCGGGGCCATTCTCGTCGCCGCACAGGAAGATATCCGGATCATCGACGGTGTCCCAGGAGACGCCGAAGAAAAGCCGTGGTTCCTCGAT
>JAJRVQ010000102.1 GCA_024277255.1 Acidobacteriota bacterium | reverse complement strand
GTAGGATCTAGAACCAAGAAAGGAGGCCGAACTCTTCGCCAAACTGGGCACTTTTAACTGAGCATCAACCCGCGTCGCTGCGCTCCGACTTCACTGCCCAGTTTCACTGGATTGAGTGCCCAGTTTCGTCGGAATAGACAGACCTGACCGAACTCGGCAGCGAGCAGCTCGAACGGCTGTGGCTGCGTGGCGGTTTTCCTCGGTCGTTTCTCGCTGCCTCGGAGGAGGAGAGCGCAGACTGGCGGCGTGGTTTTGTCCGTACTTTTCTCGAACGAGATCTGCCAGCCCTTGGAATCACCATCCCGAGTCCGACCCTGCGCCGGTTTTGGACGATGCTCGCGCATGTGCACGGTGGTGTGTGGAACGGCGCGCGGTTCGCCTCCTCGTTCGGCGTCGCGGATACCACGGTGCGACGCTATCTCGACCTTCTGACCGCTGCTTTGGTCGTCCGGCAGCTCCCTCCTTGGTTCGAGAATGTGGCGAAAAGGCAGGTGCGGTCTCCGAAGGTGTATTTCACCGATTCGGGGCTGCTGCACACTCTGCTCGACCTGGACACTCAGGCGGCCGTCGAGTCGCATCCCCAACTCGGAGCTTCCTGGGAGGGCTTCATGCTGGCGCAGATCCAGACGGTTGTGGGGGCGCGAACAGATCAGTGTTTCTTCTGGGCTACCCACGCGGGCGCGGAACTCGACCTGCTGATCACCGCGGGAACTCGCCGTCTCGGTTTTGAGATCAAGCGTACCGCGACCCCGAGATTGACCCGCTCCCTGCGCTCGGCGATCGACACCCTGAAGATCGAGCGAGCGTGGGTCATCCACGGCGGCAACGAGTCATTCCCCCTGGCCAACGATGTGGAGGCCGTCGCGGCCTCCCGGATCCTTGAGGATCTCGGCGGGGCAGGCTAGCCGGCGACTTGCGCTTCTTGTTCAGCGCGCTCCAGATTCAAGGCGAGGAGTTTTTCGAGCAGATCTTTGTCTTTCATGCCGGGCTCCCAGCCGTAGGCGGTGAAAACGGCTTCATCGAGCTTGCGGTGCGCCAAGTCGAGCCAGGTGGGGCGCTCGTTGTAGAGGTGGGTGAGGGTGCGCTTCTTGAGCTTGGCGGCATACTCGTCATCCCGCGGCACGATGCGCGGATAGCGCACGGTTCCAATGCCGCGCTCGTCGGGGTCATGGAGGTAACGCTGCCAAGGGCCGTCTAGCGAACCGGGGAATTCGAGAACTTCTTCCTTGGTCCACTCCGGCGGGTTGAGCCAGGTTTCGCGGAGTTCGTTGAGCTCGCGGGCCGCTTCCGCAATGGCCACCACGCGCGGGTCGCCTTCTGGTTCTTGACCAGGGGACCAGGGGAAGGCGAAGGACTCGAAGCAGGTGGTGTGAGTGTAGCGGAAGCCGCTCTCGCGCTCACGGAGCTGGGTGCCCTGGGCTCTTGTCCAGAACTCGTGAATGCGAGAGTGAAGAACGCCAAAAAAGTAGTCGTCGGCTCGGCAGAAAACGACGATCGCATTATCAGGATAGCGAGGAGAGGAAAGCCATGTGAAGATTCTGTGTTGAGAGACTCTGGGTGTGACAATGTACCTAGGCAGTAGCTTGAGCACCTCTGAAAGGCGGGGCCTGGAACGCCAGTGAAGCCACCAAGTTTCTCTTGCTTCTTCTTGCCGCGCCCGCGCCCGCTCTGGAAGCACATGTCTTCGAACGAGTTCAAAGGGTGCGAAATAGCGCGATGCTGCATCTTGTCCGTATTGTGATCCGAAGTGAATGATCCAAGTATTCTGATCCCGGCCGGTGATGTCGGCGGCGTTTGTGTATGGGAGAAGGACATCGCTGTTCGGTTGACCATGGGGGTTTCCTCCTGCATCGAGCAGGTCTAGCCCTTGGCTGTCTGGCCAATCGAAGCTCCCCCTCTTGATTCCGCCCTGAAGAGCCAACCCGTTTGATGCCCTAAGGTTCCGAGCCGAAGTAATGTCTATTCCAGAGGTCAGGTTGGAGTTGATGGCCGCAACGCGGCGTCCATCGAGTACCTTATGCACTTCTGTGCCGAGGTCGAAGCCAATCATCGAGATGTGGACGGTTGCACCGTCCAGGACCCAGTTCCTATCGGACTCACCAAAGAAGATGCTGCCCGTTTTCAAGATTCGGCGAAGGGTGCGCCGGTTTGTGCCTCCTCGAATCCCCTGTGTGGCCACGAGGCCAGCCCTCTGGCATCTGCCCATCTCGATCGAGTGGCGTGCCTTTTCGAACCAGTAGCAGACCAAGTCCGGTCGTCCACCCATGCGCTTTTGATACAGCCGGTAGAGTTGTACGCAGTAGTCGTCCCCAAGTTCCCGTCGCATGAACCGGCTTCCCAGAAACGGCGGATTCCCCACAATGAAATCCACCCTCGGCCACTCGGGCTCTTGCGGGTTCTCCGGATCGGACAGATCGAGAATCGCGTCCTTGCACTCGAAGTTGTCCATTGACCGAAGGACCGGATCGTTGGGATGGCCGAAGCCGTTGTTGCGGGTCCACTGGAGATAACCGATCCAGACGGTCATCTGGGCCAGCTCGAAGGCGTAGCGGTTGATCTCGATTCCGTAGAGCTGCCAGGGACCGACGAGCGGGATGAAGGCGGTAAAGCCGCGGTCCATGCCGTAGATGAGGACTTCCTTTTCGAGGTCTTTCAGTTTCTGCAGCACGACGTAGAGGAAGTTGCCGGAACCGCAAGCCGGGTCGAGCACCTTGACCTGAGCCAGCCGCTGGTGAAATCGGCGTAGGAAGGTTTGCGCCTCATTCTGTGCCTTCTTGAGTCTGGCGCCGCTGGGCAGCTTCTCGTTGCCCGTGGGTTTCTTCTTGCCGGTGGCCAGCAAGTTTTCCACCAGATCGCGGGTCTCCCGCCACTCCCTCAGCAGCGGTTGCATCACCACCGGATCAACGAGGGTCTCGATGTCGTCGCGGCTGGTGTAGTGAGCGCCGAGCTGGGAGCGCTTGGCCGGGTCCATGCCGCGCTCGAAGAGGGTACCGAAGATCGATGGGTCGACCGCTGACCAGTCGAGCCGGGCGGCAGCGTAGAGGCTCTCGATCTCCTCCGGTGTGAGTTCCAGAATCGGGCCGGGCACGAACAGGTTACCGTTGAAGTGGCGGATGTCTTGGAGGAGGAAGTCGCCGCCGTCCGCCATGGCGGCGAAGAGATCCTCGACGTAGCGCGCGAACTTGGGAGGATCGGTGCGGGTCTTCTCCAGCAGGCGGGTGAAGAGCTGGTCGGGGAGCAGCCCGACGTCTTCGGCGAAGAGGCAGAAGACGATACGGTCGAGGTAGTGGGCGACGGGCTCGGGATCGATGCCGCGCTGGCGCAGGGCCCAGGCGATCTCAGCGATGGTGCGGGCCGCCTCGGTGGTGATTGCCTCGCTGGTGGTGCCCGGCTTGAGCTTGGCAGGGTGGTGAAAGACCGCGCGTACGATCTCGAGGTTGCGCGGCGTGTCCAGCTGGCTCAGAGGGATGTCATGCAGCTCGCCTTTGGTGCCGGTGAAGTTGGTGTGCACGACGATGCGGTCCATGTCGCACACGACGAGGAGCGGCGGGTTCTCCAGCGCTTCTTTGTATTGCAGGAGCTGGTCGTAGGCGGCATCGAGGTCTTTCCTCTTGCCCTTGTACTCCCAGCCGAAGAAGCCGCGTTTCCAGACGTCCGCCCAACCGTCGCCACCGCCGTGCTTGGTGGCGCCGCGCTCGAAGGTGAACGATTCTCCTGTCGGGTCGGCCGCGGCTGGCGTCGCGTGTTCGAACACCCGGCAGAGATCGAGAAAATGTTCATGCGCCGCCGAACTCTCCTTGAGTTCGGTTTTCTCCCACTTGGCGATGAACTGGGCGACGTTCACAGGCCGAGAACCAGCCGCAGACCCTCAGCGACTTGATTCATCGCCGCGGCCGGTAGTGTGCCCGCGCGCTGCGAGAAGTAGGCTCGGCCGAGGGTGACGACTTGCGAGACGTTGACCACGGAGGGTTTGGGGAGGCCGGAGTCGGCCGTTTTGAGACGCACGTTGCCGGGGGCCTCGGCCAGGGCGAGGTTCGAGGTGATGGTCACGGCCAGCAGGGTCTGAATCCTGCTTTCGTTGAACCGGTTCGACTGCACGATGAGTACGGGTCTGCGATGGCCAGGTTCCGAGCCTCGTGGGCTGGGAAGCGATGCCCACCAGACTTCGCCGCGGCGCTGAGCTACCATTCCTCGCTTCCGAGTGAGAGCTGTTGCAGCTGCTCGACCCGCGGATCGAGGTTGGAGGTGGTCCGTGAGTAAACGCGATTCAGCGCCTGTGTGATGTTCTCGTCGCGGTGGTGCTCGACGAATTCCGCCACAGCATCGGCATAGAGGTGGCTGCGCGTGACACCCAGCTCGCTGGCGAGTCGCTCGGCTGCTTCGAAGAGATCGTCAGGCAGTGAGATCGCTGTTTTCATGCGGTGAGTATAACCCCGGTCATACCAGTCATCAACCGGCGCTTCCGCGCCGCCGCCAGCGGAATCGGCGGCCGGGTTGCCTCGGGTGGGTATCCGCCACTGCAAGGCTCTAGGCCAGCTGCCAGGTGTGGTCTCGAAGTGGAAGCACCGGAAAGTTGATTCGTCAACCCTCGCTGCTGGATAGTGGCTCAGTTTGAAATCCAGGATTCTGGATCGCCAAATCGCCTTGACTTCTGACGTAGGCTAGCTCCACGACAAGCTAGGTGGCTCCGGCTGGTGCGCGAACACCGATCGAAGCCTTGCCACTCAAAGGAGCAAGCCCCATGAGTGACCGCGCACAGTGTACTGCCACCTTCCAACGAATCCGTGATGGGCTCGCCTCAGTTTCCGAACATCCGAACGACTGGAACGAGGCGTTGCGGGAAGCCCCACTAGAGGCGCTAAGGGGGCGAATCATCCGGCTCGACGTTGCGGCGAAGATTGCCAACAGCAGCGACAAGAGATGGCAACGAGTGCTCGCCGATCTAGTGGTCTGCACGGTGTTCGATTCCGACCTGGTACTCTCGGATCATGCCTAAGCGGACAAGCACCACGCGACCAGTAGATCCCAACGAACGAGCGCACCAGGTGTTCCTCGAAGCCATCGGCGAGGAACCCAAGATCGAGCCGCCGAAGAAGAACCCGGCGGCGGTGGCGCTAGGGCGACTTGGCGGCAAGAAGGGCGGCAAGGCCAGGGCCGCGAAGATGACGCCGGAGGAGCGGAGCGAGGCGGCTCGGAGGGCAGCCCTAGCACGCTGGGCTCCTGTAACGGGTTTGGCGGCTGAACCCACAGAAGAGGACGAGGAATGACTACCCTCGTTGCGCTTCCTACGAAGGACGCAGTGGTCTTGGGTTGTGACAGCCTGGGGACAGTATCAAGGCCGTTGGTAGATCCTAGTGCCTTGCTGCGGGAGTTCTTCGACCTCAAGACAGGGCAACTCCTGCTGCGGAAGTCGGGGGAGCCGATTCTCCAAGATGTCTCCCAGGTCTTTGACCTGGCGGATTCCGTCCCCTTCGACCACATGACCGACGTGGACAAACTTTTCTCTCTCAAACCGCTCGCGATGGGGGTCATGTTCACTGGCATTACCTCCATTGGTGATCGCACCGTCAAGAGCCTACTAAGTGAATTCAAGGCGAAGGACAAGGCGTTCTTGGCCAACACCACCAACTACACCGTCAAGGCGCTCGGGGGGCGACTCTTACAGTACGTAGGGCAGTATTACAATAATCACTACAAGAACTGGCGCCCTGAGTTTCGCCCCCACCTAGAATTGATCCTAGCGGGGTACAACAAGGCTGGCCCGCATCCGCACGTCGCTAAGCTAGATTTGAAGAAGGACCAAGTCGAGATTCAGGACCAGTTTTGGCCGGTCTTCGGCGGCCAGAGTCGAGGAATTGAGAGGATCGTCTACGGAGTAGACATATCGACGTTCGTCCGAATAGAAGAGCGCCATGCGGCGCTGATGAAGGTGCACGCTGCCGAGGCACTTGCCGCTCAGGGTATAACAGGAGTAGATGTTCCTGACCCAAACAAGGAGCACCGCATCTTCACCGACGATTTCCGTATTCCAAGCCTCTCAGCCAACTGGGGTGACTTTTCTGAACAGAATGCCATAGACTGTGTCGGATACTTCATACGTATAATGAGGGGAGCGCAGCGATTCAGCTCGCACATGCCAACCGTTGGTGGTGCGATCCACGTTGCGCTCGTAGATCGAGAAATGGGTTTCCGCTTCATTTCTAGAAGGGAGTACTCACATGAAGATCATCGAGTCCCGAGAGTGTAGCTTGCCAACCAAGAAGGCCTCGAAGGCAGAACAGCTGTACCCGAATATCCGTGAGACGGAGCGGCTAGAACGAGCCTACTCTAGATTGAACCTTGACTGGAGAGTACTTCGAACTCCTCCTAAGCGGGACGGCTCCAAGCCGAAGCAGCACAAGACAGTGAGCTAGCTAGACCACGAGACCGGAATAAGCGACCCTAGGCAGCTCTCGAGAGTTGTCTGGGTTCATTGTTTCTGGCTGACCATCACCAAGAGGTAAGGCATGATTTCATTATGCCGAACGTCCTCAAGTCTCAGAAGCGAGTTCAAATCCTCTCCGCCTTGACCGAGGGCTGCTCCCTCCGTTCGACCGCCCGTATTGTCGGCGTGAGCCGCAACACGGTCACGAAGTTCATGCTCGGCCTAGCGGACGCCTGCACCGAGTACCAGCGCGAGAATCTGCGCAACCTCCCGTGCAAGCGGGTTCAGGCGGATGAGATTCGGTCGTTCGTCTCCTCGGAGCAAAGGAACGTGCCAGAGGACAAACGGGGTGAGTTCGGCTACGGCGACGTTTGGACTTGGACGGCGATTTGCGCGGATACCAAGCTGGCGATCTTCTGGCTCGTGAGCTCGTGGGCTCGCGTGATGGCGGCGTTGCCACCGACCTAGTGCAGGAACGTAGCCAACCGGGTGGCGAGCCGCGTACAGCTCACCACCGACGGGCTGAAGTCCTACCTCGAAGCGGTTGAAGACACCTTCGGCTCTGAGGTGGATTACGCCATGCTCCAGACGATCTACGGCGCCGCACCGCAAGGTGAGCGCCGCTACTCGCCGGCCGAGTGCTTGGGCGCGAAGGTCGAGACGATCCAAGGCGATCCCGATCCGTGCCACGTTTCGACCTCCTACGTTGAGCGCGCCAACCTGGCGATGCGCATGAACATGCGCCGGTTCACCCGCCTGACGAATGCCTTCTCGAAGAAGGTCGAGAACCACATCGCCTCCATCGAACTCCACTTCATGATCTACAACTGGGTGAGGCCGCATGGGTCTCTCAAGACCGAGCGCGACAACCGTGTCAAGCCCGCGCTGGCCGCTGGAATCTCCCACCGCCCTTGGACCCTGGAGCAGGTTGTCGCGCTGATTGATCCAAAGAACTGAAACTGGGCCACTAGCCGCTGCTGTTGCCGGGCCTCTAGGTGCACTCGCAGTGGTACAGTTGATAAGAATCCGGTGACAGCGAGCCAGGTCGAAAATCGCATCGCCGATGCGGCGTGGTGGTGAGGGTCGCTGCCGTCTCGGTTGATTCCGGGGGTCCGCGCAAATCCGATGAGCAGCTCCGACATCTTCATCAGCTACGCTCACCTCGACAACGAGGGTCTGACTGAAGACGACAACGGGTGGGTCACCGACTTCCACCGTGCGCTTGAGGTGCGGGTGGGCCAGCTGTTGGGCCGCAAGCCGCAGGTCTTTCGTGACCCGCGGTTGAGCGGCAATGACGTGTTTCCGCAGCGGCTGGTCGGCGAACTCGACGGCGCCTCCGTGCTGGTCTGCGTCCTCTCCCCCCGCTACCTCAACTCCGAGTGGTGCCGCCGGGAGCTGGATGAGTTCCTGGACAGGCGGCCTCCATCGCAGTGGGCAGAACGGAGCAAGGCTCCGGTTTTCAAGACCATCAAGACACCGGTTCCTTACACCGAGCACCCCGAGATGGTGCGCGATCTTCTAGGCTACGAGTTTTTCATCCTGGATCCGCAGACCGGGAGGCCCAAAGAACTCAACCGCGCCTTCGGCCCGCAGATCCAACTGCAATACTGGCAGAAGCTCGACGAGCTAGCCTGGGACATCAAGACGCTTCTTGTCGCGGCCGAGCAAGCCGGCCCCACCGTCGCTGAGCGGGGCTCGGTCTTCCTCGCCGAGACGACGTTCGATCTAACCACCCAACGCGATGCCTTGCGCCGCGAGCTGCGCCGGCGGGGCTACCGCGTCCTGCCCGACCGGCCGCTGCCGCTGCGCGAAGCGGAGCTGCGTGAGGCCTTGAGCACCTGCCTGGCCGAGTGCAAGCTGATCGTCCATCTCGTCGGGCGCGAGTACGCGGTGGTGCCGGAAGGAGCGACCCGATCGCTGGGTGAGCTGCAAGACGAGCTGGCCAGCGAGCACGCCGGTGAAACGCCGCGGCTGATCTGGATGCCGGCCGGGCTGGAGGTCATCGACGAGCGGCAGCAGAGCTTCGTCGAACGGTTGCGGCTGGAACTCGCCGGCGGTGAGCTGGAGGACCTCATCGAGGGCTCACTCGAAGAGCTCAAGTCGGCCATGCTGGAGGTGCTCGAGCCGCCGCGCCGGGCGCTAGCCGGCAGCTCCGCGCGCGCCATCTCGGCGCAGGAGCTGACCCAGATCTACCTGATTTGCGATCAGCGGGACACGGAAGCGGTGCAAGAGTTGTCCACGGCGCTCTTCGAGAGCGGCTACGAGGTCATTCCTTCGCTGTTCGAGGGCGACGAAGCCGAGATCCGGCTCTACCACCAGGAGAGCCTGCTCCAGTGCGACGGCGCGCTCATCTATTGGGGTGAAGGCGGCGAGCTGTGGCTGCGTCGCAAGCTCTCCGAGCTGCTGAAGATTGCCGGCTATGGGCGAGTGCGACCGATTCCCGCGCGGGCGGTCTATCCCGCCCCTCCGAGTTCGGGCGCCAAGGGTCGCTTGCGCACCCATGCGGCGCTCGTTTTGCCCCTCCAGGAGAGTGTCGATCTGGGCGCCTTGGAGCCCTTCTTCGCCCTCCTCGCTCCTGCTGAAGACTCGGCCGCCCAATGAACGGTGGCGCGGGCAACGGCCCGGAACCCTTCAACCCCTTCCCCGGCCTGCGAGCTTTCGAGGCAGATGAGGATTACCTGTTCTTCGGCCGGGAGCAGCGGACGGACGAGTTGCTGCACCGCCTACGCACCTCCCACTTCCTGGCGGTGATCGGGCCCTCGGGGTGCGGCAAGTCGTCGTTGGTGCGCGCCGGCCTGATTCCCTCGTTGCACAGCGGGCTGATGAGCGGTGCCGGTTCGAGCTGGCGGGTGGCGACGGTGCTGCCGGGCGAGAATCCGATCGGCAACCTGGCCGCGGCGCTCAGCGCACCCCAGGTGCTGGGTACGGACGACGAGGCCCCGGCCACCCGCCGGGTGATCCTGGAAGCGTCGTTGCGCGCTAGCGCGCTCGGCCTGCTCGACGCCGTGCGCCAGGCTCGGCTGCCGGCGGGGGACAACCTGCTACTGGTGGTCGACCAGTTCGAGGAGCTGTTTCGCTTCAAGCGGCAGCGCGGCTCCGCGGACCAGGCCGTCGCCTTCGTCAAGCTGCTGCTCGCCGCCTCGGCGCAAGAGGAACTGCCGCTCTACGTGGTGATCACCATGCGGTCCGACTTCATCGGAGACTGTATGGAGTTCCCCGGGCTGCCGGAAGCGATCAACCGGGGTCAGTACCTGGTGGCGCGGATGAGCCGCACGGAGCTGCGCTCCGCGATCACCGGGCCAATCGCCGTCGGTGGCGGGACGATCACTCCGCGCTTGCTGGTACATCTGCTCAACGACGTGGGTGACAACACCGATCAGCTGCCGGTCTTGCAGCATGTCTTGATGCGCCTGTGGAACCGCTGGCAGCGAGACCGCGACCCGCGGGAGCCGCTCGACCTGGAAGATTACGCGGCGGTCGGCACGCTGCGCGAGGCGCTGTCGTTGCACGCCGAAGAGGCCTATACGGAACTGCCCTCGCCGGCCGCTCGCGCCATCGCCGAGAAGGCGTTCAAGGCACTCACCCACGTCGATGCCGGAGGGCAGCGGATCCGCCGCCCCTGCACCGTCGCGGAGCTGATGGCGGTGACCGGCACCACGCAAAGCGAGATCCTCGCCGTACTCGAGCCCTTCCGCCGCGCCGGCCGCTCGTTCCTACGGCCTCCCGCCGATCAGGAGATCGAACTCGAGTCCGTCGTCGACCTGTCGCACGAGAGCCTGATCCGGGTCTGGCGCCGGCTGGTCGGCTGGGTGGATGAGGAGAAGCGCTCCTGCGACTACTACCGTCGGGTCGCCACCGCGGCGGCCCGGTATCGTGCGGGAGAGGCCGGCCTTTGGCAGGATCCGCAACTCGGCCTGCACTTGCGCTGGCGGGATCGGGCCGCACCGATCCCAGCCTGGGCCGAGCGCTACGCGCCCGGTTTCGATTCGGCGATGCGCTTCCTGGACGAGAGCCACCGGGCGCTGGAGGCGAGCCGGCGACGCCAGCGGCTGATCCTCTACGCGCTCGCAGCCGTAGCCATGCTCGTGGTGATTCTAGTGGGTGCTTTGCTCTGGTATCGCAACGTTCAGCAGGCCCGCTTCAACGACCGGCTGGAGGGGCTCGCCAAGGAGGCGGACAGCACGATCCTGGCGCTCGAGGAGGAACGCGAGATTCTGCAACGAGATACCTCCGACCTGTTGAAAGAGGTGGATCGCCTACGCGGTGTGGTTGAAGCGGCGACTTCCGGTCCACTGCAAGTTTCGCCGGGAGCCGGCGGCGGCCAGCCGGGGCTGGAGGATCTGCGGCGCGAGCTGCAAAGCTTCGAGAGCTTCGTGAGCAAGAGCGACACGCGGCTCACCGAGCAGAAACTCAAGACCGACGGCCGAATCGACTCCTTCAAGCGGGGGCGCGCCGAGGTGTGGCAGCCGAGCAGCGAGGAGGTGGAGTGGTTGCAGGAGCGCCTCAACGCGGTCGCCGGCACCGATCTGAAGGTGAACGGAGTGCTGGGTTCGGAGACTCGCCGAGCGCTCGTGGCCCTACAGGCTCGGCACGACCTGTCGCCCGACGGCATCCTCGGCCCGGCCACTCGCCAGCTGCTCGAAAAGCTGCCCGAACGCTCCCCGGTGGGAGGGGCAGCCGCCGCGGCGGTGCCGGAAGCCATCGTGGAGCTGGTAGCCAGACAGCTGGAGGTAGAACCGGGTCAGCTCGACGTGGATCTCTCCTTCGACGAGACCGGGCTGGATCGCGAGGACCGCGCCCTCATCGCCAGGAGTATCAAGAGGCAGTTCGATCTGGCGATCCCCGACCAGACCCTCCAGCGATTCCGCTCTCTCGGCGACCTGATCGGCTACGTCGAGGATCCCAAAGGTTGGCGGCCCCCGCCGGAACCAGTTTTGGCGCTGCCCCCGCCCTTCGCGGCGGCTCAGCCTCGATGCCGCGCCGTCGAAGTACGCGAGAAGCGCGAAGCGACGATTCCCGAGTGGGGTGTGTTGCTCTCGGCGGGCGAGATCGAGGATCTCTATCTCGAGGACCTGGAGGTGCGGCTGGGTCGGTCGCTCGGCACGGTGAAGCAGGCAGCTGACTGGCAGGAGCTGGCCGTCGGTGGTGACGAGTTCCGGCTGCGTTTGGTGGAGGCGATCGATCGTGGGCTAGGGCAGCCGGACACCGCGCAATTCGAAGTCTGCTCCGCGCAGGGTGATTGTCTTACCGCCGGGGTGCGCGAGAATCGCTCGACGGTGTTGAAGGAGTGGCAGCTGCAGATCGGGGTGGGCGAAGTGGAACGGGGAGTCGTCGAGGGAGTCGAAGCCGCCGACCTGGCCGTATGGCGGCAGGAGCGGTTGGAAGAGGGCGAGGGCCGCAAGTTCAGTTTGCGCGGCCGGCGGTTCTCGATCACCCTGGTCGATGGCCACGACGTTGGCCTCGATGGTCCCGCTGGCCAGAGACGAACCTACCGGCGGGACTTCGCCTCGCTCGAACTGTGCCGGCTCGGCAGCTGATCGGGCCTCATCAAAGGAGCCACCCGAACATTCTCTGATTCGTCTCAGTCGGCGAGCTTGCTCAAGGTCTCGGCGACGGACTCACCCAGAGCTTGAACTCGTTCCTGTCGGTTGTCGTCGTTGAGTTGTCCCTGCTCTCCAAAGGCCTCGAAGGAACGGGGGACGGCGATTTGATCCGGCAGCACGAGGACCCCGATGTTGCTCAGGATCGAGCGCAGGTGAACCAGGCCTCTCAAGCCACCAAGCCCACCGGGTGAGGCGGCCATCAGGGCAGCCACCTTGCCTCGGTACGCGGCCAACGGAGCCTCGCCCTCGGCCGGCCGCGAGACCCAGTCGATCGTGTTCTTGAGCAACGGCGTGATCGAACTGTTGTACTCCGGTGCCGCGATCAGCAGGCCGTGGTGGGCGAAGAACAACTTCTTGAGTTCGGCTGCGTTGGCGGGTGCGCCCTGCTCTCTTTCGAGGTCTTCGTTGAACAGCGGCAGTGGAAACTCCCGTAGATCGAGAACCGTGACCTCGGCACCCGCGTCGCGGGCGCCCTCGGCGGCGATGCGGACCAGACGAGCGTTGTATGAATCCTTCCGCGTACTTCCGGCGAAGGCGAGGATGCGTGGCTTAGACATGAAAGTTCTCCAGACTCGTCAAGCTGCAAGTTCACTCGGCGCATGCTACCAGCGGCGAGGGCGGTAGGGCGCGGGTGGAGCAGGCAGATTCGCCTCAACTCGCGCCGCTGCACTGCTACAATCCAGCCGCTATGAGTGAGTTCGAAACCCAGCAGCGCATCGCCGGCCTGACCCGCCAACTCCTCGACCTTCGGGGGTATCTTTGAACAGGCGGGGGTAGAGCAGGAACTCTCCGAGATCGATCGGGAGATGGAGGTGCCCGGGTTCTGGGAGAACCAGGGGGCCAACACCGAGCTGTTGCGCCGCCGGCGCTCGTTGGAGCGGCAGGTGGCGACGCTGGAGCGGTTGCGCTCCGACGGTGAGGAGTTGGAGGTTTGGTCGGAACTGCTGGCCGAGGGCGAGGCGGACGACGAGTTGGCCAACTTTCTCGATCGGCTGGAACCGGAGCTGGCGGGGCTTGAATTGAGCCTCAAACTCTCCGGGCCGGATGACGACAAGGACGCCATCCTCGCCCTCCACCCGGGAGCGGGCGGCACCGAGTCCCAGGACTGGGCGGACATGCTGCTGCGCATGTATCTGCGCTGGGGCGAAAAGCAAGGTTACTCCGTCGAGATCTTCGAGCGCCAGGACGGCGAGGAGGCGGGCATCAAGAGTGTCACCTTCGCGCTGCGCGGTGAAAACGCCTTCGGCTATCTCAAGGGCGAGAACGGTGTCCATCGCTTGGTGCGCATCAGCCCGTACGACGCGGCCAGCCGGCGCCACACCTCGTTTGCTTCGGTCGACGTCTACCCGGATGTGGACGACACCATCGACATCGAGGTGGACGACAAGGATCTGCGCATCGACACCTTCCGCGCCTCGGGGGCGGGCGGCCAGCACGTCAACAAGACGGAATCGGCGGTGCGCATCACCCACCTGCCGACCAACATCGTCGTCTCGTGCCAGAACGAGCGCAGCCAGATCAAGAACCGCTCGACGGCGATGAAGCTGCTGCGTGGCCGGCTCTACGATCTGGAGGTGAAGAAGCGGGAGGCGGAGCAGGCGGAGCGCGAGGGCAAGAAGATGGAGATCGGTTGGGGCAGCCAGATCCGCAGCTACGTGCTGCACCCCTACCGCATGGTCAAGGACCACCGCACGGGAACCGAGGTGGGCGACGCCGACAAGGTGCTGGACGGCGGGATCGATCCCTTCTTGGAGGCCTTCTTGCGCGGCCAGATGGCGGCGGAGAGCGAGGCGGCCGGCTGATCGACCCGGCGACGACCTCTGCACCCATGCCGATAGCCATCCACTTTGTCTCGCCGCTGCCGCCGGTTCGCTCCGGGATCGCCGACTACAGCGCCGACCTTCTGCCCCGCCTGGCCGCCCTGGCCGATGTCCGTGTGTTGCGGCTGCCCGAGCAGCCGGTCTCAGCCGAGATCGAAGAGCGGTGGCGACCGCGGCCGATGAGCGAGATCGGTGCCGGCGGCCGTTTGCCGCTCTACCAGATGGGCAACAATCCCTATCATGAGGCGGTCGCCGAGCTGGCCATGGAGCGGCCGGGCATCTTGACCTTGCACGATCTGGTCTTGCACCACCTGCTGCACAAGATGACCCTGGGGAGGCGCGACTTTGCCGGTTATCGCGACCGGTTGGCGGCGGATCATGGCTGGATCGGCGAGGCGGCGAGCCACCCGCGACACTGGGGGATCGAGGATCAGGCGTCGGTCTTCGCGCTGCCGGCCCACCGTAGCCTGCTGCGCCGCCAGCGTGGCGTCTTGGTGCACAGCGCTTGGGCGGCGGGGATGATCGGCGAGGAGGACCCCGAGGTGAGGGTGCGGGCGGTGCCGATGGGGGTGCCGCTGCCGCCCCCGGCCGATCGGGCCGCCGGCCTGGCGCTGCGCCGGCGCTACGCCATCCCCGAGGCAGCCTTGCTGCTCGGTTCCTTTGGTTTCCAAACTCCGATCAAGCGCACGGCGACGGTGGTGCGCTGCCTGGCCGATGAGCGGCTGAAGTCGGCTCACCTACTGGTCGCGGGTGAGTCGTCCCCGGCGCTCGACCTCGACCAGGTGGCGCGCCGGGCCGGGGTGCGCGAGCGGGTTCATCTGCTGGGCTATCTGCCCTTCGAGGAGTTGACGGCGGCGATCGCCGCCACCGACGTGGCGCTCAATCTACGCTACCCGACCGCCGGGGAGACCTCGGCCTCGCTGTTGCGCGTACTGGCCGTGGGACGGCCCTGTGTGGTCTCGGACTACGCTCAGTTCGCCGAATTGCCGGACGAGGTGGTGATCAAGGTGGCGCTGGGCGAAGGCGAGCCCGCCGCCTTGGCGGCGGCACTGCAGCGGCTCTCGGTCGATCCCGGCCAGCTGCGCAAGATGGGCGAGGCGGCCCGCGACCATGTGCGCTCGCACCACAGCCCCGCCGCGGCGGCCCGCGCGGTGATCGAGGCCTGCGCGCAGTGGGGCGAGCTGGCGCCCTTGGATGAAGAGGCGGGGCGCTGGCCGCAGTGCGCGGTGGCGCCGCCGACCAGCTTGGTCTGGCCGTGGCTACCGGCGCGCATCCGGGTCGCCGGCCACACCGCTCCCTGGCCGGAAGGCTGCCGGCGCGAGTTGACCATCGAAGTCGAGAATCGCGGCGAGGCCCGCTGGCTGGCGGCGGTGCACGGGCCGGGAGGCATGGCCCTCTCTGTCGAGTTGGTTCGCGGCGAGGAGGCAGAACCGGGGGAGTTGGCTCTGGCGCCTCCTTGGCTGCCCCTGCAGCGCGATGTGGCGCCGGGTGAGACGGCCCGGTTCCGGCTCGCCCTGCGGCGGCCGAGTGGTGCGGTCCGGCTACGTATCGAGACGCGCGTGCTGGACGCTCCGGAGGCGGAGGGCGCCCGGTGGGAGGAAGCGGTTTGACGGCGCCAACTCCGCGAGGCCGGCGAAGGCGCAGAGGCCGCTCTGCCCGCCGCTCGACGCTGGTGGTGGTGGCGCTGATCGTCCTTCTCGCCGCGCTCGCTCTCTGGTCATCGCGCTCGCCGTTGCCGGTGGTCCGCTTTGCCGATGGACTGGAGGTGCGGTGCTTGAACTCCTCAGCCTGGCCGACGACGAGCCCGCAGGCCGCCGCGATGCCGTTGACCGTCGCCGCTCATCAAGTCCCCGAAATCGAGGTGGTCAGCCGGCGACCGCTCTCCTCGCTGACCCTCGAATTCGAGTCCCGCTCCGCGGCCGGACTCGAAATCGAGGGAGGGCTGCTGACCCAGACGATCCTGCGCCCCGACGGTCGTGTGCTTTTCGAGATCGCGCTCGAAAGTGCCGGGGCTCGCCGCCGCTTGTGGCCGCTGCCGGCTTCCTATCGATATCGTCTCAAATGGGTCATGCCGGATGCTCCGGGAGGTCCCTTGGGGTTGACCTTGAGCGCGGAACCGGAGAATCTCTCCCCATGAGCGAGCAGAGCACCAGTTGGATCCAGGAGGTTCGCCAGCGGTTGATCCATCCGCCGCCGACTCGCCTGGCGAGCGCCAGCGAGGCGAGAAAGGCGGCGGTCCTGGTGCCGCTCTATGTCGATGCCGGGGAGCTGTGGACGGTGCTGACCCAGCGCTCACACCAGCTACCGACCCACAAGGGACAATTCGCCTTCCCCGGGGGTGGTCACGAGTTGGGCGAAGACGACTGGGCGGCGGCTCGGCGCGAAACCCAGGAAGAGCTGGGGATCGATCCGAGCAAGATTCTTCAGCTCGGCGAACTGGACGAGATGGCGAGCAACAGCGGCTACCGGATAGTCCCCTGCGTCGGGGCACTGGCCTTTCCCTTCGAGACCAAGATCAACCGCGAGGAGATCGCGGAAATGTTCACGGTGCCGCTCACCGCGCTGGCCAACCCGCGGTTGATCGAGGACCGCGATGTGGTGATCGATGGCCGTCAACGTCGCATCCGCGTCTACCATGTGGGTAGCCGGCGAATCTGGGGGCTGACCGCGAACATCATCCAGAATCTCCTGGTGCGACTGGGGATGGAGATGGTGGAGGCGTAGTCGCCAAGTGCATTCCTGCGACAAGGTTGAGAGTGGGGAACCACAGGGTTGAAGTTCGCGCCGCTGAGGCGGGGTGTTTGGGTCAGCGTCTTGCGTTGGTTTTGTGAGTAGGTCTTGCCAGATCAGGCTCTATTCTGGGGGTACTGCGATGAGTTTCTTTTCCTTTTCTTCCTTGTTTCGCACCGTCGCTACCGTGGTGATCGCCCTGGCTTTACCGTTGTTGTCGAGGCCTGCGCTGGCAGCGCAGCCGCAAGCGCAGCCGACGATAGCGGGCCAGCTCGAGTCGATCGAGATCAGCCAGCGCGGAGAGACCACCGACTTGCTGCTGCACTTGCAGGGAGGGCAGTTGTCGGCCGGTGCTCGGCAGGGAAAGGAGGGCCAGATCCTGGTCCAGCTCGGCAACTACCTGCCGGGCCCTCAGGTTCAGGACCTGGCGGTCGACGAAGGGTTGATTTCGAAGATTGAGGTTCGGCCGAAGTATCGAGGCAAGCGTCCGATAACGGTGATCGTGGTCACCACTCGCCAACCGGTCACGTTCGCCATCGATCCCGGCGATGGTCAGGTGCGAGTGCGGCTCCAACAGCTGGCATCGCCGGTCGCAAAGCCCGCTCCAACGCCGCTGCGGACGGTTCAACCACCGGCCCCCTTGCGCCCCAGACCCCAGGAGTCGCAGCCGTCGACGAGTCCACGGCGCGAGGTCGCGGCGCCGGCTCCGCTGCGCCCGCGGCCGGTATCAACCCCGCCGCCCAAGCCGTCGCCCCAACCCACCCCAAAGAGGACCGAGCCTACAAAGCCTGCCTTGCCCGACATCAACGTGCTGATCAATATGGCTCAGGCATGGGCCCATGCTTGGTCACGGCGCAGCGTCGAGGACTATCTTTCCTTCTACGCTCGTGACTTCCAGCCCGCCCATGGACTGAGCCGCGAGCAATGGCAAGCCCGTCGCCGCCGACAGCTGGCCTCGCCGAACTTCGTCGAAGTGGCGCTCAGCGACTTTAGAACCAGCATTCTCGACGCTGATCGAGCCACCGTGCGCTTCGTCCAAGACTACCGCTCCGACACCCACCAAGACCGCGGATTCAAGACCCTGGACCTCATCCGCCAAGACGGAAGCTGGAAGATCCTGAGAGAAACGTGGGTGGCGGCGGACTCCTAGATCTCGCGTGTCTTCCACCGTCCACGCCGAAAGACCAGAAAGCTCACCACTCCCAACAATCCCTCCGCGGCCGTAATCGCGACGAAGGCGCCGCGGGCCTCCATTCCGAAGTGGGTGGCCAGGAGGTAAGCGAGCGGGATCTGGAAGAGCCAGTAGCAGAACAGGTTGATCCTGGTCGGTGTCCAGGTGTCGCCGGCGCCGTTGAAGGCCTGCGACAGGACCATGCCCCAGGCGTAGAAGGCGTAGCCGTAGCTGACGAAGCGCAGGCAGTCGATGCCATAGCCGAGCACCACGGGGTCGTCGGTGAAGATCCCGATCAGTTGGCGGGCGAAGAGGATGAAGCACAGACCGGTGCCGACCAGGAAGACCGTGTTGTAGATACCTGCACGCCACACCGAGGCTTCGGCGCGGTCAGGCTCGCCGGCACCGAGGTTCTGGCCGACCAGGCTGGCGGCGGCGTTGGACATTCCCCAGGAGGGCAGGATGGCGACGATGATCAGCTTGAGGGCGAGGGTATAGCCGGCCACCGCGGCGTCGCCGAAGATGGCGATGATGCGCACCAGTCCAACCCAACTCGAAGTGGCGATGGCGAACTGCACGATGCCGCCGAGGGAGACGCGGATCAAGCGACTCATCACCGACGGTACGATCTTGAGCTTGTCGAAGGTGACGGCGAAGCGACGGCTGCCGCGGAACAGTGCCCACAGCTGCAGCAGCACGCCGATGCCACGGCCGATGGTGGTGGCGACGGCGGCGCCGGTCAAGCCCAGCTCGGGGAAGGGACCGAGGCCGAAGATCAGGCATGGATCGAGAATCAGGTTGATGCCGTTGGCCAACCAGAGGACGCGCATGGCGATCGCCGCGTCACCGGCGCCGCGAAAGACCGCGTTGATCAGGAACAGCATGTAGATGGTGATCGAGCCGCCCACCATCACGGCGGTGTAGGTGGATCCCGTGGCGATCAGCTCTGGGGAGCCGCCCATCATCGCCAGCAGTCGCTCGGCGTTCAGCGCCCCTGGAATTCCGACCATCAAGGCGAGAACGGTGCCGATGACGATGGCCTGAACGGCGGCGATCGCCGCCTCCTCCGGTTTCTTCTCGCCGATGCGCCGCGCCACCATGGCGGTGGTGGCCATGCTCAGACCCACCGCGGTCGAGAAGACGAAGAGAGTCAACAGAGAGTCGGTGAGGCCGACGGAGGCGACCTCCTCGGGCCCGAGCCGCGAGACGAAGAAGATGTCGCAGATGCCGAAGAGCGACTCCATCAGCATCTCCAGAATCATCGGCACCGCGAGCAGGAAGATGGCACGGCCGATCGAACCGCTGGTGAAGTCGCCGTGAGTACCGGCCACGGCGAGGCGCAGCTCCGCCCACAGGCGGCCGACAAGGCCACGGCTTGGATGGGGCTTGGAATGCGGCGAAGAGCGGGGCATTGGATGGCCTACGTGGACGGAGGTTGGAAGTTATACCCCGAGGTGGTGCGCAAAAAGAGGTTAGGCTGAATCGGGCACCGCGTGTTACTCCTCTGTCAGTTTGCTGCCGAGTCAGTCCGCTGCCGCGTCAGCACGGTACCGGATCGAGCAGTTGGCCTTCTTCATCCATCCGCGGGTAGCCGAGATGGTGCTGCTGGCAATAACGAGCCAGGTCCGGGTAGGCCCACTCGAAGAGAGTGGCGGCGTAGCGCTCGGGGTCGAGTCGACTGGTGTCGTAGAGGCCGGCGGCGTTGCGTTGTCGCTCGGCCTCGAAGAGGATTACGGACGTGGCCACCGAGACGTTGAGCGAGGCGACCATCCCATGCATGGGGATTTCGATGAAACCGTCCGCTGTGGCGATCGCTTGGTCGGTGACACCGTCTTTCTCCTGTCCGAGAAGGATACAGGTGGGGAGGGTGTAGTCAGCCTGGCGGTAGTCGATCGATCCTTCGCATTGGTGGGCGGCGAGCACTCGCACCTCGGGGATCGTCCGGTGTAGATCGTCGAGCGCCTCTTCGAGGGTGGGGAAGGCCTGCGAGCGCACCCACTTGCCGCTACCGCTGGAGGTGGGGCGGTGGCGCCGAATCCTGCCGGTGGGGGTGACGGCGCGCGCCTCGAAGGCGCCCACGGCGTCGCAAGTGCGCAGGATGGCGGAGTAGTTGTGCGGCTTGTGAATGTTCTCCATCAACACCGCAAGGTCGGGCTGGCGTCGATCGAGAACGGCCGTGAGGCGGGCCAGGCGCTGTGGAGTCATGCGTGACGGACACTACGGGAAGCGGGCGGTGGTAGCAAACAAAGGAGGCCTCGTCTATCTTGGGCGGTGGTACGATTGGAGTTCGGTTGGCGCATCGATTTTCGCCCGTTCTTGGGCGTTGTTGGCGTTGAATCTACGTTCTTCTAGGAGAGGTTGGGGTATGCGAGAGATTGGGTATGACAAGCCGCTGTTTGTGCAGCCTTTTGACCATCGGGGCAGCTTCACCAAGGGTTTCTTCGGGTTGACGGGAGGGCCGGTGATTTCGCCTTCGGGGGATGAGTTTTCGCCGGTGGCTCAGGCGAAGGTGGTCGTCTATCAGGGACTCTTGCGGGCCATTGAGATGGGAGTGGAGCGAGAGACGGTGGGGATTCTGGTCGACTCGGGGTTTGGTGGTCCCATCTTGGCGGACGCCAAGGCGCGGGGGATTCCGGTAGCGGTGTGTACGGAGAAGACAGGGCAGCCGGTGTTTGATTTCGAGTATGGAGCGGGCTGGCAGGATCACCTGCGCTTCGTGGCGCCGCGGATGGTGAAAGTGCTGGTGCGGTTGCATCCGGCCAACGATCCGGCAGAGACGGCGGAGCAGATGACTCGGCTGAAGATGATTTCGGACTACTGCCGCGGCGGCCATGACCATCTCTTCATGTTCGAGCTTCTGGTGCCGGCGACGACGGCGGAGGAGAAGGAGGCCGGCGCGGCCTACGATCGGGAGATGCGTCCGGGACGGATGATCGAGTCGATCCGCCTGCTGCAAGAGTTCGGGGTGGAGCCCGATATCTGGAAGATCGAAGGGCTGGATACCCGCCAGGCGGCGGAAGCGGTGGGGGCGCAGACGCGCGAGGGCTCGACAGCCGACGGCAAGAGCCGCTCGCGGGTGGGCAACATCCTGCTCGGTCGGGGCTCGGATCGCGAGAGTGTCTACAACTGGCTGCGCGTCGCCGCACCGATTCCCGGCTTTATCGGCTTTGCCGTGGGGCGGACCAACTTCAGTGAGCCGCTCAAAGAGTTCATCGCCGATCCGTCCTGCCGCGCGGCCACGATCCAGACGATCGCCGACAACTTCAAGGGGTGCGTCGACACCTGGAAGGCGGCGCAAGCCGGCTGAGGGCTTGACCCTCTAACGAGCGGGCGGGCCTCCCTCGGGTGGGCTCCGCCCTTCCTCGGTTCCTTCGGGACGGTCATTTCTTGGGTGTATTACTTGACAGATACACTAGCGGGCTGTATCTTCCGGGTGTATTAGATAGCTAATGCACTTGGCCTTGGGGCTTGAGCCCGGAAGATTCACCCACGAAGAAATCATGAGAACCCACCCACCTATGCACGACGCCAAAGCCACGCCCCAACAGGCCACCCGGTGCTGATCCTCGTTGATCCGCACAGTGGTGTTCCGGTCTACCGGCAGGTGATGGACCAGATCCGGCTCCAGATAGCCACTGGCCGTCTCGTCGAGGGGGCCGAGTTGCCCTCGACGCGGTCGCTCTCGGCGACCTTGAAGGTCAACCCGATGACGGTCAGCAAGGCCTACAGCCTGCTGGAGGCCGAAGGGGTGATCGAGCGCCGGCCGGGGTTGGCCTCGGTGGTGCGACCGTTGTCGGCACCGTTGCGCAAGGAGGCCAGGATGGAACAGTTACGCAAGAGCTTGGAGCCCGCCGTGCGGTTGATTCGTCAGCTCGACCTGAGTCGTGACGAAGCGCTCGCCGCCCTGCGCGCGATGCTGGGCGAGGCCGGTGGTGGCGAAGAAGAAGAGGAACGAGGAGAAGGCGAATGAACCGAACCAACACAGCCGGGGAGACGATTGCCGAGATCGATCATCTGACGAAGAGATTCGATACCACCACGGCGCTCGACGACGTCACGCTCGCCCTACCGCGAGGCTCCATCGTCGGGCTGATCGGCAGGAACGGCGCCGGCAAGACCACTCTGCTGCGCCACCTCACCGGTTTGCTATTGCCCACCTCGGGCCAGGTCACGGTCCTCGGCTGCCCGGCGGAGCAGCTGGGCGAGGCGGAGCTGAACCGGATCGGTGCGGTGGATCAGGAGGGGGACCTGCTGGAGTGGATGACGGTCGAGCAGCATGTGCGCTACGTGGCGGCCTTCTACAGGAACTGGGACCGCGCCCTGGAAGAGGAGTTGATCGGTCTCCTGGAACTCGATCGAAAGAGCAAGATTTCCGCTCTTTCGGGCGGTGACCGGCAGAAGGTCAGCCTGGTGATAGCGGTCGGCCACCGGCCGGAGTTGCTCTTGTTGGATGAACCGATCAGTGCTCTGGATCCCATCGTGCGCGAGCGTACCCTCGATTTCCTGCTCGATCTACTGCGCGAGAGCGGAACCACTATCGTCATTTCGTCGCATATTCTGCGCGATGTCGAGAAGATCGTCGACCGAATTGTTTGTCTCAACGAGGGTCGACTCGTCGAAGTAGGGCCGCTGGATGAGATCCAGGAGCGGCACGCCGAGTGGATCGTGACCAGCACGGCTGCATCGATTGGGCCGGGTCAAAGTCACCTGCCCGAGCGATTCATCGAGCCGTTCGTCTTGCGCCAGTCGGTCAACGGCATTCAGGCCCGGCTGGAGGTGCGCGATGGTGCCTCGCAGATCGAGGAGTTCAAGCGGCGGCACAAGGTCGACGTTGCGGTTCGGCCGCTCAGCGTTGAGCGGGTGCTGCTGGCCCTGCTGGAGGGGGAGCGATGAACGCTCTGGCATTGCCCAGGCTGTTGCTGCGGCCGAGATACTCTTCGGTGCTGGTCTGTTTGCTCTTATTAAGTTCGGTTGGGCTCCTTGCACTACGGATGGTGGGCCCAGCTGCCGGGCCGGTTCAATACATGGTGGTGATCCTAGGTTTTACCAGTGGATCTGTACTCGGTCGAGCCGTGTTTCGTCTTCAGTCAACGAGCTTCTCGTGGACTCTTCCTGGATTGCGGCGATCTCTTGCGGTTCAGTTGCCGTTAGTTTCAGCGCTTCTCGTTTCTCCCATCCCGTTGTGCGCTTTGTTCTTGGAGGGTGTGGGGCCGGCCCTCGGTCTATTGGGGTGGGGGTTGTTCTCAAGTGCTTACGCGAGCCAGGTGACCCCGCGCAAGGCGAGCGTTGCCAATCTCGTGATTCTTCTTCCCGCTGTTATTCTCGTTGGTTTCCTGCCAAGGTCGAGGACTTCCTTCTTCGGTTGCAACTGGGTGGCTGGCCTCCTCTTGAGTCTCCTCGCTGCCCTTCTCTTGACTCAACTTGTCTCGTCAGCAGCGGCAAGAAAGCGGCCTTTCCAGGACTTGGCACCTGAATATCCTATTGCCAAGAGAGGTGCCGCTAGAGTTGCCAAACCGAGGAATCTGAGTGCCGGCCGATCTTGGGCTGGAACTCGCTTTGAGTCACATGCTTTCGCTGGGCGCGTAGGCCTCCTGCGGGCAATGTTGATTGAAGCCAAGGGCCGGTGGATGTTCGGCTGGCTGTCTTCGATCTGCCTAAGTATTGGGCTGGCCGCTCTCTGGCTCCTGGTGGGGGCCTTCGTTCACCTGGATTCGCTCTCGCTGGCTTCGGAAAACTGGATGCGGATTTTGAAGCTGCTGACGGTCGAACCGACAAGAGTAATGCTTGTTGTGGAGGGGCTGGCTGTCTTGGCCTTGGCGTGGATTGCAGCGGAGAAGATTCCGGTCCTTACCCTGAGCTGGCGCTACCCGCGATCGCGCCAGTTGCTGGCCGACGGAGCCTTCCTCAGCCGTCTCACGATGACTCTGAGCTTTGTGCTTGTGATCTCGATCCTCCTGACAGTCCAGGCGGGAGCCGCGGCGCTTCTCGGGGAGGGCGCTTTCGATACCTTGATGCAGCCTTTGTTGCGATGGCTCGCGGTTCTGCTGATCTCGATGCCACTGGCGCAGTGGATGAGAGGAGGTGCTGGCGACAGGGCGGTGCCTGTACTAGGCTTCTTCTTCTTTCTTGCACTGACGATCGTCGTGAGCTACTTGCTGGGTTTGTCGGAGTTTTTTCGGCATGACTCCTGGTATTGGTTGCTTGGCGTCCTGGCGCTGACCGCGCTGACGCAAGGACTGAGCTGGTGGGGCCTACGGCGCCACTTCCGGAATGCGGATCTGGTCTAACCCTCCTCCCCGGAAGGGTGGTGCCTCGGCCTTCGGACCTCCGGTAGCCTTTGATTTTGATTCGGCATGCCGCCGGCATCTACCAGCGAGGTTTGCACATGAAAGCGCTAGAACAGATCCTTAGAACCACGGCCATTTTCGGTCTGGCCCTCCTCTTGGCTTCCACCGTCTTCGCGGGCGAAGTGATGAACTACGGCGAGCAACTGACCGTCGAGAAGGCCACACCGATCCACAAGATCCTGGCCGACCCCGATGGCTATCTCGGCAAGACGGTGCGCATCGAGGGCGGGGTGCTGGATGTCTGCCCGATGAAAGGCTGCTGGATCGAGGTGGGCGACGGCGAGGAGAGCATCAAGGTCAAGGTGGAAGATGACGTCATCGTCTTTCCCGCCGACGCCAAGGGCCGCATCGTCGCCGCGCAGGGAACGGTCGAGGCGGTGGTGATGGAGCGCGACGAGTACATCGAGTATCTGGCCCACCTGGCCGAAGAGAAGGGCGAGACGTTCGACGCCGAAAGCGCGGCACTCGGCGACGGACCGTTTCGCATCATCCGCATCAAGGGCACCGGCGCCGAGATTCGGGACCAGGCTAGCTAGAGACCCCGGCCGTGGCCGGCGTTGCCGCTTCGGGAACGTTCCCCGGATCGTCGAGGAGCAGCTTCTTGATTTCCGGCAACCTGGCCTCGGCGTCTTGTTCACCGATCTGGATAAGGTGCTTGAGGTAGTCGGGCTGGAACATCAGTAGGCTGAGGAAGTCGGGGCTCTTGGTTTCTTTCGTGCCCAGGCCACGGGTCAAGAAACGAAAGGCGGTGGGCAACTGTGGTTCGAAGCGGGCCGAGAGGCGTCCCAGATCGACCGACGGGCGCAGCACCATGATCTCGATCTCCCGCATGCGGGTGAGCCGTTGCGGCGGAACTTTGCGGATCAGCTCGTTGATGCGCCGCAGCCGCTGCGCGTCCTGGTCGAGGATGTCGAGGAAGATGGCGTTCATCAGCTTGCCGAGAATCTGTGCCGGTGGCGGGTACTTGTCGAGCGCCAGGTCCTCCATCTCGCCCTCTTTACGCTGGTAGCGGGTCGAGATGGCGAGGATGCGGCTGGCGCCGAGGTGGACGGCGGGTGACAGCGGCGCGGAGAGGCGGATACCGCCATCGCCGTGCCATCCGTCGGGCAGTCTGACGGCGGGGAAAAACATCGGCAGCGCCGCCGAAGCCAGTACATGGCGAGGGGTCAATCGGGTGTTGAACGAGCGGCGGTTGGATCTCGCCCAGGTTTCGATGTCGCGCCCCTGCACCCAGGTGACCGTCTCGCCGGTCGAGTAGTTGAGCGTGGTCAGCGCGATTGACTTGAGGCCGCCGCTGGCGATATTGGCGGTGATGCCCGGGATCTCGCCGGTCTCCGAGTCGGCCTCCAAGTTGCGCCGAAGCAGGTCGAGCAGCGGCGTGGTGTCCACCATGCCGCGCACGCTCGGTGCCATCCGGGTACCGCCGGAGATCAGCCGGGTGGCCCAGCGGCCGAAGGTCCGGGTCAACACCGAACCCTCGGTACGGAAGATCTTGTCGACGGTCAATCGGCTCCACAGGGCCGTCAACTCCTCAGCCGCAGATTCGATGCCGCCCGGGTGTGATGCGATGAACGAGGCGTTGATGGCGCCGGCCGAGACTCCGGTGATGATCTGGAAGCGGTAGTCCGGCATTACCTTGGAGAGGCAGCGCAGCAGCCCGACCTGGTAGGCGGCTCGGGCGCCGCCGCCGCTAAGTACGATCGCGACGTTCTTGGCTGGTTCTACTGCGCTGGAGTCGATCATCGGAGGTGATTGTCTCTCGGTGGCGGGGCGGCGGCAAGTCGACTCGTTAGCGTGGCATACTCCATCTCCCTGTTTTTACGGACGAAGCTCTCCAAGGAGATCCCTGTCGATGAAGGTTCTTCGTGTCGCCGCTTGCATGGTGCTTACCCTCGTCCTCGTGGCGCTGGCCGCCTGGGCTTACCTGCGTTCCGGCCGTTTCGACATCCGTGCCGACCGGCGGCCCGGCGGGCTGGAGCAGTGGATCGTATCGACCCTGCGCGACCGCTCGTTGGCTCGCCAGGCGGACCCAATCACACCGCCGGAGCCGTTCGACACGCCGATGGTAGCGCGCGGGGCGTTGATCTACGGCGACTCCTGCGAGATCTGCCACGGCGGTCCGGGGCGGCAGGCGGAGCCGTTCGCCTACGGCCTGCACCCGGTGCCGCCGAGCCTCGACTCACCGGTGGTTCAGGATGACAGCGACGGCGAGTTCTTCTGGGTGATCGGCAACGGACTGCGTTTCACCGGTATGCCGGCCTTCGGCAGTCTCTACGACGAAGAGGACCGCTGGGCGGTGGTCGCCTTCTTGCGCCGCCTGCCGGAGTTGCTTCCCGCCGAATACGAGGCACTGATTTCAGGCGGTGGTGGGGATGCGGCTCCGGTTGACGGCCCCTATGGTGACCCGGCCGCCCACGGCCCCTGAGCAGGCCCCACCCGCAGATCCACAGGCGGGACCATAGTAAGATCCCGCCGCTGTTCTCGCGCCGCCTTCCTCGTGCCCCGACCCACGGAGAGTTGTTCCGATGCCGTACGTTCTTGATCAGGCCCGCAGCCAGATCCTCGATTTGCTCCACGCCGCCACGGGTGGGCGCGATTTCGACATCAAGGAGGCACCGGCCAAGCTGGATGCCGACCTCAGCGTACCGCTGTTCGCCTGGGCGAAACAGCGGCGAGAGAACCCGGTCAAGTTGGCTGGCGAGCTGGCCGAGAAGCTGGACCTGGGAGGGACGCTGTTCAGCGCCGTATCGGTGACCGGCGGTTTCCTCAACTTCAAGTTGGACGCCGACCGCTTCCGCAGCCACCTGTTTGCGGACTTCGATCGCGAGGGAGCCGACTATGGCGGTTCGCAAGCGGGCGCCGGCAAGACGATCGTCATCGACTACTCCTCGCCCAACATCGCCAAACCCTTCTCGGTGGGACACCTGCGCTCGACCGTCATCGGGCAGGCGATCTGCAATCTATTTCGCTTTCGGGGCTACCGGGTCATCGGCGACAACCACATCGGTGACTGGGGCACGCAGTTCGGCAAGCTGATGTACGCCTACGACAGCTGGGCCGACCCCGAGGCGGTCGCGGCCGATCCGATTCGCCAGCTCTTGGCCCTCTATGTTCGTTTCCATGAGGAAGCGGAGAAGGACCCGGCGCTCGAAGAGGCGGCGCGCGGCTGGTTTCAGCGGCTGGAGAGCGGCGACGCGGCGGCGCTCGAACTGTGGCAGTCGTTCCGCGACCTTTCGTGGAAGGACTTCGAGCGGGTCTACCGGCTGTTGGGGGTGGAGTTCGACGAGGTCCTCGGCGAAAGCTTTTACAACGACCGGCTGGAGTCGGTGGTGGAGGAGGCCTTCGCCAGCGGTCTGGCCCGCTGGAGCGAGATCGAGGCGCGAGTTGGCTCGGTTGCCGCCGGTTCGGGTGAGGGCAGTTCGGGTGAGAGCGGCACGCCGGTCGCCATGGAGAAGGTGGCCATCATCCCGCTTGAAGAGCACGGCATCGAGACACCGCTACTCATCCAGAAGAGCGACGGCACCTCGCTCTATGCCACCCGCGATCTCGCCACGCTGGTCTATCGTCGCCAGCGCTGGCACCCGGCGCAGATTCTCTATGTGGTCGGCGGCGAGCAGCAGCTCTACTTCAAACAGCTGTTCAAGGCGGCGCAGCTGATGGGCAACGACGCCAAGTGTGTCCACGTCTGGTTCGGCCTGATCCGTCTTCCCGGTGGCAAGATGTCGACCCGCAAGGGGCGGGTGATCTTCCTGGAGGAGGTGCTGGACGAGGCGGTCAGCCGGGCGAGAGCGGTGCTTGCCGATCGCGATCTCGAAGAGGCCGAGAAGGAGGCCATTGCCCGGATCGTCGGCATCGGTGCGGTCAAGTACGCCGACCTGTCGCAGACCCGCACCAAGGATGTACTCTTCGATTGGGACAAGATGCTCAACCTGCAGGGCGACTCGGCCCCCTACTTGCAGTACGCCGCGGTGCGCGTGCGCTCGATCGTGCGCCGGGCCGAGGCGAAGACTGTGGCCGCCAAGATTGACCCTGGCTTGCTGGGCGAGGAGGCGGAGCTGTCGCTGCTGCGCTCGTTGGCCGGCTTCCCGCAGGTCGTCGAGTCGGCCTGTGCTTCTTACCAACCGCATCTGGTGGCCACCTATCTGGTCACCCTGGCGCGGGATTTCTCTGCCTTCTACAGCCAGGTACCGGTGCTCAAGGCGGACTCGCTGGTCCTCGCCGCCACCCGGCTGGCCTTGTGCCGGATGACGGCGCAAGTGCTCGAACGTGGGCTGGCTTTGTTGGGGATCGAGACGCCCGAGCGGATGTAGGGGGCGGGCGCGATCGGTGTGGGTCTGATGAGGGCGCCCCTACTCTTCGGCTCGCCAGCCGCCACCCTCGGCGAGTAGGACGGCCTGCGAGTCGAGCGCCGGCTCGCCCTGTTTGGGCTCCAGCCGTCGGTACGAGCCGTCGACTTGCAGCACCCGCGCGCGACAGGTATCGGCGAGATGGAGGGCGAGGATGTCGTCGCGGATGGCCTCCACCAGGTGCGGCTCCTGGATCGGCGTCAGCACCTCCACCCGGCCATCGAGATTGCGCGGCATCAAGTCGGCGCTGCCGAGGAGGACCTCCTCATCACCGCCGTTGGCAAAGTAGTAGAGGCGGCTGTGTTCGAGGAAGCGGCCGACGATCGAGGAGACGGTGATGGTCTCGCTCAAGCCCGCAAGACCGGGCCGCAGGCAGCAGATGCCGCGCACCAAGAGATCGATCTTCACTCCTGCTCGCGAGGCGCGATAGAGAGCCTGGATACAGGGTTTGTCGACCAGCGAGTTCATCTTGAAGATGATCCGACCCTCGCCGTGGAGCTGGTGGTGTTCGATCTCGCGCTCGATGCGCTGCAGAAGGTCGGTGCGCATGTTGCCCGGGGCGACCAGCAGCTTGCGGTACTGGGTCTTACGCGAGTACCCGGTCAAGCCGTTGAACAGGTCGGAGACATCGGCCGCCAGATCGCGATCGGTGGTGAAGAAGCCGAGATCGGTGTAGATCCGTGCCGTCGTCGGGTTGTAGTTTCCGGTTGAGAAATGGACGTAGCGGCGAATGCCGTGGGACTCGGCGCGGACGATCATGCAGATCTTGGCGTGGGTCTTGAGGCCGAGTACCCCGTACACCACGTGCACGCCGACCTCTTCCAGCGCCTTGGCCCAGACGATGTTGTTCTCTTCGTCGAACCGTGCTTTGAGTTCGACCAGAACCGAAACCTGCTTGCCGTTCTGCCGTGCCTCCATCAACGCCTGGACCACGGGTGAATTGCTGCCTACCCGGTAGAGGGTCTGCTTGATCGCCAACACCTTTGGGTCGTGCGCGGCCTGGCGCAGCATCTGCACCACCGGGTTGAAGCTGTCGTAGGGATGGAAGAGCAGGATGCTGTGCCGGCGAAGAGCGGCGAAGAGATCCTCTTCGTGGACGAAAGCCGGGTGCTGCGCCGGCTGGAAGGGGGGAAACTTGTGGTCCGGGAGGTCGACTTCCGCCAGCTGTGAGAGATCGGCCAGACCGATGGGGCCGGGGCTCGAGTAGAGCTGGAAGGGCGCCAGGCCGAGGTTCTCGGTCAAGGTTTCACTGACCCGCTTCGACATTCGGCCTTCGATTTCGAGCCGTACCGCCGATCCGAAATGGCGTTGGCCCACCACTTCGGCGATGGTCTGCAGCAGGTCGGAGGCTTCGTCCTCTTCGATCTCGAAGTCAGCGTCGCGGGTGACGCGGAAGGGGAAGGAGTCGATGACCTCAAGACCCGGAAAGAGCAGGTCGAGGTTCTCGGCCACCACATCTTCCAACCAGATGAAATTGGCCGCTTTGATCTCGCTCAAGCCCAGTTGCTCGAAGGAGTCCGCCTTCTCTTCATCCGGCAGGCGGACCAGCCGGGGAAAGGACTGCGGCACCTTGAGGCGAGCGAACCGCTCGCCATGTTCGGGATGGCGAACGATGACCGCCAGGTTGATGCTCAAGTTGGAGATGTGCGGGAACGGGTGGCCGGGATCGAAGGCGAGCGGGGTGAGGACCGGGAAGATCTCGCGTTTGAAATGTTTGCGCAGCAGCTTGCGCTGCCTGCCCTTGATGTCGTCGTAGGTCAGCAGTCTTACCCCGACTTCGGCCAGTCGAGGTAAGAGATCGTTCCGCCAGCAGGCGAGCGCCCCTTCGACCGCCGGAAGGGTCTGGTTGCGGATGGCGGCGAGTTGCTCGCTGGGGGTCATCCCATCGGGTGGAGCTTCGAGGACCCCGGCTTCCATCTGCCGGCGCAGCCCGGAGACGCGAACCATGAAGAACTCGTCCAGGTTGCTGAAGAAAATGGACAGGAAGTTGATCCGCTCGAGCAGCGGATTGCCCTCGTCGAGCGCTTCTTCCAGCACTCTCTCGTTGAACTTGAGCCAGGACAGCTCCCGGTTGATGAACAGTTGCGCAGCGTCCAGGTCGGGCACAGCGGCGATCAACAGTCTGGGCTCGGTGGCGGGTGGGGAGAGCTTGGCTTGTGCGTCGGACATGGTGATACCTGATGGTTGAAGTGCCGTTAACCTCGATAGTACCAGTGCTTTGGGAAGTCTCGGGCTGTTAGTCTGGGGGGAAAGGGGGGCGAGAGGAACCATGTTGAGACTCTTGGTGTTGCGTCATGGCAAGTCGGATTGGGGGGCGCCGTTTTCGGTCGATCTGGAGCGGCCTCTGGCCGAGCGCGGGCGCCGTGCCGCTCGCCGGATGGGGCGATTCCTCACCGCGTCGGGCCGCGCTCCGGACTCGGTGATCACCTCGCCGGCGCTACGGGCGCGGCGCACCGTGGAGCTGGCGGCACAAGCCGGTAAGTGGAGTTGCCCGATTCGCGTCAGCGAGAGTCTCTACGGTGGCTCGGCGCAACAGGTCCTGGAGCAGGTGCGCCGCGAACCGGCGGTGGTGACTTCCGTGTTGATCGCCGGCCATCAGCCCACCTGGTCGGCATTGATCAGCGGCCTGATCGGCGGTGGGCAGCTGCGTTTCCCCACCGCGGCGCTCGCCTGCATCCGTTTCGATCACGGGGAGTGGAGCCGGGTCGACTTTGGCGACGGAGAACTCTCCTGGCTGGTGACGCCCCGTCTCCTCGATCAGGGTGGAGAGGAGACCTCGTAGGCGCCGATTTTCTTGCGGCGCATCGCGGCTTTCTTCGCGGCCGGCGGCGACAGCCCGGCGACGGTATGATGCTGGCGCTCTGCTTCATCGGACAACCTGGGAAAATACCGTCGTGCCCACTCTTAGACAAAGCTACCGGTTTCTTCTGGTCATGCTCCACCTGCCGGTGGGAGCGCTGATCGCTGGCTGGTTGAAACTCACCGCTCCGTGGCGCCGGCGCCCGCCGGGCACGGCGGCCAGTCCGCGTTGGTGGTTCGGCCGTATGTGCCGCATCCTGGGGCTCAGGGTCAAGATCTTCGGTGAGATCAGCGCCCTCCCCGCATTCTGGGTGCCCAATCACATCTCCTGGTTGGACATTGTGGTGCTCGGCTCTGTGGCGCCGACCAATTTCGTTTCCAAGGCCGAGATCCGTTCGTGGCCGCTATTCGGTTGGATGGCCGCCGCCGGTGGAACGGTGTTCATCCCGCGCGGCGCCCATCAGGCGCGGGCGGTGGTCGAGCAGGTTTCGCAGCGGCTGGGCGGGGGGTGCAACGTGGTGGTGTTCGCCGAAGGGACGACCTCGGACGGTCGCCAGGTGCGCCGGTTCTATCCGCGCCTGTTCGCGGCGGCGGTCGCCGCGGCCTGCCCGGTACAGCCGGTGGCGGTTCGTTACCCTCATCCCGACGGTGTTCACCCTGCGGCCCCTTTCATCGGCGACGATCCCTTTCTGGGCAACTTGTTGCGCGTCCTGGAACAGCCTTCGATGGACGTCGAGGTGACCTTTTGCGAGGTCTTCTCGGCGGCCGAGCGCGACCGGCGAGGTCTGGCCGAGCAGGCGAACGCGGCGATCGCCCAGGTGGTTTGCCCACCGGCGGCGGAGGCGCGCGGCCGATGAACGATGCGCGTCACGGCGTGGTCCGCTTTGTTCATACCGGCGACTGGCAGCTCGGTATGCGGCGCTACTACCTGGACGAAGCGGCACAAGCCGACTTCGCCGAGGCGCGCTTGTCGGCGGTGGAGCGCATCGTGCGGCTGGCGGCGGAGGAAGAGTGTGATTTCGTGGTCGTCTGCGGCGACGTTTTCGAGTCGAATCAGATCGAGTCGAAGACCCGGGTGCGGGCACTCGAAGCGATGCGCGGCACGGTCCCCGTCTACCTGTTGCCCGGAAATCACGATCCGCTCGACGCCACGGCGATCTACACCTCGCGCATCTTCGCCAAGCACAGACCCGACAATGTGCATCTGCTCGCCGGACGGGTGGAGATCGGCCCGTGGTTGGAGCTGGTCGGCGTGCCGTGGACCTCGAAGCGGCCGGTGGCCGATCCCGTCGCCGCCGGCTACGCCGATGCACTCGACGAGGATAGGGTGCGGGTTGTGGCGGGCCACGGTCAGCTGGATCGCGGCCACCCGAAGCCGGAGAGAGCCGATCTGATTCGCCTGCGCCGGGTCGAGGAGGCGCTCAGCGAGGGCCGGCTCCATTATCTGGCGCTGGGTGATCGCCATTCGGTGGGCGCGGTGGGCGACAGTGGCCGGGTTTGGTATGCCGGCACTCCCGAGCCGACCGATTTCATCGAGGAGCGTCCAGGCTACGTGCTGCGGGTCGACCTGTCGCCGGACGGAATCGAGGTCGAGGAGCGTCAGATCGGTCGCTGGCACTTTCTGGCCAAGAGTGTGGAGTTGATGGGGATTGAGTCGATCGAGGGGCTGGCCACCTGGTTCTCCAACCTCGAAGACAAACGGGCAACGGTGGTGCGACTAGCCCTGGGCGGCCAGCTCACCTTGCGTGACTCGGCACAGCTCGAGGAGGTCTTGAACCGCTACGGCGACCTGCTCGCCGGGCTCGATCGCACGGCCGGTGCCGGCTGGACGGTGCTGCCCGACAGCGTCGACCGCGAGCGGCTCGGGCTCGAAGGGTTCGCCCGCACGGCGCTGGAGGAGTTGCAGGGTCTGGCCCAGCAGGAAGGAGAGCGGGGGATCGCCGCGCGCGATGCCCTGGGCCTGCTCTACCGGCTGGTGGGCGAGGGCGGGGAGCAGGATCCGGCAGGCCAGGACGGCGGCGAGAGCGCCGAATGAGGATCCTGCGCCTGCGCCTGAAGAACTTCCGCGGCGTCGCCGAACGCGAGGTCGAGTTCTTGCCGCGAGGAGTGACGGTGATTCAGGGTCCCAACGAAGTCGGCAAGAGTTCGCTGGCGGAAGCGATCGATCTGCTGTTCGATTTCCGTTCGGACAGCAAGAGCCGGCGGGTCAAGGCGGTGCAACCGGTAGGGCGGGATGTTGGTTCGGAGGTGGAGATCGAGGTGTCGATGGCACAGACCCACTTCGTCTATTTCAAACGGTTCAACCGCGATCCAGAGACGCGACTGAATCTCTTGTCGCCGGTCGCCGAGAGCTGGGTCGGGCGCGAGGCCCACGACAAGGCGATCGAGCTGCTCGAAGGGTCGATGGATGTCGCCTTGTGGAAGGCCCTGCGGGTGCAGCAGGGAGTGAGTCTCGAACCGGCGGCGGTGCACGGCTCGAAGAGCTTGGCCGCCGCTCTCGACCGCGCCGCGCAGGTGCAGGACGAGGGTGGCGGTTCTTCCCGGGCCGCGGCGCGAGAAGAGGGGTTGTTCGCCCGCGTCGAGCGCCAGTACGAGCGCTACTACACCCCCGGCAAGGGGCAAGAACGGGGCGAGATCAAGGCCGCCCGCCGGCAGGTCGAGAAGCTCGAAGCGGAGGTCGACCGGCTGGACGATGAACTGGCCGAGCTGGAGTCAGAGCTGGAGGAGATGGACCGCCTCCTCGCCTCGGCCGGCGAGCTGCGCCAGGCGGCGCGCAAGGCCGAGAGCGACGCCGCCAAACACTCCGAGGCTTTGGTCAAGGTCGAGTTGATGACGGTGCGCCTCAAGGCATTGGAGCGCCGCCAGCGGGAGAGTGCCGAGCGGGAGAAGCTGTGGGCACAGCTGGCCAAGCTCAAGGCGGAGGAGGTCGAGCATGCCGCGCGGGCGGCAACCCTCGAAGAGCGGGTGCAGGGTGAGACTGCGGCTCTGGAGCCACTGGAGGAGCGGCTTCGCCAGGCGAAGGATCAGGTGACGCTGGGCGCTGAGATTCTCGCCCTGCGCCGCCGCGACGAAACGCACTTTGCGGTGGCCCAGGAGGCGCGGCAGCTACGCGCCACCGCGCAGCGCGTCGCCGAGGCCAACCGCCGGGTCGATGAGTTGGAGCAGCGGCTGAGTGAGTTCTGGATCGACAGCGACCGGCTGGCGCCGATCGAGCAGGCCGAACGGGCGGTGGCGACGGCGCAGGGAGCTCTGGCCGGCGGCAGCCCGCGCCTGCGGGTCAAGGCGCTCGCCGATCTCGAAATGGAGATCGACGGTGAAGCACGGCCGCTGGCGGCGGGAGAGAGGCTCGACCGGCAGATCGACGCGGGCGTGCGCTTGCGGGTGGAGGAGGTGGCCGAGATCGAGATCGAGCCGGGGGAAGGGGTCGAGGAGCTGCGTTCCGCCTTGTCGCAACGACGGTGGGAGCTGGAGCGCCGGTGCTCCGAAGCTGGGGTGGCCTCGGCCGAGGAAGCCCGCGTGGTGGCCGGGCAGCGGCGGCAGGTCGAAGTAGAGCTGTCCACGGCGAAGGCGGCGCGCAAGCGAGCGCTCGACGGCGAGGATGCGGAGCAGGTCGAGGAGCTACTCACCCAACTCGAAGGTGAACTCTCGGCCTACCTGGAGGCTCGCCGCAGTCAGCCGCCGCTGGCCGAAGATGCCGAGGCGGCGCGGGCGGTTCGCGAGGCTGCCGAGGCGGCGGTGGACGAGGCTCGCCTGCGTCTCGACGAATGTCGCCAGGCCTGCGACGAAGGGCTGCGGGGGCGTGAAGAGATGGCCCTGGCGCTCAGGGAGGCGACCGCCGCCGCGGCGCGTGTCGAGCAGCAGATGGATTGGGTGCGCGGCCAGCTGGCCGACGTCGGTGAGGTCGAGGTCGAAGGCGGCGGCGACGGCGACCTGTCGGTGGAGGAACGGGCGCGCCAGGCGGCGCGTGCCGCTTCGCGCGCCGCCAGCGAAGCGCGAGAGGCGGCGGTGCGGTTGGAGGATGAACAGCCGGAGATGGTGCGGGTTCTGGCGGAACGCTCGCGCGCGGCCAAACGCGGCAAGAATGCCGAGCTGGTGGGCACCGAGCGGCGGCTGCATGGGCTGGAGGAACGGCTCAAGGCGCTCGGTGAGCAGGGGCTACAGGAGGCGCGCGACGATGCCGCGCAGCGGTTGGCGGCGGCCACCCGGCGGCGAGACGATCTGCTGCGCCGCGCCGCCGCGGCGGGCCTGCTCTACCGGGTGATGAGCGCGGCGCGTGCCGCTTCGCGCGCCGCCTACCTGGGGCCGCTGAAGGAGCGGATCGAAGCGCTGGGGCGCCGGCTCCATGGCCAGCGTTTCGCCGTCGAGCTGGACGATGAACTGCGCATCCGCCGGCGTATTCTCGACGGTACGGCGCTGCCCATCGAGGCCCTCTCCGCCGGTGCCCAAGAGCAGCTGTCGATTCTCTTTCGGCTCGCCTGCACGCTCTTGGTCAGCCCCGACGGCGGCGTGCCCTTGATCCTCGACGACAGCTTGGGCCATGCCGACCCACGGCGGCTGGCGGCGATGGCGGAGGTCTTGAACGAGGCCGGCCGCCAGTGTCAGGTGTTGATTCTCACCGCCTGGCCGGAGCGCTTCGAAGCGGTGACGGCGGCGCGCAGAATCAACCTCAAGCCGGCCGACTGACGGCGGCGGGTTCATTCCGCGTCGTCGCGCTGATACTCTCCCCGCTCGATGGCATTACCTCAAGGATGCGCCTGGGTGGATATTGGTGCGACGCTGTGCAAACTGGTCTACGCCGGGGAGCAGTTGCAGTTGGAGCGCTTGCCTTCCACCGACCGCGCCGCAATTCACGCCTGGCTGGCACAACGCCGACCGCACCGACTGGGTTTGACCGGCGGCGGCGCCAGTGGATTAGTCGAGCTACTGGGCGACTTCGATCCGATGCAGGCTCCCGAATTCGAAGCCTGGGCCCAGGGTGCGCCCTACGTCGCTCGGCAAGCCGGAGGCAGACTTCCCGAGCCGAGCATCGTGGTCAGTCTGGGCACCGGTACCTCGATTCTGGCCTTGCGCGACGAGGAAGCGGTGCGGCTGGGTGGCTGCGCCTTGGGCGGCGGCACCATCGTCGGTCTCGGCCGCCTGCTGTGTGACAGCGCGGACTTCACGCAGTTGTCCCGGCTGGCCTCCAGCGGTGACCGCAACCGGATCGATCTGCTGGTCGGGGACATCTATCCGCAAGGTGGCATCGCCCTGCCGGCGGAGATCAACGCCGCCAGCTTCGGTAAGCTGGCGTCACGCCAGCCCGAGGACCTGATGGCGGCGGTGATGGGGCTGGTGGGGGAGAACGTGGCCCTGTTGGCGACGGCCCTGGCGCGCGGCGCTGGCGTGGAGGAGATCGTCTACTGCGGCTCGGCGGTGGAGGCGAACCCGGCCTTGATTCATGCCCTGTCGACGGCGACCCAGGTCCTGGGCTGCAGGTCGCTCTACCTCCGGCGGGGTGCCTACTGCGGAGCCTTCGGCGCCGCCTTGCTGGCTTGTCCGTCGCCGGCTTCCTCGCTGCTGGCTTCCTCGTAGCCGGCGCTTGACGACTCGTCCTTCCGGGTGTCGGAGGAGCGGCGGCGCGCGGCGCGCGGCGGGATCTTGCCGTCGGGATAACAGTAAAGATCCCGGCGGCGCTCGAGGTCGGCAACCAGGGCATGCTTGAATCCTCGATTGCCGGTTTCGGCCAGCAATCGCTCCCGGTACGGTGCGATGTCGATGCTCTCCAGCCGTAGCCAGATCTGCTGGAACAGGCGGGGCCAGCGATCACCGGGAGCCTGCACATGGTGGAGACCGGTGCTGTAGGCCACCAACAGCCGGCCTTCGGGTACCGCCAGCAGAATGTCGGCGATACCGCCGCGCACCGTCATCGGCTTGCCCTTCTTGTCGAGACCGTCCCGGCGCATCATGCGGCCTTCCGGCGCCAAGATGACGAGAGCTTGCGAGTCGTCGATGCTGGCCAGCACCTGCTGCCAGGTGTGGTCGCGCTCGCGACTGATCGACACGACATTCTGTGCGATCAGCTGGAAGAACTTGCCGGTCAACGGGCGACGGATGGTGACTTCGGCGACCGGCAGGACGCCGTGGCGGGCGATCTGCCAAAGAAAACGGGCCGGCGGGCTGCCCGCCCACAGAAACTCGAAGAGGCTGGTGTGATTGAGAATGATGCACACCCGGTAGCCTTGCCAGGGATCCTGTTGGGGATCGATGTCGTGGACCCACTCGACGCGATGGCGGTAGAAAAGCCGGCTGAACACCTTGGCGCTGTACAGCACGGCGAAACTGAGTAGTGATCTCATGGCTGGCGGACGCTCTTCCAGTGAAGCGGGATCGCGGCTCGGTGAGCCGGAACCTCGGATTTCGACAGAGGATTTGGCGATCAGGGGTCAGGCGAAAGACTTTACCAGGTAGGTTGACTCGGCCCTCGAATGGCCGTGAACTTTCCGCCCAGGACACGGGCTCCAATCCTGCTAGGATCGCCGGGATGGCAAAACCAGCTTCTAGCGCAATTTCCAGTAAGAGACCGAAGGTTTCGGCGATCGTCACCACCTTCAACGAGGAGCAGAACATCGGTGCTTGCATCGAATCGCTCCTCTGGTGCGACGAGATCTTGGTGGTCGACTCCTTTTCGACCGACAAGACAGCCGAGGTGGTGCAGGCTATAGAAGGGGTCACCTTCGTACAGCGGACCTACTTTGGCTCCGCCTCACAGAAGAACTGGGCGATGGATCAGGTCCTCCATGATTGGATCCTGATCTACGACGCCGACGAACGGTGCACGCCGGAACTGCAGCAGGAGATCGAGACTCTGCTCGCCGAAGGTCCGCGCTATGACGCCTACACCATTCATCGCCGCTGCTACTTCCTCGACCAGGTGATCCGCTTTTCCGGCTGGCAGCACGACAGTGTCGTGCGGCTGGTGCGCACCGGCACCGCGCGCTATCCCAACCGCCGCGTGCACGCCGACATGAAGACGCGTGGCCCCGCCCCCATGCTCAAGAATTCGATGGAGCATTACATGGTGGAGTCGCTCGACGAGTACATCCCGCGCATCATGAAGTACAGCTATTGGGGAGCCTCGCAGGCCTGGCGGGAGGGCAAGAACTCAGGTGTCGGTCAGGTCCTGGGACGGTCGCTGTGGCGGTTCATCCGCGTCTACTTCCTACAGTTCGGCCTCTTCGACGGCATGCGCGGCCTGGTCTTCTGTCTCCTTCAGGCCTTCGGCACCTATGTGAAGTGGGCGACACTGTGGGGTTGGCGGGTCAACGAGAAGCGTGGGATCAGGCCCAATCTACCGCCGTTCGACGACAACGAAGAGGTCTGGGCCGGCCTCGACGAACTGGACCGGGCCGAAGTTCCGGCCGAAGGCTGAACGAACCGAAACCGGGAGGCCCGCGAAGAGACCTCCCGGAATCGGGCTGCTAGAGCGCGGTCATCACCAGCCGGAACATGAAGTCGAAGTCCGTCACCGCCGTCCAGTTCTTGCCGTCGGTGGAGATGTAGGACATCGCCCGGTTCACAGGTTGGCTGACGCCGACGGCCGGGGCCAGGCCGCTCTGCGTCGGGAAGGGGGTGGCGGAAGGGAGACGCAAAACGAGAAACAGATCCTCGATCTGGCCCTTGCGCAGCTTACGCAGGACCTTGCGGCCCAGCTTCTGTGGGCGACGGAAGTAGAACGGAGTGAAATCACCATCCTGGCCGGCAAAACCGTGGACCGAATCGAGGGGCCTTGCCAGGTCGATCGTCACTTGAGTACCGGTGACCGAGCCGGAGGTAAGTATCGCCTGCGAGAAGAGGGCAACGTCGGCCCGCTTCCGCGGAAAGGTGAAGTAGTCGGCGGACTGCAAGGCCAGACCGTTGCCTTGATCGGCGGCGAGGATCTCGGCGCCGGGAACCCGAACCGCGAAGTACATCCCTGGGGTCGGGTCGAGGAAGGCGATCTTGGTCAAGGCTCCGAAGCCGGCGATCTCCTCCTGGCGGTTGGTCACGAAGTCGAAGCCGTCGTAGCGATAGCCGGGAAAGGAAACGGCCAGGGATGCTGCACCGGGCGAGTACTCGATGGCCGCCTCCCGACCGCCGTTGTAGAACTCCTCGTTGAATCTCAGCTGGCCGAGCCGGTTGCCGATGGTGACCGTGTGGTTGATCTCCTCGGCAATGCCAGGAGCGCCGTCCGGCGCTTCGATCGCAAGCTTGTAGAGGCCGAGGGGTAGCGGTATCTCGTAGCTGCCGTCCACCACGCTGATCGGGTCGATCGCTTTGAGGTCGAAAGTGGTCATGTCCAACGAATACTGCGCCGTACCGCTATAGCCGGCGCCGGTGGTACGACCGGTGAACAGGTTGATGGCGCTGACGCTGGCCCCGGCAATCGGTTTGCCGCTGGCCCCGTCGCTCACTGTTCCGGCGAGTAAACCGTAGGCATGGCGGAATGCGATATCACCGCTTTGCAGGGCGGCGGGGCCTTGGTTGGCGGTTCCTTCGGGGTAGAAGTAGGAGCTGTAGGCGATGTCATCGCTCGACAGAGAGCGAATGCCGAACTGGTCCTTGGGGTCGCTGGCGTCGACCGTGATGTACATCGTTGTCTGGGTGCCATCGTGGTCGCTGAGCTGGTTTTCCATCGCATGCGCCAAACCCTGGGCGTGTCCCGCCTCATGGGTGGCGACGGCTAGCAGGTCTACCGATTGGGGGTTGCTATCGACCGCTGCATCGCCGGTGGTGAAGCGGATGGCCGAGGCGTCGAAGTAGATGTCGTTGTCGAGGATGGTGCCGGCGGGGTAGGTTCCTTGCGGGATTTCCCAGTCGCCGTCGCCGTCGATGTCGGCACAGCTCTCGATCGCGTTCGAGACGTCGGGGTCGCCGTCGAAATCGAGATCCAGGCCGTCGGGAAAGAACGTGTCCACCGGCAGCGTGATGGGAATGGAAGCCGCGATCAGGCCGGTCAATCCAAAACCGGACGGGGCGATGAAGGTCACTTCGTTGATGGTGTCGAAAGTGGGGCCTGCCGTTCGCTCGACGGTGGAGGCGATGCGCAGGTCGGCAAACGAGGTGCGGATATTGTTCCAGCTGTCAAACGCCGTCTGCAGAGTCGCCGCGGCATCGGCGATCGAGGTCACGGGGGCGCCCAAGGGGTTGGGAATCGGGTCATGGACGGTATTGACGCTGTACGGAGTGGGAATGCAGCGCGCGTCGCGCCGGATCGGAGCGAGGGTGACGAGAACTTCTCCGGCGATCGGTGAGGGTTTCAAATCGTTGAAGCTGAGGGTGAGGAGGGAACCGCCGGCGTGGGCGGAGTGAGGGACGAGCGATAGCAGAAAGAACAGGCTCAAGCTGTAGCCTGACAACAAGGTGCGCATTGGATCTCCTTGGCAGATCTGAGGCTGGGAACCTTCAGAGGGAAGGGGCAAGATCGTGTTGCCGGTGGATTGCACCGCGTGGGGGGGACTGGATGGTCAGTTGGAGAGAGGGGCGGCAGCCGGGGGGCTCGCCGTGGTGTCGCCGGCGAGTAGCTCGGCGATTTGCCGGCGCAGAAGCTCCAGCTTCAATTCGTGAACCGAGCCTCGGGCCGCGGTCGTCGCCAGGGTGAGACCCGTGGCATCGCTCTGCGCCTGCTTACTTCCCAGTGAGTCGGGCGAGATCGAATACTTGCCCTGCGCCATGCCGAGGACGGTGTAGGAATCGGCCATGGCGGTGTAGGGGACGAGGAAGAGGAGCATCTCTTGCCTTGGTGACATGGTCGGTATGCCGGGGTAGGTCACTTGCACCGGCACTTCGCGGTCGAGGTCGATACCACCTGGAAGGACGACGGAGATCAGGTTTGGCGGATCGCCCTTCAAGCGCGCCGAAACCTGAAACCTCACCGCGGTCACTAGAGTGCCGCCGATCCAGATGGGCTGAGAGTCGAGGCACTCGCCCTCGACGATGACTTGGGCACCGAGGGTGAGTTCGGCGGTAGAGAAGTGTTGGACCGTGGTGGCGAGAAGCTGTGCCGGCATCAGCACCGTGGTCGCCAAGAGAAAGGTCAGCGAGGGAAAGAATCGAGTCATCAGGTTCTCCCGGAAAAGATAAGAAATATCGCTTCAGACAGGGAGGTGTCGCGTCTCTTAGAACCGTGACAAGAATGACTGGGTGATTAGAAATCGCTCTTTTGGCATGCTTCGCTGTATCGATATGGCCTTGTGTTGTATCTATGGGGAGAGTGGTGCGGCGCGAGTTCCCAGCCCCCGGCTAGCGGATTCGGTCGCGCAGCGCTTCCAAGGCTGTACGGAGTCGACCATTCTCGAGGCCTCCTGCGTCGCGTCGAACTGGCGCAGCGTCGAGGCTAGCGCCAGCAAAGATGCGCGCTCCTCGGTGAGCAGTTCACCTTGGAGCGGGCTGAGAAGGCGCCGCAACAGGACGGCGCGACCTTATCAGCCGGTACTCGCCACTCACCTCTTGGGCATCAGAACCCAGAGGATGAGATAGGCGAGGACTCCCGGGAAAGCGGCGGAGCAAATGGAAACGGCGACATAGGCGATGCGAACCAGGGTGACATCCCAGCCGAGCCAATCCGCCAGGCCGGCACAAACTCCGGCGATCATGCCGCGTCCGCTGGGGCGAACCAGGGGGCGTTTTGCATCTATGGTCATCGATGGACTCCTTCGTAGTGGGTGAGAGTCGAATGCACTCACCCTACGGTGAAGCCGGAGTCGATGTTCCATCGTGGATAGAATCCGTGCCCTCCTCCTCTGCCTGCGTCTCGCTGTCCTCCTCGCGAATGAAGAGAAACTCCTGGTAGCCGTTGCGCAACAGAAAGGAGGTCGCCAAACGGAAGCCGCGCAGAGCCTGGCTGAGATCGCGAGTGCTGTATCGCTTGCTGGCGCTGGTCAGGGTGCTCGGTGGGTCGTAGAGCAGGGTTGAGGAGTTGATCAGCCGGTAGCGTGTGGGGCGATCAGGGATTTCCGCCAGGTAGCCGATCATGGCGTAGAGCAAGGCGCCGGGACGGCAGAGCCTGGCCAGGCGAGAGGCGAGATCGGCCAGTTCCTCGGCATCGACGTAGTTGAACAGATCCCAGGTCAACACGACATCGAAGCGCGTCTCCTCGGGGATGGGCAACAGCTCCTCGGCACGCCCCGGGCCCGCCGCGATACGGTCGCGCAGCGTCGTGTAGAGATCCTCGACGTGGAGGGTACAGGCACGATCGGCGAAGAAGGCGACATTCTCGCCTGAGGCCGGTCCGAGGTCGAGGACGCGCTGCCGATTACCGTCATCCATCTGCTCGAAGAGTGCTTGCAGAGCCGGAGACTTGCGCTCGGTGGCTCCCTCTTCTCCACTCTTGGTGGGTCTGTGTGGCCGGGTCTTGCGAAGAAACACCCTCTACCTCGCCTGGTTAGACCGCTGCTGTATCCGAACCGTGGGCACGATGGTAGCCGGTGATCCTCCGCAACGCTGGCAGCCCGCGTCGCTCAGCGTTTGTGACCGCCGCCGGGTGCCGGTTTGGCGCTGGCTGGGCCCCCGGTCGCGGGCGGTGCGTTTGGGCGCACGGCGGCGCCTACCCTGGCTCCCGAGCCTGCAACCACTCCCTGTGGTTGCTTCGCCCCTTCAGCTTTGCGCCGGTTGGCCTTGGGATCCATGTCGATCGTGCCCTTGAAGTTGGCGCCGTCCTCGAGCGAGACCCGAGGGGCCGTGATGTTGCCGCGCACCGAACCGCTACGGCGAACGATGACCTGCTCCTCGCCGAAGAGATTGCCTTCCACCTCGCCCTCGACCTCGATCAACCTGCCATAGATGTCGGCTTTGACCCGGCCCTGTGCGCCGACCGTGACCAGATTCTGTTTGAGGTTGATCTTGCCCTCGACCCTACCTTCGACTTGTAGATCTTCCTGTCCGCTCAAGTCTCCGCGGATGGTAATCGACGGACCGATCATCGCGCCCGCTCCTGGGGGCGAATCCTTGCCGCGGCTGGTGACGTTGGCACGGGGGCGTTGCGACTGTGGGTTGCTGTCTGCCGGCTGCGCAGGCTCGTTGTCGGATCGTTTCCACATCGAGAGAAGATCTCCTGGTCAAAGTTGGGCAAGTCAGACGGATAGGCAGAGATGGGGCCAGGGCGTTGTGTATTCATTTATAGCTCAGAGTCTACGCTTGGTCTCCCGGTCAGTCAAGAGTAGCCCAATTCTAGCCCTTGACAGGGCTTTTCTGATGAATAACAATCAAGCCGGATGGACGGATGGTAGCTACCAGGTGCCGCAACAGACCGTTCACAAACCCTCCGCTCCACCTGGATGCCACAAATGGCCAGTGAACGTCCTCTCATTCTCGACCGTATGTCCACCCTGGCCGACCCCACACGGGGGCGGTTGCTGTCGTTGCTGGAGCGTCGCGAGTTGGCGGTGACCGAGCTGTGTTCAGCCCTGCAATTGCCGCAGTCGACCGTCAGCCGTCACTTGAAACTGTTGGTCGATGATGGTTGGTTGCTCTCCCGCCGCGACGGCACAAGCCGGCTCTACCGGATGGAACCTGAGCAACTGGCGGGGGCGGCGCGGCCACTGTGGCAGCTGGCCCGCGAGCAGGTCGGCCACACCGCGGTGGCCAAGCAGGACTACTCGCGCTTGCGCAGCGTCCTGGCCTCGCGGCGCACACGATCCAGAGAATTCTTCTCTTCGGCGGCCGGCCAGTGGGACAAGCTGAGGCGTGAGCTCTTCGGCGTGCATTCCGAGGTCCCGGCTCTGCTCGGTCTGCTCGATAGCGACTGGACCGTGGGCGACTTGGGCTGCGGTACGGGACGTGTCGCCACGGCGCTGGCACCTTTTGTCGGCCGTATTGTGGCGGTGGACTCCTCGGCGCAGATGCTCGAGGCAGCGCGCCAGCGGCTCGCTGCCCTCGATGGCCCCTTGGCCGGTCGGGTCGAGCTGCGGCAAGGCGAACTCGAAGCCTTACCGCTGGCGACGGCGGAACTCGATGCGGCGGTGCTTCTCTTGGTCCTGCACCACATCGTCGACCCCGGTGAGGCCTTGGTCGAGGTGGCGCGGACGCTCAAGCCGGGGGGCCGGCTGCTCATCGTCGACATGGCGCCGCACGAGCGCGAAGAGTACCGTCATGAGATGGGCCATCTCTGGCTGGGCTTGCCCGCCGAACGGTTGGATAGCTGGCTGAGCACGGCGGGTTTTGAGGCCGCTCAAGTTCGCCCTCTGCCGCCAGATCCGCAGGCCAAAGGGCCAGCCTTGTTCGCCGCCACGGCGCGGCGCAAACGGACGAACGATACGACCCTTTCCTCTCAAACTGATCACCACTGATTCGCTAACCATAGCAAGGAGTAGACCGATGACCCTCACCCTGGAAACGATGCATCCGTTCGTCGCCGCCAAGGAGGCCGGCCGCCCCCCGTTCAAGGTCGCCGACCTCAACTTGGCCGATTTTGGCCGCCGTGAGTTGCGGCTCGCCGAACACGAGATGCCCGGCCTGATGGAGCTGCGCCGCCGCCATGCGCAAGAGAAGCCGCTCGATGGCGTGCGCATCATGGGTAGCCTGCACATGACGGTGCAGACGGCGGTTCTCATCGAAACCCTGGTCGCCCTTGGCGCCGACGTACGCTGGGTTTCGTGCAACATCTTCTCGACCCAGGATCACGCCGCGGCGGCGACCGTCGTCGGCCGGCCGGAGACGGGTGGCACCGTCGAGGATCCAAAAGGGACGCCGGTCTTCGCCTGGAAGGGTGAAACGCTCGACGAATATTGGTGGTGCACCCAAGAGGCGCTGGTCTGGCCCGACGGCCGCGGCCCGGACATGATCGTCGATGACGGCGGCGACGCGACGCTGCTGGTGCACAAGGGTGCCGAGTTCGAGAAGGCGGGTAGCGTGCCGAGCTTCGATGCCGAGTCTGAAGCGGAAGAGTGGGGAGTGATCCTCGAAGTGCTACGCCGGTCGCTGGTCGACCACCCGGGGCGTTGGTCGAAGATCGCCGGCGACATTTACGGCGTCAGCGAGGAGACGACGACCGGAGTGCACCGCCTGTACAAGATGGCGCAAGCGGGCGAGTTGCTGTTCCCGGCGATGAACGTCAACGACTCGGTGACCAAGAGCAAGTTCGACAACATCTACGGTTGCCGCCACTCGGTGGTGGATGGTCTCAACCGCGCCACCGACGTGATGATCGGCGGCAAGGTGGCCGTCGTCCTCGGCTTCGGCGAGGTCGGCAAGGGCTGCGCCCAGGCGCTTCGCGGCCAGGGCGCGCGAGTGATCATCACCGAAATCGATCCGATCTGCGCCCTGCAAGCGGCGATGGAAGGATACGAAGTGCGCCGGCTGGAGAGCGTGGTCGAGAGCGCCGACATCTTCGTCAGTTCCACCGGTAACAAAGACATCATCACGGCCGACCACATGGCGCGGATGAAGAACAAGGCGATCGTCGCCAACATCGGCCACTTCGACAACGAGATCGATATCGCCGGCCTGGCCAAGGTGCCCGGAATCGAGAGAATCAATATCAAGCCGCAGTACGACGAATGGCTCTTCCCCGATGGCCACAGCGTCCTGATGCTGGCCGAAGGTCGGCTGATGAACCTCGGCTGCGCCACCGGCCACCCCAGCTTCGTCATGTCGGCCTCGTTCACCAACCAGGTGATCGCGCAAATCGAGCTGCACAAGAACCAGGGCCAATACGAACGCCAGGTCTACGTCCTGCCCAAGCACCTCGACGAAGAGGTCGCCCGCCTGCACCTCGATCACCTGGGCGTCGAACTGACCCGCCTGACCGACGAACAGGCCGAATACCTGGGCATCCCCGCCGATGGCCCTTACAAGCCGGATCACTACCGGTACTAGGCGCGCAACGCGCGCCTAGAGGTCCGGCCGGAAACCCGGTCCATTAAGGATAGATCCAGGTTGTTGTTTTCCACTGGCTGGCAGAGCTGAGCGGGCTGGCAGACGGTTTGCGTTTTATCTTTGCGATTCCATGGAGGCTATCGAGCCTCTTAGGG
>JAJRVQ010000101.1 GCA_024277255.1 Acidobacteriota bacterium | reverse complement strand
TGCTGGCCGGCGGGCCGGTCGGTGTCTCCACTGGGCGCAGAGCCTTCCTCCGTCGCCGGTGGCCCTTCCTCACTCAGCACGCGCAAGATGTGGAGGATCGGCGGTGCGGTGATCACCTCCCCGCGTTGCCACCGTTCGAGCGCGGCCTCGGGGCGGATCCACTCGCCCAACTCGGCTTCCTCCTGCGCGGCCAGGGGCTGTACCGGCAGTTCGCGGGGCCAGTGGAGGAGGAAGAATCGGTTGTCGAAACGCCGCGGTCCCAGCGGCGGGGTCAACCAACGGCCGGCGTAGAATAACTGTGAAGCCTCGAGGGTCAAGTCGAGTTCCTTGGCCAAGCTAGCCAGCGTCGACTCCGCACTGAGCAGCCGGCGTTGGCCCTCGGCCAGCCGCGCGGCTAGCTGGGCGGCATCGCGTTCCTGCGACCGCGCTGCGGCCAGCTGGGGCAGTGGCAAGATTCCAGTCTCTTCGAGCAACTCCCGCAACGTGCCGGCGAGCAGGCCGGGAGCCAGATCCGGCGGCAGTTCGCCGAGCCCTGCGATCACGCTTTCCGGCATCTGCGACACCGAGCTGTCTCCGGCCGTGACCCCGCGCGGTCGGCCTATGACCTCGGCCGCGTCGTCGTCTCGGGATAGTGCCCCTCCCGGGAAGGCATACCAGCCGCCCATGAAGGCCATTTCCCGGGCCCGGCGGATCCAGAAGACTTCACAACCGCGACCGCTGGATCCTCCCACGGGGTCGACTCGGCGCCAGAGAACGATGGCGCCGGAGGCCCGAGGTGGGCGCGGCGGTTTGGCGGCCCGCTGGGCGGCCTTCAGAACATTCTCGTAGACACTCTTGGGGGCGAGCCTGTTGGTGTCGCGGCCGGCAGTGGCTGAGGGATCGGTGAGGTTTGGATTGGCCATAGCAAGGGATCTTATCGAGGTGGCGACGGCGAGCAAGACCGCAACCTCACGGTGGTCACGACGTTATAAGCTGCGGGTACGTTTGTTGATTCTTCGAGGAGATCCCATGTCCGATCATTCGTTAGTGCGCTGCCTACAACGTGGTGGCTTTTCTTTCGCCCTACTGGCCGTTGTCTGCATATTCTGCCCGTCGAGCGCCTCGGCGGCGAGCGATCCGACCTATCAGGCCTTACGTGCTTCGCGCCCGGACGGGCGCCAGATCCCGGTTCACAACCTGGTTTTGGAGCGCGACGCCTTTCGTTTTCAACTCGACTCGGGAAGCCTTCACCTGCTCAAACCGGTTGCCGGGCGCACGGTTGGCGCGGTTTTCCTGGGCCATGGCAGCTTCCGGCTGACGCCCGCCTCGCCCTGGGAACGCAACCATCTGGCTTTTATCACCGGCGATGAGAAGCTGGAAGGGTTGGAGGACACCTTCGAGCAACTGGTACTGCTCTTTACCGACCAGACCGAAGCGGAGATCTCCGCCCACGCCGAGGTTCGCCAGGGAGCCGCTGACGGCACGGCGGTGGCCGCCTACGAGGAGTTCTTCAAGAAGCAGCGCAAGGAAATGGAACTCAACCTGCACCTGCGGCTACTCGAAGATCTGCTCAACGGCGAGGGGGCGAGCGCTGGGGTCTTCGTCGCCGCGATAGATGGCAAGAAGCTACCGCCGGCGTTGGCGATGGTCGATTCACGTGGTGTGCAGGCGTCAGGCCTTTTCCAGGGCGGAGAGGACACAGCCTTCATGGTGCTCTCGGATACGCGCGGCGGTCCCTGGTACGTCAGTGATCGGCGAGAGGAGTTGCAGGAGGCGCGCCGCGGCCCTGCCTACGCCCCTCTGGCAACGGCGTTGCACTACCAGGTCGACACCGAGATCCAGCGCAATGTGGACGTGAAGGGCAGCACCACCATGCTCTTCCAGGCGCAGGCTGCCGAATTGCGCTGCCTGGGTCTGAATCTGCTGCGGGACCTGCGAGTTTCCGAGGCGCAGCTGCGCCTTGACGGCGAGGACGAGTGGCAGGATGTCGCCTTCATCCAGGAAGACAAGGAGGAAGACGGTCAGCTGAGCGTGGTTCTACCCGTCATGATGCAGAAGGACGATGTCGCCGAGCTTCGGCTGCGTTATGCCGGCGAGGAGGTTCTGCGGGACCAGGGCGAGGGCAACTACGTGGTGGGTGCGCGAACGAGTTGGTACCCGAACCTCGGCATCTTCAGCTCGGTGGCCACTTTTGAGCTGACCTACCGCGTGCCCGCCGGTAACGAGGTCATTTCGGTAGGTCGCCAACTGTCGACCAAGACGGAAGGCGAACTCGAAGTCAGCTACTGGCGCGCCGACGATCCGATCCGCGTCGCCGGTTTCAACTATGGGCGCTTCAAGAAGACCGAGCAGCACGACGAAGACAACAATGTCGACTTGCAGGTCTTCACCAACCCGGGTACTCCCAACATCATCCGCGAGATCAACTCAGCCATGCTCGCCTCACAGGAAGACGCGGACCAACGGGAGGCCGATGCGGTGCGCCTGGACCCGAGCCAGATCACCATGGGCACGGTGGGCAAGATCAACACCCAGAAGCTCGCCGAGACCGCCATGGCCGACGGCCTCAACGCGGTGCGTGTCTCTTCGGCCTACTTCGGACCGATGACGCAGAAGCACGTCGCCATCACCCAGCAGTCGCAGGCGAACTTCGGTCAATCCTGGCCGTCGTTGATCTTCATGCCCTACTCCTCGTTCATGAACAGTCGCCAGCGCCAGATGTTGGGCTTTGGCAGCGGCGGTGGCTCCACTGCTTTCTTCAATCAGGTGGGCTATCACGAGATGTCTCACCAGTGGTGGGGTCACGAGGTGGGTTGGCGTGACTACCGCGATCAGTGGTTGTCGGAAGGGTTCGCCAGTTTTACCGCCTGCCTGGTCGTCGAGCTGACCGAAGGTGTGGGCGCAGCGGACGACTGTTGGAAGAACGAACGGAAGGCGATCATCGCCAAGCCGCGTGGCCAGACCGCCAACTACAAGGTGGGACCGATCACTCAGGGATTTCGGCTCTCCACCCACAAGAGTGTTGGCGCCGCCCGGTTGATTTACCCCAAGGGCGCCTTCGTGTTGCACATGCTGCGCATGATGATGCTCGATGAACGCTCCGCCGCTCCCGATGCGGCCTTCATCGCCATGATGAAGGACTTCGTCAAGACCTACCGCGGAAGGTCGCCTTCCACCGAAGACTTCAAGGAGATTGTCCAGCGGCACATGGTGCCCGAACTCGATGCCACCCGCACCGGCACGATCGACTGGTTTTTCGATCAGTGGGTCTACGGCACCGATCTGCCCAAACTGGGCTCCAAACTGGTGGCCAAGAAAGCCGGCAAGGGCGAATACACCATCAGCGGCCAGGTCTCACTGACCGAGGTCAACGAAGACTTCCTGGCTCTGGTGCCCATCTATGTCCAGTTTGCCGGCGGCCAACGAGCCAAGATCGGAGTCCTGCCCTTCAAGGGTCCGGGTACCCAAGAGGTCAACGTGACTCTGCCCCTGCCCAAGAAGCCGAAGAAAGTGACGGTCAACGCCAGACATGAGTTGCTGGCGCGTGACTAACCTTCAGCCTGAATAAGACAACGGGGACCGGTGAATACCGGCCCCCGCGGGGGGACGCGCGATCTCGGGATCGAGATTCGCGGAGAGGTAGGATTGTGGCGTGGCGGTGAGTCCGCCTTAGAACCTCCGGTTCCTCAGTCTGCGGATGCAGACCGGGGAGGTTCCGGTAGGTGGGGCCGTTCGATGAATGGCCTCACTGTCATAGTTACATACGGATAACATGCCCGATTTGTTTGAAATTCCCGCCGGAATGTTATTTTTTGTCGCCAACTGAGGGGCGAGGTTGAGCCAGAAGCGTGAACTCAGCTTGCTCGACGAGGAGCAGCGACGCCGCTTGGGAGTGGCCGTCGGGTTGTGTGATCGGTGTGCACACGCTGTGCTGGCCGACTCCGGGCGTAGTCTTTTTTTGCGTTGCGAGCAGTCCCGTAACGATACGCGGTTGCGGCGCTATCCGGTGCTGCCGGTCCAGCGCTGCGTCGGCTACGAGGCGCGGTAGACTGCGCCATTGAATGGCCAAGAGAACTGATCTTCGATCCGTCCTCATTCTCGGTTCGGGACCGATCGTGATTGGGCAGGCCTGCGAGTTTGACTACTCGGGGACCCAAGCCTGTCGGGCGCTGCGCGACGAAGGGCTGCGGGTCGTCCTGGTCAACTCCAATCCGGCGACGATCATGACCGATCCGCAGTTCGCCGACGCCACCTACATCGAGCCCTTGACGCCGGCGATCGTCGAGAAGATTCTCGACAAGGAGCGCCCCGACGCCCTGTTGCCGACGGTGGGCGGGCAGACGGGGATCAATCTGGCTATCGCGCTGGACGAAGCCGGAGTGCTGGATCGCCTCGGCGTCGAAGTGCTGGGTGCCGACATCCAAGCTCTGCGGCTGGGTGAGGATCGGCAGCTGTTCAAGGCGGCGATGGAGGAGATTGGTCTCGAAGTGCCCAAGAGCGGCTACGCTTCGAGTCTCGAGGAGGCTCAGGAGATCGCGGCTGAGATCGGATTCCCGCTGATCGCCCGACCTAGCTTCACTCTCGGCGGTGAGGGCGGCGGCGTGGTCTACAACCGCGACGAGTTGCAGACCATCGTCGCCTCGTCGCTCCACGCGAGCCCAACGCAGCGGGTGCTGCTCGAACAATCGGTACTCGGCTGGAAGGAGTACGAGTTGGAGGTGGTGCGTGACACGGCGGACAACGCCGTGGTGGTCTGCTCGGTCGAAAACTTCGATGCGATGGGGGTTCACACCGGCGACTCGATCACCGTCGCGCCGCAGCAGACCCTCTCCGACCGCGAGTACCAGGAGATGCGCGACGACGCTTTTCGGGTGATCCGGCGGGTGGGTGTTGCTACCGGGGGGTCGAATATCCAGTTCGGTGTCGATCCCCAGAGCGGCCGGCGGGTGGTCATCGAGATGAATCCGCGGGTCTCCCGCAGCTCGGCCCTGGCCTCCAAAGCGACCGGCTTCCCGATCGCCAAGATCGCGGCCTTGCTGGCCATCGGCTACACCTTGGACGAGATTCCCAACGACATCACCGGCAAGACCTTCGCCGCCTTCGAGCCGACGCTCGACTACACAGTGGTGAAGATCCCCCGTTGGGCCTTCGAGAAGTTCCCCACCACACCGCCGACCCTGGGCACGGCGATGAAGTCGGTCGGCGAGGTGATGGCGATTGGTGGGACCTTTGCCGAAGCGCTGCTCAAGGGGCTGGCCGCCTTCGAATTGGACGGCGACATGGCGCTGCGCGAGCGCCGGATGGCCGATCCCGTGCGCCTGCGCCGGCGGCTGGCAACCCCCAACTGGGAGCGGCTCTTCGCCGTTTTCGCCGCCTTGCGCCAAGGCTGGACGGTCGACGAAGTCTCGGCCCTGACCCGCATCGACCCTTGGTTCCTGCGCGAGATCGTGACCATCTTGAATGTCGAGTCGCAGCTCGGCTGCTGGGACCTGGCCTCGGTGCCGGAGGAGTGGTTGCGGCGCGGCCGTGAGATCGGGTTGACCGACGGCCGGATGGCCAAGCTCTTGGGCACCGGCACTCGCGAGTTGGCCGACCGCCTGGCCGCGCTCGGCATCCACCGGGTCTACAAGCGGGTTGACACCTGCGCCGCCGAGTTTCCCGCCACCACCCCCTATCTCTATTCGACCTGGGGAGAGGAGGATGAGAGCGATCCCACCACCGCGCGCAAGGTGATGATCCTCGGTTCGGGACCCAATCGGATCGGCCAGGGGATTGAGTTCGACTATTGCTGTGTCCATGCTGCCTACCAGCTGTCCGAGATGGGTTTCGAGACCATCATGGTCAACTGCAACCCTGAGACGGTGTCGACCGATTACGACACCTCCGACCGGCTCTACTTCGAGCCCTTGACCCTCGAGCACGTCCTGGCGGTGGTGGCGAGGGAGAAGCCGGAGGGGGTCATCGTGCAGCTGGGAGGTCAGACGCCGCTGAAGCTGGCACAAGGGCTGGCGGCGGCGGGGGTGCCGATCTTGGGAACTTCGCCGGAGGCGATCGACCTGGCCGAGGATCGCCGCCGCTTCGGCGCCCTGCTCGCCGAGGAGGGCATTGCGCAACCGCGTCACGGCACCGCCACCAGCCTGAAGGAGGCGCTCGAAGTGGCGGCTGAGATCGGCTATCCGGTGATGGTGCGGCCGAGCTATGTGCTGGGCGGACGGGCGATGGCGATTTGCTATGACCAGGAGAGCCTGCGCCGCTACGGCACTATCGCCACCGATGTCGCGGGCGGCCATCCGATCCTGCTCGATCGTTTCTTGGATGACGCCGTTGAACTCGACCTCGATCTCATCGCCGACGGCGAGCGGGCGGTGGTCGGCGGCATCTTGCAGCACATCGAGGAGGCGGGAATCCACTCCGGCGATTCGGCGGCCGTGATGCCGCCGATGAAGGCCAGCCCCGAGCAGCTGGAACGCATGCGCGACATCGGCTGCCGGCTGGCGTTGCGCCTCGGTGTCGTCGGCCTGATGAACATCCAGTTCGCCATCTACGAGGGCGAGGTCTACGTCATCGAGGTCAACCCGCGCGCTTCGCGCACCGTGCCGTTCATCGCCAAGGCAGTGGGTGTTTCGCTGGTCAAGATCGCGGTCCAAGTGATGGCCGGCAAAACCCTCGAAGAGATCGGTTTCCTCACCGAGCCGCCGGTGCCGACGGTGGCGGTCAAAGAGGCGGTCTTTCCCTTCCGGCGGTTCTCGGGAGTGGATCCGGTCCTCGGACCGGAGATGAAGTCGACCGGTGAGGTGATGGGACTGTCGCCCAATTTCGGCGCTGCCTTCGCCAAGGCCACGCTCGCCGCCGGCGACAACCTACCCACGTCGGGCAGGGCCTTTCTCTCGGTACACGATCGCGACAAGGAAGCGCTGATACCGGTGGCGCGACGATTGTCCGAGCTTGGTTTCGAACTGGTGGCGAGCCAGGGCACCGCCGCCTTCTTGACTCAGCGAGGCTTGTCGGCGACGCCGGTCCTCAAAGTGCACGAGGGCCGGCCCAACGTGGTGGATCGGTTGATCGATGGCGAGATCGATCTGGTGATCAATACCCCGCTGGGCCGGGAGCCCCACGCCGACGACACGGTGATTCGCAGTACGGCCCTCAAGTTTGGCGTGCCGGTGATTACCACTCTCTCCGGCGCCCTGGCGGCGGCGGAGGGGATCGCCGCGCTACAGGAGGATCGGCTGGAGGTGCGGTCACTCCAGGAGCTGCACCGGGTGTCGCGTTGCGGGCCCGCCTAGGTGGGACCGCAACGCTGGCGGTGGGGGAAGAGTCAGGGTACCTCTTGGTGCGCCGCTTGGGCGAGCTTGAAGCCCGCGTAGGTCGTGCCGCATTGAACGAGGATCGCCAGGTCGCTGTCGGAGACATTCTGGACCCGCGCCACTTCCGCGCCGTTGACCAGGAAGGTCACGGTCTTGGTCCCGGTGATGGTCCACAGGTTCTGCTTGTCTTTATCGAGACGGAAAGTCTCGTTGCCGGTGAATTCGGGCGGCTCGACGATCTGGCCGCCACCGGCGAGATTGTAGTCGGCGGATCCGTCAGTGCAGTTTCCTACATGCATCTTGTTGCTCCCTCTTGAATTGATTGGATCTTGGCGATCATCGGGTGTGACCACCGGGGTTGCTTCCTGACTTTAAGTGCTGCCGCGTAGCGATTTGTTTCGTTCAGCGCCAGTCCCCCTGGAGAACGAAGGCCGCCCAGGAATAGGGATCGGCGAAGCGGCCTTCCTCGATCATGGTGACCTGTGCAGAGCGCAGGGCGGCGGCGGCGCTCAGTCCTTCTTTCAACATACCGCGGTAGAAGCGCTCCATGAGCACCGCGGAGGCGCGGTCCGGCACTTGCCACAAGCTGGCCACCACCCGGGAGGCGCCGGCGTAGATGAAACCGCGGGCCAAACCGACCAGGCCTTCACCGCGAACCTCCTGACCGAGCGCCGTCTGGCAGGCACTGAGCACCACCAGGTTGGCATTGAGGTGCAGGTTATAGATGTCATGCAGGCGCAGAAACCCCTCCTGTGGCTGGCCGTTGGCATCGACCAGTGAGAGGACGACGCCGGAGAGTTCCGGTCGAGCCCCATCGAGCACACCGTGGGTGGCGAAGTGGACGTTGCGGTACTGCGCCATCTCGGGCGAGGTCACCCTTTGCCGCGAAGCATCGAAAGAGAGGGCCAGGAGCCGTTGATCCTCGTCAACCATCGCGGCCAATCGCTGGGCTTCCCGACGGCTGAAGCGCAGCCGGGAGAAGGTGCCGGCCGGCTCGTTCGAGGTGATCTGTGCGGAGCGTAATTCGGCGGCGGCGGTGCGTGGAGAGCGCTCCCTGCGCCGCACCCGTGGATCGTCGGGGCGAAAGACCGGGTCGGCGAAGATGGCGAGCGCCTTGGGAGCGGGTGCCCGGTTGGCCGTTGCACGCCGTTGCAGTAGCAGTACCGAGGCGGAGGGGGTGTGAACGATTTCGTGGTGGGCGACCAGATAGCCACCCTCTCCGCTGGCGGGCGGAGTCGGCAGGGCGGCGAAGGGAAGGCTCTGCAGCGCTCCGTCGGCGGCGATCAGCAGGCGCGGAAATTGTTGCAGCCGTTCACCCAGGGGGCCGAGGAGGATCAGACTCAACTCCTCGGCTTGTGCTGAGAACTCGCTAGCGCCGGTTGGACTGACCCCGCTACCTGGCGCCGGGAGGCTGCGGGGTGTGCGGAGTTGGTCGATGACCTGGCGGGTCAGCGGCTCGATCTGGTCCCGCGGCGGTAGGCGAAAGGCCTCGAGGGTGGAGCGGCTCACCGCCCACAGGTAGCTGGTCTGCTCACCGAGCGCGAACTCGAGAAGCAGGGTACCTTCATCCAGCAGCTCCCTTTGAAGCTCATCGATGGTGGCGGGGCGTGGCTCCAGCAGCGCGGCGTGGCGCGGGTTTTCCGTGCGCAGCCGCGCGCGTACATCGACCAGCCCTTCGAGAAGCCGGCGGATCTCGGAGTCGAGAGCGGCGGCCTTGCTCAACGACTCGCTGTCTCCTTGCGCCACCAGCTGCAGCCGGCGCCGTTCCTTGGCATTGAGATTCTGGCGTAGCGACGTTTCTTGGGCCAGCAGCTGCGGGTCGCCGTCGCCGCGAATTTCGGCTTCGGTGAGTAGTTCCAGGAGGCTGCGGGCTCGTGCCCGCTCGACGTTGGCCAGGGCGTTGGCGGCATGTCCACTGCCCGGCTGTGCGCTTTCGAGCGCCATCAGGACATCGGTCAACAGCTCAAAACGGTCGAGGGAGCTGGCGAGGAAGGTCGTGCGGTGGGTCTGGCTGGCCACCTGGCTGCGGATCGACTCGGTGATGTCGAGGGCTTCGCCGAGCCGCGAGCGCGCGGCTGGCAAGTCGCCCCGTTTGAAGTCGATGCGGGCCCCCTCGGCCAGCGCCGCGGCACGGGCGCTGGCGTTGTCCAACCGTTCGGCGAGATGGAGGGCTTGATCGATCTCAGCCAGGGCTTCCGCCGGCTTGTCCTGGGCCTCGAGGACGCCGGCCAGCTGATGATGAGCATCGAACTGTCCCTGCAGAGCACCGGTCTCGCGGAGGATCGCCAAACCCTCCCGCAGCCGGTCGCCGGCCGCCTCGATCTGTCCCAAGTCCAACCGGGCACCGCCGATGGCAACCAGCGCCCGCCCCTGCCCCTGGCGATTGTGGATCCGCTCGAATTGCTGCAAGGCGGCTTCGAAGGCCGCCAGCGCGGTCTCCGGCTTGCCGGCCTTCAACAGAGTCCAGCCGAGATTGAACTGGGTCGCTGCCATCCCGTTGCGATTCCCGATCTCTTCGTTGAAAGTGAGCGCTTCGGCGAACAGAGCCTCGGCACGCTGGAAGTCGCCCATCGCCTGATAGACGGTACCCAGATTGCTCAAGGTGACCGCTTGATAGCGTTGACTGTCGGCCTCTCTGAACAGAGTCAGGGCGAGGTTGAACTGCTCGATGGCCGCTTGCAGCTGAGCGCGATCCTGGCTGATCAGACCGAGGTTGTTGCGGATGTGGGGCTCGGCTCTTCGATCACCTTGCCTCTGGCTCACCGCCAGCGCCTCGGCGAGAGCTGCGTAGGCTTTGTCGGTCTCGCCGAGCGAGCGTTGGGTGGCTCCGATCTGGCTGAGGGACTGGGCGACGCCGCGCAGATCTTCGATTTGGCGGCGCAGTTCGAGGGCGCGGGAATGGGTCTCCAGCGCCCCACTGAGGTCACCCAGCGTCGCCTGTAGCCGGCCCAGGTTGTTGAGCGAGTCCGCTTCGCCTGAGCGGCTACCGGCCTGACGCCATAGCGGGAGCGCTCGCTCATAGAGGGCTCTGGCCTTTTCCGGCTCGCCGAGCTGCCGGTAGCCGAGGCCGGCGGCGTTGAGGGCGCGGGCCTGTTGCCCGAGATCGCCGAGGCGAGCCCACAGGGGAACCGAAGCTTCCCATTGCTCGATCGCTTGCCGCAGGCTGGCGGCGTCGCGCGCCGAGGCGCGAAGGTCAAACCCGCCCTCGGTCAGAAGCCAGGCCTGGTTGCGCTGGGCGAAGAGTTTTCGCTCCTCGGCAGTGGCTTGCCGCGGCGCCTCGAGCAGCAAGGAGTAGCCACCGAGGGCGGCCTGTGGAACGAGGGACCAGATCTCGAGTTCGTGGAGACCGTCTCGGGAGGCCACCGCCGCCAGCGGCTCCGGACCGTGGCTGCCGTTGGGACTGTTGCCCTCGAACAGAGTCAGGCCGCCGGGATCGCGCAGGGTCAGGCCGACGTTGGCACCCCGCTGCTCGACCACGAGGTGGGCGATCTCACCCGCGGAGAGGTGGAAGGTGAAGTGCTGTTTCTCGCCCCCGCTGATCGATCGCTCGACGAGTTGGCCGGCGATCAACGGTTCCGGCGGCGGACTCTCGGCTCCGGTCGCGGGTGGTTGGGCCACCGCCTTGTGGGTAGCGAGGCAGACCAGCAACACCATGGCGATGCCGGCTCGCAGTGCGTAGCGCTCGCCTCGTGAAGCTCTTGTCACCACCAGTAGCCTTGGCCTCCCGGAGTAGACCGAGCCGTCCTCGTAGAGCGTCCAACCCTGGCCTGCCAGGTGGCGCAGCAGTGCGAGGAACAGACCTCGGTAGTCATGGCAAGGGGAGAAGAATATGGGTTGGTTGTATCAAAAAATGACCTTGAGGTCACCTTTGTCCATCAGCAGCCGGTCAGCCGGCCGGTTTCCTTGGCGCAATTCACCATGCTCGACGCTTTGTAGCGGCGATGCAGGCGGTTTATCCGGATCGACGGGCCAGCCGTCCGAGCCAGCTTTGTAGCTCGGGGAATTCGAGGCGGTAGGCGAGGGCCAGGTAGAGCCCGGCGTAGGAGGCGAGCACCACCAGCGCGGTGAGGCGGGCCGGCCAGTGGCTGGTGAGGCCGAGCCTCCACACTCCGGCCGCCGGCAAGACACAGAGGGCGGCGAGCAGAACCATGCGTAGGATGCGCCCCCAGGGAACCTTCAGGCCGCTGATGCTGGTTGAGATGGCTCGCTTGAGGCAGGCGAACTCCACCCAGGCGCCGACGGCCGAACCGAGGGCGAGTCCGACGGCTCCCAGCCGCAAAGCGCTTTGCGGGGTGGGTGCCGTCGAGAAAAGTGCGGGGACGGTCACTTGATCGAAGCGGCCCATCAGCAGCCAGGCGATCAACGCCGCCAGCAGTACGCGCAGTGCCGCCAAGAGCGCCGGGACGCGGGTGCGCCGGAGCGCGTAGAAGCTGGTTTGAAAGAGGCGCGAGAGGGTGCTGGGAAGGAGGCCGAAGCTGTATGCGGCGAGGACGGCATAGACCAGCGTCGTATCATCGAGTTCGAAACGACCGGTGCGGAAGAGGCCGAAGACGATGAGCCAGCCGAAGGCGAGATAGCCCAGCACCGTCGGTACGACGAGGAAGGCGACACGGGCCAGGCTGGTTTCGATGCGGTGGCGCAGTTCCTCGCTCACCTTGTCGGGATGGTGGCGGGAAAGTTCGGGTAGTTCGGCGGCGGCGACGGACATGCCGAACAAGCTGATCGGCAGGATGTAGAGAAACTGGCCGGTGCCCAGCGCCGAGACGGCGCCCTGCGCCAGCGACGAAGCGAGGAAGAGATCGACGTAGATCCCGAGCTGAACCACCCCGCGCCCGGCGACGACCGGAGCGAAACTGGCTAGCGCCTGAGTCACCCCGACCACCTTGAGCGAGAGGGTGGGGTGCAGCCCGCCGAGCAGCTTGAGGGCCAGGGGCAGCTGGACGAGGAACTGCAAGAGACCGCCGGCCAGGGCTCCCCAGCAGGCGGCGTAGAGAAGTCTCTCCAGTTGGTCGAGAGGTGCCAGGCCAGCGGTCGATCGAGCGGCCAGCAAGAGGGCGGTGATGATCGCCGTGTTCCAGGCGGCGGGAGCGAAGTAAGGCAGTAGAAAACGCCGGTGCGAGTTGAGGATCCCCAGCGTCCAGGCAGCCAGGACGACGAAGCCGGTCATCGGGAAGACGATCCGCGTCGCCCGCACGCTCATCGCGAAGCGATCGATATCTCCCCTGGCGGCATCCTTCAGATACCCCTTGGCGACCAGCGCCACCAGCGGTTCGGCGAAGAAGACGCCGAGCAGCACGAGCAGCGCCGTGGTGGCGACCAGCAGTCCAAAGATCGCTCCCGCGAAGCGCCCCGCTTCTTGCCGCCGGTCTTCCTCGATCAGCCGTGAGTAGATGGGAATGAAGGAGGCTGACAGGGTGCCTTCGCCCAGCAGGTTCTGCAGCACGTTGGGAATGCGCAACGCTGCCCGGAAGACATCGCCGAATGCCGAGTTGGCGAAGAAATGAGCCAGCGCCAGCTCGCGCAAGTAGCCGAAAACTCGGCTGCCGAGGATGCCGGCGGCGACCAGGTTTCCGCCCCGAACTCGATGGGGTGTCACGCCCCGCGCGGGAACCGAGTCGTGCTGGTTGGCGGAGGAACCCATCGCCGGCTACCCTATCTCGGGAGGCCGCCGTACGCCATGGAGCGTTTTTCCCGGGAGCTGTGGGGTGACCCAGCTCCCTCGCCGGCCTACGGCTCTGTCGAGTCGACGCGGAAGTCGATGAAGGCCAACTCTTCCAATTCGCCCGCGGTCTCGCCGAAGACCATCAGCTCGTAGTCGCCCGGCACCAGCGAAGCCGCCGGCAGGCGCAGCTCCAGGCCGTTGCCCCAGGTTGCGGCGAGCGGTCGGAGGCCGGCACGGCTCCAGATTTCGTCGCCGGCGATGGAGCGTAAGGCGACGCGATAACTGGTGAAATTGGTGTCTCCGGTGAGGTCGACTTGCAGCTCCACATGGTCGAGACCGGCAGGGATGCGCAGCCTTTGTGCCGTCTCGACACCGCGCACGGCACTCGCCACGGAGAGAATGAACGAGGCGGAGCGAGCGATCGAGGGAGGCTGTGTCGCCTTGGTTTGGGCCGCTACTGCTTGACGAATCGCGTCGAGTTCGGTGCGCAGTTGCGCGTCGCGCGTCGCCAGGTCGTTCAGCTGTTGGCGGGCGGCGGCGAGTTCCTCGGCGAGGCGCGGGTCTGAGGCCGAGGATCGTCGTTGCGCCGTCTCGGCTTCGCTGCGCAGCTGCTCGATCTGGCGTTCTCCGGCGAGAACCGCTTGCTGTTCGGCTCCCAGCTGAGTGCGCAGCGATATGGTCTGCCATGCCAACCAGCTGCAGACAGCGACCAGAGCAGCCGCGGCTGCGGCCAGCACCGGACGCATCGGCGGTGCCAGGGAGGCGAAGAAGGCGCGTAGCGAGAAACCGCCACGGCGGACTGAGTCTTGGGCTACCCTATGTTGCCGGGCGAGCTGCGAGAGATCGCGGGCGAAAGCGACGCGCTGACGCAGTCGCTGGCGCCGCGGATGGCCACCACCGCTGGCGAAGTGCTCCTCGAAACGGCGCGTTTCGTTCCTCGACAGCCGGCCGAGAGCGTAGTCGTCGATCAGTTCCTCTTCGGCCGCGTTGAGTTGGTCGAAGAGATCGTCATCTTCCAGGGCGCCTGCCTCGATCCGTTCGGTCTCGACGGCCGACAGGTCGCCGAGAAGAAATCGTCGCAGAGCAGCGGGACGGCGGTTGCCCCGGGGTTCGTGTTTGGTCATTGGTTAATGCGCCTCCGTCTATGCGTGGTCGCCGGCGCCATTCCGTTTCAATGTTCGCTGCTTTTTAAGCATTCGCTGACTCGGGCTTCGAGTTTTTGCCGAATCCGGTGTGCGCGGATCCTCAATGCATTCAATTGGATACCGTGTTCCGCGGCCAATTCTCGGCGATTGGCGATCTTGCGACTTTTTTCGCCCTGGTAGTAGCGCAGAATCAGCTCACGGTGGTCTTCCGGCAGTGATTTCAGCCCCTGCTGAAGGCAAGCCAGACGGCGCTCGGTTTCAAAGTTCTCCTCCGGTTTGGTTTGCGAGACGAGAGTCCATCGTTCCTGCTCGAGAGCTGTGCGCTGGCGCTGTTGGCGCCGGATTACCTCGTGGAAGACGAACCGAGCGACACCACAAAAGTAGTGGTAGGGCTCCTGGGTGAGGATCCTCTCGCCCTGATCGACCTTGCGCGCCACGCGGTTCATCGTCTCGTCCACCAGCTCTTCGGGGTCGTGGCACCCCCGCCACTCGAAAAGGCGGGTCAATTTGCGCCGCGTCCGTTCGTAAGCGTCCGCGGCGCGGGCAGGATCGGCGTCCAGGAAGTTGAGTAGCTTGCTGAATGCGGCGGGGGTCAGTGCCCAGCCGCTGGCGGGCTGCGGGCTAGACAGAGGTGTCAGGTCGCCACGCGTGTCAGCTTGCAGTTCGTCCATAGTTTGCTCAGGGGATCTCCCAGGTGGCGATTCTGCCACAGAGTGGCCCGCAAGTTAGGGCTGGCGAGCGATGGCATGCGGCTAAGATCGACCGGTGGACGAGAGCCGGCGAATACTGCACTGCGACATGGATTGTTTCTACGCGGCCGTGCACGTGCGGGATGACCCCTCTTTACGCGGCCTACCGGTGGTGATCGGAGGCAGTCCGCAGGGTCGCGGAGTGGTAGCCGCGGCCAGTTACGAGGCGAGAAAGTTCGGTGTCCACTCGGCGATGCCGGCGGCGAGGGCTGCGCGGCTGTGCTCGCGGTTGGTCTTCATCCGGCCAGATTTTCCGCGCTACCGTCGCGAATCCGGGGAGATCTTCGCCATCTTTCGGCGCTACACGCCTTTGCTGCAGACAGTTTCGCTGGATGAGGCCTACCTCGACGTGACGCACCATCTGGAGCCCTTCGGCAATGGCACCGCGTTGGCGCAAGATCTCCGCGCAACGGTGCTGAAAGAGCGGCGGTTGACCGTCTCGGTGGGGGTAGGGCCGAACCGCTTGGTGGCCAAGATCGCCTCCGACTACGACAAACCGGACGGACTGACGGTGGTGCCGCCGCGCAAGGTGCGGCGCTTCCTCGATCCGCAGCCGGTGCGCAGGCTATTGGGCGTTGGACCGGCCACCGAGCGTGCCCTGGCCGAGTTGGGCGTCTCGACGATCGCCGATCTGCGGGCTCAACCACGGGAGTTGCTGCAACGGCGCTTCGGCCGTCATGGTGCCGGCTTGTACCGCTACGCGCGGGGCATCGACGAGCGCCCGGTCAACACTCGCCGGATACGCAAGAGCCTCGGCCACGAGAACACCTACGCCAGGGATCTACGTGGGCTAGAGCCGATGGAAGCCGAAATCGACCGCCTGGCCGGCAAAGTCGCCGCCGGCCTATCCAAACGCGATCTCTCGGCCCGCACGGTCGTCCTCAAAGTCCGCTACGCCGACTTCACCACCCTGACCCGCTCGCGGACCCTACCCTGGCCCACCGCCGACCACGCCGAACTCGCCGCCCACGCCCACGCCCTGCTAAGAAAGACCGAAGCCGAAAGACGCCCGGTACGCCTCCTGGGAGTCACCGCCTCCGGCCTAGAAAAGGGCGCCGCCATCCAACTACCGTTGTTTCCGTTGGAGTCGTCTGGGTAGGTCAACCCATAGTTGGCATCGAAGAGGGCGCGGTGAACCGCGCCCCTACGCGGATCGAGTCCCCCAGAATGGGCGACGTCTGACCGGCGAGGACCAAAGGCCCGAGTTACGCGGGCTCCCGGAACGAGCGGCCAGGGTAGGGGCGCGATTCATCGCGCCCGCCGCGTGCCGCGGGCGCCCGGGCACCCCGCGGAAATGCCAAGGCGCTCCCCCTCGTAGTAGCATTCCTCCATTACCTAAACATCCTGGGAGGCGCGAACCGATCATGTCCAAAGCGGAAGAAGGCAAGCTCACCGAGCGTCTGAAGAACACTGACCCGGCTTTGCTCCGCCTGGTGGCATTCGTCGGTGCGTTGGCGATGGTGTTGGTTATCCTGATCAAGTTCGATCAGATCTTCTTGCCTCTGCTCCTCGGGCTGACCGTCTCCTATCTGCTCGATCCGGCGGTGAGTTGGTTCGAGCGTCGCGGCCGTTCCCGGGTCACCGGCGTGATCGTGATCAGCGCCGTTTTGGTGTTGCTGGTGGTCGGTTTCTTCCTCTACTTGGTACCGACGGCGATCGATCAGGGACAGCGGTTAGCCAAGCGACTTCCCCAATATGAACAGCGGCTGGAAGAGCAGGTCGGTCCGCTGATGACGCGGCTGCGTGCCCGCTATCCGGAAGAGTTGGAGGCGCTCAACCAGAAGGTGCGCGAGGCGGTCACCAGCAATCTCGATCGGGTGGTGGATGTGGCCGGTTTCGTCGGCAAACGGCTGCGCAGCATGTTTGGCAACCTTTTGCAGCTCTTTCTCTTCTTGCTCAACCTGATTTTCGTGCCGGTCTTCGCCTTCTACATGCTGGTCGACTGGCCAAAGATCAAGCGCGGGGCGCTGAACCTGGTTCCGGTTCCCTATCGAGAAACGGTCCTGGCGCGAGTGGGGGAGGTCAATGGGGCGGTGGCGGGGTTCGTGCGAGGGCAGCTGACCATCGCCATGGTGCTGGCCGCCATCAACGCCATCGGTCTGATGATCATCGGCGTGCCGTTCGGCCTGATGATCGGCATCATCGCCGGTCTGGCCAACATGATTCCCTACATGGCGCTGGTGGTCGGCCTGACTCCCGCCATGGTGCTCTGCTGGGCGGAATTCCAAAGCTGGCCCCGCCTGATCGCCGTGATCGCGGTCTTCGCCGGGGCGCAGCTACTCGAAGGAACCGTGCTCAGCCCGCGAATCCTCAGCGGTCACGTCAATCTGCACCCGGTATGGGTACTGCTCTCGGTGATTGCCGGCGGTAGCCTCTTTGGCTTTTTCGGCATGCTGATCGCCGTGCCGACGGCAGCGGCGATCCAGGTCTTCGTGCGCCACTGGCTGGAACTCTATCGATCGTCGCGGATCTATCGCGCCGAGGGTGGCTAGCCGGGTTTGCGGAGCCCACTCCGGCTGATTGTCAATTGAATTGACAATCAGCCGGAAAGAGCTAGCTTTCCGCCTCGTCGCGGAACTTCTCCATCACCCGCCGATCGCGCTTGCTGGGACGGCCTTGGCGAGCCGCTCGAAGCGGTCCAGTTGCGCAGGTCGATCTCCGCCGTGTCTTAGAGGGCGAGAGTTCGGAAGGGTTTGGTGAGGTAGCCGTTGACTGGCACTGGCACTGGCGCGAGATGCCGGGTGCCAATTTCGGACCGGCCTTCGTCCGACCGCTGATCGGCGAGGTGTTATGCGACTTGCTGATCAACGGTGATCGCGAAGGAGACCTTCGCACCCGCATGACCCAACATTTCGATCAAGCTGTCGGCACTGAATCTGTCAATCTTGCCCCGGACCAGATCGCTGACCCTGGGTTGCGTCACTCCCAGCAGCTCTGCCGCAGCTGTTTGGGTGAGCCCTCTTGCCTCGATCAACTTGGCAAGCTCGATCATCAGGTCTGATCGGATTCTCAGATTCTGCGCTTCATCTTCGTCGAACCCGAGGTCGGTGAAGACGTTGCCGGTCGAGGATTGAATACTGCTGGCCATCTAGTCTTCCTTTCTACTACGCCGAGAAGCCTCTACCTCCTTGAGTCGGGAACCGGCCAGGTCCACGTCGGCCTTGCGCGTGCTGCGACTCTTCTTGTCGAATGCGTGCAAGACATAGATCGCTTCCTGGAACTTCGCGACATAGAGGACTCTGTGCTCGAGCCGACCATAGAGCCTAATCTCGACCACGCCTGAGCCGACGGTAGGCATTGGCTTCCAGTCGCTCGGCATCAAGCCCTGCTGCACTCGGCGTAATTGGTAGCCTGCTGCACGACGGGGTGCCGCGGGAAAGGCTCGGACAGCGGAAAGGGAGGTGCCTACCTATGAGATCCTCCGGTCCGTCACTGTGCCATTATACACGTAGGTGTATAGGGCGGCAAGGAGTGCAGAGTCCTGTCGTCGGAGCGGACAGTCTGCGGGCGGTTGCTGATCGCCAGAGAGTCGCTCGGAGCCAGGGCGACTTTCACCATGGGCTGCTAGCTTTCCGCCTCGTCGCGGAACTTCTCCATCACCCGCCGATCGCGCTTGCAGGGACGGCCGGTGCCGCGTTCGCGGCGGGCGGGGGGGGCCTTGGCGAGCCGCTCGAAGCGGTCCAGTTGCGGCTTGGGTGGGCTCAGGTCTTCGAAGACCCGGGCCGCTTGCGCTTTGGGCAGGGTCTTGTCGCGCAGTTCTTTGACCACCAGTACGCGGGTCCAGTCGCGCAGGTCGATCTCCACCGTGTCTTCGAGGGCGAGGGTGCGGTGGGGCTTGGCGGGGTAGCCGTTGACCCTCACCCGACCGAGCGAGCAGGCTCGGGTTGCCTGGCTGCGGGTCTTGAATGCACGGGCTACTTGTAGCCACTTGTCGAGCCGGACCTTCATCGTGACCTGAGTCTACCCGCGCCGTTGGTTGCCTCAGCGGATATCATCGAGGTGATGATCCGATCGCAGCGCCGATTGCTCTTCCTGCTCGCCGTGGTACCTCTCCTGGTGACCTCCATGGCGTTGGTCTACATGGCGGGGATGAGCCACTTCGAGGGCGAATCGCGGGATTTTTGGCAGGCCCTCTCCTGGTCGGCGGAAACGTTGACGACCACCGGCTACGGCGCCGATTCCACTTGGAGTAGCCCGTGGATGGTGGTCTTCGTGATCATCTTGCAGTTTCTCGGCGTTTTCCTGGTCTTCCTGGTCTTTCCGGTCTACCTCATTCCCTTTCTGGAAGAGCGCTTCCAGGCTCGTTTGCCACGCTCGGCGGCGAAGCAGGAAGGCCACGTGGTGGTCTATGGCTATGGTGCCGCGGTGGCGACCCTGTTGCCTCAGCTCGAAGGGGCCGGCCTCAAGACCCTGGTCATCGAGTGTCGCGAGGTGGAGGCTCGCCGGCTGCTCGATCGTCAGCAGAACGTCCTCTACGGGCGGTTGGAAGACAACGTACTGAAAGAGGCGTCGCTGCCGGCGGCCAAGGCGCTGATCGCCAACTCGCAGGACGCGGAGAATGCCGCGGTGATCCTGGCGGCGCGGCAGATGGGTTTTGAGGGTTCCATTCTGGCCCTGGTCGAGGATCCCTTGCACCGCCGGCCGATGTCGCTGGCCGGCGCCGACGCCGTATTCACCCCGCGCCACATGCTCGGAGCGGCGCTGGCGGCGCGGGCCAGCGCGCGGATCAGCCCGCGGCTGGCCGGCGTGCAGCAACTCGGCGAGATCCTCGAGGTGCGCGAGATCAAGGTGGCTCCATCGAGCGATCTGGCCGGTGCAACGCTGGCCGAAGCCGGGGTCGGCGCGCGCAGCGGTGCTACGGTGATCGCCCAATGGGTCGGCGGTCTGCTGGAGGCCGAACCGACCGCCACCATGCGTCTGCGGCCCAACGGGGTGCTGGTGGCGGCGGGCAGCAGCGAAAGTCTGGAAAAGCTGGAGGAGATGGCGCGTGGTCATGCCGAGCCTGGCCGCCGTGGCCCTTTCGTCATCGGTGGTTACGGCGAGGTAGGGCGCAAGGTGGTGGAGCTGCTGCACGACGCGGGCGAGGAGGTTCTGGTGATCGATCGACAGCCGCACGCCGGCGTCGATCAGGTTGGAGACGTGCTCGATCCACAGCTTCTAGAACAACTGGAGATCGGCGACAGCCAAGCTGTGATTCTGGCCCTCGACAACGACAGCTCGACCCTTTTCGCCACCGTCATCCTCAAAGAGGTCGCGCCCTCGGTGCCGGTTATCGCCCGAGTGAACGAGGCCGAGAATGTCGAGCGCATCCATCGCGCGGGAGTGGACTTCGCCCTCTCGATGAGCCAGGTCTCCGGCCAGATCCTGGCCTACCGGCTGCTCGGCGAAGAGGCCGTCGCCGTCAACCCTCAACTCAAGGTGTGTCGCATTCCCGCCCCTGGTCTTGCCGGCAAACGACCCTCCGACCTCAACATCCGCCAGCAAACCGGCTGCTCCGTGGTCGCTGTCGAACGGGGCGATCAGACCCTGGTGGAGCTGGGCGGCGACTTTACCTTCGAGAAAGAGGACGTTCTCTTCGTCAGTGGTCCCACCGCAGCGGTGGGGAACTTCGCCGAGGCGGTGGAGCAGTTCGCGGTGGCGGCCGGAGGCTGATCGCCGCCGGGGCCCTCAGTCGCTAGCCTTGCGCAAGGCTTCGATCTTGCGGTCGCGCTGCTCGCCGATGCGCAGCTTCTCCAGCCGGTGGTCCTCTGCCTCTTGCTGGCGCTGGACGGGGTCGGCGAGTCCTGCCATCTTGTCGCCGTGGAGGATCTCCAACTCGGCCACTTTGGCTTCGGCCTTGCGCCGCTCCTCGGCGATCTGCTGTTTCACCTCCTCCGCCAGGCCGCCCTCGCGCGGCGGCTCGATGCCCTCAGCTTCCAGACGTTCCAATGCCAGTTCGTAGGCCGACTTCATTCCGCTGGACTTGTCCTTTTTCGTCATTGGGAAAGTCTACCAACAACCGGTCTCTCGCTTAGCCGGATGGCGGTACACTGCGCAGCGCGGCGGTTGACCGGTCGGCATCCGGTTTGCTTGCCGGTTTGCCGGAATGTGTTGTTGGATAGGGCGGACTGACTAGCCGTAACATCTGAGGATTGCCGGAGCGACGAGCGCTCAGGAGCAGTGCATGATCGAAGTGCAGGGTTTGAGTCGGCGCTATGGCGAGTTCACGGCGGTCGATGGAATCTCATTTCGGGTCGACCAGGGTGAGATCGTCGGCTTCCTGGGACCCAATGGCGCAGGTAAGACCACCACCATTCGTATGGTCACAGGCTTTCTGCCGCCCAGTGAGGGGCAGGTCATGGTGGCGGGCCATGATCTGTTGGCCGAACCGCTGGCGGCACGGCGGCAGATCGGATATCTGCCGGAGAACGTGGCGCTCTACCGAGAGATGCGGGTGCGCGAGTACCTGGCCTACCGTGGCCGCTTGCAGGGGATGAGCAAGACCGATTCCCGCCGCGCCATCGGTGAGGCACTCGAACGCTGCCTGCTCGGCGAGGTGGAAGGCCAGATCATCGGCACCCTGTCCAAGGGCTACCGCCAGCGGGTCGGGCTGGCCACGGCCATCCTCCATCAGCCTCGGGTGCTGGTGCTCGATGAACCGACCGTGGGGCTGGACCCGAAACAGATCGTCGCCATTCGCCGGTTGATCCGCGAGTTGGGCGCCAAACGGACCTTGTTGCTTTCGACCCATATCCTGCCCGAGGTGGAGTTGCTGTGTAACCGCGTGCTGATCATCGATCGCGGAAGGATCGTCGATCAAGGTACGCCGGACGCTCTGCGCGAGCGCTGGCGCGGCAATCCGACCCTGCGGGTCGACTTGAAGGGAGATCCGGCGGGGGCGCAAGAGCGGCTGCTTGGACTCGCCGGCGTGGTCCAGGGCCGTCGTTTGGACGGTCCGGCCTCGGAAGAGGAGGGCGAAGTCGCTCGCTGGAGCCTCGAATGTGAAGTGGGTCGCGACCTGCGCGAAGAGGTCTTCCGCCTGGCCGTTGATCAAGGCTGGGTGTTACTCGGCCTGAGCGAAGACAAGGCCAGCTTGGAGGACGTCTTCGTCCGCCTGACGGCGGAGGACGCGGTTCCTGACGCGGAACCAGCGACTCCACCTGATGCTGTACCGGATGAGATCGAGGAGGCGTCATGAGCGCGATGTTGGCCACCTTGCGTCGCGAGTTGCGCGCCTACTTTTTCTCGCCGCTGGCCTGGGCGCTGCTCACCCTGCTGCTGGTGATCAACGGCACTATCTTCGCCTTGATTATCAGTTTCCTGAGCGATCCGCGCTCAGCCGGCGGGCGGCCGCTCGACTTCTTCTTCAGTAGTTCCTGGGTGATTCTGATGTTCATCGTTCCGCTGCTCACCATGCGGCTGATTGCCGAGGAGCGCACATCCGGCTCGATCGAAGTGCTGATGAGCGCCGCGGTGACCGAGGTGCAGGTCGTGGTTGGCAAGTACCTGGCGGCTTTGCTGTTCTTCGGTTTCCTGTGGCTGCCGACCTTGTCTTACGCCGCCATCGTCGCCAGGTTCAGTGAGATTGACTGGGGGACGATCGCATCGGGCTACCTCGGCATTGTTGCCGCTGGAGCCGTATTCCTGGCCATCGGCACCCTGGCTTCGTCATTCGTGCGCAGCCAGGTGGTGGCCGGGGTGATCACCTTCGCCGTCGTTTTCTTCTTCTTCCTGGTCTTCGGCTCGTTGCAGTCGTTGGTCAACAGCCCGCTGTGGAGAGAGTTCTTTGCCTATGTTGACGTCGCTGGCCAGATGGACGATTTTGCGCGCGGGGTGGTCGATACACGCCATCTCGCCTTCGACTTGACCACCGTCGTCTTCCTACTCTTCTTGACCAGTCGCACCCTGGCGAGCAAGAAGTGGAGGTAGCAAATTGAGCGAGATGAATACACCGCCTTCGGCGGTTCGCCGCCGCGCCGTAGAAGCCTCGACTTTGGGCATCGGTCTGCTCTTGGCCGCCCTTCTCCTCGGTCTGGTCAACTACTTTGCTTGGAAGTACTACAAGCGTTTCGACTGGACGTCGTCGAAGATCTACAGCCTGTCCGAGAAGACGAAGAACATCGTTGGTTCTCTGCGCCAGCCTGTCGATGTCATCGTCTTCACCAGCCCCGGTGTGCAATTGGGTGAGCAATCCTTGGAGTTGTTGGATCGCTACCGGGCGCTCTCGCCGCAGCTGCGCCTGCGCGAGATCGACCCGATCAAGAACCTGAGCGAGGCCGAGCGTCTCCTGGAGCAGTACAACACCCACTACCAGGAAGGCAGGGTCAAGGTCGTATTCGACAACGGCGCGGCGCGGCGAATTTTCGAAGAGAGCGACCTGGCCGACTACGATTACTCTGCCGTCCAGATGGGCGGGGCGCCGACGGTGTCCGGCTTCAAAGGCGAGTCGGTCTTCACCTCGGCGCTGGTCGAACTGGCTGCCGGTGAACGGCCGAGCGTTCTGTTTACCGTCGGCCACGGCGAGAAGAAGTTGGACGACTTCTCGGGCAATGGCCTGCGGGGTGTGCAGGAACTCCTGGGCCACGACAACGTGGCGATCGAGGAGTGGGCCTCGCTGGGCAAGGAGGTCCCGGAAGGTACTTCGCTGGTCGTGGTAGCTGGACCCCAGAGCAGCTTTGTCGGCCCGGAGCTGGCCGCCTTCTCCGCCTATCTCGATCGGGGCGGACGCATGCTCTGGCTGCTGGATCCCACCCTTTCTCCCGTCGATAAGGCGCCGGAGGCCGGCCTTAGCGAGTGGCTGGCCGGCTACGGCATTGTGCTGGGCGAGGATCTGGTGATCGACCCCGATCAGGCGCTGCCCTTCTTTGGTGCCGATACCTTCTTCGTCACCTCCTTTGGCAGCCATCCGGTGACTGAGCCACTGGCGGAGACGGACACTCCGGTGATCTTGCCGCTGGCCCGTTCGGTCACAGTTTCCTCTGACGAGACTCCGGGCCGCACCCGCACTCAGCTTCTCGAAACCACCAGCGGTGGATGGGGCGAACGGTCGCTCGACCGCTTGCCGGAGGTGGAGGCTGAGCAGACGGACCTGCTGGGACCGGTCTCGCTGGCGGTCGCCGTGGCGGAGGATGCACCGGCGGACGACCTGGATGATGGCTCCGCCGATTCTGCCGACATCACCTCCGGCAAGAAGAGCGATGGCATGCGGATGATCGTCTTTGGCGACTCTGATTTTGCCGGGGACGGCCAGATCCGCAATGCCGGCAACGCGGCGTTGATCGGCAACTCGATCAACTGGCTCTTGGAGCGCGACACCCTGCTGGGGATTCCTCCGAAGAAGCCGGAGCAGGTGCGCCTGACGCTGACCAACCAGCAACTCTTACGCACCTA
>JAJRVQ010000100.1 GCA_024277255.1 Acidobacteriota bacterium | reverse complement strand
CTTCGGTGGCCGGCTCCCAGCTCTCCACTTGTGGAGGCGAGAGATCTTCCAGCTCGGCGAAAAGGAGGGCGAGCGAGTGCAGTTGGGGCACCAGCTCGGCGATGCGGGCCAGCCGGTAGGCGGCGCCACGGTGCTCTTCGGCGAGGGCGAAGATGTGGGCCGGGGCGGCCTGGTGATCGAGGTGGTGGGCCAGGGCGGCCAGCTCGGAGGCGACAAGAAGGGTGAGCGAACGGGAGTGGAGTTCCGCGGTTGGAGGCTCCGCCAGCGTGGCGCTGCCGCCGGCGACCCGGTCGCCGAGCGCCGTACTGACCAGACGCAGGGCCTCGAACTCCGCCTCGGCGTTGACGAACTGGAGGAGGAAGGCTGCTGAAAAGGCGGGGACGGTAGTAGGATCGGAAATGCTGCGCATGGGGCTTCACTCCTGTTGCGTAGCAAACCCGGTGGGGTGTTCCAGCACCCCGCCGGACCTGTGATTTGAAGGCGCGGAGAATTGCTCCGCGGCGGTTTCTCTGTTGGGTTTTCTCTAGCCGGTCGGGCTCCTAGCTGTGCTGGTTCTTCTTGTCTGCTCGCGCCCGCTGCGACAGTTCGCGCGCTTGGCGCAGTAGGTGGCTCAACTTCTTTGCCGGGGTGCGCGCTTCCTTGGGAAGCCCTTCCCAGTACTGTGCAAAGGCTGCCTGCAAGAGCTGGTAGGCGGGCCGGCCTTCGAGTTCAGCGAGCGCCTTGAGACGGTCGTGCATCTCGTGGGTCAGCCGCACCGGCATCACCACGTCGCCGATTCTGCTCGGTGGACGACCGCGCCCGCGGCGCGGCTCGTTAGGGATCGAGTCTTCAGATACCATGTTGTGAATTGTAGGTATCCAATAATCGAAAGTCAAGCCCCTGCAGTGATTGGGGAGAGCCTTCCCCGCGAACCGGCCGGATGGCTTCTAGGATGGGATTCGAAAGGCGTGGTTGGGGTCGCGCCGCGCCCGCTCCAGGTAGGTGGAGAGTTCGCGCAGGCTGGCGGCGCTGACCTGTTCCAGCTCGACGGCGTCGCGGAAGAGGATCAAGGAGGCGATCGTCTCACGGTGGATGTCGCGCTCGTCGAAGACCTCGACCATCTCGGCGACCAGCTGCTTGACCTCGGCGGTGCGCCCCTGGCGCAGGAAGAGGGAGGTCAGTTCGAGGGCGGCGAGGGCCGAGTCGTAGGGCAGGTCGAGGTCGGCGAAGCCGTTGCGGACCGATTGGAAGATCTCCTCGCCCCGTTCCTCGTCGCCCAGGCCGCAGGCGATCTTGGCATCGACCCACAGCAACCGTAGTTGCGTCAGTGGAGCGCTCGGTGAGTCGTACCAGTTCCGTCGTTCGGCGACTAAACTCTTCGCCTCGCGGTATTGGCCACTCTCGCAGAGGCAGAAGGCGAGGTTGTGCCAGGCGTAGGTCGCCAGGTGGACATTCCGTGTCTCCTCGAAACACTCCAGAGCCTCTTGGATCAGATTCTGACAGAGGTCATGATGGTCGAGCTGGCGTTCAACCATTGCCAGGGCAAGCAACGCTTTCCCTTCTTCGTCCGTCTCGCCGACCTCTCGCCAGGTTTCAGCAGCGCGGCTAAGCAGTTGACTGGCCGCAGGAAAACGTCGCTGCGAGCTGAAGAGCGAGCCTTCCAGACAGTCAATCTCCGCTTCGACCATGGGGTCGATCGAACCCGACTTGCCCAGCCAGTAGCGCGCATCGCTCAACAGGCTGGCAGCTGCCTCCAGCTGGCCGAGGACCTTCAGGGCGTTGCCGTGATGGGCCATGGCGAGGGCGTAGGTTTCCCGCGCGATCTGCGGCTCGGGGGTGGTTCCATCGGGTGTATGGCGCAGGATGCAGCGGGCCAGGGTGGTCAGCGCCAGAATCTCGCGCGGCTGACCCGGCAGCTTGGCGCGGCAGGCGGCGAGGAGCCGTTCGGCCAGCTCCAGCCGGCCGTAGATCTGCGGCTGCCGGCGCACCGCCTTGCAACGGTCCCGCTCGGGCAGGCGCAGGAGGGCCAGCCAGCGGTCGCTGGTAGGCGTATCGGCCGGTCTAGCCGGCGTTCTTGTTTCCACCGCCTCCAGGACGCCTCGAAGGATGGCCTCATAGTCGGCCGGCGCGGCTGGGTTTGAGGCCAGATCAACCTCCATTTGGTGCAGTTCTTGCGCGCAGCGGGGGCAGATTTCGGACAGGTGGACCAGGATCAAGGGTAGCAACTCGGCGAGGGAATCGGTGGCGACGAGCGCCAAGAGCAGGTCGCGGGTGAGATGGCGATCGGTCATGCGAGCAAAAACCTCCCAAGAAGAGTTCAACTGCCTCTACCTGCGTAGTGTCGCAAACCACGAAGGGAGAGACAAGGAATCTCTTTTCGGGGCGACCCACGGCCGCTAGACCGCCGGTCGCCCAGCGAGAGCTACCCGTTCGAGTCCGGGCTGGGAGCTCCCTCGCCACCGTACGGATCGATCTCACCGCCGACCTCGATCAGGGGAACGGTAGGCGAGTCCTCGCCGTAGGGATCAGCGTCCGAGCCCACCTTGGTTTGCCGGCCGCTAGGCGGCCCGGTGGGGTCGAAGTCGCCACCCTCCCTGTGTGCGATCTTTTCCGGCGCCCAACGGGCCAGCCACGGCCCGACGAAGGACCAGAAGGCCTCCTGGAGTGTCCAGCCGTGGTGGGTTTGCGCGGTAGCCGCCTGAGTGGATGCGACCGGTAGCAGGAGCAGCAGAGCCGCGAGGATCGCCAGGGCGAAACCGCGCCGTTTCGGGGTGAGAATCATCGGACTTCCTCCTCATGGGAGCGAGTCACACTTCGGCTTCATGCCGAACAGACCGCTCTTCGAAGTAAGAAGTGCACCCGGGCGGCGAACTCAGGTCAGCCTCGGCGGTGATATCCGCGACTCACTACCCAATCTTGGTGGGCGCCTTGGCTCCGTTACCCTTTCCGTTCTTTTGGCCGTTCTTGTTGCGCGCGACGATCCTGAAGGCGGTGACCGCTTGTGGTACCTCGCCTTTGGGCAGGTGTTGGGCCATGCGGCGAATTCCCTTGGCCCAGGCCGCCTGGCGAGTCCATTTCTTGGCGTCGACGCGCTCCGGGCGGGTTGACTGCGAGGTGAGCAATCGCGCCAGGTCAGGCCGGGGCTCTCCGTGCTTGTCGATGGCGAAAGCCTGGACTACCGGGCCGCGCTTGTAGATCGCCATCAGGCCGAAGATATCTTCGTCGCCGGCCACCTGCATCAGCGAGACGCGGCCACGCGGGCCGTCCTCGAGTTCGGCGAGGATGCCCTCGACCAGGGGGTGGCCGTTGGCGAAGAAGCTGATGGTCTCGCGCTCGACCGCCTCTTCCCGATTGAAGGTGCCGGTGAACTTCTTGCCCGCCTTGACGCCGGGGATGTGATCGACCAGGGCTTCGCGCCCGAACTCGATGATGTAGGAGTTGCCGCTTTGCTCGGTGATCCCGAAGCCGAAACGGGCCGCCGCACGCAGGACGACGTCCTCGGTCAGCTTGTCGAGTTGCGGCGGGACGCGGGCGAGAATCCCTTCGGCCATCTCGGCCCGATAGGGATCGCGGTGCAGTTCGTGGTAAGCAGCGCGGCGGACACGGCTGCGCGCCTGGCGGGCTTCGTGCAGCACCTTGGTGAAGACTTTGCGCTTCGGCTCGTTCATGTTGGCCATGGCCACCGTGGTGACCTCTTGGGCGACCTGGCCCAGTTCGCGGCCGAGTCCGCCCAGCGGCTCTTCGAAGATCCCCATCGCCTCGTAGAGCGCCACCACGGCGCGGGCGAAGCCGCCCGGGGGGCGGAAGTAGGCGATCTCGGTGGGGATGGTACGCCCGATGCGATCCAGCCGGCCGATGCGCTGTTCGACCACGGCGGGGTGCCAAGGCAGGTCGAAGAGAACCAACCGGTGGCAGAATTCGAAGTTGCGCCCTTCGCCGCCGCACTCGGTCGAAATCAGAATCGATGGCCCGTCGTCGAGTCTGAAACGGGCGACCTCGATATCACGGCGCTCGGAGGAGAGATCTTCATGGAAGATACCGACCCGAACGGCTGCCTGCTTCTCGATGCGCTCGCGCAGCAGTTCGAGGGTCGCCTTGTGGGCGACGAAGACCAGGGTCTTTTCACCGCGCTTGGCCCAGCCGCGGGCCTCGCCGATGACCCACTTGACCCGCGGGTCGGCCTCGATGGTTTCGGCGATCAGATCCTTGGTGTTCTGATCGGTGCGGCCGATAGTCTCGGCCAAGGCCGCGGGCGAGGCGACGGCGCGCCACACCAGGTCGGCCTTGCGCTTGCGCATGCTGGGTTTCTTGGCCGGCCTGGCGCGCATGCGGTTTTCCAGCTTGCGCATCAAGCGCCAGCCCGGATCGTCGAGATCGATGGGTACGCCGACGCGCGGCGGTAGGCCGCCGATATCGATGCGCCGGGTTGAAGAGGTGCAGGGGGGAAGTGGAATGCGCTGGCGCAGCCGGTTCTTGAACGACATGTCCGGCGGAAACTCATCGGGGCGCAGGAGCTGCAAGAGGCGGAAGAAACCGTGGGCGTCGTCTTCCATCGGGGTCGCGGTCAGCAGCAGCACGTTGCGGCCCTGCTTGGCGATCTGCGCCACGGCGCGGTACTCCCGGTTGCCTGGGCGGCGCGGCGGTCGTTTGAGGTGGTGCGCTTCGTCGACCACCAGCAGGTCGATCCCGGCCTTGGCCGCTTTGCGAGCCAGGCTGGGCCGTTCGGTCAGCATCTCGTAGCTGATGATCGCCTTGCGATGGACGTCGAAGGGGTTGAAGTTGCGCCCGTACTCGCGAGCCACGTCGCGCAGACGGCGGCCGTCGATGAGAACGAAGACCTGATGGTGTTTGCGCCACAGCTCGCCCAGCCACTGCAAGGTGAGCGTTTCGGGTACGACGACCAAGGTGCGTTCCGCGCGGCCGGTGTGGATCAGCCGGTTCATGATCAGGCAGGCTTCGACCGTCTTACCGAGGCCGACCTCGTCGGCGAGGAGCCAGCGCACAGGGTCGGTGAGGCAGGCGCGCTCGGCGCAGTAGAGCTGGTGGGGGAAGAGATGAATGCGGCCGCCGAGGAAGGAGCCGAGGCCGTCGGCTTCGCGCAGCCGTGCCAGGCGCAGGCCGTCCAGCCGGTTGGAGAAGTCGATGAAGGAGTCGATCTCGCCCCGCTCAAGCCGGTCGATCGGTGTGTCGCGCAGCGGCATCGGCCAGAGCTTGTTGGCATCGACCCGCCGGCCATCGGTGAGCAGGCAGAAGCCGTTGTCCGAACTCTCGACGGTGACCACTTCGCCCGTTTCCTCGAAGCGAGCCTCACTGCCGGGTACCAATTGTAGAGCCACCAGGGCGTCCGCGTCGGCGGAGAAGTTGAGCACTTTCCCCGCCTCGGGGAACTGGACCGTCAGGCCGCGACCGTCGGTGCTGACGATACGCCCGGGGCCGAGGTCGGGGTTATAGCGGTGGCTGAGGTGATCGCCCGTTTTCCACATACGCTGTCTCTCGCCGGTCATTGTCTGATAGCCAGCCCTGCAGGTTCTTCCACCCCTCATCGGCGACCGGTATGCTGGCCACCGAATGATGCATTGGATTGCCTACGTGGGCCTTTTCGCGGCCGGCCTTGTTGCCGGCACGTTGAATGTTGTGGCGGGCGGCGGCTCATTTCTGACCCTGCCGTTGCTCATCTTCTTCGGCTTGCCGCCTTCGGTGGCCAACGGAACCAACCGGGTCGGCATCCTGTTCCAGAATCTCGGCGCCGTTGCCGGTTTTCATCGGCACGGCGTACTCGACTGGCGAGGTGCCGTTTCGGCGGCTGTTCCGGCGACGGTGGGTGCCGCGTTCGGTACTTGGGTGGCGCTGGTCGTCGAAGACGACTCGTTCAAAAAGGTCCTCGCCTTCTTGATGGTGACAATCAGTCTATGGACGCTGATTGACCCGCTCAAGGCGATGACCGCTCGCTCCGGCCAGAGCCTAGCAGAGAGAGGCCGGATGGGCAAAGGGGGAAACGGCCACCGACTCTTGCTCCTCTTGGGTTTCTTCGCCGTCGGTGGCTACGGCGGCTTTGTTCAGGCTGGGGCGGGCTTCTTCATTCTCGCCGTCACAACGCTTGCCGGTTCTGACCTGGTGCGGGGCAACGCGGTGAAGGTGACAATCGTCTTGATCTTCACCGTCCTCTCCTTGGCCATCTTTGCCGCCAACGGCAAAGTCGAATGGCTGCCCGGCTTGGCGCTGGCAGCGGGGACGCTGCTCGGAGGTCAGATCGGCGTACGGTTGACGGTGCTCAAAGGACATCGGTGGGTGAAGATGGTGGTGACCGTGGCGGTGATCGCCTTCGCGATCAAACTTTGGCTCGGCTGATAAAGGAGCAGCGGCCGGTCGCAGGTGGCCGCCGCTGCTCCCGTAGATGTTTAGACCCCCACGACTCCGCTCCAGCCCGAGAAGTCGCCGTTGTCGAATCCGTCGCGGAAGATCTCGTTGCCGAAGTTCGGCGTCAGATCCGGGCCGCTGACAACGCCGAGCGGGTCGTACTGGTCATAGCCGGGGAAGATGGCGCCGAGATTGGGGTTGGCGAGCCGGCGGATGATGATCTCGCTGAGCACCTGCCGGAAGTCGGTGGTGACGGCGAGGTCGTTGTTGTCAAACAGCTGGCCGGGGCCGAGGCCGGGCCAGGGGCCGAAGAGACCGCCGTTGACGTTGCCGCCCAGAATCATCATTCGGTTGGCGTGACCGTGGTCGGTTCCACGGTCGGCATTCTCGCGGAAACGGCGACCGAACTCGCTTTGGACGACCATGGTCAACCGCTGCGTGTGGTTGTTGGCTCCGCTGCCGTCGAGGTCGGTGTAGAGGGCGGCCAGCCCTTCGGACAGCGTGTTCAGAACGTTGGCGTAGGTGCCGGTGGCGCCGCCCTGGCTGTTGTGAGTGTCCCAACCCCCGAGGTCGATGGTGGCGACGCGCAAGCCGACCTCCAGCTTGATCATCTGCGCCATGACCTTCATCTGGTCGCCGAAGCTACCGCTGGGATAGACCGCACCGTTGGACGGTACGTAGCCACTGCCGACGTAGGCCTGCACCAGATCGGAGGCGTTGAGCGCTTGGATGCCGGCGTCGTGCAGGTGGGTGGCCTGGGTTTCGTACATGCGCCGCATCGCCACCCGTTGCAGGGTGCGCCACGATGAGGGGCCGGTGTTGAGATTGAACTGGTCCGGCCGGGTCATTGCGACGGTGTCCGGATCTCCCAACAGGGAGGTGGGTTGATTGCTGCCGATGGCCAGCGACGGGATCAGAATGTCGGGCGGCAGGTTGGCGGCCGTGGCCAGATGGCGAGCCAGCCAGCCGGTCGTCGTCGTCTTGACTCCGGGGGTTCCCAACTCCAGGAACTCCATGGCGTCGAAGTGGCTGCGCGAGGCGATATTCATCCCCGCGGCGTGGACGATGGCCAGCTTGCCGGCCTGGTAGAGCGGCAGCAGGGCGGCGGCGCCGGGGTGAAGGCCGAACTGTGCGTTGAGCGGCAGAGCGGCATCCGGGCCGGTTACCGGAACCATGATCTGTGGCCGAGCGGTCTCGTAGTGGCCGCGATCGGCGCCGGCGATGGGTAGCACGAAATTGATGCCGTCCATGCCGCCGCGCAGGAAGATCATGATCAGAACTTCGTCATTGCTGCCGATCTCGGGGCCGAGGGCGGCGTAGGTGATGCGGGAGCCGGCCATGGCGGCGATCGCCGATGAACAGCCGACGAGGAAACTTCTACGGGAAAAATCACTCATTGCGTTCTCCTTGATCGTCGGCTGCTAGCGCCAGAGAAACTCGGGTGAGAGGAGGATCAGGGCGACCATCGAGCGCAGTCGGTCTTGCACGCTGGTGCTGCCTGCCAGGTCGAGGGCCAGATCGGGGTTCGATCCGGCGCCCATGAGGTCGACCACCTCTTTGCGCTCTTGCGAGCTCAGCGGGCGGTTGAGTATGCGGTCGATCCAGAAATCGGCTAGCTGATTGGCGGTGACGATGTTGGGAGGCGTATCTTCGACGATGGGGAGCATGTAGACATCGTTGGAGTCGCGGCTACTGCTCATCCAGTTGATCATTCGCCAGGTCATGATCAGCGGTGTGGTGCTCAGCCAGTGCTCCTGCTCGTCGGGGAAGCCGTCCGGCGCCCGGTGGGAGAAGGGATCTTGGCCGGTGGCGGCGATACGCGACATGAAGGAGTCGCTTTGCGAGTCGTCGAGGCGGATGTTGAAGTTGGCGGCGGTGGCTCGCAAGGCGCTGGCGACGAGTTCGAACGGGCGCTTGGTCTTCTGCCCCCAGGTGGCTTGGAACTCCGCCGACAGGAGAATGGTGCGCAGGGTGAGTTCGATCTGGTTCGCTGCCGAGGTATTGGCATTGAAGGTGGCCGCCGCGGCATCGATGACCGCTTGCGGCGGGTTGTCGCTGATGAACTTGCGGCACAGTTTGCGGGCGAGGAAGCGACCGGTGCCGGGATGCTCGGCGATCAGATCGAGGACGTCGTTGCCGTCCTTGAGTTCAGGCTGGTCGTTAGGGATGAAGGAGCCGAGGATGTTCTTCTGGAAACGATCGTGCCAGTCGGCGCGGTAGAGGAACTCACCGGTATTGAAGTCGAAGGTCCAACCGGTGAAGGCTCGGGTGGTCTCGTAGACGTCGGGATCGACATAGCCGATCGGCTTGCCGTCCGGTCCGATCGGAACCTGGTTCTGCTGCATCACCCCCAGGTAGTTCTCCGCTCCGAGGCCGTGTAACTCGAAGAGTTCACGGGCATAGTTCTCGTTGGGACCGGCGTTGGAGCTGGTGTAGTTGTCGAGGTAGTAGAGCATCGCCGGGCTCTTGGCCACCTCTCCCAGCAACTGCCGGAAGTTGCCGAAGGCGTTGGCGCGGATGCAGAGGTTGTCGAAGGCGGAAAAACCGGGGCCGATCCAGGATTCCCAGGCGTAGACGTTGAAGTGGTCATGCCAGAACTCTGTCGTCACCTCTAGCAGTTGGCGCTTGCTGAATATGGCGCGCAGGAAGAGAGCCCGTTCGGTCTCGCGGATCGGCTTCATACGCTCATTCCACGGCGGGTTGGGCGCCACATGGATGGCCCACAGTTCAGGGACCGTCTTGTCGAGAGTGGTGTAGCCGGCGGCGACGATGCGGTTGTCGAGGTCGCTGTCGTCGATCGATGCGGGATCCAGCTGCTGGTCGACATAGTTCTGCAGTCGCTCGATGTCGGTGGTGCCGAGACCGTTGAAGTCGGCGACATCGCCCGGGCGCGGTCCGAACGCCAGGCGGTTGAGGGCGATGATCGCCAGCGGCGGCAGGCTTACCGCCTTGCTGCTACTTGCTTGAGCGCGGCGAGCCCTGCGTTGCGAACTCTGCGCCGAGCGCAGCGGTGGCAGAGTCGTTCGCCGGAGAATCTTGGCCAAGCTGGCCGATCCTTCGGAGCCGCCGAGAATCTGGCGGCGAGATGGATCCTTCTGCTGGGGGCGAGTCGGGTTCATACAGGTACTCCAGGTACTTCGTAGGGCGGCCAATGCGACCGCCAGCTCGGACCCGCGCTGCCCCCATGCCACGCCGATCGAGCTATGTTTCTATTGACAAGTACAAATTATCACCCGCCGGGGCCGGGAGGCAAGGAAAAACGCTTCTCATCGTCACCGAGATCCTCCATCGCCTCGTCCCCTCCAAACTCGTCGATGAAAACCACCTTGGCGTGGAACTGGTCGCCGTCGGCAAAGCTGCGGGCCAGCCAGTTCTCGACGAACTCCTCGGTTTTCCGCCGGCCCAGTTCGCGCACTAGATCGACATTGTCGTCCGCTCGCTGCTTGGCCATCTCGGTGATGCCGGCCCGCAAGCGCGCGAGAGCGCTGGCTTCGTCGCGCAGCAGGCTGCCGGTGCGCACGGAATAGGTCAGGGCGGAAATGTCGACCGCCGGAGTGTTGGCTTCGATCGCCGGCGCCAGTACTTCGATCACGGCCCCCTTCTGGCGCAATTGCCAAGGTGCGTTGAGGTCGAGGAAGTAGGTGTATTCGACCGGCGCGGTGGCTTCCACCACCAAGTCGGGTAGGTCGAGATTGCCCCACAGCACCGTCGCCTCGTCGGTGCGCTGGAAGATCTCGGTTTCCGTCAGCTGCGCGAACTGGAGATAGTTGCTACCGCTGACCTCGGTCGCGTGGCTGATGAAGCGGGTGGTGACCGTACCGCTGTGGAAGGCGGAGGCGACTTCGCCCAGCTCGGCCAGCACCTGGCGGCCGGTGGCGACCACATCGCCGGGAATCTGGCGCAGACTGCGGTAGATCCACACGGCGCAGAGTCCGCCGGCGAGGATGGCGGTGACCCCTAACCAGGTCACTGCCCGCGCCCAGGAGCGGTGGGCGGATTCCTTCGCCGGTTGTCGGTGGTGCTGTCGAGATGGAGGAGGCACAGGCTGTGATGGCTCGGTCATGGTGCAATCTTAGCCCTGTCCCTTCCCCCACCCGGCGGTGTAGGCTAATGTGACCCATTGCACGGCCCTTAGCGCTATGCTACTCTGACATTGTTCAGGCTCGGAATTTGCATGCCTTGCATGCCTCTAGACACAGCCGCTTGCGCCATTCAGGCGGAACTCGCGATCGACGGGAGATTCACTATGAGAACCAGCTACCGAAGCCCCATCTTGATTGTTGTCCTCGCTTTGACTCTGGGGTTTCCGGCTCTGGCCCAGCCGGGAGTACGAGCCCTTCCCGGAGAGGAGTCTCCGCAGATCCGGGTGTTGGTCCCTCGTTCGAGATCTCCTCAATTGACCGCCGACAAGGCGGATGCCTTGGCCGGCGTTGCGCAGCTCAAGCTCGGCTCCCTGGACCGAGGGATGCTGGCGGCTGAAGACAGTACTCCCAAGGCGGATGCTCAGCCCTACCGTTACGCCATCGGTCGCGATGTCTTCCTCAGCCCTGACACCAGCGGCACCTGGGTGAAGATCGAAGATGGAATGCAGCTTTGGCGTTTGCGCATCACGGCGGCCGAGGCGACCTCGATCTCCTTTGCCTTTGACCGTTTCTTCCTGCCGCCGTCGGCGCAATTGTTGATCTATAGCGTCAACGAGAAGAGTTGGATTCGCCCCTTCGAGGCGGGCGACAATAACGCGGCGCGCCGACTTTTCACCCCGTTGCTGGAGAGCGGCGATGTGGTGATCGAACTGAAGATCGCCGAAGCTGAGCGGGGTCAACTGGAACTCTCTTTGGCACAGGTTTACCAAGGCTACCGTGGTCCCGGAACGTCAAGCTTCGGTGACAATGTTCCGTTCGACAAGTCGGGCGCCTGCAATGTTGACGTCGCCTGCCCGCAAGGGGCAGCGTGGGGCCAGCAGATTCGTTCGGTAGCGCGCTATACCTTCGTCAAAAACGGAGGCGGCTTCCTGTGCACCGGTGCGATGGTCAATAACACTTCGGGCGACTTTCGCCCTTTTTTCCTGACCGCCAACCACTGCGTCAGCACCAATACGGTGGCAAACTCGGTGATCACCTACTGGAACTACAACAACGCCGGCTGTCGGACGCCGGGTAGTGGCGCCAGCGGCTCGGCCGGCAATGGCTCGTTGAGTCAGTTCCTCAACGGTGCGACGTTGCGCAGTACGTGGGGCCCGTCCGATCTGACGCTGCTCGAACTCAACAGTGCGCCGCCGAAGGCGTGGAATGTCTACTGGGCGGGCTGGAGCCGGTCGAGCGCCAATCCCAACTCGGCGACCGGAATCCACCATCCGCAGGGCCAGGAGAAGCGCATCAGCATGGAGAACGACCCGACCACGACCACCTCCTACCTGAGTAACTCGATTCCTGGCGATGGTCGCTTCGTACGGGTCGAGGATTGGGACTCCGGGACGACCGAAGGAGGCTCTTCCGGGTCGCCCCTGTTCGACAACAACAAGCGCGTCATCGGTCACCTGAAGGGCGGCTTTGCCGCTTGCGGCAATAACAGCTCCGACTGGTACGGCAGAGTTTCCGCCGATTGGGCCGGAGGTGGCTCCTCGGCGAGCCGGTTGAGCAACTGGCTCGATCCCACCGGCGCCGGCAACTCGGTGATCAACGGTGCTGAACAGGGGAACACTCCGCCGCCTCAGGCTCCGGCAGCACCGACGAACCTGACCGCGTCCGCGTTATCCACTACCGAGATCCTCCTCGCATGGGACGACAATGCCAACAACGAAACAGGCTACGAGATCGAGTTTCGGCCCTTCGCAGGAAACTTCGTCCTAGCTGGAACGGTTGCGCCTAACGTGGAGTCTGCATCCGTCTTCGGTTTGGCGTCCGAGACGACCTACGATTTTCGGGTTCGCGCCATCAACGGCAGTGGAAACTCGAGCTACACCAACATTGCTTCGGCCGCGACTTCTGGCGACACGACTCCCTGTGTTGAAGGGCCGAACACACTGTGTTTGTTGGGTGATCGTTTCCGGGTCAGATCAGAGTGGCTGACTTCGTCGGGGGCGAGCGATAGCGGCAGGGCGGTCGAGCTGACTCCGGATACCGGTTATTTCTGGTTCTTCAACCCGGACAACGTGGAAGTGGTGGCCAAGGTGCGCAACGCCTGCATCAACCCCTTCAACCGCTTTTGGTTCTTCGCCGGCGGGCTGACCAACGTCGAGGTCAACATCACCGTCACCGACACGCAGACCGGTACCGTAAAAGTGTATCGGAATCCACTCGGTACCCCGTTCCAGCCGATCACGGACACGCAGGCGTTCGCGACCTGTCCGTAAGGAAAAAGGGGGGGGCGGCTTGCAGTCCCCGCGCCCACCCGCACCCCCGCCCTTTCAATGGCCCCCCAACGAGGCGTCGCTAACGCTCCGCAGACATTTGCGGGCGCCTCTCCTGGACGATTGGCTTCCGTGAAACTAGGAACTTGGTGGCCCGAGAGTTTGGATTATGCTATTGGCATGTTTATGGTTAGTGTGACTGAGGCCAAGGCGAATTTCTCCCAGCTGCTCGACCGGGTGCATGCGGGCGAGGTGATCGTGATTGCTAAGCGTGGCAAGCCCTTCGCCCGCCTGGTGCCGCTTGCGGAGTGGCAAGAGCCCCGGCAGCCGGGGCTTCTTGCTGGCCGGCTCGATGAGGCGTTCTTTGAGCCGTTGCCGGAGGAGGAGCTGGCTGGCTGGTAGCGGTCTACTTCGGCCCCGGCAACAATTCGCGGCTGAGGTCTTCGGCGCCGTCTGGGGTGCAGAGGACGTCGTCTTCGATTCGGATGCCGCCGTAGATGCTGAGTTTGTCGACCAGGGGCCAGTCGATCATCGCGGCGTTGTTGCCGGCGCGCAGCGGTTCTAGGAGCATGGGGATGAAGTAGATGCCGGGTTCGATGGTGAGCACCATGCCGGGCTCGACGATGCGGGTGCAGCGCAGGTAGGGGTGCTCTGCCGGTGCGGGGACTTCGCCGCCTTCGGGACCGGCCATTCTTCCGCCGATGTCGTGAACCTGTATGCCAAGCATATGGCCGACGCCGTGGGGGAGGAAGGTGCCGGTGACTCCGGCGTTGAGGGCCTCTTCGGCGCTGACTTTGAGGATGCCCGTCTCCGCCAGGAGCTTGGCGACCGCTTGATGAGCCGCCAGGTGAATCTCCAGATAGGGGCGGCCCGGGCTCACCATGGCGACCAGCTCCTGCTCCAAAACATCGACACCCAGGAGCAACGCGCGGAAGATCGGATCGACTCGCGGTCGAACCCAGGTGCGAGTCAGATCGGCGGCGTAGCCTTCATAGACCGCTCCGGCATCCATCAGCAGCAGATCGCCGGGCGTCTCTCCCGCGCCTCGCTTTTGCTGATAGTGGAGGATCGCCGCCTTGGAATCCAGGGCGGCGATCGAGCCGAAGGGTAGATCGCAGCCGAGATGGTCGCAGCCTCCCAGGTAGGCCCGGTGAATCTCGCGCTCCGAAGCGCCGGCCTCGAAGGCATCACGGGCGGCGAGGTGGCCGCGGGCCGCCAGCGCGCAGGCGCGACGCAGTAGATCGACCTCGTGCGCCGTCTTGTAGGCGCGATACCAGTCCAGAGGGGCCAGCAAGGTGGGCGGGTCGATGCGTTCGGCGGGGAAACCGGCCTCCGTTGCCGCTTCGGGGCTGCTGCCGACGTAGGCCAGCCGATCGAAGTTGCCGGCGGCGTGGCGAGCGATCTGGCAAGCCTCTGAGAATGTGGTTGCCTCTTTCAGTTCGACCTCCGACTCCCAGTAGGAGGGCGGAGGTGGACTGCTGTCGTACCAGTAGTCTTTGGGCTGGACGCGGACCACGATGGGTTTCTTTCCAGGGCGCGCCAGAAGTAGGTGTTCGGCACCCGGCATCGGCGCCCAACGACGAAAATGGGGGCTGGCGACGAAGGGGATCTCTTGGTCGTCGGCGTAGTAGCTGCTCGCGCGCCCGGCATGAAAAAGGGCACCGTCCAGCTCTAACCCTTGTTTTCCAGCGCGCTCCAGCGCCCTACTCAGATAATCGTCAAGAGTGGAGAGGTGCTCGCGATATCGATCGGTTTGACTCATCGGTCCTCCGGTTGAAATGGGGCCTAGATTATCAGGCCGGCGATGCTCGCCGAACGCGTCCGAGCCACCGTAGACGCCCCCCGGGGGTCAACCGTTCACGGTTTCGTGGTCGATGTTGGTACCCTTGGGGCGGGTCAGTGGTTCGGCTAATGTGAGTCAGACAAGAAAGATCGGAGTGCAGTAGAGCTATGCAAGAGAAAGAGCGGGGTCTGGTGAGGCGGGTGATTCGTGCTTTGTGGGGAGTCCTCAACTGGACGCGCCGCATCGTGGTCAACGTGGCGGTGTTCGTTTTCGTTCTGTTTCTGATCAGTCTCCTCTTCGCGGACCGCTCGCCCAAGGTGGAGCAGGGAGCGGCCCTGGTGCTGGCACCGCGGGGCGCTCTGGTCGAGCAGCTGACCGGCACTCCGGGAGAGCGTGCCTTTCGAGAACTCACCAACCGAGCTGAGCCGGAGAGTTTGGTCCAGGATCAGATCCGTGCCCTGCGTCAAGCGGCCAGCGATGATCGGATCGGGGCTCTGGTCTTACGCCTCGGAGGTTTTGGCGGCGGTGGCCTGACCAAACTCCAAGCCCTGCGCGCGGCGATCGACGAGTTCAAGCTCAGCGGCAAGACGGTGATCGCTACGGCTGACGACTACGGCCAGAGCCAGTACTACCTCGCCTCCGCCGCCGATGAGATCTGGTTGCATCGATTTGGTTCGGTGAGGATCCTGGGCTACGGCAGCTACCGGAACTACTACAAGGATGCGATCGACAAGTTGGACCTCGACTTCAACGTCTTCCGCGTCGGCGAGTACAAGTCGGCGGTGGAGCCATACCTGCGCAACGACATGTCCGACGAATCGCGCCACGCCAGGCTGGCGTGGATGAGCGATCTGTGGAATGCTTACAAGCGGGATGTCGCCGCGGCGCGCGGACTTTCGCCGGCGGACATCGACAGCTACATCGACGGCTTTCCGACTCTCATGGAGGAGCATGAGGGAGACCCGGCGAGCATCGCCTTGGCGACTGGACTGGTCGATCACGTTGCCAGCCGTGACGAGATTCGGGATCGGCTGATCGAACTGGTGGGCGAGGACAAGGAAGAGAAGTCCTACAAGCGCATTTCGGTGGACAGCTATCTCGAAGCTCTCGGCCCCGAGGAGCTGGGCAGCGGCGATGCCGTCGGCGTGGTGATCGCCAGAGGAACGATCGAGGATGGGAGCCGGCCGCCGGGCACCATCGGCGGCGACTCGACGGCCCGCCAGATCCGGGAGATGCGTCGCGACGACAAGGTCAAGGCGATCGTCCTGCGAGTCGACAGCGGTGGCGGAAGTGCCTTCGCTTCGGAGGTGATCCGGCGCGAGGTCGAGCTGGCCCGGGAGGAGGGCAAGCCGGTCGTCGCCTCGATGGGCAGCGTCGCCGCCTCGGGTGGCTACTGGATCTCGGTGTCGGCCGACGAGATCTGGGCTCAGCCGACGACCATCACCGGTTCAATCGGCATCTTCAGTCTGTTTCCGACCTACCAGCGTACCTTGGCCAAACTCGGCATTCATACCGACGGCGTCGGCACCACCTCGTCGGCCGGTTCACTGCGGCTGGATCGTGCGATCTCGCCGGAGATGGCGCGGGTGATGCAACTGGGCACCGACCGTGGCTATCGTGACTTCCTGGCGCGAGTGGCCGAGGGCCGCGGGATGACGGTCGAAGAGGTCGACGCGGTGGCTCGCGGCCGCGTATGGAGCGGTGAAGACGCCCACGGTCTCGGTTTGATCGATCAGCTGGGAGAGATCGAGGAGGCGATCGCCTCGGCCGCCCGCTTGGCCGGTCTCGGAGAGGAGTACGCGATCCGCTATCCGGAGCAAGAGACCGACTTCAAGGATCAGCTTCTCGCCGACCTGCTAGCCCGTGCCGATCACTGGTTTGGCAAGGCCACCGAGGAGGCGTTGGCGAGAGTTCCGAGCCACGATCTACTCGGCCATCCTCTATTTGACGCGCTGGCCGAGGACATGCGGGCCGTGGAGCAGTTCAACGACCCGAAGGGGCTCTACGCATACTGCTTCTGCTCCATCGAGTAGTCACCGTGGCGATAGTGCCCAGTCATGGGGCGCGGTGAAAGTCGGTAAACTTCCTCGGCGAAGGATCCCATCGGTCGTAATCCCAGCGGCACAGTAGCGGGGAGGCGTGTGTCTGTCTCCTCGTTGCCCATTCTAGGAAACCCGTTCCAGGAGACCCATTTTGAAGCACCTCTCTTTCTGCCTGGCGTTGCTCCTTCTCTGCCTGAGTGCACCGGCCACCGCGGCTGACCTGGCCTACTACCTGCCTGCCGAGACGGACTACGATTCGGCGATCCCAACGCCGGAGGAGGTGTTGGGCCAAGAGGTGGGGCAGTGGCACCTGCGTCCCGATCAATTGGTGCGCTATCTGGAGGTTCTCAGCGAGAAGTCCGATCGGCTGACCCTCGAGGTTCAGGGCAAGACCCACGAAGGGCAGATGCAGGTGCTGCTGGTCGCCACCTCACCGGCCAACCATCGGCGGCTGGAGGCGATTCGAACCCAGCATGTCGCCTTGAGCGATCCCCGGCGGGATTCCCCTTCAGAGGCTGAGCTGGCCTCGATGCCGGCGGTGGTGCTGCTGGGCTACAGCATCCATGGCAACGAGGCGAGCGGTGCCAATGCCTCGGTGTTGACCGCCTACCACCTGGCGGCGGCGCGCGGAGCCGAGGTGGAGGCCTTGCTCGACGAACTGGTGGTGCTGATCGACCCGGCGCTCAACCCCGACGGCATCGGCCGCTTCGCGCTTTGGGCCAACAGCCACCGCGGCGTGGTTCCCGTAGCCGAGAGGCAGAGCCGCGAGCACCATGAGGGCTGGCCCAACGCCCGCACCAACCACTACTGGTTCGATCTCAACCGCGATTGGCTGCTGTTGCAGCATCCGGAGAGCCGCAACCGGGTGGCGACCTTCCACCGCTGGAAGCCCAATGTACTCGGCGATTATCACGAGATGGGCAGCGACAGCACCTACTTCTTCCAGCCGGGAGTGGCCAGCCGCAAGAATCCGCTGACCCCGGCCAAGAACGTCGAATTGACCTCCGCCATCGCCCGGTTCCACGCCGCCGCCTTCGATGCCGCGGGACAGCTCTACTATTCCGAGGAGACCTTCGACGACTTTTATCCCGGCAAGGGCTCGACCTACCCGGATCTCAACGGCAGTGTTGGCATCCTCTTTGAACAGGCCAGCTCGCGCGGCCACCTCCTGGAGACGGTGCACGGCAAGCGCGACTTCGCGGAGACGATACGCAACCACCTGCGGACCTCGCTGTCGACGCTGGCCGGCGCGCAGGCGCATCGGGTGGATCTCCTGCGCTACCAGAACGACTTCTACCGCAGCGCGGCTGGCGAGGCGGCCAAGGATCCGGTCCGCGGCTTCGTCTTCGCCTTCCCGCATGACCCGGCCTTGGCCTATCGAGCCCTCAAGCTGCTGCGCCAGCATCAGATCGAGGTCTATCGCCTGACCAAGGAGATTCGATCCGACTCGACTTCAGAGCTGTTCAGCCCCGGCGAGGCTTTCGTCGTGCCCATGGCGCAGCCACAGTATCGGCTAGCACGCAGCTTGTTCGAGCGTCGCACCGAGTTTGAAGACTCGACCTTCTACGACATCTCGACCTGGACCCTGCCGCTGGCCTTCGGTGCGCAGTATGCCGAGTTGGGCAAGGGGGAGTTTGCCAAGGGGCTACTCGGAGAGTCCATCGGGGAGCTGGCCGCGCCGGCGGGCAAGCTGCACACCGTGGCCGCCGGCACCGCGACCTATGCCTATCTGGTTGATCCGCGGGGATCTCTCGTCGCCCGCTCGCTCGGTAGCTTGTTGGCCGCCCACCATCGGGCCTACGTCTCGACGCGGCCGTTGACCGCCGAGGTCGCCGGGGGGAGCCGGCTCTTTCCCGCCGGCACTTTGATCCTGCCCGCGGCCGGGGGCGGTGAATCCTTGCGAGCGCAACTCGAACAGCTCGCCGAACGCGACGCGATCCAGATCTTCGCCACCCACACCGGCCGCACACCCGAAGGGGTCGATCTGGGCAGTCCGTCGATCGTAGCCCTCACCCTGCCGCGACCGCTCTTGGTCGTCGGGCGCGGGGTCTCAGCGAGCGAAGCGGGGGAACTCTGGTATCTGCTCGATCACCACTACGGTGTGGAAACCTCGATGGTTGATCTGGACCTGCTGCCGGATACCGACCTCAGTGTCTACACCCACATGCTGATGGTGAGCGGCGAGTACGACGAGGTGGACCCGGTGCTGGCGGAGACGATGCGCCGCTGGGTGCGCGACGGCGGAACTCTGCTGGCGACGCGCACCGCCACCCGTTTCGCCTTGGAGGAGATCGTGCGCGATCCGGTGGAGGAAGATGGCGAAGAACAGACCGGCGAAGAGGCCGGCGGGCTGGATCTCGCCAAAGAAGCCGAGAAGGGGGCCAGAGTCGAGCCCAACGGCGAGGGCGACTTCGCTGCACCGTTGGCCAGCTACGCGGACTACAGCAGCGAACGGGCGAAACAGCTGGTCAGCGGAGCGATCGTGCAAGCGGATCTGGATCTGACCCACCCGCTGGCCTTCGGCTTTCAACATTCGCCCATCGCCCTCTTTCGCACCCACTCCCGTCCGATGGAAGGTAGCGAGAACCCGTACGAGAACGTCGCCCGCTACAGCGCTCAACCCTGGCTGTCCGGGTACATCTCGCCGCGCAACCGGGGGCGTCTGGCCGGGACCGTGGCGATCACCGTGGCGCGGGTGGGGGAGGGTACCGTAGTGCGGCTGGCCGACGACCCGTTCTTCCGCTCCTACTGGTACGGCACCAGCCGCTTCGTCCTCAACACCCTCTTCTACGGCCCGATCGTCCAGCGGACACTGCCGCCCGGGCGGTGGTAAGAGAGTGCGTCGCCGGGTTGATCCGCGGATCGGAGGAATCCTCGCTGGCAACGTTCGCGCTCTGCGCTCGCTGAGTTCAGCCGTCGACGGGTTGGTGGATTGCAGTGGCGAGCGAGAGGTAGTCGCAGAGGGCAGGTCCCGCGGTTTCTTCCGTGCCTCGGAAGACGAGCAGCTCAAGAACTGGTTTGCCCGCCTGCTCAGTGTGCGAGCCGGTCTCTGGGAGGTCATCCACGAGGTCAGTCTGCCTATTGGCGGCCAGCCGACGGCGGTGCGCTCGACAGATGAGTGGCGGTGCTTCTTGGTCGGCTACGCGGCGGCATGCCGCCTGGTGCGGCTGGATCGGCTGCTGGTCGACGAGCTGGCCAGCGACAGTTTGACCCAGCGCAAGTTCAACGAAGCGGCGCCGGAACTGCGCATTCCCCGCAAGCAATTCACCGCGATCTTCGAGTCGCTGGCCGATCCGGCCAATGCGCTCGCCATCGACGAGGCGATGCGCTTCGCCGCATCGAAACGGAGGCGGATCGCCCATTTGCGTCGCGATACGGCAGTCGGCTGGGTCGCCGAACAGTTGCCGGGGTGGGAGATGGCTCTAGATCCCAGCAAACGTCGTTTCCTCAAGCGGCTGTGGGACTTTGCCCGCCATTCCTTGCGCCGGCGTGCCGCGTCGGCGATGCAAAAGCTCCAGTTCGCGGCGATGGAAGGGGCGGGCAGGATCATCGCCGAGTTGTGCGACCCGCTGGCGGAACTCAGGGTGGGCGAGGAAGTCGGTGACCCGCTGGCGGCGTTGCTGCGCCCCGGAGACGTGCTGGTGACCCGGCGGGAACGGGTGGCCAGCAATCTCCTGCTGCCGGGATATTGGCCGCATAGCGCGCTTTTTGTCGGCAGCGACACCGACCGGGAGCGGCTTGGGATCGAGGTGGACGAGGAGCGCGCCGGTCGTTGGTGCGGCGACAAGGTGATGCTCGAAGCGCAGAAAGACGGCGTGCTGTTCCGACCGCTGCTGCACACGCTCGCCGTCGACGCGGTGGCGGTCATTCGCCCGCGTCTCTCCACTGAGCAGATCGCCCGCGCCGTGGAGCGAGCCGTGGCCCACGAAGGCAAGATGTACAACTTCGATTTCGACTTCTTTCGCTCCGATCGTCTGGTCTGCACCGAGGTGATCTACCGTGCCTACGACGGGCTCGGCGGCCTGGAGATTCCGCTGCGCGAGCGCTCCGGCCGGCCGACCCTCTCGGCTGAGGACCTGCTCGATCTGGCGGTGGATGGCCGGGGATTCGACACCGTCGCCGTCTACGGCCAGGCGGCCAGCGGCGGCCGCCTCGTGGTCGGCGAAGCGGCGGCGAAGGCGTTGGCCGCGAGTTACCGGAGCTCTTCGCACAGCAGCTGAAGCCTGCTTCAGGGCGGTCAGTTGGCTTGGGCTTGCGCCGACTCCTCCAGCTGCCAGAGTAGGAAGGCGAAGCTCTCCGCCGAGTTCGAGATCCGCTCGCTCACCGGCTGGCCGCCGGAGTGGCCGGCCTTGGTGTGGTAGCGCAGCAGCACCGGTCGCTGCGAGCCGGTGGAAGCTTGCAGCAGGGCGGTCATCTTGCGGGCGTGGAGCGGGGCGACTCGCGTATCGCCGTCGCCGGTGATGAACATCATTGCCGGGTACTGGGTGTCCGGCGTTACGTTGTGGTACGGCGAGTAGGCGCGCAGCCAGGCGAACTGTTCCGGGTCCTCGGCGGAGCCGTATTCGGGAACCCAGTAGCCGGCGACCAGGAACTGGTGGTAGCGCAGCATGTCGAGGAGCGGGTAGGCGCAGATGACGGCGCGGAAGAGATCCGGCCGCTGGTTGGCGACGGCGCCGACCAGCAAGCCGCCGTTCGAGCCGCCGCGGATGGCCAGTTTCTCCGGCCGTGTGTAGCCCGCCTCGATCAAGTGCTCGGCGGCGGCGATGAAATCGTCGAAGGTGTTCTGCTTGTTCTCCAGCATCCCGGCGCGATGCCAAGCCTCGCCGAACTCACCACCACCGCGCAGGTTGGCGACCGCATAGACACCGCCCTGCTCGACCCAGATCGCGGCGTTGGCGGAGAATGCCGGAGTCAGTCTGGCGTTGAAACCGCCGTAGCCGGTGAGCAGCGTCGGGTGCGAGCCGTCCAGTTCGAGACCCTCCTCGTGGACGACGAACATCGGGATGCGAGTGCCGTCCTTCGAGGTGAACCAGAGTTGGTTGACTTCCATCCGTTCCGCCTCGATGGGCACTTCGGAGCGCGCCCAAACCCGCCGCTCACCGCTGCCGGTGTCGTAGAGGTAGATGGTGTTGGGCACATGGAAGGAGGAGAACTGAAAGAAGGCCTCGTCGCTGTCCCAACGGCCGCCGAGACCGCCGACCGTGCCCAAGGTGTCGAAGGCGATTTCGCCGAGTTCGTTGCCGGCCAGGTCGAAAGAGACCACCCGCGACTGCACCTCTTGCAGGTAGCGGATCCACAGCTTGCCGCCCACGCCGACCACCCCTTGGACCGTCGCATTCTTCCGCTCGGCCACGATCTCGCGCCAGTTCTCCGGCTGCGGCGCCGATGGGTCAACCGCCATCACCCGCCCGTTGGGAGCCTGCCAGTTGGTCTCCAGGATGATCGTGCCGTCGTAGTAGGCGGCGGCGAAGCTCGCATCGATTCCGCTGGCCAAGGTGACCACCGGCCGGCGGCCGTCCAGCTCTTGGTAGAAGAGGTCGACCCTGTCGCCGGAGGCGCCGTAGAGCACGTGGTAGAGCGCGTGGCGCCGATCCTCGGAGAGGTTGGCGAAGAGGATGATCTCGGGTCCGTAACCCTCACCGAAAATCTCGCTATCCTCAGCCGCGGTGCTGCCCAGGCGGTGGAGGAAGACGCGGGGTCCATCCTCGGTCAGCCGGGTGTAGTAGAGGCCGTCGTTGGCGGCGTTGAGGGTGGCGCCGAAATAGCGGCCTTCGGGTAGCGAGTCGTCGAGGTCGCTACGCGCGGCGACGTCGAAAAGGTGTGGGGTGATCTCGTCCTTGCCGCCCTGCCGCACCGCGTAGACCAGCAGGGTGCCGTCGTTGGAGACATCCATCATGTTGTAGCTGACGGTGTGATCGGCGCTGGCGGTGTGCGGATCGAGGAGCACCTGGTCTTCGCCGTCTAGCCCTTCTCGCATATAGAGCACCGGCAGATCCTGGTCGGCCGCCCGCTTGGCGAAAAAGTAGCGACCGCCGGCGGCGGTGGGGAAGCCGATAGTGTCGATCTTCAACAGCTCGGCGAAGCGCTCGGCCAGCGGCTCCTTCCAGGCCAGCCCGGCGAGCAGTTGGTCGGTGTAGCCGTTCTGTTCCTCGATCCAGGCGCGGGTCTCGGGGCTCTGCTGGTCTTCGAGCCAGCGGTAGGGGTCGGAGATCTCCACACCGTGCAAGGTTTCTTGCACCGGATCAACCCGGGTCACCGGCGGGTCGGGCACCACCACTCTCGCTCCGCAGGCGGACCACAGGAGTAGGCTGGCAGCCAGCATCGGGAGCGTTCGCAGCTGGTTGGCGGCGGCGAGACACTGAACGCGGTGAGACTGGAACATGGGAATCTCCTTGCAGGCATCACAGGCGGCGGCCACCGCCCTCACCGACTTTACTACTAAGATTGTCGTTGGTATTGCTGGCTGGAGAAGGCCAGCGGCTCTCACCCTGCCGCGGGTGGAGCATCCGCGACCTGTGCCGGCACGGTGGCGAGGGCGGCGAGAATCACCTCACAGCCGGCGCCGCCGAGGTGGGCGTTCTCGCTGATGTAGCGTTTCCAGCTTCGCGCCCCGGGCTGGTGGGCGAAGAGGCCGAGGATGTGGCGGGTTAGCCGGTGCAGCGGCTGGCCGCGGGAGAGCTGGCGCTCGACGTAGGGTAGGTAAGCCTCGACCACCTGGCGCCGGGTCGGGGGGCGATCGTTGGTCGAGGTCTGGCAGAAGAACTCCCGGTCCGCCGGCGCCAGCAGGTAGGGATCGTCATAGGCGGCGCGGCCGATCATCACGCCGTCCACCTCTCGCAGGTGTCGCCGCGCCTGCTCTAGACTGGTAATGCCTCCGTTGATCTCGATTCTCAGCCGCGGATGCTCTTTTTTTAACCGGTATACGTCGGCGTACCGTAAGGGTGGCACCTCGCGGTTCTGTTTGGGGGATAGCCCCTCGAGCCAGGCTTTGCGGGCGTGGACGATGAAACGGTCGCATCCCGCTGCGGCGACGATGCGGACGAAGCCCTCCATGTCTTCGTAGCGGTCGTGGTCGTCGACTCCGATGCGGTGTTTGACCGTGACCGGGATCGAGACGGCGCCGCGCATCGCCTCGACGGCGCGCCCGACGCGCTCGGGCTCGAACATCAGGCAGGCGCCGAAGGAGCCCTGGCGCACCCGGTCGCTGGGGCAGCCGACGTTGAGGTTGATCTCGTCGTAGCCCCAGTCGGCACCGATCCTGGCGCACTGGGCGAGCTGGCGTGGATCGTCACCGCCGAGTTGCAGGGCCAGCGGCTTCTCGGCGGGATCGAAGCCCAGCAGGTGGTCGCGGTCACCGCGCAGCACGGCGCCGGTGGTCACCATCTCGGTGTAAAGCGGCGTGTAGCGGCTGATACAGCGCAAGAAGGAACGGTAGTGACGGTCGGTGCGATCCATCATCGGCGCCACCGACAGCGGCCATCTCTCCCCCCGTCGCCCCATTGAGCTAAGCGCGATCGTAGTCATCCTCATAGCGGATGATGTCGTCTTCGCCGAAGTAGGTGCCGAGCTGGACTTCGACGATCTGTACCGGTTCATCCGTGGGGTTACGGATGCGGTGCTTGGCACCGAGCGGGATGTAGACCGCTTCCCCCGGTTGCGGTCGCAAAACTTCATCGTCGAGCACCACTTCTGGATGGCCGCTGACCACCACCCAGTGTTCGGCACGGTGGCGGTGGGACTGGTAGGAGAGCTGCTGCCCGGCGTCGACCCAGAGGATCTTCGACTTGAACTGCGCGGTGTCGCGGAGAATCTCGAAACCTCCCCATGGGCGGTGTTCGTAGACATGCTCCGTCGCCTCGCTACGTCCGGCTGCTCGCAGCTGCTCGACCAACCCCTTGACCTCCTGGCTGGCTCCCTTGCGAGCGATCAGCAGAGCGTCGGCGGTGTCGACCACCAGCAGGTCCTCGACTCCGACCAAGCCGTAGAGGCGATCGCGGTAGGGGAAGAGGTAGTTGCCGTGTGCGTTTTGTTCGAAGAGGACAGGGGCGTCGGCGCTTGTGGAAGCCTCGGCGGGATCGAGTCGGGCCATTTCGTCCCAGGAGCCGAGGTCGCTCCACCCGATCGAGCATGGAATGACGACCTGCTGGCGCAGATGCTCCATCACCCCGTAGTCGAGGCTCTCCGCTTCGAGCTTGGAGTAGATCTGCTCCAGGTTCGAGCCATCGGCGGTCAGCTCGGCCAAGGCCGACCACAGTTGCGGCATCAGGCGGGCGAAGTGTTCGGCCATGGTCGAGACGCGGAAGAGGAACATGCCGGCGTTCCAGTAGAAGTTGCCGGCGGCGAGGAAGCTCTCGGCGGTCGCGGAGTCGGGCTTCTCGCGAAAACCGAGGCTGCGATGGGCGGTGAGCTCTCCCGCTTGAGCGAAAACTTCACTCTCGGCTTCGATGTAACCGTAGCCGGTGGCGGCGATGGTGGGTCGAATGCCGAGGGTGACCACTTCACCCTGCTCGGCGCACTGAACCGCCAGCCGGCAGGCCGCATGGAAGTTTTCCTCATCGGCGATCAGATGGTCGGCGGGGAAGATCCCGGCGACCTCCTCGCCCAGTCCCGCTAGCTCGAGCCACCGGCAGGCGAGGGCCACCGCCGGCGCGGTGTTGCGCCCGACGGGCTCGAAGAGGGCTCGTTCGCCGGCGATGTCCAGCTCCTTGAGTGCGCGCAGGGTGAGGGTGCGCGACTCCGCCGTCGCCACCACCCAGGGCTCGCCGAGGCGGCGCAGCCGCTTCAAGGTCTTCGCCAGCAGGGACTCGCCAACCAGGTCGACGAACTGTTTCGGACAAGCGGCGCGCGAAACCGGCCACAGCCGGGTGCCGCTGCCGCCGCACAGGACAATGGGGATCATCGGTGGACTCTCATGACGTTCAGCGTGGTGGAGGGGCGGAGCGCGCCATGATAGCGCGTCGCCTCCCGCTTGCGGAGCTTCTCCTTGACGATGCAGAGACTCCTACGGCTGCGAGAGCGCGGAGCGACGGAGTGCGGCGATTGACTGCCATCTACCTCCATGTAGTCCCGGCCAGCAGCCGGTCGAAATCGATCTGGCCCTCCAGGATCAGCGTCTCCGGCTGATCCGGACGGTAGTGTAGTGCGATGAAACCCGGGTCCTCGGGGGACAACATCTCGCCCTGCGGGCGGGGGACGACGACGTAGAGGCTCGCCGCGCGATCGAGGGTCGCTTGGCTGCGACGCAAACGTAGGACGGCGGTCTGTGGGCCGTCTCGATAGCGGGTGATCTCGAGGGTGAACGGCAGCACTCCGCCGTCTCTGCCAAGGGCCCGGAGATGGATGCCGTAGGTACCGCCCTCGCGGCCTCGGAAGATGGTCAGTGCAACATCGTCGCAAGGCCGGCTGTCACCGTCGGAGCCACAGATCCGTCCGCGAAGAACCTTGGTCAGCACCGAGAAGAGATCGAGGTCGAGTTCGGTGAAATGGCAATGCGAGGACTGTGCGGCGGTGGTCAGCCATCGGTTCGAGGTGCGGTTGAACGCCATCGCATCGTCGCCGGCCAGGTTGTTGACGGTGAGCACTCCGCCGAGTACCGGGCCGTCGATGAGCGGCTCGATGGTCAGCGTCAGATGGCCACTGCTGCCGGTGGCGACCAGGTCGGAATTGAGGTCGTTGCGCAGAATCACCGCGCTGGGCAGAGGAGGGCGCGACACGGAGCGAAACCAGCGGGTCTCGTCACGCACCACGGAGAACCAGAGGTGGGTTTCCGGCTGGGTCAGACCGCCGGAGCGCTCCCATTGCTCGATCAGCGCCAATCCGTTGATCCGGCCGCAGGGTCCGCCGAAGGTGTAGGTGACCTGAGTCGTCGCCTCAGCGGCGGCAGGCAGAAGAGTGGTCCAGGCCGCGAGTTGCTCGAGCTGGTGGGCGTTGTGGCGCACGTCGCCGGAAGTCAGCGGCGGCCGGCGGGCCACCACCAGAAGTAGCGACAGCACCGAAACCACACTGAGGAAGAGCAGTGCGGTCAGCAGCGGGGGGCGCTTCCGTGTGCTGTTCACCGTTTAGGCCGGGATGAACCCGAAAAGGACCCGGCGGCGCACCAGCGCCCACACCAGGCCGAGGAGAGCCAGATCGAAAAGGAGAAGTCCCGCCGGAAGGTCGCTCGGGTGGATCGCAAGGTAGGGCAGAAACTCAGTGCCGAGGACGACCACCACGATGTGCACCAGGAAAACGTAGAGCGAGGCCTGTCCGAAGGGAAGCAGCACTGCACCGGTGGCGCGGGCCAGCGGTTTCCACCCTCGATCGACCAGCCAGAAAGAGGCGGCGAAGAAGAGGGTGAGGTTGACTAGACGGCCGGGACCGAGATCGGTGCGGCCGAGCCAGGAGGAGACGACGGACGGCGCAACGCTCAGATGGCCCAGATCGACAGCGCGCTTGACCAGGATGAAGAGGGCGCTGCCACCGATCAGCACCCAGGCCAAACCGCGAGCTTGCAGATAGCGCCAGCCTCTTGCCAGCGCCTGTCGATGGAAACCGCACGCCATGCCGGCGAAGAAGAGCAGCTGCCAGATCAGGACGGGGAAGGCCTGGTAGCCGGAACTCTCCAACCAAGGAAGCCTCGGGTTGGGGCCGAGCACCCGGCCGAGGAGATAGAGGGTCGCGGAGGTGACCAGCAGCCGTCGCGTGCGGCCGGCGACCAGCCAGGCAAGAGCCGGCGGTGCAAAGAGCAGGAAGACGACGTAACGAGTGAGCACGTGCAGATAGTAAGGCTGGTTGAGACTGAACAGACGGGAGGCGTCGAAGGAGCCCCCGGACCAGAGCATGGCGAAGTGATTGCCCTGCAACAGGCCCGAGACCTCCAGCGCCAGGAAAAAAAAGAGCAGGGCGAGATTGGCCAGGTAGAGGTGTAAGGCCCGACCCCAGAGTTTGTTCCGCACCTGAGCCCAGCCCTCGCTGAGCACCTTGCGGCCGTAGACGATTCCCACCACGGCACCGGAAATGAAGAAGAAGCCCTCAGCGGCGGAGACCCAGCCGAGCCAACTCTGAAAGCCGTGTATCCAAACGTGCGGTAGGTGGTTGAAGGCCATCTTCAGCAGGCAGAGGCCGCGCAGCAGATCCAGCCGCAAATCCCGCCGGCTCTCGTTGGCGTCGTAGCGCCAGCCGGTGAGACGCTCAACGGAAGTTGCCGCCTCGACCATCTACCGGCCGCCGCGCCCCAGCCGTACCTCGATTTGCACCGGGCTCTGTTCGCGCAGCGCCTCCACCTGCACCACGTCGCCCGGTTGCCTGCGCTCCAGCGCCAGGGCAATGTCGTCCATCGAGCGGATCGCGGCACCGTTGATCCCGGTGATGATGTCGCCCAGCAGGACCCGGCCGGAGCGGTCCCGGCGGCTGGGGCGCAGGCCGGCTCGCTCGGCACCGCTGTTGGCGATCACCCGCAGAATCAGCACACCCTCGCTGTCGCTACCGCGCAGTACCTGATCGACCGCCACCCCTTCGATTCCCAATACCGCCTGGCTGAGGCGGCCATCGGCGATCAGCCGCGGCACCACCCAGCGAACGGTGTCGACCGGGATGGCGAAGCCGATCCCGGCGTAGGCACCGGATGGGCTGTAGATCGCCGTGTTGACCCCGATCAGCCGTCCCGCGCTGTCGAGCAGCGGCCCCCCGGAGTTGCCCGGGTTGATCGCCGCGTCGGTCTGAATGACATCGCGGATAGGACGCCGGCCCTGCGAGTCGATCTCGCGGCCCAAGGCGCTGATGATGCCGGTGGTCAAGGTCTGGTCGAGGCCGAACGGATTGCCGATGGCGTAGACGCTCTGGCCAACCTGAAGATTGCGCGAGCCACCGACCGAAATAGGGTGCAGCGCGGAGCGCGGAGCCCGGATGCGCAGTACCGCCAGGTCTTTCTCCGGCGCCACTCCGACCATTTCCGCCTCCCAGGTGGAGTGATCGGCGAGAGTGACCTGCGCCCGGCTGGCACCGCGGATGACATGGAAGTTGGTGACCACGTGGCCGTCGCGGTCCCAAATGAAGCCGGTGCCGGTCCCTTGGGGGATCTCGTGCACGTCGAGGCTGAAGAAGTCGCGGCGCACCGCGAGCGAGGTGATGTAGACCACGCCCGGCGCGGCGTCCTGGAAAATCTCGATCGTCGCTCGCTCTTCGCTGTTGAGCTGGGCGCCCGATGGCGGCGGCGCAGTCTTTCTTTGCAGCTGGATAGCGGCTGTTGGGAGGGCTGCATCCGGCCCGTTTACCGTGAGCCGTGGGCCGTCATGATCAGGTTGCGATCCGACCGCCGGCGCGCCCGGGCCGGGCCAACCCTTGCCGGCGACAAAGCCACCCAGAAGTAGAAGAAAGGCAGCGGCCACCATGGCGAGTGTGGAGAAGGAGCCGGCGCGGCGAACTCGCGGGGAATCCGCTGGCGGATTGCGCAGATGGAGCGGTTGCACGGTGGAGGTCTCCTCTCGGTTCTTGCGCGGCCGGATGGCTTTGATGATTTCGGGTCGTTGGTGAAGCGAGACACCCGGCTATTCAAGGTGATCAAGCTAGCGGGCCAAGTCGAACGGGCCGAGTCGAACGGGCCGAGTCGAACGGGCCGAAGCTATCCGGCTGATTCTAACGCTTGCCGGCAGCTTGCCACTACACCCTACCGTCGGGCTGTAACGGATCTCTCCCCTCGGTCACTGTTCAATGGAAGTCGTGAAGTGGAGCCTCGGCCAGTCGCGCCGGCGATGGAGTCGGGGATCGTGTTCACAGTTCCTGATTCCAGATTTCGACTTGGTATAAAATTTAGGCACACCAGAAAGACAGACCGATAAAGGTACTTGCGCACTTTCTGTGCCACTCGCTTCGCGTTACAGACACAGGTTCCATTGGCTTGGGAGGGCGGGTTGGATTGTGACTCCACTTGTCTCCAAAACGGACTCAACGAGGGCTTGATCGATGATGGCTAGCTCCCCTACAGCGGCTGACGACACAGCAGCGGCTGAGAACACGGTACCGGCTGGTACCCCTTCACCGGCCGGTCACCACCGCCGCCTGCCCTTCCGGGTTCTCCTCTTCGCCTGTGCCTTGTGTGCGTTGCCGCCGCTGGCGCGCGGAGCCTGGGCCCAGGATGTCAATCTGTCGATTCCCATCCTGCCCCCCGGAAAGGTGACCGTCACCTTCCGGGCGACGATCGACAATCCGCTGTCGGCGGGTGCTGCCGAGGTGTGCAATCAGGGGGCGGTCGACGGCAACGAGTTCACCTCGTTCTTGACCGATGATCCCGACGATGCGACCAGCGCTACCGACCCGACTTGCACGCCGGTCGAGGCCGAGCCCGACATGGTGATGATTTCGAAGACCGCCGACGTGGCCTCCACCGCCCCCGGCGGCACGATCAACTACTCGCTCACCTATCGCAACGCCGGCGACCAGGACGCCACCGGGGTGGTGGTCAGCGAAACGGTTCCTGCCAACACCACCTCGGGAACCAACGCCGGTTGGGAACGCAACGCGGCCGGCTCGGGCCTCAACTGCGATAGCCAACCAGCCGGCACCCAATGTTTCTTGACCGTCGGTGCGGTGATCGGCCAGGGAGTCAACATGACGGTCGGCTTCCAAGTCGTGGTGGACGCGGTGGTCGCCGCCGGGGTCACCCAGATCGGTAACACCGGCGCGGTGGGCAATGACGGCACCAACGGTGCCGATCCGACGGCTAACAACGCACAGACTCTGCAAATCCCGCTGGTCGCCGCGCCGGATTTGGAGATGGTCTCCAAGGTCGGTGACGTGGCCACGGTAATGCCGGGCGGTACGATCAACTACACCTTGACCTACGCCAACAACGGCGACCAGGACGCTACCGGCGTGGTGCTCTCGGAGACCGTTCCCGCCGGGACGACTTCCGGCACCAACGCGGGCTGGGAGCGTAACTCTGCCGGTTCCGGCCTCGGTTGCGACAGCCAGCCGGCGGGAACGCTCTGTTTCTTGTCGATCGGTGCCCTGGCGGTTGCGGATGGCAACCAGGTTGCCTCCTTCCAGGTAGTGGTCGACGATCCGGTCGCGGCTGGCGCGACGCAGATCTCGAACACCGGCTCGGTGGCGGATGACGGCACCAACGGCGCCGATCCGACGGCCAACAACAGTCAGACGGCTCTCACCGCGCTCGACGCAGTGCCCGATCTAGTGATGGTCTCCAAGGTGGCCGACGTGGCGACCGTGGTGCCGGGCGGTGCGCTGGTCTACACCTTGACCTACGCCAACAACGGGGACCAGAACGCCAGCGGTGTGGTGCTCACCGAGACGGTTCCGGCGGCGACGACCTCCGGCACCAATCCGGGCTGGGAACGCAACTCCGCCGGTTCCGGCCTCGACTGCGACGCCGAGCCCGCCGGCACCTTGTGTTTCCTTTCAGTCGGTGCCCTCACCGCCGGTTCCGGCAACCAGACCGCCACCTTCACCGTGACGGTGAGCGACCCGGTCGCCGCCGGTATCGCGACGATCGACAACACCGCCTCGGTGGCGGACGACGGCGCCAACGGCGCCGACCCAGCGGCCAACAACAGTCAGACGGTGATGACCCCGCTCAACGCGGAGCCTGCCTTCACTTTGGATAAGAGCTACACCGGCCCAACGCCTTTCCCCGGTGACACCATCGCCTTCGACCTGGCCTACGCCAACACCGGTAACCAGGGAGCGACCGGTGTTGTGATCACCGAAACGGTACCCTCCGATACCCAGTTCAACGCCGGGGCCAGCGAAGCGGGGTGGAACTGTGCGGCGGTCGTCCCAGGCTCGGTCTGTACCTTCGACGTCAACGGTGGCGGCGAGCTGGCCGGTGGAGGAGCGGGGGCGACGATCGTCTTCGCCGTCGATCTGGACGACCCGTTGGCCGCCGGTGTGTCGCAGATCGACAACTGCGCCGACATGGCGGATGACAGCGCCAACGGTGGCAACCCCACGGCGCAAGGCTGCACCACGGTCAACCTCGATGTGGTACCGCCGCAAGTTACGGTGGTCGGCAGTCTGCCGGATACCGGAGACGGAATGGTGGAGGAGTGCGAGGTCGCTCAGGTAGCCTTTACACAGCTGACCGTCGCCTTCGATGAGGCCATGGGCCAGAGCCCGGCGGCCAACGGCGTTGAGAACTCGGGCAACTACCGGCTGTTCCAGGCCTCCGGCCCCACGCTCGACGTCGCGACCACCGCCTGCAACCTGATCGATCCGGCGGACACCGAGATCATGGTAGTGGCCGCTGTCTACGACGCCGGCACCGACACCGTCACACTCGATCTGGGCGGTGCTCTGGCCAACGGTCAATATCGCCTCTTCGCTTGCGGCACGGCCAGCACGCCGGGGGTAGCGGATGGGCTACAAGACACGGCCGGCAACGCCCTCGACGGTACCGGCAGCGGCAACCCGGGCAGCGACTTCATCCGCGAATTCCGCATCGATGCCGGCAACCTCTTCGCCAACGGCTACTTCGACTGTTCGTTGGTCGATTGGACGCCGACCGCGCCGGCTGCTTACAACACGACCGATGCCGGCGGCTCACCGCTCTCCGGGTCGGCGCAAGTGGCTGATCAAGGCGCGGGCGCCAGCGGCGCCGTTTCCCAGTGTGTCGACTTGGGGGCCGGTGATCAGATGATCTTGGCTGCGGTGCGGCTCGATGCGGCGCCGGGAAGCTTCGTCACCTTCATGGTCGATTGCGCCTTCTTCTCGCAGCCGGCCTGCCCTTCCGGCAGCGAGCTGGGAGCGGTGACCAAGAGCTTCCTGGTCCAAGACACGGGAGGAGGATTCATCCCGCTTGAAACCGACTTCACCTCACCGGCGAGCACTCGATCGGCGCTGTGCACGATCGGTTTCGATCCGGCGGCTACCGGCGTCGACGGCTTCGTCGACAGCCTGGTGCTGCCGGGGACACCGTTGATCTTCGCCGATGGTTTCGAATCGGGCGACACCTCGGCCTGGTCGGTGGTGGTGCCATGAGCCGGGTCACCACGACGAGAAGACCAACGAGGAACAAGAGAAACACAGTGGAGAGCAAGGGAATGCACACGCAGTACCGCATCGACGGCCGGCAAAGAGTCGGCGGCTACCTCTGGGTCGCTCTGGTCGCTCTGGCGGTTCTCGCCGCAAGTTCGGTCGCGCTGGCCTCATCCGGAGGGCTCCTGGGTTCCTTCGCGCCACGTTTGTCGGCGCCTACCGAGGCCAACCCGCCGTTGCCGGCGCTGGCCGATTTCCCCGTGCAGCTGGTGCTCGACGACGACACCCGCGACGGCGACTTCGGCTTCGCCGGCCCACCGGCACGCAACTTTCTGTGGTTCAACCGCTTTGTCTCACCGGCCCCCGGCTTCGTCTTGGAGCAGATCTGGGTGCTCTTCTCTCCGGGCCCCAGCATGGCGGTGGGTGGACCGATTCAACTCGCCGTTTATCTCGACCCGGACGGTGACCCGTCCAACGGCGCCAACCTGTTGGCGACCTTCGATGAGACCATCCAGGTGCTCGACGGCGACACCTTCTCGGTCTATTCATTGGCCACGCCGGTGTCGGTGTCAGCCGCCGGCGACCTGTTGATCGGGGTGGTGATGCGTGGCGGCGTGATGCCGCCGCCGGCTCCCGCGGCGATCGATACTAGCGCCAGCGCGGGGAGTTCCTGGGTCGGCGTGTGGTCGACCGATCCACCCGATCCGCCGCTGCTCGCGCCGCCCGGCGACCCCGACAATCTGCTCGACCTGGTGGACAACGTCGGCACCTCCGGCAACTGGATGATCCGCGGCTTCGGTACCGCACAGCCGGCGACGGTGATCCCGACCCTCGATACGGTGGGGTTGGTGTTACTCCTTGTGCTTCTGACCGGAGCTGCCCTCTTCGTCATCCGCCGATCGGGTCGGGCGTCTGGGGCCGGGGGACTCCTCTTTCTCTTCGCCCTCCTCGCATCGCCTCCAGTCGGCGCGGTGGTAGTCGATGATTTCTCGACCCTGCAAACCCCACTGACCGTTCCGCCGGATGCTGCTTCGACGGTAGGGGGCGCCGGGATGGTGGGAGCCACCCGCGATCTGACCGCCTCGCGGCTCAGCGGCTTGGGGGCCGTGGCGACGTCGGTGGGGGCAGGCCAATTCACTTTCATCGCCGACCCGGACACGCGGGGCGAGGCGGTATTGACCTGGGACGGTGACAGCGATCCGGCCCTTCTCGATCCAACCGGCCTCGGCGGAGTGGATCTGACCAGCGGCAATGCGACCACCTTCCGGCTGCGTGTCGAGGGCACTACCGCCGGGATGGAACTGCTGATAGAGGTCTTCACCGACGGCGCCAACTCCTCGCGCGCCGCCTTGGTCCTGCCGGCGGTCGGTGCGGCCGAGGACGTTCACATGGCCTTCCTCGGCTTCCACCCGGTTCTCGGCGCCGGAGCTGATTTCGCCAACGTGGGCGCGATCGTGTTCACCGTGCGCGACACCGGGAGTAGTCTCGCCGTGGCCCAGCTCGACGTCAGTTTGATCGACACGGTGGCCCCCAACGTGGCGGCGACCAAGGTCGATACCTTGATCTCTGCCGCGCCGGCCGAACCGGGCGACATCCTCGAATACACCATCGAGATCGACAACACCGGTGGTGCGGCCACGGGGGTGACGCTGGACGATCTGATCGCCGCCAACCCGGACCTGACCTTGGTGGCGGGAAGTCTCATGACCACCCCGGTCATCCTCAACGAGCAGTACGAAGCCTGTGGCAACGTCAAGATCTCGGTCGACGGATCTCCGGCCTTTCCCGGACTGCTGGCCAACGACAGCGACCCGGACGGCAACAACGGCAACCCGCTGACCATCGCCACGTTCGACGCGGTGACCGCCAAGGGCGGCGCGGTGTCGAACGTCGATATCAACACCGGCACTTTCGACTACGACCCGCCGCCGGGTTTCACCGGTATCGACAATTTCAACTATCTGGTCGGCGATGACGACGGCAATCTGGTTAGCGGTACAGCGACGCTGCTCATCGAGGAGACGGTCTGGTTCGTCGACAACTCGCAACCGGGTGCTTCCTTGGGCACCTTGACCAACCCCTTCCACACCCTCGCCGAAGCCGAAGCGGCCTCGGTGGCCGGCGACACCATCTTCCTCTTCGAGGGGCTGACGCCGGTGGTGACCGGTCTCGACGCCGGCATTTCCCTGAAAGAGGGGCAGCGGTTGATCGGCCACGGCGTTGACCTCGTCGCCTGCGGCCAGACTCTGGTCACCGCCTCGACCCGGCCGCACATCACCCACGCGGGCGGCAATGGCATCGACCTGACCGGCAGCCACGAGATTCGCGGTCTCAACATCGTGGCAAGCGCCGGCGCCGGCCTCTTCGGCAACGCGGTGGGCACGGTGACCGTCTCCGACACCTCGATCATCGATGCCGGGGGCGCGGCGATCGACATCGACGGCGGTGACCTGGCGATGACCTTCGACCTGATCGACTCGTTGGCCAGCGCTTCGCACGGCATCCGCTTGTACAACGTCACCGGCGCATTGAGTTCGACCACCACCCAGATCGACAATCCGAGCACTTTCGGTATCTCGGTCAACAACTCGGCGGCGGCGCTTTCGTTCGGCGCCACCGGGGTCACCGCGGCGGGGGAATCTTCCTTCGAGGCGCCGCATCCGGGGGTCATGATCACCAACGACAGCGGCGGTAGCGTCACTTTCGCCAGCCTGAACGTGAGCACCACCAACGGCGCCGGCATCATGACCAGCCTGGGCGGGATCGTCGATATCCAGAGTACCGCCGGGGTGATCAACGCCACCGGTGGGCCGGCGCTCGACCTTGCCGTCACCACCCTGCGCACCGGCGCCACACCGGGTTGGACCTTTGGTTCGTTGACCTCGCTCACCAGCCCGAATGAAGGGGTGAGGCTGAGCACGTTGAGCGACCCGGTCACGGTCACCGGTAGCACCACGATCACCGACGTGACCAGCACCGGGATCTCAGTACAGACCTCCCCGAATACCGCCTTCGACTTCGGTTCGACGACGATCACCGATACCAACATCGGCGTGGCGCCTTTCGCCAACGGCGTGGTGGTCTCTAACGGCAATGCCGGTTCCACCTTTACCTTCGACAGCTTGACGGTGG